>DCFW01000038.1 GCA_002315435.1 Bacteroidales bacterium UBA1794
AACTGGCTTTGCTCTATAATCCTTACACCACTCCGCATGCTGCCGTGCAGACTTTGATGCGGTGGATCAGAGAGAATGACGAACTTTGGCAACTGTTCACTGAAATGAAATTTAATCCCCACAGGCACACTTTTTTCAGTCGGGAAGTGGAATTGATTTATCGCTATATTGGAAAGCCCTAAACTCGCTATTACGTTCCGTTTAACTCGTTATAGCATCTCGCTCCACCCGTAACTAAGAGTTGCTCAACTCGTAGTTTTGGACGAACAAACTCGCAGTTACGGGGGAAACAACTCGCTTAAGAGAGGTGAACAACTCGTAACTATGAGGTGAATGGACGGTAATATTAAACAATAATAAACATTATAATACAATAGAAGACAAATCGAAAGTATCAAAGTATCACCTACCCCTCTACCCGGAAATTTAACTTTGTAACTCTCTCACTCAAAGCACCTCTATTTTCAATAGAGACCAAACATGAAATAGGTATCTACTATATATATATTATATATAATAAATTATATTATATAATATATTGATAATAAGTAATATACATCTAGTAATTAACATATTTGGACAAGTATCACAAAGTATCAAAAAGTATCACATTTTTCGCCTAAATGATACTTTCATTATTACTGCAAAATAGCCGCAAAAAAGATGATACTTTGTGATACTTTGTGATACTTTGCTTTAGAGGAAAATAAAGAGATAACAGACAGAAAATCAGTAATATATACAGTCATCTCCCAAAAACAACGCAAAACCGAAAATAAAAATTCGGATGAAATGCTGAAACAAAGCGCTCCGTATCCGCCGAGCGCCAACTTATTGATAATAAGATTACTATCTCAAAAAAACAGTGATTTTTCCCCTCCAATAAAGACATGCAAAAAAAGGGTGCCCCCCTAGGTGATACTTTGATACTTTGGTGCCCAAAAACATCAATACCACTTGATATTGGACGAAGCTACATTTTGTTGCCGATACTTTAAATCTTGTAAAAGACTGGAGTTGGCACTAATGGAAAAATTGTATGATTTGTAAGTACCGAATGGGACCAAACTACAAGTCATGGTAAAGCAGTGTAAATCACGTGATACATTTATAGCCGTTGTAGCAATTTCGTGCGCATTAAAGTCATAAGAGGTGGTGAAGTTCATCTTCCATTTATCGGATAAACTCAGATTGCCGGAAGCACTCAATGTCTGCGTCAATTTATAAGGATAACGCATGTTTTTGGTATTGATCGCAGCACTCGTGTTCTCAGCTATACGGCATGACCATGACAAACTCACAGACCAAGGCATCTTGAAAGGCAAATAGCCATACTCATTCGTGTTGGGAGTGACTTCCTTCGGTGTATTATTTGTATTATTTTGTTGCTGGTCATTATTTGGCGAATCTGTATTATCTGCTTTTAAAGAAGAATTCGCCGCTGGTTTCTTAGTCCCTTTATCCTTGTCATCTCCTTGGCCTAACAACTTTTTCCACGTACTATTATTCAATGTATAAGAGTAAGAAAAGCTACATCCCTGAAAGCGTCCGAAACGTCCGTAACTCCATTCTGTGCGGTCACCCACCTCCACTGTTTTGCCGTCTGATTTAAACTGATAGGCATAAGTAGCAAAAGAGGTGCTGAGATTCAATGTATAACTCTTCGTAAACTTTAATCGCAAACTCATGCTCAAATCACTCCACGGCTTGGTTGCAGCTGCCAAATTGTAGGACATCCCCATACTTAAATCATCAATAATCGACTTTTTGGCCACACCGGTGGAATCTTTTGACGAAGTCACTTTTGCCTCAAGATTGTTGTCAACGCTGAAAGATATGGTACCAGTCTTGCCATTTGAGGGATATCCATACAAAGAACTGGCAAAAGGCGTATAAGAAACGGTTTGCACCTCGCCACTTGTATCCGTGTAGGTATAAGTCTTCCAATTACCGTAATGCGAGTTTCCAAAATCAGGTGCAAGACTAAAACTAACAGTAGGAGTAAAAACGTGACGTATCTGCTTGATACCGAACAAATGAAATATTGGAGTATACATTCCATACAGTTTAGTACTAGCACTCACACTAAAATCATAATTATATACCCGATTGAATCCATAAATCGTATCTTTCTTAACCGCGTCAGTGCTATAGTCCCAGCTTTGTAATATTTTATTAGTGTACCATCTTTCAGTATAATTGAGCGATGGTGTCAGGTTGATATATTTTAATAACGAGAATGTTGCCGCTACGGGAATCTTATGCTCCACACCATTGCGCCAATCCTTTACTAAGCTGGACTTAAACAACAGATTCTCTTTAGTATCAATACTATTACTCAATAATCCGGTATAACTAAAATGAATTTTCTCATACCAACGCTCATCACCCACTACTTCTTTCCGACGAAACGGGTAAATGGAACTCAAGGAAACAGTGATATTTGGAAAACTTACTGACACAGTTGAATCCTTAGTAGACTGAGACAAGTTCATTGTATTAGAAAATGTAAGATTCTGATTTGGAAAACTACGGGTATACGACACACTTGACGTTTTGGTACTCTGCGTAGAAAGCAACGCATTATAAATACTAGTCAAACTGGATTTCTCATAGCTGCTCGTAGCATAGTTGACACTTGCTGAAAAAGTTTGATTAGGACTGGCTTTTGAGTCCTGAGTATGTGACCATATGATCTTGAAATCTTTGGAAACTGTATAGTCCGGCAATCCTTTATCACCGGTTTTGGTGGTGATATAGCTCAAATTGAAATTCCCCGAATATTTATATTTTTTCTTGTAATTGGAAGCGGCTCCTAATCCCCATGAACCTTTTGTAAAGATTTCACCGGTAAGCTTCAAATCCATGTAATCGTTGATTGCCCAATAATATCCACCGTCACGCAGATAAAATCCACGATCCAGTTCATCACCGTAGGTAGGCATGATCACACCCGAAGAGTAGTGATCAGTGAACGGAAAGAAACCGAATGGGACTGCTATAGGCAAGGGGACTCCCGCCACAACCAAATAAGCCGGTCCGAACACGATATTCTTCTTCGGACGTACCTTGGCATAAGTCAATGCTAAATAAAAGTCGGGATCATCGTGCTTGTCACAAGTGGTGTAACGCCCATTATGCATATAAAGGAGACCGTCGGCACCTTTTTTTGAGTTGAAACTGGTGACGTATCCCTCACCCTGTTGGGTGGTGACATCTGTGATAAAACCGCGTTTACTTTTGAAATTATAGCGCATCGTTTTCGATTGATACGGAGCATCGCCATCTGTAAACACAGGTTCACCAATCATTTTTCCCACGGAATCCTTGCGACCGACAGCTTCTACGGTACTGCTGTCCATCTTCATTACGATCCGCTCGGCATTGAGCTTTATTTTCTGATAATCGACCTCGCTGCTTCCATACAGATAGGCCTGATTGTTTTGTTCAAAAACAATAGAGTCGTTTGCTTTATAGTCAACAGGCGCATCAAGCTGGGTACGTTTTTTCTTTACAGTATCAAGTCGCACAGAATCTTTTTTAGTAGAATCTCGGCGGATGGTGACAATACGTAACGAATCCTGAGGTTTTTGTTTGCCTTGTTTGCCTCTTTGAGCAGACAAGCCGAACGTACCTATTGAGCAGAATGCTGCAAACAGCAATATGGGAACTATATATGACTTTACTTCCAATGGTGTCTATATTTCACTATTTTGAACGAAGAGCAAAAGTAAGCATAATCTCACAAATAGCTTGTCGATTACCTTATATTTTTGTTTTTTTTTGCTCTATAGGAATAGTGTGCACCACTTATCAAATCTTTTAACACCTGCTTCACCATACTTTTCCAAACTCTTGCGAGCCTGCTCCACTGTTTTTTCTCGGTCGATATGCGTTTTGGAATAGAATTTATCTGCAAAACATATAATTTGTTCCTCAATACTTACAGGAATAAAATCTTGTTTGGGTAGCGGCAAACCGCTTGTTTCAATGTCTTCTTTCGAAATTCCCGCTCCGGTGTGTCTTTCGCATACCAGGGCATGTTTGGGGAATCCCTCTTCGCGTATCAAATTGGCTCCCAGATGTCCGTGACATAAGTAGGGTTGCGATCCACGGCATTCAATGCCCACCGCATCCGTCATAAATATGCCTATATCATGAAGCATGGCTGCTTCTTCAATGAAACTGACATCTGCATTCAATTCAGGGTGTTTTTTGCATATCTCTAAAGCCTTGTCTGTGACAGACCGACTATGGATCAGCAAGATTTCCCTTAATCTACCTTTCGGATAATATTTATCTATGATGTCAAAAACGTCCATACTTTCTTTATTTTTCAATTAAAAATCATATTTTTGCACAATGATAATAAAAAAAACGATAGAACGTATGGATTTAAGGGAGATTTTTTCTATTCCGATCTATGGTAGGATCCATGTAGGCACGGTGGTTTATTTCTCAATCAAGTGTTTAGTCATCTATTTATTCACCATATGTCTGGTATGGTTTATCAAAAAGATGTTCCGCCATTCAATGAAAAAACAGGATCCGATCGATACGACCAGCTCCGGTTTTCTTCAACATATAATGGTGTGGATTGTGTATATTATCGGTCTCACTGCTTTTCTGTCAATGATACCGGGCATGAAACGGGTGGCTGATTCCATACTGGCAAGTGCCGGTATTCTGGCTATGGCTGTGGGTTTGGCATCCAAAGAGGCTTTGGGAAATTTCGTAAGCGGTATATTTATTATCCTGGGCAAACCTTTCAGAGTGGGCGACATCATCAAAGCCGGTGATGTGATCTATGGTACGGTAATGGAAATAAACCTGAGGCATACCGTGGTGCGCAACTTTGAAAATAAAATGATCATGGTGCCGAACAGCACGATGAACAATGCCACCATCGTGAACTCGACTATCGGAGAGAAGGCGAACTGTGCGTACATTGAAATGAATGTGGCTTACAGTACTCCGCTCAACCAGGCGATAGACACCATGAGGGACGAAATAATGAAAAATCCTCTACTGATCGACCACCGCACGGAAGAAGAAAAAACAGCCGGCACTCCGCAAGTAGTTATCCGTGTCATCGAATTGGGCGAATCGGCTATCACACTAAGGGCTTATGCCTGGTCAGCGGATTATTCAAAATCCTTTGTAATGAAATGTGACTTGCTGAAGGATTTGAAGGAACGTTTCGACGAAGAACACATCGAAATGCCCTACCCTTACCAAAATGTAGTAATGAAAAAGGAAGAATAAATATCAACGTTTATCTGCTTTCCCTTTTTCAAGGCAGGTAATCCCTAAAGAACCGGCAACTAATAATATGCCTGCAATAGCAACGCCATGCCATCCGGCTATTTTCCATGCTACGCCTGCGAGAAAGGTTCCCATTGATCCGCCAATGAAATAAGTGGTCATGAAAATAGTATTTATGCGGTTGGATGCATCAGGGCAAATTTCAAAAATAGATGTTTGGTTGCTAAGCTGTATGCATTGCATACCGACGTCAAGCAAGATAATGCCGGCAATCAATCCTGCATAACTTTCTCACCGATAATCAACGTGCTCCACGCCACAAAAAAAAGAAGACATCCGGCAACATTGAAATTACGAACTCCCACTGTCTTGACATACTTACCGATAAAAGATGCGGTCAATGCTCCGGCAACTCCACAGAGACCAAGCATGCCTACAATATCACTTCCTGCATGAAAGGGTGCTAATTTCATTTTAAAAGCCAAAGTTGACCACATAGCTAAAAATGAACCAAAAGCCAATGCTGCACGTGAAGAATAAATAAGCAAACGCGGATAAGCGACAATCAATGAAAAAAGAGATTTCATCAGCCCCTTATAACTGCCTTTGAAAGTTGGATCTATCTCGGGGAGTACAAATAAAACAACAAGAGCGGAAATAAACATCAATATGGCTGCAATAAAGAACATGGCACGCCATCCAAAATACTCTCCGACAATTCCACTCAATACTCGCGAAGCCAAAATACCGGTCAACAATCCTGATATGATAATCCCTACATTTCGTCCTTTATTTTTAGGGGTGGAATATTGGGCAGCGATAGGTACGAATATTTGAGGAACAATAGAGCAAATACCGGTCAATAACGAAGCAAATAAAATAACTGAAAAACTCTTTGCCAGCCCTATTGTCACAAGAGACAAGATCAATATGCAAAAATTTATGAGAACAATTCTCTTTCGTTTCACAAGATCACCCAACGGGACTAGAAAAAACAATCCTAAGGCATAACCGATCTGAGTAACCATAGATATGAGATTTGCCTTAAATTCCGTCACACCCAAATCCATACGGATCATATTGAGCAATGGCTGATTGTAATAAAGATTTGCTACAGATACGCCTGCAACAATTGCAAGTGTCCAAAGCATCTTTGAAGGAATGCCTTGACTCGGTCTCAATTTTTCTTTCATGTCACTTCGACTTTTCAATTCAAAGAGGTAGAGGTAAACACAATTCTATGACTTGTAAGCAAAATGGTGCTGTCACTCCATAATTTATAGTCAAAATAGCCTTTGGTATGAGTGAGTGTATTTGCTACGGAGTCTCCTGCCGCCATAGCCGCATTAAAGATTTTCTTAGCCATGGAATCGGTCACACTTTGCTGACCATTGAGACTAAACTTCCCTCTAAGAAAGATGGCTTTTAATGCTGTTTTGTATTCTTTTGCATATACCGTATCGCTACTGACGGTCAAGGAAGAATCGGCTTTCTCGCACCAGTACATGTTTGATGGATAATCATCGGTGGCACATGCGCTAAAAAAACTCAGAGCACAAACAAACAACATAAATAAAAGGCATATACTTGGTAACTTCTTCATAATTCAACTATTGTAGTTCGCAAAAATAACAAATTTATCACAGAACAAACGTTTATTGATAACAATAAAATTTAAAGATAGCTCCATGGCACCGAGTACAATAATCCTCAATTTGAAAGTATAACACATTTATGCACCTAATCTAGTACATTTGGATAATTGCTTTTAAGAGCTCTGCTTCATTAATCAGAGAAGCTCTTCGCAATACTTCTGCAGCTCTTTCCTGATTGTTTCTAAAAATTCATTTCTACGAACAGATGCCCCTGCATCTTCTACCCATTCAACATTAGAAATATTGGAGGGAAGATTGAATACAGTATCTTCGTCTTCTATTGACAGTGGCAAGGTCGCACCAGAAAGACAAGCACTATCAAAATTAACTTTCGTAAATGTTGCACCACTAAAATCGGATAATCTTAACTGAGTTCCAATAAAGAATGTATTAAATAAATCAGCTTGTGTAAAAACGGATTGATCCATAAATGCCCCTTCAAAATGAGCACTTACGATTCGGGATTTAGCAAATCGACTTTTTATCAAGTTACTTTTAATAAAAAAGCAAGACATAAATAACGAATCTTCCAGATTCGCTTCAGCTAAATCAGATCCTCTAAAATCAAAGCCTAAGTAGGACCGTCCTGATAAACGGGCTCCTCGCAAAAAAGCTTTTGAGAAAATGAGATGATTACCATAATTACGCCTTATCTTTTCAAGCGATACATCTAAATCCATACTATGAAAATCTAAAATATCCTGCACATCTTGTGAGGGACTATTGGGATGATATTTTATATATTCATCTGTAGTGGTTAGGGCACACACATGTTTACACATCATCATACTGATATGCATTCGCAGTGCAGGAAACAACTTACTTGCAATTTTTAACCGGGAGATACTCTTAACCCTAGACTTTTCGTCTGCACTTCTCATATTCTTGAATATATGGTAAGTCCATGGTAAAAAAGGCAGAAAACCCAGAAATGCAGAAACAAAATAGATATACCTGCGATAGCGAAAAATAATTATAAATGCCGCAAACCAACAGATATTAAAAACATAGATATTGAGCAAACTAAAATGATTAGCTAGATATTGAGAAACACTGCCGGAAGTAGATAGATCTACAATAGCAGGCAATAAAACAAAAATGACACAGACAGCCCTCTTTAACCTTTTTTTTAAACGGTTTGATATTTTTTTTCTCATAAATTTATTAGTTATTTTTATATAAAGAATTGGACAAAATACTCACACTAACATTAAAACACACAGATATTATACGTATCACTAATAAGGTCACTTTTATATCAGAATTAAAATCTAGTAGTAGAATTTTTTATCATTTAATTTAGCTTCTATCGAGAAACCGAAAAAAAGCAAGTAAATTAATAATTTACTTGCTCTAAACTACCTTTGTTTCAAGAAGGTAAGTTTCTTTTCTGTTGTTTCAAAACAGTATTTTTTAAAAAAATCTTGTTTGCAAGAATGTATCAAGTTCTCACAAAACCGACTCTATATGAGTCAAAAGCTTTTTACTGAATTACTCAGCAGCCTCAGCTTCTTCTACAGGAGCTTTAACTTCCTCTACAGGAGCCTTAGCTTCCTCAGCAACTTCAACAGCTGGTGCTGGTGCTGCTGCAACTGCGTCAGCTACAGCTTTATTAGCTTCAGCCACTTTAGCAGCTTCTTCAGCTAATTCTGCTGCTTTTCTATCAGCTATTACTTTTGCTTTTCCCTCATTGATTTTTTTCTCAGCTTCAAAACGTGCTTTATCTGCTGCTTTAGCTTCTTCTTGTTTCTTAGCTATTAAAGATTGCAAACCGTTTTGTTTGTTTTCTTTCCAAGCATTGAACTTTGCTTCTACTTCAGCTTCACCGAAAGCGCCTTTTTTGACTCCGCCCAGTAAATGTTTCTTAAGATATACTCCTTCGTCAGAAAGAATATTACGTACTGTATCGGTAGGTTGTGCTCCAACCATAACCCAATGCAAGGCACGCTCGAAATTCAAATCTATCGTTGCAGGATCGGTATTAGGATTATAAGTACCGATTTTCTCAATAAATTTACCATCTCGTGGAGCTCTTACGTCTGCAATTACCACAGAATAAAACGCATAGCTTTTGCGTCCATTTCTTTGCAATCTAATTTTTGTTGCCATTTTTTTTATTTATTTGATTTGAATATACCGCTAACTCGTAACGGCGCGGCAAAGATATTACTTTATTTTCACACGACCAAACGAAACTTCATTATTTTGCCATGAAAGCCTCTATGTCATCAATTTCCACCGGAGCTCTGTCGGCTCCAAGGAATCGGCAACCATCTGAAGTAATCAGCACATCATCTTCAATTCGAACACCTCCGAAATCAAGGAATGTCTCTATTTTATCAAAATTGAGGTATTCGGCATTCGTTTCATTGGCTTTCCATTGAGCTACCAATTCGGGTATGAAATAACACCCGGGTTCATCCGTGATTACAAATCCTTCTTCAAGATTGCGTCCCATTCGCAAGGCATTGGTTCCGAACTGGTCGATGGGGCGTGTCACTTCATCATAACCGACATGTACCTGACCTAAATTTTCCATATCATGCACATCGATTCCCATCATATGACCTAATCCGTGAGGAAAGAACAACGCATGTGCACCACTTGCTACTGAATCTTCTACATTTCCTTTCATCAAGCCCAAATCCTGCAAACGCTCGGTCATGAGTTTACTTACTGCCAAATGGACGCTCAACCAGGTAACTCCGGGTTTAGCTATAGTAGGCACTAAGTTGTGGCAGTCAAGAACTGCCTGATAAATATCCCGTTGGCGAGAATCATACTTTCCGGATACGGGTATTGTACGAGTGAAGTCACTGCAATAGTTCATTTCAGTTTCTGCACCTGCATCCGTCAACATGAGGCGTCCGGCTGTGAGAATGCCTTTGTGATATGGATTGTGCATGGTTTCGCCATGTTGCGAAAGTATGGTGGGGAAAGATACTTGTCCGCCACCCTGCAAGGCAATGCCATCAAGCATTCCGGCAATCGTTTGCTCTTTCACTCCCGGTTTGCACATCTTCATGGCTGTACGGTGCATTTCGCTACCTATGGCGCAAGCTTTTTCTATTTCTTCTATTTCACGAGGTTCTTTGGATGACCTCATTGATACGATGGCATGTACGAGCTCCAATGAAGCGTAACTCTTTTGTTCGGAAGGTGCAACACCCAACAAATCATTGATCAGAATTTTTGCATCACCTCTATATGCCGGTACGAAATGGATGGAACGTCCATGAGATTCAGCATCACGTATCACTTTATATAAAGAAGACAGTGGAGCGGTTTTGCTTACGCCTACAGAAGCTCCCAATTCTTTTACAGAGGGCTGAGGACCTGTCCAAACAACATCGTCCATGCTAAGATCATCGGCAAATAGCATCGATTCATTAGAATCTACGTCTATGACGGCTACGAAATCTGCCAGATTTAATCCGAAATAATATAAAAACGTACTATCCTGACGAAATTTATAAATGTTATCATGATAGTTCATGCCCACTTCCGTATTTCCGGGCAACAAAATAATTCCACTGTTCATTTTGGATGCAAGCACTTTACGTCTTGACTTATACACTGCTGCTTCAAACATAGTTATTATAGTTTTTTTTATTGTATATTCCACGAACAAAAGTAACAAAAATATTATTTGGTAGGCTTTACAGGAAGACGCTCCCAAATGAACTCGGGAATCAGGCTCCAAAGAAAAACCAATATGCTGTAACGCCAATCAATCACAACTGATCGTCGCCTATGTAACACTGCATAAATGATGCGTGCTGCCACATCCGTAACATTCATTTGCATAGGATAGTCGGCACCTTTCAGCAAACCTGTCTTCACAAATCCGGGACGTATGTCGGTAAAACAAATATTAAGATGTTGCATGTGCGAAAGCTGCGACAGGGCATTCACATAATGGCGCTGGAATCTCTTCGTGGCTGAGTAGGCCGGAGCGACTCCCAAACCTTTGGTTCCCGCGATGGAACTGATCACTGCGATATGTCCTCCACCTTTTTTCTTGAAATGCTGAAAAGCAGCAGTGACCATCCGTGTGAATCCTAAAGCATTGGTTTGAACCGTACTTATCTCCCATTCCACATTCAGTTCCAAATTTTGATAACCGATGCCTGAACTGAGAAAAAAGAGATCCATCCCTCCTATCCGCTCTATTAATGTGTCTAATTGATTGTCGGCTGCGTCGTCATTGACATCAATCACACCATATTCAATACGATCGGGGGCTTCTGCTTGCATCTGTTTCAACAGATCTTCGCGTCTGCCAGCTATTCCGACCTTCCATCCCATGTGCGCAAAACCTTTGGCCAGTTCACGACCGATACCGGAAGTGGCCCCTACAATTACAATTCGTTTCATGGTTCATTCAGTTTTTCTTTCAAATATTGTCCTGTATAACTTGACTCACATTTGACTATATCCTCAGGCGTACCGCAGGCAACCAAATGTCCGCCGTTCTTTCCGCCTTCCGGGCCCAAATCTATCACGTAATCGGCACATTTGATCACATCCATATTGTGTTCAACGATGATCACTGTGTGTCCTCGTTTCAGCAAGGCATCAAAGGCCGAAAGTAATTTTCGTATATCATGGAAATGCAAACCGGTGGTCGGTTCGTCAAAAACAAATATCGTAGGATCGACTTTTTCCAAACTTAAATAATAAGCTAACTTCACACGTTGGTTTTCACCTCCTGATAATGTGGATGAACTTTGTCCCAATTTGATATATCCCAGTCCTACATCTTGCAATGCCTTTAACCGCTTCACAATCTTCTTTTCGGACTTAAAGAATCCGACAGCTTGATTCACCGTCAATTGCAATATATCGTAAATATTCAGATCTTTATATTTTACTTCCAGAAGTTCTTTCTTGAAACGTTTTCCGTGGCAACTTTCACAAACCAGTTCCAAATCGGCCATAAACTGCATGGGTACTACTACTACGCCTTCACCTTTACACTCTTCGCATCGTCCACCTTCTTGATTGAAAGAGAAGTAGGAAGCACTATACCCCATCTGTCGGGAAAGTGTTTGTGCCGCCATCAATTTTCTGATTTCGTCATAGGCTTTGATATAGGTAACCGGATTGGAACGGGAGGATTTGCCTATAGGATTTTGGTCGACATATTCTATGTTCTTGACCTTATCTATGTCGCCTGTCATTTCGCTGAACTCTCCCGGACGGTCGCCTGAATCGTCCAGTTGCAACTTCAATGAATTATAGAAGATGTCGTGTACTAACGAAGACTTGCCTGATCCGCTTACGCCTGTAACCACTGTCATTACATTTAACGGGAACTTCACATCTATATTTTTCAAATTGTTCTCACGTGCTCCTTTTACCATAATATAATCGTTCCACTGACGATGCATGGTGGGGCAAGGTATTTTTTCCTCACCCAAAAGGTAGCGCACTGTATAGCTATCCGACCCGGGTTTCAAATCTTTCATGTCACCTTTATACACGATCTGTCCACCCAATCGTCCCGCCTCAGGACCTACATCAATAATGTAGTCGGCCGCACGGATAATATCCTCGTCATGCTCTACAACAATGACCGTATTACCTAACCGTTGCAGATCACGCAGCACAGTAATCAATCGTCCTGTATCACGCGAATGTAGTCCGATACTTGGTTCATCTAAAATATACAATGACCCCACCAGACTACTCCCCAACGAAGTAGTCAAGTTGATACGCTGACTTTCACCACCCGACAAGGAATTACTCAATCTGCCTAACGTGATATAATCTAATCCTACTTCCACCAAATAAGTTACACGACGGGAAATTTCAAGCAACAAACGTTTGGCTGTAAGGGCTTCTTCTTCGGTAAGCTGTAAATTGTCAAGAAATTCTTTCAATTCCGATACAGGCAGGCGACACAATTCGGAGATGGAACGACCGCCGACTTTGACGTATCCGGCTTCTTTCTTCAAACGTGATCCATGACATTCGGGACAATCCGTTTTGCCACGATAGCGAGCCAGCATGACACGAAACTGAATCTTGTACTGATTTTCGCGTAACATCTCAAAGAATGCATCGATGCAAGGCAAATGTTTATCCTTGGGATCACCATGCCAAAGAAGATTCTGTTGCTCCTCTGTCAAGTTGTAATACGGTTCAAATACCGGAAAATTATATTTTTTTGCACGACGGATAAAATCTTCTTTCCACTCCTTCATCTTTTCACCGCGCCAGCACACGACTGCTCCATCATAGACGCTAAGCGCTCTATTGGGTATCACCAACATACGATCAACGCCGACAACTCTTCCGAATCCTTCGCAAACAGGACATGCGCCCATAGGCGAATTAAAACTGAACAACTGTTCCGAGGGTTCTTCAAAGGTGATGCCATCTGCTTCAAAGTTCTTGCTGAATGAATAAAACGGCTGCGAATCCTCTAATACGAAGCGTAAAAAGCAAACACCGTTCCCTTCAAAAAAAGCAGTCTCCACTGAATCTGTCAAACGGCTTACAGCATCATGTGCGCTGTCTACCGTCATACGGTCTATCAACAAATAGATTTCTTTTGCCACCAGCTCCTGATCCGCATCAACAAGATCGTTGATACGAATCGTTTCACCGTCTACTTCGAGGCGGGCATATCCATGTTTCAGCAGTGCTGACAAATACTCTACGGATACATGATACTTGCCGTCACCGGCCGGTTCTTGATCGCGCAAAGATGCCATTATCATAAACCGCGTACCTTGCGGATAAGTAAATACGCATTTGACCACATCCTTCACATCGTGCTTCTTCACAACCTCTCCCGAAACCGGTGAAAAAGTTTGTCCGATACGTGCAAAAAGAAGGCAAAGATAGGAATATATTTCAGTGGTAGTACCCACGGTTGAACGAGGATTGCGACTATTGACTTTCTGCTCGATGGCAATGGCCGGCGGCAATCCTTTTATAAAATCGCATTCAGGCTTACTCATACGGCCTAAAAACTGTCGGGCATAACTATTCAAACTCTCTACATACCTCCGCTGTCCTTCAGCATAAAGAGTATCAAAAGCCAACGAAGATTTTCCAGATCCAGAAAGGCCGGTAACCACGATTAATTTGTTGCGGGGTATATCTACATCAACATTTTTTAGATTATTGACCCTCGCCCCTTTAACACAAATATATTTACCTTGTGACATGATATTTATCAAATTAGTTTGCAAAGGTAACCAATTTCACTTATCTTTGTACGCATTATAGAAGATAAATTCAACTTTATAACGATAAAAAGGATATGATTTCATTTTTCAGAACAGCTTCGCAGAGCGTGGTAGCGGTAGAAATCGATCACGAATTGCATTCTGATGACATTAAAAAACTTAGGTGGCTTTTTGGCGAAGCCACTGTAGAGAGTGAAGACAATCTACATGGTTGCTTTGTCGGGCCTCGGCGCGAGATGATAACCCCATGGAGTACGAATGCCGTAGAGATCACACAAAATATGGATCTTTGCGGCATTTCTCGTATAGAGGAGTATTTTCCCGTAAAAGACGAGGATGCAGAACGCGATCCGATGCTACAACGCATGTACAAGGGACTTGATCAACAAGTGTTCACAACCAACCGTCAACCGGAACCGATTGTGCACATTGAGGATCTGGCTGCTTATAACGAGAAAGAGGGATTGGCTCTTTCGAAAGAAGAAATGGATTACCTCTACAAGATGGAGAAGGATCTGGGACGCAAACTCACCGACTCGGAAGTGTTCGGCTTTGCACAAATCAATTCAGAGCATTGTCGCCACAAGATTTTCGGAGGTACATTTATTATCGACGGTGAAGAGAAGGAATCTTCTTTGTTCCAGATGATAAAGAAAACCACTCAAGAGAACCCGAATAAAATCATATCTGCATATGCTGATAATGTGGCTTTTGCTGAGGGACCGGTTGTAGAACAATTTGCTCCGGCTGATCAATCAAAACCTGATTATTTTCGCATCAAAGATATAAAAAGTGTGATCTCATTGAAAGCTGAGACACACAACTTCCCTACTACAGTGGAACCGTTTAACGGTGCTGCTACCGGTACAGGTGGAGAAATTCGCGACCGTATGGGCGGTGGTGTAGGTTCTGAACCTATTGCCGGATCGGCTGTATACATGACGTCTTATCCTCGTACGGACGGTGAACGTGAATGGGAAGATATTTTACCTGTGCGTAAATGGCTTTACCAAACTCCTGAACAAATTCTTATCAAGGCATCAAACGGTGCATCTGATTTTGGAAATAAATTCGGTCAACCTCTTATCGTTGGTTCATTACTAACCTTCGAGCATCAGGAAAACAACGAAACTTACGGCTATGACAAAGTGATCATGCTTGCCGGAGGTGTGGGAATGGGTACTAAACGTGACTACAAAAAAGGTACACCTGAAAAGGGTAACAAAGTTGTAGTGATGGGTGGTGACAATTATCGCATCGGCTTGGGCGGTGGCTCCGTATCATCTGTTGATACCGGTCGCTACAGTACCGGCGTGGAGTTGAATGCTGTACAACGTGCCAACCCTGAAATGCAAAAGCGTGTATACAATGTGATTCGTGCTCTTTGTGAAGAGGATGAAAATCCGGTTGTGTCTGTACACGACCACGGTTCTGCCGGACACGTCAACTGTTTGTCTGAATTGGTAGAAGATTGTGGTGGAGTGATTGATATGGGCAAACTGCCTGTTGGAGATAAAACTTTGTCTGCCAAAGAAATCATCGCCAATGAATCGCAAGAACGCATGGGATTGCTGATTAAAGAAGAAGCAATAGAACATGTAAAAAATATAGCTGAACGCGAACGTGCTCCGATGTATGTGGTAGGTGAAACTACCGGTGATGCCCGCTTTGCTTTTGAGCAAACTGATGGCATACGTCCATTTGACTTAAGTGTCAGTCAAATGTTCGGGTCGTCTCCCAAAACAATCATGAAAGATACCACTGTAGTTCGCCATTATGAGGATGTAACTTACGATGTGGCTAATCTTCAAGATTATCTCAAACGCGTACTTCAACTTGAAGCCGTTGCTTGTAAAGATTGGTTGACCAACAAGGTAGACCGTTCGGTTTCAGGACGTATCGCACGCCAACAAGGTCAAGGTGAAATACAATTACCTTTGAGCGACTGTGGTGTAGTTACTTTGGATTATCGCGGGAAAAAAGGTATCGCCTCTTCTTTGGGACATGCTCCTCAAGCTGGTTTGGCTTCACCCGAAGCCGGTTCTGTATTATCTGTTGCAGAAGCTCTTACCAACATTGTATGGGCTCCAATGGCTGAAGGACTTGAAAGTATTTCTCTTTCTGCCAATTGGATGTGGCCTTGCCGCTCACAAGAGGGAGAAGATGCACGTCTATACACTGCGGTGAAAGCATTGAGTGACTTCTGTCTGGCTTTGGGCGTAAATGTACCTACAGGAAAAGATTCACTTTCAATGACACAACAATATCCCGATGGCAGCAAGATTATTGCTCCGGGGACAGTGATTGTATCAGCCGGAGGTGAAGTTTCAGACGTGAAGAAAGTAATTTCACCCGTCCTTGTAAATGATCCTGACAGTTATTTGCTTCATATAGATTTCAGCTTTGACAAGCTTCGCTTAGGTGGTTCTGCATTCGCACAATCCCAAGGGAAAATAGGTAGTGATGTACCTACGGTACAAAACCCTGAATATTTCCGTGATGCTTTCTTAGCAGTTCAAGAATTAATAGAAAAGGGACTTATCCTTGCCGGGCACGATATTTCAGCAGGTGGCTTGATTACTACTTTACTTGAAATGTGCTTTGCCAATAACGAAGGCGGTATGGAGATAAATCTTGACGGATTCAATGAAGAGGATCTAATCAAAATATTATTTGCCGAGAACCCCGGTATTGTTATTCAGGTAAGACAAAAAGCGCCCGTTACTAAGTTCTTGGATGATGCCGGCATCGGATATGTAATGATTGGCCATCCAACTGAGGAACGCCATATTCTGGCAGAAAAAGAGGGTGTTGCTTATCAATTCGGTATTGATTATTTGCGCGATGTATGGTATGAATCATCTTACCTGCTGGATAGCAAACAATCACTGAACGGATGTGCAAAAGCACGTTTCGAGAACTATAAAGAACAACCTGTTGAGTTTGTATTCCCAAAAAGCTTTACAGGTAAATTCACACAATACGGCATTTCACCGGATCGTCGCACACCTAGCAATAGCAAAGCGGCTATCATTCGTGAAAAAGGAACCAACGGCGAACGCGAAATGGCTTACTCGCTATATCTTGCCGGCTTTGATGTGAAAGATGTGACCATGACGGACCTTATTAGCGGACGTGAAGATCTCACCGATGTGAATATGATTGTATTCTGCGGAGGATTCTCAAACAGTGACGTACTTGGTTCTGCCAAAGGTTGGGCAGGTGGATTCTTATTCAATCCTAAAGCCAAAGATGCTCTTGACAAATTCTATGCTCGCGAAGATACCCTTTCATTAGGTATTTGCAACGGTTGCCAATTAATGATGGAATTGGAACTGATCAACAATCCTAAAATGAAAGAGAAATCACACATGGAGCACAACAAATCACACAAATTTGAATCTTCATACTTGTCATTGGTGATCCCCACCAATCAAAGTGTCATGTTCGGTTCACTCAGCGGTTGCAAAATCGGCGCTTGGGTGGCACACGGTGAAGGACGTTTCGTATTACCATACGATCAAATGATGTATAACGTAGTTGCCAAGTACAACTATGATGAATATCCCGGAAATCCTAACGGTAGTGACTATTCCGTAGCTGCACTATCCAGCGATAACGGTCGTCATTTGGCAATGATGCCTCACCTTGAACGTGCGATCTTCCCATGGCAAAATGCTACTTATCCGGCTAACCGTAAAGCCGATGATATCACACCATGGATTGAGGCATTCGTAAATGCACGCAAGTGGGTGGAAGCACACAAAAAATAAGACTATTACTTCATAGTCTGCAAAAATCCCCCTCTTTTTAAATACAAGAGGGGGATTTTTATAAAAAAAGATCGCTACAAAATTGCAACGATCTGATATAACTTTATAAGAACGATCATTATTTCAAGCTACACTTATCAAGATATTGATAAAATCTCTCTTTATATTGATCTCCAACCGGAATATATACATCTTTACCATAGACAATCCTATTCCGTGATATTTCCGTAATTTTTGCCAAGTTCACAATATATGAGCGATGCACACGCATAAAACGATCAATGGGTAAACGCTCTTCCAGAGATTTCATGCTCAGCAATGTCATCACCGGTTTGTCGTTTTCGAGGTAAATTCTTACATACTCATTTTGACTTTCAATATAAGTGATATCATTCACATTCAGACGAATAGTCTTGTATCCGCTCTTTACAAATATGACATTGTCGGTATCAATCTCATCTTTCGCTCCGTGAACCAATTCATATTGCCGCAAAGCCTTATTCACCGATTGCAAAAAATCATTATAACTAAATGGCTTCAACAAATAATCCAAAGCACCAACTTTAAATCCATCCAATGCATATTCAGAGTAAGCTGTAGTAAAGATAATAATAGGTTTGTTTGTAAGTGATTTCACAAAATCCAACCCATTCAGATCAGGCATATTAATGTCCACAAATACCAAATCGACAGATTCGGCAACCAGTGTGTCAATCGCCTCAAGTGGACTGTGACAAGCTTTAACCAATTCCAAAAAAGGAGTTTTCTCTATGTAGCCGGTTAATTTTTTTAACGCCAACGGCTCGTCGTCTATTGCTATACATTTCATGTTTCAAAGGGTATTATCAAAATTACACTAAATTGATTATCTTTTTTCACAATATCAAGTGAATAATTCTCTTTATAAATTAAATCAAGGCGCTTGCGTGTATTTTCAATACCAATGCCACCTTCCTCTTTCACCGTTTCTTTAAAGCAACTGTTTAAAACAGAAAAGTAAACATTGTCGATCCCTGGTTTAATTGATATATGTATGAACGAAGGATGCTGATAACTGACTCCGTGCTTAAATGCATTTTCTACAAACGAAACAGAAAGCATCGGTGGTATCAGTACATCCGGAACATCTTCCGGAATATCAAGTTTTAAATCCAACTCGTCTGTATAACGAATACTCATTAAAGCTACATAACTACGCAAGAAATCAAGCTCACGTTTCAATGGTAGCTTTTCGCTATTGCTTTCATAAAGTACATACCTCATCAATTTCGACAACTCAATCAAAACTTCTTTGGCTTGCTCTGTATCAACATCAATCAACGCATGAATATTATTCAACGTATTCATAAAGAAATGCGGATTAATCTGATCTTTTAAATTCACAAGTTGAGTTCGAAGGTTTTCTTTCTCCATCTCTTTCAACTGCCGCTCATCCCGAACTGATTTGAAAAGCAACTTCACTGCAATATTACATCCCAAAATCAATAAAGCCAACATCGCGTTTCCCCAAAATGGGACAAAAAGAGGATGAGGTTCCCAAAAACCTCGAGGCGAAGGCTCATCTCTAAATTCATTAAATTTATCCATCCCCCCACGCTTAGGGAATCTTTCGTCCATATCACTCAAAGGACGCAGTGACTGATTATCAATTTCTTGTCTACCAAAGCGCCATAATCGTTGATCTTTTTCTTGCTGATCAAAATCTTGATGATAAAGTCTTCGCATATCCATCAATTCAGGTGAAACATGGTCTTTCATCAAGACATGAAAGGAAACAAACATCAGACAAACGATGGTCAACAATGTCAGCACGTAGTACATCCATTTATGGTATTTACGTACTAGTAAAGGAAACAGGAAATAGTTATTTAACAGAAACAACAAAATGAATGGGCACATTTTTATCCATGAATGGTACACAATCGTCCATCGGAAAATGCGAAAATGCATGTAATCATAATTAAGAACAGGCATTAAAATAACAATAGCCCATATTATCAGATATATGCCATTTTCTAAATATGTTTGCGCCCTCTCACGTGTCATGTGCTACGGCACAAATTAAAAACTCAAAGAATACTTAATGCCTATATAATGGCGGCCATCATAACTACCGTTCTCAATATCATATTTCCATTCCAAATGTTTATCCAAAAAAGCATCATAACGATAATAGATCTTCACATTACTATGTTTACTCAAACGCATATTGGTACCTAATTGAAAACGCAACTTCTCCGTATCGTTATTTGAAGGATTGTTCAATGGATTAAATGCCTCAAGACTAGCAAACGGTTGCCATTTCTTGTCCATACTATAGTCTGCTTCCAAACGACTACGCAAAACTCTTTGAGGATTAATGCGATTTCGAGTTACTCTTGTTACGACTCCGTCGGTATAGGTCTGTTGATAAGTTTCTCTTAAAGAAAATAACCACTTATCACGTTGAATATGTCCATCCAAATAGACTCCCCAACGATCGCGTTTTTCCCATCCTGTATTGGTAGCATTATCGCTACCTGTCCGGTGGAAATTTACTCTGTCATAGGCACCACCCGCCGTGAAATAAGTATTCAACTTGTAATCCAATCCCACCGTTGTAGTGAAACGCTCAGGTGAGCCAAAATTCTCACGAGTTCGCCATTCTCCTTGGACTGAAAGATTTATTTTTTTACCAATATTCTTATTAAATTCAGCCCCGACAATAGAACCGATATCTTGTTGTGCTTTTGCCCCAAGAGGGAAAATTAAAAGAGAGACCAAAGCCAGCACGACCGACAAATTTATCCTTTTCATTAGTATAAATATTTTATGTGATACAATTTTTTAAGTGATATAATAAGGCAAAAGTATAAAATAATATTCAATAACTACAAATCATTCGTCTACTTTAGGCAAATTTGTCAATTAATGAGCATAATTACCATACAAGAAGACTAAAAGACAGAGACTTATCATTTCACAACTGTCCTCTTACATAACGAATGGATTCACGGTCTACTATGAACACATGGAATCCTATAGACTTCATCCAGAGGAATGAATGCTATTTAAAAATTGGGTTGTATCACTACAGAATAATTTTTATGAAGAGAAATAAATTGCTAAGAAGAATACATATAATGAAAGATGCAGTATTCAAGAAACATTGAGTTCTTTAATGCTGCATCTTCATCATGAATGAGAAAGAAATAATCAGATATACCCAATTAGTAATCTAATTAACGAGATTCCCAGGAAAATATAATAAAATAAGGCTAGAGTACGTTTAAATATTTTTAATAAGATTTTTCATAATTTGCTCCTCACTTTAAGGAACAAATTATGGAAACTTATTTCTTTTTGGTAGAATCCGGTGGAGTCTCAACTGGTATTTTTGCTGTATCACCAGGCACTACACTATCAGTTCTATTTACTTTATTTCCGTCAAGAGTACTATTTGTACATTTTGCAACATTTGCGACATTTGCATGTATCAAGGCTGAGCCTCCACAAGCAAAGACAAATAATCCGACAATAAAAAATAACTTTTTCATAACTTATTATTTTTAATATTAATATTCAAGTTGTTGTCTTACCATAAGTATAAAGCAAGTTACATACCAAAGTGGCACGATGGTCATTATCAACTACAAATCAGACAGTTACAAAACAAGGGAAGGAATGGTATTGTGGAAAAGTGTAGAAAAAGTTGTACAAAGTGTGGAATGATTCCACACTTATAAAGTAAATGATCAATATTTTATCTCGTACTGATTGAGTTTATTGTATAAAGTCTTTCGATCTATCCCCAATAAATGAGCTGCTTTGCTCTTATTCTGATGAGTTTGATGAAGGGCTTTCAATATTCGCTCCTTCTCATCGTCATGGTCATACAATAATAGATCCTGCGGTTTACTGTTGTCTTGGGTCAATTCATCCGATAATTCCAACGGAGATATGTATTGGGATGTAACCAATAAGGTTGCACGTTTAATTACATTATTCATTTGACGGAGATTTCCCGGCCATGCGTAATGATTTATTAAATCCAATGCTTCTGCAGTGAAGCCGATTACATGCTTGTCCAATTCTTCATTTGCTCTATCCAGGAAGAAATTGGCAAATAACAGAATATCACCATCACGCTCTTTCAAGTCCGGCACTTTCAATGTGAATTCATTTATTCGATGATACAAATCTTCCCGAAATGTACCCTTGGCTATTGCTTCTTCCAAATTTTCATTCGTTGCAGCAATTAAACGAATATCTACATCATACTCTTTAGTAGAGCCGATTTGCTTTATCCGCCTTTCCTGCAATGCACGTAGCAATTGAATCTGAACTTCATAACCTAGATTTCCTATTTCATCTAAGAACAATGTTCCTCCATTTGCATCCTGAAATGCACCGATTTTATCAGTCAAAGCCCCGGTGAAAGAACCTTTTATATGTCCAAAAAACTCTGAAGCGGCCAATTCCTTCGGTATGGCACCACAATCTATTGCAATAAAAGGACTGTCTGCACGCTTGCTTTTTAAATGTACCTCATGAGCGATGTGTTCTTTGCCTGTGCCACTACCTCCTATAATCAGCACAGACATGTTTGTTGGCGACACTAAATTGATATAGTTATTCAATTGATGTGCTGCATCACTTTCACCCATCATATAGGCCTTTTGATAAACTTGCTCTTCAACTTTCCGTATCGGCTCTTGAATGGTTGAATTTATAGATTCATTTATTTTGCTCAGCAACACATCAGGATTCACAGGTTTTGCCACATAATCCTTCGCACCCAGTTTCATGGATTGCACAGCCGATTGTATATCAGCATAACTCGTCATAATGATAAGTGGCATCGACAAATGAGAATGTTTCATCCACTCCAGCAACACCGTTCCGTCTGCATCAGGTAATCGCATGTCCGATAAAATAAGATCCACTGTATCTTCCTCAAGAAACTTCTTAGCTCGTGCTATATTACTTACCGTAACCACATCAAAACCCATTTTGATGAGCCACGATTTTAAAATCAAGCTATAAGTTATATCATCTTCGATAATTAAAAGCTTCTTCATACAATGACTGTTATTAATAATCCAACAAAGTTATAAAATATTAAGACAAACAGGAAAGGAACACACCTAAGAGATGTTAAGACAACTTTCGCTGCACCTCTATTATCGATCGATTTATAACCTCTAAAACTTGACGAGCTTTCTGCTCGGTCTGTTCATCAAAAGGTCTGGACTTCTGTACCTCCAGCCACTTCATTTCATTCAAACAACTTTGGGCCTGAATCATTGTGAAAACTGGCAACATTTTGTGCGACAAAAAGCCTAACATACTAACATCCATGTGGTCTAAAGCTGATTGAAAAGAGTCTTTGTTTTTAGAAGTTTCTTCTATAAATGTTTCCCATATCTTAGTAGATATTGCATCGTCATCACCTGATAATGAAGTCAAGCCACTCACATCTATACCTAAACTATTCTGAGAGACAATCTCTAATAATTCATTAACGGTAAAAGGCTTATGCAAGCAACCGGAAAATCCCAGAGCTTTTAATTCTGAGTCAGATACTTCCGACCGTGCCGTTACGGCTATAACCGGAATGAATTTGGCTTGCTCAATGGCAGATTTGCGCAATTTGTGTAACAAATCAATCCCATTAATAGTGGGCATTTGCAGATCGGTAAGCAAAAGATCAAAAGAATGATGCTGCAATTCATCCAATATCTCATTATACTCCAAATGTCCTACAGCAAAGATGCCTTTACTTTTCAGCATTTCTACTGTCATATCCATCTGAATACGATCGTCATCAATCAACAAGATATTCAGACTTGTATCGTTCGTTTTCTCTTCAGTCTGTTTCTTATTCTCCTCCAAAGAAACGGGTATCAAAACAATAAAAGAACTTCCACTACCTTTTTCACTCTGCACGGAAATCGATCCACTTAACAAACTCACCATTTTCTTGGTAATACTCAATCCTAAGCCAAAGCCTTCTTCCCCCTGAGCATTACTCAAACGAGTAAATTCTTCAAATATTTTATTCTGATCTTGCTCAGGCAATCCACAACCTGTATCCATCACTTTTATTCGCAACCTATTCTCTAAATATTGTGCCATAATAGTAACGCCACCTTTTGAAGTAAATTTTAAAGCATTAGAGACTAAATTATTTACAATTTGCCTAATGCGTAAGGGATCTCCTGAGAAAATTCGGTCAAGAGTTGAATCAATCGCTACCGACAGTTTTAGTCCCTTTCTTTCAGCTTGGGGCAAAAAGCTTAGTTCTATTTCATGAAAAAGTTCAAAAGGATTAAATGAAATATTATTCACCTCCATTTTATTCGCATCCAACCGGTGAAAATCAAGCAAATCATTAACCAACTGCAATAGATGATCCGAAGAACTTTTCATATTCTTCAGATATTCAGAAGAACGCTCGTCAGTGGTTATTCTTAACAATAAATCCGTATACCCAAGAATGGATCCCAGAGGTGCCTTAAAATCATGAGTAATGGTAAGCATTAATTTTTCCCGTGTTAGCATCAAGCGTTCTGCACGTAAGCGTGCCTCTTCCAACTCACGGCGATACCGATTGTTACGGGAAAGATCTCTTAAAATGATAATCAATAAAACAAAGAACAAAACCAGAGAGAAAGTGGTTATCACTATCAAGGTTCTAATCGAAGACTTTTTTGTACTTGTCTGACTGGCGATAATCATCATATTCCTTTTTTCATCTTCACGCTCAAAATCTTCCAATATTTGGTTCACTCTATCCGTAATCACATTGTTCTCTGCTTTGAGAGAGAATAAAAGTGCATTCACCTTGCCATTATCCCAACTTCGTTTATTCTTTACAGTCGTTTCTATTTCATGTACGATTGATGGAACAGTTTTAGTTGGGTCATATGGCCGTAGAATAGTGTCAGACTTAAATACACGCGATTCCTTGATCACCTTTTTATCATCTTTAGAAGGTACAAACACCTCAGCCAGACGCTTAAAGAAGCCCTTTTTATGAGAATTATCTATCACTGAATCCCGCTGGACAATGACTTTATTATACACATGCTTCTGAGGAACTACTTTGTAATGGTGTCTTAATATCCTGCTATAATTTACATCACCTGTTTGCGATTCTCTTATAGCCTCACTCAATTTATCTGTATTATCCTGCTTTACAACCAATAATCCGGAAACACTGTCAATTCGATCTATTTGTGACTGTGAGACGGAATAACTGCGAAGTACTCGTAAAGACTTTATCAAATCTGCCATTAAATATTGATAATGGGTATTGTCGTCAACTTTTCCAAGAAGAAAAGATTGCCAAGAAGCTTCACTTTGGTATAATAATGAAAGAGTTTTGTTGATGGTACGCCGTCTCATCACAACTTCATGCTCATAATTATCAGCTGTTATCAAATGTTCATAATCACGCTGAATGAAAAATAAAGATAAAAGCAAAGCCACTAAACAGAATAGATACCCTAGTGTTACTTTCACTTTAATATGTCTATCACTTTTATTCATATCAAATATTAATCCAATCCCTTAAGCTTCAAAGGTATAACAACTTAAAATGATATCCAAACACATGAACGAATTGTATAAAAAAATTTTGATAGAAAAACAATCTATAAAATGTGATCTTCACATAAATACAGATTCATTCTTTTATGTACTTTTACGTCTATAATTCTAATTCAAGAAAGATATGAAAAGTGTAAAGGAACAATTTGATCAGATTTCAAAAAAATATGATAGCCAACGCCGTGTACTTATTCCCTGCTATGATGATTTCTACGGCATCGGCGTAGAATGGCTTCACGTCAATACGTCTACCCCTAAGATTCTCGATTTGGGAGCCGGAACAGGTATATTTTCACAATTCGTATTAGAGAAATATCCACAAGCGGATATTACACTGTTAGATTTTTCAGAGCAAATGCTGAGTGTGGCACGAGAGCGTTTTAAAGACATTAAGAATGTATCTTTTCAAGTTGCAGATATGATGAGTTTCGAACCGCAACAAAAATACGATGCCGTTATTTCTTCCCTCGCAATTCATCACCTGACTGACGAAGATAAACAAAAACTATTCAAGAAAATACATGGCATGCTAAATGATGGCGGATTCTTCGTAAATGCAGAACAAGTAAAAGGTACAACCGATTATATTCACTCATTTTACACTCAAAGAAGGCACCACAGACTTGAGAATTCAGAACTAAGCAAGGAATCAGTGGAGGCATCTTACGAACGTAACAAATTGGATAAATGCGCCTCTGTTTCACAACAATTGACTTGGCTGAAAGAGGTCGGATTCAATGAAGTTGACTGCCCATTCAAATACTATATATTTGCTGTACTTTGGGGAATGAAATAAACACTTCATTACTATAAGTGATAGACAATGAATAAGTGATATAGATGTCAAAAACAGACTTATGGAACATTATTACCATCAATTAGAGTGCAAGATACAGCCATCCATGGCATACCTTTGCTGCCGTAAATAATAAAGTTTATGGAAGCAAACATTACAGTAATAAAAGGTCCGGTTAACAGAATCAATAACAAGATTCACTTCAAAAAAGAATTTGTTACATTAGGTCTTTGCATCTCAGGTTCATGCGTGGCTTGTATCAATTATAACAAGTATGAAATGAACAGGCACGATCTCATCATGATAAATCCATGCACCACATCACATATTGAAAGTGTATCGAATGATTTCGAAGGATATATCTTATCTATTGAGAAAAATTATTTTGAAGAAATAATCTTCAATAATATACCTGAACTTGTAAACATACTAAACTTTATCCATGGAAATAAGGTTTTGCACTTAAACCATGAAGACTTTGATTTTCTTGCAAGAAGTTATGACTATACAGGGGCATGTCTGAAGCAAAAAAAGCAAAAATTCTTCAAGGGTATAATCCTTCACCAACTGACTACTATTACATTGGGAATATTCAGTATGTTACCAATGGAACAAAGTTCAAATAAACAAATAAAAAGCAGGCAAGACGATATTGTAGAAAGATTCTTGATGACATTAAAAAATAATTTCCATCACGAACACAGAGTTGATTTTTATGCCAAAGCACAATATGTTACTCCCAAATACTTGTCAACCGTCGTGAAAAAAGTAACCGGAGAAACCGTTAGCAATTGGATTAATAGGTTTATAACGATGGAAGCAAAAATGCAATTAAAATCTACAAGCAAGACTGTACAACAAATAGCCATTGGATTAAACTTCCCCAATCAATCGTTCTTCGGGAAATATTTTAAAAAGAATACGAACCAAACACCTTCTCAATATAGAAATGAATAAGAAAAAAAAGAGATTGAATCAATATTCATGGGTTGAACGAGGGAATATAATCTTTTCACAGATTAAAGTTGCACTACGAACATATTCGGCGCAACGGCAATTAAAAAGATTCATTTCTTTCACCTTCGCATACCCTTCTTGAGTGCTCATATCAATGCCTCCAAGCAAATCTTTACAGTAAATTGACCCATGCGCTTTGCAAAATTCTGTAATAAAATGTGTTGTGAGATCATATGTATATGATTTTTGGTCACGAGTACCGTGCTCATCCATCCCATACTTAAGTCCTATCGCCATCAATGCACCGGCCACGGCCCCACACATTTCTTGACGATATGCGACTCCGGATCCAAAAGGTGTTGCGATTCTAAGACAATCACTTCTGCTTACTCCCAATTCTTCTGAAAAAACAGAAAGGACTGATTGAGCACAGTTATACTTATTACTGAAAGTTTCTACCGCTTCTGTTGCTTTATCTTTTTGCATATGCAATTTTCTATTACATTATTGAAGGACAAAAATAAGTAAAAGTTTAAGAATAAACTCAGAAGATATTTCTTTTTATGCACTTGCTATTTCAAACCTTAACTAAAATGAGAAAAACATAAAAGCTTCAGAATAATCTGAACCAAAAGAACAATTGAGTGTTAAATTGAAACGTAAAAAGAAGACATTATGACAATAACATATATCGCAGCAATATTTGCAATTACAGGATTTTTTGGATTCACATGGCTGAAAAGCTTCGGAAGATTACCACGTGGAGCACGATTGGAACGAGTGAAACGATCACCCAATTACCACAATGGTACATTTAGGAATCAGCATGTGACTCCTACAGTAACAAATAAAGAAGGAAGCCGATACAAGCTCTTAATCGATTTTCTGTTTCAGAGAATTGACGGATTACGCCCTGATAAGGATATTCCAACCAGAAAGTCAGACATGACCTCATTAGATTTGAATAAAAATCTGTTGGTATGGTTCGGACATTCTTCGTATATGATTCAACTTGACGGGAAACGATTTTTAATTGATCCCGTATTCTATAATGCATCACCGGTCCCTTTCACAAATAGGGCATTTAAAGGAACAACTATTTTTAAACCGGAAGATTTACCTGCAATTGACTATCTGATCATCACTCATGACCATTGGGATCACTTGGATTACAAAACGGTTATTCAATTGAAAGACCGCATCAAAAAAGTAATCTGTCCTTTAGGGGTAGGCGAAAGTTTTGAATATTGGGGTTTTCAATCAGATCAAATCATAGAACTTGATTGGAATGATGATGCTGATATTGAAAGTGGATTTACTATCCATTGTTTACCGGCACGTCATTTTTCAGGTCGCGGACTTGTATCAAACAAAACACTATGGGCATCATTTCTATTGGAGGCTCGTTCTAAAAATATATTTATAGGCGGTGACGGTGGATATGACACCCACTTTGCCCAAATAGGAGAAAGATTTCCAAACATTGATTTGGCTATTCTGGAGAATGGGCAATATAATGAAAATTGGAAATACATCCACCTGCTACCCAAATATCTGGTGCAGGTGGCAAAAGAGTTGAACGCTAAAGAGGTGCTAACCGTACATCATTCAAAATATGCATTAGCCAGACATCGTTGGGACGAACCATTGAACAACGAGAAGAAAGCGTCGGAATCAATCCATATATTAATGCCATTGATCGGTGAAATAACTATCCTATAACTCTTGATATAGCGACATAATACATTTCTATAATTTATAGGCTTAACATTTAATAGTTGGCGAAAAAATACAAAAAAACTAGAAATGAGCGAACTTAAAACAACAGAGAATGTTATTCAAAACATAAAGGCAATGATTATCTAATAATCAACAATAGATTAAATAAATTATGCAGACAAGAATGAATTTTTCTATGTATGTCCCTACCCGTATCGTATTCGGTGCCGGTGCATTGAATGGACTTCATGAACTACCAATCCCTGGGAAAAAAGCGTTACTCGTAATTTCCAACGGCAAATCAACAAAATCTAACGGATATCTGGCACAGACTGAAGAGCAATTGAAACAAGCTAATATCGAAATAGTTCTTTTTGATAAGATAGAAGCTAATCCGTTAAAATCAACCGTGATGCTAGGTGGAGCTTGTGCTAAAGAAAATGAATGTGATTTCATAGTAGCCTTAGGTGGCGGCAGCGTAATGGATGCAGCAAAAGCCATCGCAACCATGGCAACCAACAAAGGTGATCTGTGGGACTATGTATACGGAGGAACTGGAAAAGCCCTTCCGATCCCTAATAAGCCTTTACCTATTATTGCTATAACCACAACAGCCGGGACGGGTTCGGAAGTGGATCAATATGGAGTAATTACCAACGAATATACCCATGAAAAGATAGGTTTCGGAGGTTTAGAAGAATTATTTCCCAAGTTGGCTATCGTAGATGCTGAATTAATGAAAAGCGTACCACCGGCATATACAGCTTACCAAGGCTTTGATGCTTTGTTTCATAGTATAGAGTGCTACATTTCAAATCAGGCAAATCTGATGAGTGATATGTATGCGCTCACATCAATTGAAAATATAAGTAATTATTTGCCTCGCGCTATCAAAGATGGGAATGATCTGGAAGCACGAGAACGCGTGGCATTCAGCAACACGGTATCAGGTGTAGTGATGACACTTAGTTCATGCATCAGCGAACATTCAATGGAGCATGCTTTATCTGCTTACCACCAAAAGCTACCTCATGGAGCAGGACTCATCATGTTGAGCAAGGCTTATTTCACCTTTTTCATAAACAAACATGTATGTGACGACCGGTTTATACGCATGGCACGAACTATGGGAATGACCAATGCTTCCAAACCGGAAGACTTCATCACCATGCTTACAAAGTTGCAGAAGGAATGTGGAGTAGACAATTTGAAGATGTCTGACTACGGCATTGCTGCTGATGAATTTGATAAATTTGCAAAAAATGCTCAGGGAGCAATGGGAGTACTTTTCAACTTTGACCCTGCAAAAATGAGTCATGACGAGTGCGTAGCCATTTACAAGGAGTCATACAAATAGATTAGTTAGTCTACGATAATACATTTATCCTCTAATTCTCAATGTAGAATTAGAGGATATTTTTTTGTTCTGTAAGTAACATCTTTGTGGTATATAATATACACATCAGAGGGGATTGATATATCTGCAAAAGCCATTTAAATTTGCATTCAAATATAAACACGAAAAATTATGAAAAAGATTCTATTCACAGTAATTGTTTCCGGCCTTATTGCAAGCTCTGTTTTCATTGAGTCGTGCTCTAATCGCAAGGGAAAAACGAATGCAAAAGGGAACCTATCAGGACAAATTTCATTATCAGGTGCTTTTGCATTATATCCGTTAGCCGTCAAATGGGCACAAGACTTTGAGAAGCTTCATCCGGATGTAAAAATCGATGTTTCAGCAGGTGGTGCGGGAAAGGGTATAACCGATGCACTTACAGATGCAGTTGATTTAGGCATGGTTTCCCGTGAAGTTGCTCCAGAGGAAAAAACAAAAGGGGCTGTTGCATTCGCAGTAGCAAAAGATGCCGTCGTACCAACAATCAATGCTCGGAATCCTGAAATCAATTTATTGCTTCAAAAAGGATTGAAAAAGGAACAAGCTCAAGGATTATGGATTAAGGGTAATATAAAGACTTGGGGAGAGATTTCAGGAAACAGCGCCAAAAACGGAGTACATGTCTACACACGCTCCGATGCATGTGGTGCAGCCGAAACCTGGGCTAAATGGTTAGGTAAGAAACAGGAAGATTTAAAGGGAACGGCCGTATTTGGAGATCCCGGAGTAGCTAAAGCTGTACAAGATGATAAGCTAGGAATCGGCCTCAACAATATCAGTTATGTATACAACGAAAAAACAGGAAAGCCAAACCCGGGAATCAAAGTAATTCCAATTGACGTAAATAACAATGGGAAAATAGATCCTGAAGAAAGTTTTTACGATACAAAAGCTACTTTTATCCAAGCTGTTGCGAAAGGGAAATATCCATCTCCTCCAGCACGTGATCTCTATTTGGTAGCTCATAAAACACCGACAAAACCTGAAGTAATAGCATTCATTAAGTATATACTAACAGAAGGACAGAAATTAAACGAACCACTCGGATATATCTCTCTTTCAAAAGACAAACTGCAAGCAGGATTGAAGCTATTAAAGTAAGAATAATGACTAATTGGAGGTTTCTAAAAGATAAAATTGCAAGAAGGGGGATGATCGCATTAGCTTTTACCTCTCTTCTTCTAGTAATCGGTATGGGAGGGGGATTGTTTGCCAAATCATTGCCCATTTTACAAGAACATTCTTTGAGCAATTTACTCTTTTCAAGCAGCTGGCACCCGATGAAAGGTGAATTCGGCTTTTTCCCATTTATTATGGGAACAATATGGGTCACATTATTAGCCATCGTGCTCGCTTTCCCGATAAGTATATTGGTCGCTGTTTTTTTAACAGGATTCTCACAAAAACGAATTTGGAAGTTAGTATACCCCATATTAGATATATTGGCATCATTGCCTTCTGTGATTTATGGAGTATGGGGAACATTACTGATCGTTCCCTGGATCTCACGTTTTTTTGGTCCGATCTTCGTAGAATACACATCGGGATATACCGTCTTAGCCGGAGGAATCGTATTAGCTGTGATGATATTGCCTGTATTAATAAGTCTAATGACTGAATTATTCAAAACAGTACCGGAGGAATTACGTGACGTTTCAATTTCACTGGGTGCAACTACTTGGCAAACGGCAAAATTCGTGATACTTCGGAAAACAAAAGCCGGTATTTTTGCAATAGTGGCTTTGGCAATATCCCGAGCATTAGGAGAAACAATTGCAGTACTGATGGTTTGTGGAAATTCTGCAGAAACGCCACATTCAATATTCAATGCCTGTTATCCATTGTCGGCTTTAATTGCTAATAATTATGGAGAGATGCTGTCAGTACCTTTATACGAATCCGCATTAATGCTTGCTGCATTTTTACTGTTTATCATTGTACTTATCTTTAATTTATCCTCACAATTAGTGCTTCGATATATTAAAACAAACGAGTAAAAAAATGAAATGGAAATTTATTGAAGAACGAATATTTCGTGTTTTGATGCACTGTTCCTTATGGATTGTTTTTGGTTTTCTAGTCAGTATCATTTATACAATCTTTCAACGGGGATGTAAAATCTTGACATGGAAAATGATCACCACCCTACCGGGAGGAGGATTTTACATTGGCGGAGAAGGAGGATTTCTAAATGCTATTGTAGGTTCATTATATATTGTAGGAGCATCTACCATATTAGGACTGTTAATTAGTATTCCCATTGTCTTTTACTTAAATATATATTTAAGCTCCAAATCAAAATTTGGATACGTTATCCGTCTGGCATATGATATTTTATTTGGAATACCATCTATCGTATATGGAGCATTTGCTTTTAGCATTATGATATATTTCGGATTACGTGCATCATTATTGGGAGGTATCATTGTCATCACATTATTAATTATTCCAATTTTTGTTCGTTCAATGGATGAAGTGGCAAAAACGATTCCACACGAAATACTTGATACTTCTTATTCATTAGGAGCAACAAAATGGGAGACAGTCGGAGTCATGATGCGTCAGATCGCACCGGGAATCGCTACTGCTACCTTACTATCAATAGGAAGAGCCATAGGAGATGCTGCCGGAGTGATGTTTACAGCAGGATTCTCAGACCGAATACCTGAGAGTCTGAGTCAACCTACCGCCACCTTGCCTCTCAGTGTATTCTTCCAATTAAGTTCTCCTTTTCCTGAAGTTCAGAACCGTGCATATGGAGCTGCTGTTGTTTTAACTATTATCGTTTTAATACTCAGTCTTTCAGGGCGGTTTATAACTAAATATTTTTCCAAAAACAAGATATAAAATACCACAAACAGGTTAGTAATATACCGTGCATAGGGTATTGGTATAGTCTATAAATCATCATAATTTTGTATCAGAAAATTAATAAAAATATATGATGAATGCAGTAACACTTCCAATTGTAAACGCAGCACGACAGATCTCCACTTTGTGGAAAGAAAATATTATTAAACCAATAACACGCAGTGACAATTTCGTACCGGACTGTAAATTTGAACATACACTTGAAAAGGCAGAAATAGATGTCAGCGGACTGAATGTCAGTATTAAAGGTAAACTTATTTTAAAGGATATAAACCTGAAAATACCGGAGAAGAAAATAACTTGTATTATAGGACCTTCAGGATGTGGAAAATCAACTTTATTGAAAACATTCAATCGATTGATCGATAGTACAGAAGGCATACATGTTGAAGGAAAAGTTCAATTGGGTACAAACGATATTATAAATACGCAAGGAAATGCCCTCACGGAAATGCGTCGCCACATCGGTTTGATAAATCAGCGTCCATGCCCACTTCCAATGTCAATTTACGATAACATTGCTTATGGATGCAAAATAAACGGCATACATAACAGGCATATGCTTGATAAAATTGTAGAACATTATTTAAAAGCCGTTGGATTATGGGATGAAATTAAAAACAGATTGCATACGCCTGCATCACGACTTTCAATAGGTCAGCAACAACGTCTTTGTCTGGCGCGCAGCTTGGCTGTAGAACCTGAATTTATTTTAGCAGACGAAAGTACAAGTGCTTTAGATCCCATATCCAGTAAAATAATAGAAGAATTGTTTGTCCGGTTGAAAGAACAATATTCCATTATTATGGTAACACATACATTACGACAGGCATTACGCATTGCGGATTATGTAGTTTTCATGTATCTAGGTGAAGTGATTGAAGCGGGAGATGCACAAACGGTCTTTCACTCTCCTCAAGAAGAACTAACAAAGAATTACCTTTCAGGGGCATTCAGTTAAATTTAAAAATAAAGGAGATATGTATGAATTATATTATAATGGCCGACAATCAGGAGATCACTAGTTATGGCATTAAAAACATTTGCAAGGAACTAGGGGATGTAAAGATTGAAACAGTGAGCAATCAAAAAGATCTATTAGATGTTTTGAATAAATTATCTTTTCCAAAAGTAATTTTGGATTATGCACTATTTGACATACTTAATATTGATTCGTTACTTATTATGCAAGATGTTCATGAAGATGCATCTTGGCTATTTTTCAGTGAAAACTTTAATATTAATTTCCTTCGACGGATAGTTTGGACATCTTCGAAATCCAGCTTTATCTCAAAGGAAGCACCGGTAATTGAAATCCGTATTGCTTTAAAAACAATATTAAAGGGAGAACGGTACATTTCAAGTGCCATTACTGAAAACTTGTTGCGTAATGAGAAACAAGAACGCACGATTTCCGTACTGACTCCTACTGAAAAAGAAATTTTAAAATCAATTGCTTTAGGAAAAACGACTAAAGAAATTGCAAATGAACGCTCTTGCAGCGTTCACACCATTACCACGCATCGTAAAAACATCTACGAGAAACTGGATATCAGCACGATTTATGAAGCGACACAATATGCTTTGAAATCAGGATTAATAGAAATAGCAGAATATTGTATTTAAATAAAATCATCTAAATAGTCAACAACAAAAATGGCACAACTTATTGTAAACGGAAAACAGCAGGAGGTAAATCTTCCTATCAATGTCGCTGAATTAATTAAAGAAAACAAAGTATTCCAACCTGAGATGGTCTCTGTACAATTAAATGAAGAATTCCTCAATCGAGAGGATTGGATAAATACGAGTCTGAAGGAAGGTGATGTGATTGATTTCTTATACTTTATGGGAGGAGGGTCCAACTGATGTTTGAACTGAGTGAAACCGATATAGAACGTTATAGCAGACATATTTTATTGGCAGATGTCGGTGTCGAAGGACAAGAGAAAATTTCATCCGGGCGTGTATTGATCATTGGTGCCGGAGGATTGGGAGCTCCTGTAAGCCTTTATTTGGCGGCTGCCGGTGTGGGAACAATAGGTATAGCCGATGCCGATACAGTAGACTTAAGCAATTTACAGCGTCAAATATGTCATTTCACAAAAGATATAGGACGTCCCAAGGTGCTTTCTGCGAAAGAGAAAATCGAGGCAATCAATCCCAATGTAAAAGTCGTCACTTATCAAGAATACATAGATTCAAAAAATATTCTTGATATTATTCGTGACTATGACTTTATTGTGGATGGTACGGACAATTTCCCCATCAAGTTTCTAATCAATGATGCTTGTGTAATGGCTGAAAAGCCTTTTTCTCATGGGGGAATACTCCGTTTTGAGGGACAGACATTCACACACGTACCGGGAAGCGCCTGCTATCGTTGCCTTTTCGGGTTTCCCCCACCACCTAATGCCGTACCCACATGCTCACAGGCCGGTGTCTTAGGTGCCATTGCCGGTATGTTAGGAACGATCCAAGCAGCAGAGACATTAAAATTTCTGACCGGTGTAGGGGAATTACTTACCAATAAATTACTCCGATTTGATGCTAAAACGATGAGATTCGATACGATAAAGACGAAAAAAAGCAAGCAATGTCCCGTATGTGGCGAACATCCTACTGTCACCACACTTATTGACTATGAGCAAACTGTATGCGATTTGGCATCACACAAAAAGTAAACGATTTATTTACCGATAACACTAGATACATGATAATTATAAAGCAACAAGTGTGGGAAGAAATAATCGCACAGGCAAAAAGAGAGGCTCCTGAAGAAAGCTGCGGTTATCTGATTGGTAACGACGATGTCATTACGGAAAATTACAAAATGGAGAATATAGATCACAGCAGCGAACACTTTTCCTTCGCGCCCAAGGATCAGTTTTCAGCCATCAGATATGTTCGCTCAAAGGGATTACAAATCATTGGCAACTGGCATAGCCATCCGGTCAGTCCTTCACGACCGTCAGAGGAAGATTTACGTTTGGCCAATGATCCTGACATACGTTACTTCATTCTGTCGTTGGCTAATGGCGATACAGTATTCAATGCCTTTACCGTACGTCAAGGCAAAGTAGTAAAAAAAGAAGAAGTTACAGTTGAATAATCTTTTGCAAAGATCCGTCTTTCTTATCGGAAAGACATGTAAATGAGAGGATCAATCGTCCAAAATTCAGATCATTAGTAGTCAAATTATAGTATTAAAATCAGGATCGGTTAAAGTAAAATCCCCAAGGATAACCTCGAGGATTTTACTTTTGATATAATCTCTCTTACTTTCAAACAAGGTGCTTTTTCATACACAAATTGAGAGCTCACAATATAAGATCAACGTTTATGAAGTCCGCACTCTCTTTGTTCCGGATTCTCCCACCACCATCGTCCATTACGAATATCTTCTCCCTCTTTTATGGGACGTGTACAAGGTTCGCAGCCGATACTTGGATATCCTTCTTTATAAAGTTTGTTATAAGGGACACTATTTTCCTTTATATAATTCCAAACCTGCTCTTCGCTCCAATCAATAAGAGGGTTTATTTTTAATCTATCATGAATGTCATCCCACTCTATTTTACGCATGTCCTTACGTGTAATACTTTGCTCTTTTCTCAATCCGCAAATCCAGGCATCCACTCCCTTAAAAGCTCTTTTCAAAGGCTCCAATTTACGTATCTGGCAACAACGATGACGCAGTTCTGTGCTTTTATAGAAAAGATTAATTCCCTCTTCACGCACCATTCGCTGTACCTCTTCATAATTAGGGAAAAATACTTCAATATGAATATTATAGATACTATCAGTTTTGTCGATCAACTGATAAGTCTCCGGGAACAACCTTCCTGTATCAAGTGTAAATATGCGCGTGTCCTTATCAATCTTTGCTATCATATCGGTAATAACCTGATCTTCGATACTAAGACTTGACGACAGTGCAATTCTCCCCTTGTATTTGTCTAGAAAAAAGCGCAGTATGCTTTCAGGAGATTCCGAATGAAAACGATTATTGAGTTCTTCTATTTCCGCTTCTTTATCCATATCGTTCATTTATTTGATAATCATTCCTCCGCCCACGGTCTCATTCGTATCAGGATCAACAAAGACCAAACTGCCCATCACATGATTTTGCGAATATGCATCATAGACCAACGGAACAGCCGTACGAATTGTAATTTCTGCAATATCATTCATTTTCAAATCGGGAATGTCGGTGTCCTTTTCCAAAGTATTAATGTTCACTCTATAGTGGATCTCCTTCACAATAGCCTGTGATTCAGCGGTACTTTGTTTGATTATATATTTTTTGCGAAGTTGCAGAGGAACTTCATTGAACCAGCATGCCACCAAAGTAATATCCTGAGACATAAAAGGCTCTGCTCCGTCAGCTCTGACAATCGTATCCCCACGACTAATATCAATATCATCGCTCAGTTGCAATGTAACTGAAAGAGGAGATACAGCCTTCTCCAACACTTGATCCGCCTGAGATACCTTGATGACGGTAGATTCCAATTTTGAAGGATACACTTTCACACGGTCACCTTCCTTTATTTCTCCACCGGCAACTCTTCCCGCATATCCTCTAAAATCGGGGAACTTACTTGAAATAGGGCGGATTACATATTGCACAGGGAATCTGAATTCTGAGGAGATTCGTCCACGAAAAACAGGAACTGTTTCCAAGAAATCCATCAACGTCAATCCCTTATACCAATCCATATTCTTGCTTCTTTTCACCACATTGTCACCTTTCAATGCCGAAATAGGGAAAAAATCTGCATGCTGAATATGCAATGTTTTTGCCATTTTCGTATAATCAGCGACAATCTTATCAAATACTTCTTGCGAATAATCAACAGCATCCATTTTATTGATACAAACGGCAATATGCTCAAGATCAAGCAATGAAGCAATATAACTATGGCGTACCGTTTGTTCCAACACACCATTACGTGCATCAATAAGAATAATTGCCAAATCGGCTGTAGATGCTCCTGTAACCATATTACGAGTATACTGTATATGCCCGGGAGTATCCGCTATGATAAATTTTCTTTTAGGAGTGGCAAAATAGCGATAAGCCACATCAATTGTTATTCCCTGTTCACGTTCCGCACGCAATCCATCGGTAAGTAACGCCAGATTCACTTCTTCGTTTCCCCTTTGTTTGGAAGCCTTTTCCACGGCTTCCAATTGGTCCTCAAAAATAGATTTACTATCATAAAGCAACCGTCCTATCAGCGTGCTTTTACCATCATCAACGCTTCCTGCCGTAGTGAAGCGAAGCAACTCCATATCTAAATAACCTTTTGAATTAGGCATAATTTTTCTCTTAACGATTTAATAATTAAAAATATCCTGCTTTCTTTCTATCCTCCATGGCTGTCTCCGACCGTTTATCGTCGGCTCTTCCTCCACGTTCTGTGACACGGGCTGCGGCAATTTCATCTATAATTTCTTCCAGATTCTCTGCGCTCGACTCCGTCAATCCGGTACAGGTCACATCACCAATCGTACGGCAACGAACCAATTTACGCACAAGATGTTCAGTGGGTTTCAAATTCATGAAAGGAGCTTGTGCTAGCCATTGTCCGTCTCTATCAAACACTTCACGCCAATGCGAAAAATACAAACTCGGCAGTTCTATTTGCTCTTGATAAATGTATTGCCACACATCCATTTCAGTCCAATTACTGATGGGAAAAATCCGGAAATGCTCACCTTGATTTTTCTTCCCATTGAATATGTTCCAAAGTTCAGGACGTTGATTTTTCGGATTCCATTGCCCGAATTCATCCCGATGAGAGAAAAATCGCTCCTTTGCACGTGCTTTTTCTTCATCACGACGTGCACCTCCAATAGCAGCATCAAATTTATATTTCTCTATCGTATCAAGCAGCGTCGTGGTTTGCAATCGGTTACGACTCGCGTAGTATCCCGTTTCTTCACGTACTCTTCCTGCATCAATACTTTCCTGCACAGAACCTACGATCAATTCGGCTCCTAGTTTCTTCACCAATGCATCACGATAAGCAATGGTTTCGGGGAAATTCTCTCCCGTATCGATGTGCACTAACGGAAAAGGGATCTTTGCCGGATAAAATGCTTTATAAGCAAGGTAAACTACTACGATCGAATCTTTCCCACCGGAAAAAAGAATCGCCGGATTTTGGAACTGTGCCGCCACTTCACGCAGAACATAAATGGATTCAGACTCCAATTCCTTTAAATGTGTGATATTTTCATTCTCCATTCTTACAAGTATATTTCTGAGGACAAAGGTATACCCTTTGAACATTGCCGACAATACCACAATAAGAGTAAATCATATACCATAATGTTAGTATATAAAATGCCATAAAGGCGGGATTTGATACACCATAAATCGAACGTAATTTTGTAACAACTAAAAAATGAAACATCATAAAAATAATTATGTACAAATTACCTAATACATTAGACGAAGATATCCGGTACATCGATACCTTAATCAAAGATTTTAATTCTGGAAAAATCTCAGCGGGAGAGCTAAAGGCCATACGTGTACCTATGGGCATTTACGAGCAACGGACCAATGGAACTTATATGTTGCGTATCAGGTGTAGTGGAGGATTCATCCTGCCGTCACAACTTATACAAGTGGCTGAAACAGCTACACATTTCAATGCTTCGCATATACACATTACAAGTCGCCAGGAAGTACAGATACATCATTTGAAAATAGAGGATGCTGTTCCGGCTATCAATGAATTAAAGTCCGTAGAGTTAGGAACGAAAGGTGGTGGAGGCAACACGGTCAGGAATATGCTGGTTGATATACGATCAGGTATTTCCGATAAAGAGGTGTTCGATACTTATCCTTATGTATCTGACTTGACGACATTCCTGATTGCTCAGAAAGATTCGTTTACATTGCCTCGTAAATTAAAAATAGCATTCGCTCTGTCCGAATCGGAACCTAATTATGCATTGATAAATGATTTAGGATTTATCCCCATTATCAAGGAAGGGAAGCGGGGATTCAAGGTATATTTGGGAGGTTCAGTTGCATCAAATCCGCACTTGGGATGGAAGATTTTCGATTACTTGCCTGAGGAAGATCTTTTTCGCGTAGTGATAGCCACCAAACGATTCTTTTCTGCAAACGGTAACCGCAAGAACCGTCACAAAGCACGTATCCGTTACATATTTTATAAACTGGGGGAAGAAGATACAAAGAATTTATTCTATACATACTTTGAGGAAACCAAATCAGATGCATCATTGACATACATTCCTTCAAAGCCGATTCTTTACGAGCATCTAGAGCCGTCTTTTCCTCCTGAAACGAATGGCACATTGCCATTTAAACTTTGGAAAGCAAGATACACGGAAGTTCAGAAAACAAACGATTTTTTCTCTGTATTCGTTCCATTTCTTCATGGCAATGCTCCGGCAACGGTATTTCTGGCTATTGCACATTTCGCAGAAGCCTTCGGTGAAGACACGCTGCGGTTTACTACACGGCAGTCTCTGCAAATCAGGAATATACCGGAAGCTTATCTGCCCAATTTATACACTCTGCTTAAAGATTTGCAATTTGATATAGACAATCCGCTGCTATTAAACAATATTACTTCTTGTACGGGTGCCGATACTTGCCGCTTGGGTATCTGTTTTTCCAAAGGACTACAGGAAGCAATCAGGGAAAGACTCGTTAAAAGTAATCTTCCACTCGACGAATTGGATGGTTTATTGATCAACATCTCTGGATGTACCAATTCCTGTGACCAACAGATATGGGCTGATCTGGGATTTTCAGGCCGCATTTTCCGCTTTGCAGATCATGCCGCTCCGGCTTATACCGTATATGCCCGCACCGAAGGAAATTTTACATTGGGGCAACCTCTAGGAGCAATCAGTGCACACGATGTGCCGCTATTTGTAGAAGAAGTATTGCATGATTATTTGAAGAAAAAAGATTTATACAATAAATTCACGGAATATACGTCAAATGAAGGTAAAGGATTTATTGTTCAAAGACTCAAAGAGCTACATGATATACCTTCTTTTGAAGAAGACAAGAATTATTATTTCGATTGGGGTGCCAAAGAAATATTCTCGCTTACCAGCCATGGAAAAGCAGAATGCTCTGCCGGTTTATTTGATATGATCGACATTGACAAAGCTTACATTGAGGACAATCGCACGAAGTTATCCAAAGCAAAAAACAACACGGAACGAGAAAAATATCTGTATGATATTGTTTTCTCAGCTTCACGTATGTTGCTGATTACACGCGGAGTAGAACCTAGAAATGAGGAAGAAGTGTTCCAACAGTTTTCCGAATTGTTCATCACACAGAAATTAGTGGATGCAAAGTTCCAAAAAGTGATAGATGCTGCATCTAAAAAGGATCCTCTTGACGCATTGGAACAAGATATTCTGGAATTGGGAGACGCTATCATAGCACTTTACGGAACAATTGACGACAGTTTGCAATTCAAACTTCCGACACAAAATACGGACAGCCCAATCGTGGAGAAAACGGACATACAAGAGACGGGAAAAGGATCTCCGATAACAGTAAAAGACTTTCGTGGAGTTGTTTGTCCCATCAATTTCGTCAAAACTAAAATAGCCTTGGCTCCTCTAAAAAGCGGAGATTTGTTGGAGGTATGGATTGACGACGGTCAGCCTATCGAAAACGTACCGGGTTCTGTGCGAAATGAAGGACATGAAATTTTAAGTACATTACAAGTGGACGACTATTGGAAGGTCTTAATCAAAAAGAAATAATACATGGATTTTTTACCGATCAACATACGCATCAGCGACGGAAAAGTATTGATCGTCGGTGGTGGAAAAGTGGCTACACACAAAGCAAAAATACTGGCACGGTTCACGAAACACGCAGTAGTCATTGCCGAAAATTTCAGTGAGGAGATCAAAGAACTTTCCTTTAAATTGATTGAAAAGAAATACGATTCTGAAGATTTAAAGGGATATAGGCTTGTTTTTATCTGTACGGACGATCACGAATTGAATCATGAAATAAAAAGGCAAGCAACCGAACAAGGCATTTTAGCCAGCGTTTGCGACGACACGTCCTACTGCGATTTCGTCTCTCCTGCCATATATAAAAAAGATAATCTTACTATAGCTGTAGGAACAGACGGCAAGCAAGTAAAGCGTGCTATTGCCGTCCGAAACCAGATAAAAGAAAAAATAGAAGATGGTAGAATACAAATCGATTAATCAATCGAAAAACTCGTTGGAAGAGCGGGAACAATACTTCTTCAACAACTTACTGAAACAAGATGATAAATTACCCAAAGTACTGATTCAAACCTGCAACCGTATGGAGGTATATTACGGTAAAGGCACAATAGAGGAATCTACCATACGGCATCTATTCCGAGTCTGTGCAGGATTGGAATCGGCACTTATAGGGGAGCGTGCTGTTCAGGGACAGATTCGCAACGCTTATGAGGATGCTTGCAAAAAATATCACCTGCCCGGAAGTCTTCACAAACTTTTTCAAGCTGCCTTGTTTGTTGGGAAAAGAGTGAGAAATGAAACATGCATTTCACAAGGTGCCGTATCGCATAGCTTGGCTGCAATTGAATTGATGAAACAAGAGAATATCGACTTTGCCCACGCTTTCATCAGCATTATCGGAGTGAACAAGCTGACGGAAGATATGCTGAGATTCTTAAAGAACAAGGGAGCGATACTCATCTTTCTTGGAAACAGAAGTTTGGAAAAGGCAAAAACCCTGGCTGCAAAAGTCGATACGGAAATAGGTACATTCTCATTGAGCGAGAAGCAACATTTCTTCGATATATCTGATGTGATTATCTCCGCTACCTCAGCACCGCATTACATCATACATGAAAAAGAGGTGACCGGACAAAGGAAGCAATTATATATTGATCTGGCTTTTCCACGGGATATAGAACCGGCAATCGGGGAAAAGAAAAATGTGACTCTCTATAACCTAAGTGATGTGGAGAAGAGAATCTCACAAAATTTCCAACTCCGCAACGAATGTATAAAGAAAGCGGAACGCATCATCGAAGAAGAAATCAAGAACCTACGTATCTCTTTACACAAAATGGAAGAAATACAGCGGAACCATGTCATAGGTGTTCAATAAAAAAAGAAACTCATGAACACGATTAAAACCATAGCTCGAAAAAGTCGTTTGTCGCTGTTGCAAGTGAAGGAAGTTTTCAAAATGTATCCTCAAATAGAATATGAATTGAAAACGACGGATTCATTCGGAGACATCCACAAAGATATTTCACTCCTTGAGGGGGAAGCGCCTGAAGATATTTTCACACGTGAACTCGATGAAGCATTGAAACTGGGGAAAGTGGATATTGCCATACATTCGGCCAAAGATCTGCCATACCCTCTCCATGAAGGACAAGAAGTGATCGCTCTCTTACCGGCTTTCGACACAACGGATTCTTTGGTAAGCCGTAATCAGTTAAAACTGGCAGAACTTCCTAACGGATCACGCATCGGTACAAGCTCTCCGCTACGCAAAAAAGAATTGACGGCTCTTCGCCCTGATCTGAAGATTTGTGGTGTACGGGGTTGTATTGAGGAAAGAATAAAACTTGTTGAAGAGGATGAACTGGATGCCGTGATTGTAGCTACCTGCGCGCTGAAACGATTGGACATGACGGATTGTATCTCCGAGGTATTACCGTTTAAAACACATCCGCTACAGGGCTTTCTAGCCATCACGGCACAAAGAGGAAGAGAGGACTTGAAATCTTTGTTCTTCGAACACGATATACTCCATAAGCAAGGTGAGGTAACGATTGTGGGATTCGGTCCGGGGAATCCGGATTTGTTAACGGTAGCAGGCGTGAAAGCTCTTAAAGAAGCTGACATTATCTATTACGATGACTTGATTGATAAACAATATCTCAACCAATTTTCATCAGAAAAAGTGTATGTAGGTAAACGCAACGGCAAACATTCTTTCAACCAACTCACCCTACAAGAATTGTTACTCGAAGCAGCACGTGCAGGCAAGACAATTGTTCGCCTGAAAGGAGGTGATCCGTCTATCTTCGCCCATCTGGGTGAGGAAGTGGAATATCTGGGAAGCAACCTGATACGAGTGAGCGTAATTCCGGGAATCACCACGGCATCAGCTCTTTCGGCTTGTTCAAAAATCAGTTTGACGCATAGATTCCTGTCATCATCCGTTGCATTTGTATCGGGACATAATATAGACATACCCACTCCGGATGCAGATACGCTGGTGTATTACATGGGTGCCGGAAACCTAAAAAAGATCGCTCAAAAATTAATCATAAAGGGGCTTTCTTTCAAGACTCCCGTATTGCTCATGTACAATGTTTCTATGCCCGACCAACAAAGTTATTATACAACTCTTGAAGAGCTGACCAATTCTGATAAGGTTTACCCTACACCGCTGGTTGCATTGATAGGAGCTGTGATTGCACAGCATTTCCATAAGATTCAATCCCAACCGCACTACGTACTTTTGACCGGATTGTCCGACAATAAAGAATACGAAAAGTACGGTACGGTCATTCACACGCCTTTGATTGAGATAAAACCGATCAGCGACAGCAAAGTGATTCGGGAGAGTATTCGGAATATAGAGTCGTACAACTATCTCTTGTTTACAAGCAGATACGCCGTACGTTATTGGATTGAAGCCCTTATTGATCAAGGAAAAGATGTCAGGTCACTGCATTCATGCAAAATTGTTGCCATCGGTCATGTCACAAGTTCCGAACTTAAATCCAACGGCATACATGCAGATTACGTGGCTTCGGAAGAGAATTCGTTCGGAGTGGTTCAACTGTTTTCTTCACTTCCCAAAGGAAGAATCTTATTGCCTCGATCCGACAAAGCACTGGACATTATTCCATCGATATTACGAGAAAGCGGTTACACGATAGATACTATCGAAGCCTATTCGAATACTTTTCCCGAAGAAGTGAACAAAGTCGATTTAAGACAAATAGAAACAATCGTCTTTACCTCCCCTTCATGTGTTGATGGATTTCTGCGACTCTACGGCACTTTTCCCGAAAACAAAAGATTCATTACACGCGGGAAGATAACAAGGACGTATTTAGATAAGAAGATCAAAGATTTATCAGAAAATTTACATTGCGATATAAGATAATAAAAATGAAAAGATTCAGACAATATAGAACAAATGCCGCTGTTCGCGACAAATATGCCGACATTCACTTAAATGCACAAGATTTCATCTATCCTTATTTTGTAGAAGAAGGGGAAGGGAATGTAACGCCCATCCCTACTATGCCGGGAATCAACCGCTATACTCCGGACACGCTGTTGGATGATGTCAAGGAAACCCTCGAACTGGGGATCAATAAAATACTTCTGTTCGGCGTGATTCCCACTTCGGAGAAAGATGAGCAGGGCAGTGCCGCATACAGCGATCATTCGCTCATCGTTCGTACCATAAAGACATTAAAAGAAAAATATCCTGCACTCATCATCATCACCGATGTATGTCTATGCGAATATACCAATCACGGACATTGTGGACTGCTGCACGACCATGATGTAGACAATGATACCACGCTCCCGTTGTTGGCTGAAATGGCCTATCAGCATGCGTTGGCAGGGGCCGACTTTGTGGCACCGTCAGCCATGATGGACGGACAGGTAGAAGCTATCCGAAAAAAGTTGAATGAGACTCCTTCATTAAAAACAAAGATTCTGGCTTATTCCGCTAAATATGCTTCAGCATTCTATGGCCCATTCCGCGATGCGGCCGAGAGTACACCCTCTTTCGGTGATCGCAAAAGTTATCAGATGGATTTCCGCACCAGAAATCAGGGATTGGAAGAGATTGCTGCCGATTTGGAAGAAGGAGCTGACTGGACAATGGTGAAGCCTGCCATGCCTTATCTGGATATCATTGCCAGAGGGAAAGAGCAATTTCCCGACATCCCCATGGTCAGTTATCAAGTCAGCGGAGAATATGCTATGCTGAAAGCTGCCGCGCAAGCACAGTTTCTGGATGAGCCACGTGTTGTCTATGAAAGTCTGATTGCCATTAAACGTGCCGGAGCAGATTATATCATTACCTATTATGCCAAAGAATGGTTGAAAAAATGGAATCAATGAAAGAGTTAATTCGTCCCAAATCCATTGAAGCTTTCAAGCAAGCTCAACAGTTCATTCCAGGAGGCGTAAACAGCCCTGTCAGGGCATTTAAAAGCGTTGGGGGGACTCCACTATTCATTAAGAGAGCGAAAGGCTCTACGTTGATCGATATTGACGATAATGCGTATATCGACCTCTGCCTTTCATGGGGAGTATTTATTTTAGGCCACTCCCACCCGCTTGTCAACCAGGCCATACATGCAGCGGTAGACAACGGATCCAGTTATGGAATCCCCACATTGCAGGAAACACAACTGGCTGAAACGGTACATCATGCTTTCCCGAGTATGGAGAAAGTCCGCTTCGTCAATTCGGGAACGGAAGCCACCATGAGTGCCATCAGAGTGGCAAGAGGCTTCACTAAACGAGATACAATCGTTAAATTTGAAGGTTGCTATCACGGTCATGCCGATCATTTGTTAGTCGCAGCCGGTTCCGGTGTGACCAATATTCAAGGCTCAACCTCAGCAGGAGTTCCCATTGACTTCACCCGCCACACCGTATGTCTTCCGTACAACGACAAAGAAGCATTAAACAAATACTTTATAGAAAACGGACGAAAAGTGGCAGCCGTCATCGTAGAACCTGTAGCCTGCAACATGGGAGTTGTCATACCTAAAAATGATTATTTGGCTTATTTGCGCCAAATCACCGAAGAGTATGGGGCGTTATTGATTTTCGACGAAGTGATCACCGGATTCCGATTGAGTTACGGAGGAGCACAGGAAGTATATGGCATCACACCGGATCTGACTGCAATAGGAAAAATAATCGGAGGTGGTTTTCCCGCTGCAGCTTTCGGAGGAAAAGCTGAAATAATGAATATGCTTGCTCCCGACGGTCCCGTATATCAAGCAGGAACGCTATCCGGTAACCCTGTTGCAATGGCAGCAGGTATTGCAACCACCGCTATTCTTGCCCAGGAGCACTTCTATGAGCATTTAAGCACTAAGTTCGATACATTTATCGATGAGCTGAAATCTATCGTCATAAACAAAGATATTCAACTGAACAGCAAGGGCAACATGTATACCCTATTTTTCAACAATGCTCCCGTGCATAATTTTGAAGAAGCCAAGCATAGCGACCAAAAGCGTTTTGCACTTTATTTTCATAACATGCTTAATAGAGGTATTTATGTATCTCCTTCACAATTCGAGGGAAACTTCCTATCCGAAGCTCATAGCGAGAGTGATCTGGAGAGAATACTGAAAGCCATTAAAGAAAGCATATGAATTTGATCTAGGGTGCGTTCCTATATACCATCGACTACCCATCCAAGCATGGATCACTACCTCATCCATTATAGGATCGTACCCCAATGGTATATAGCAACGATACGCTTCGTTTTGTTTACTAAAATAAACACTATAATACAAACATATACAAATAGTTAGTTCACTTGTTCGCACCCCCTACACCCTCATTTTTGCACTTTTTCTGTAATCAACTGTAATAGTGCTATTTATCGCCGTTTTTTAACACTTGCTTTTTCCCATTTTTGGCGTTTAAATACCGTTCGAGCACCGTTCGAAGAACTTCAAAAATCAATGAAAATTATTCAAATAGCTATATATCAGTTGATTAATAAATAGGACAATATAATTAACTAATTTTAGTTAGTTCGCGTAGTTCGCGTTAGTTCGCGCTTGAGCGAAAAACGCGAACTAACTCTGCAAAAGTGCTGTAATTTACATATAATAAGTATGTTATAAAATAAAAGTAGGCTATAATGAATGAATATGTAAAAATAAGAGGAGTTAGTTCGCGATATTTTTTTTAGCGCGAACTAACGCGAACTACGCGAACTAACTCCCCCTATATCTTGCTTTTCTTCAACTCTTCCTATTTTCTACTAATCTATGTAATAATCTTATTATAAGTAATATATATAATATATTATATAAATATATATTATATACATAATGTATTTTCTACAGGAAAGTAAATGTATAGAAACTGTATATTGGAAGAGAGTAATCATTTTACTATCAATAGTATATGAATTTCATTTTGTATAAATATAGAAGTAAAAAGTGAAAAGTGCGATTTTACGGATAAGGGGGGTGCGAACAAGCGGAATTTCATGATACATCCACTTTATATGCATTTCTAAACATAAGTTATGAATACGTATTTATACAAATATTTATAAATAACCGTCTTTTTCATGCGGGAAAGAACAGGAGGCAAACGAATGGAGATAATACGGAAAAGCTTCACGTAAATACCTGCATAAGGTTGCCAATTACTATAATTTAGAAATGCTATACTTTTTTGGAAGCTCTTTTGCGTTCTTTCAAATTCAGATCTTGTATGGCTTTTCCCATTTCATCTTGTTTGGCAAGCCATAAAATATCATCGTCCAATTGAAGAGCATAAAGTATTCTCAAATAAATGCCTATGGAAACGGTGGGTAATCCTTTTTCGACCCTTGACACAGTGATCTCAGATACTGTTGCTCTATCTGCGATTTGTGAAATGGTAAAGTTCCGCCTTAGGCGAGCCAGCTTGATCTGTTCACCTACAATCTGCATCTTTGCCGTCAACTTTCGGGGAATTTTTGTTCCCATTGTACTCTTAACCATGCTATTTAACCTATCATATAATATGCAAATATATTGTTTTTTATTTATTATATGATAGGTTGAGCATTATTTTGTTTAAAGAAGAGAAAACATTCGATGCTAAATTCTCACAGTGAAGAAACCAATTGTTTTAATTTTGTTTCCCCTATTTTCAGATTGTATTCAAAGTTGAGAAGACGGGTAGACGATTGCACATAATTCTCTTGAGCTTGATGAACCTCAAGTGAGGTTGTTTGCCCCAATCGCAAGCGTTGCAAGCTGATCTCCATGTTTTCTTTGGCTAACTGATTGTTATTCTTTTCAATCTGAAGCAAACGTTGTTGATTCTCAAAGTCGGTAAGTGCATTTTGCAAGTCGGTATTTGCCTGTAGCTTCACATTCTCTAAATTATATTGTGCCGATTGCAATTCCATTTTTGCTACAGCTATTTTTCGTTTGGTTTCACCCCCATTATAAATGGGAATAGAAAGAGTTCCTCCTATTTGCGGACCGAAAGAGCGATTCTTTAATGTGGATCCTTCTGAGTTTCCGGTTTGCGACAAATAATATCCTCCTTGGAGAGTTATGTTCGGCGAATAACCTTTCTGAGTTTCTTTTAGGGCTAACCGTGCCACATCAATTTGTTTTTTAAACGACAAGATGCTGGCATTTGATGAATTCAGTTTCTGAAATAATTCATCTTTATCAGGAATATAAGAAAGGGGTATGGAATCAGATACCTCAAACGCTGTAGCCGGATCTTTCCCTAGTATGCTATTTAAAGTCTTCTGCGCTTCGCTAATAGCATATTCTTGATTAATGGCATTTTCCATAGCTACATTCAAGTCTATCTTTGCTTGAAGAAGATCTGTTTTTACCAATGAACCTGCAGTGAAGCCTGTTTGGGCAATGATCACACGTTCTTTGTTATAATTAATTGCTTCATTCATAGAGATCAACTGCTGCTTTTGTCTTACAATATCATAGTATGCAGAAACCACGTTGTACATTATCTCCAACACTTTAGAATTAAATTGAAGTTCACCGAGAGCTTGCATCTCTGCCAATTTATCCTTTGTGATAAACATTTTTCCGCCATCATACAAAGTCCAGGAAAGTACCGCACTAGCAGTAAGCAATATACTCGATTGCGAAGGATACTTATTGACAGTCCCGCCGGAAAGCTTCTGATAAACATTATTAAAGCTATAACTGCCGGAACCATTCGCATCTATTGTAGGCAACATCCCGGCATTGCCTTTGGTGTTGTTTATCTTACTTATATCAGCCTCATCACGAGCAACTAATATATCAAAATTACTTTTTAATGCAATGTCCACCGCATTTTCCGGCGTTAACAAGTTCTGCGCCTGTGCACCGGAAGTGAACACTAAGATCAAGAGAATAAATATATGAACCTTTTTCATCACTTATTTTTTGTTTTTACTTGATATAACAATATAAGTTACAGGAATTACAAATAGAGTAAGTATGAGTGAAAAGAGTAATCCTCCCACAACAACAGTTCCCAGAGGAGCACGACTTTGAGCACCTGATCCCAAAGCCAAGGCGATAGGCAAACTTCCGAAAAGGGTGGCTAATGATGTCATGACGATAGGACGGAATCGAGCAGAAGCAGCCTCAAATGCTGCAACCCTCCTGTTCATACCCAATTTACGCTTTTGATTGGCAAACTCCACAATAAGTATTCCGTTTTTCGTGACAATTCCAATCAACATGATTACTCCGATCTCAGAGAAGATATTGAGTGTTTGTCCGCATATCCACAAGGAAAGCATGGCACCGGCAATAGCCATCGGCACGGTGAGCATAATGATAAATGGATCGCGAAAGCTTTCAAACTGAGCGGCCAGGATTAAATAAATCAATAACAAGGCCAATATTAAAGCAAATGAAATATTGGAACTACTTTCTGCAAAATCTCTGGACGATCCGGATAGATCTGTATTAAAGGAACTGTCCAACAACTTATTACCAATATTCTGCATCTCAGCAATTCCCTCTCCCAATGTCTTTCCCTTGGCCAAGTTGGCAGAAACGGTAGCGGACTTATATCGATTGTAATGGTAAAGTATGGGTGGATTACTATTCTCCTCCATCTTTACCAAATTGTCGAGTTGTATCATTTTACCTGAGCTTGAACGTACATACAAGGACGTGATATCGGCAGGCATGTTACGATCGGCCCTATTTACCTGACCCACTACATAATATTGCTTATTGTTTTGTAAGAAATATCCATATCGGCTTCCGCTATAGGCTAGATCTAATGTGTTGGCAACATCCTTCTCGTTGACTCCCAAACTATTCGCTTTTAATCGGTCAACTGTGATATTTATTTCGGGCTTATTGAATTTTAGATCTACATCTACATTACTGAATACGGGACTGTTTTGTGCTTCATCCATAAACTTGGGCAAGACTTCACGCAACTTCTCAAAGTCGAGATTTTGTAACACAAACTGAACAGGCAATCCTTTCGAACTGGATGTGGCAATCGTTGGTTCTTGACTCGGAATAATGTTAGCATCAGGAATGCTAGCATAGATCTTCGACAACTTATCGTATATTTTCTGCTGAGAGGCTTTTCTTTCAGACGGATCGGAAAGAAAAGCAATAACGCTTCCGGTATTTGCACTGGCATTGCTACCTCCTGCGTATCGGGCAAGTATATATTTTATTCCAGGCACCGAGTCCGTACTTACTTGGGCAACTTTATCTATTAAGTGCTGAGTGCTGGTATATTCAGCCCCTTCGGGAGCTGTAATGGAAGTTCTAACATAACTGTGATCCTCTAGTGGAGCAAGTTCTGATTTCAAAGCCCTTGACAAAGAGAAAATAAGTACCAGACAAAATCCAAGGATGGAAAAGGCAATCCATTTGTTTTCAATAAAGAAACTTAGCACCCGTCTGTATTTTTTTTCCATACCGATAAAGAAAGGCTCACTAAACTCATAGAACTTAGAATGATGAGATGCCGACCCACCCAACAGCACGTTCAGCACAGGAGTCAATGTTAAAGAGACAAGAGCTGATATTAATACCGCACTAGCAACCACAACTCCAAACTCACGGAACAAACGACCCGTAAATCCCTCCAAGAAAATAACAGGAATAAAAACAATGGCAAGAGTGATTGAAGTAGATATTACGGCGAAAACGATTTCACGCGTCCCTTCAAAAGCTGCCGTCCATTTGTCCATTCCCTTCTCTATTCGTTTAAATATATTCTCAGTTACCACAATACCGTCATCCACCACCAGTCCCGTGGCAAGAACAATGCCAAGCAGCGTGAGCACATTAATGGAAAATCCGAAAATATACATGACAAAGAAAGTTCCGATTAACGAAACAGGAATGTCTAAAAGCGGACGTAAAGCAATGACCCAGTTTCTGAAAAACAGGAAAATAATAAGTACCACCAGAAAGATCGCTATAACCAACGTTTCCACTACATCTTTTATAGATTGTCGTACAAAAGTTGATTTATCGCGTGCGACGCTTAACTCCATTCCTTTAGGCATCGTCTTTTTTATCTGATCCATACGTTTGTAGAATTCATCGGCAATCTGAACATCATTCGCCCCCGGAAGAGGAATAAGGTTCAACATCACACCCGTATTTCCATTAATGGATGAACCGGATTCATCATTCTGCGCCCCTAATTCAGCATCTCCTATGTCGCTGAAACGAATCACTTGATTATTGGTTTGCTTCACAATGAGATTATCAAAATCCTCTTCAGTGGTTAACCGTCCATGCGTTTTCAGAATGACTTCAGTGGCATTCCCACGGATTTTTCCTGCCGGCATTTCCACATTCTCATTGGCAAGAGCTGCACTGACATCCGATGCAGTAATATTGTAAGCAGCCATTTTATCAGGATCCAGCCATAAACGCATAGAACGTCTCTGCTGTCCGTAGATGGAAACCGAACTAACTCCCGGAATGGTCTGTAGTTTCTCCTGCAAAATATTTTCGGCATAGTCACTCAATTCGATTGAACTCATCTTACTACTTTGGGCAGTGAGCATAATGATAGGGTCGCTATTGGCATCTGCTTTAGTGACGGTGGGCTGTGCATCAATGTCCTGCGGTAAGGTCTTCGTCGCTTGTGAGACTTTATCGCGAACATCGTTTGCTGCTTTCTCCAAGTCCGCCCCCAAATTGAATTCTACTGTAATGGTACTGGTTCCTATCGCCGACTGAGAAGAGATGGACTTCACCCCTTCAATACCGTTAATAGATTTTTCCAAAGGTTCGGTTATCTGCGATTCAATAATTTCAGAATTGGCTCCCGTATAAGATGTCTGTACTGTAATCACTGGGGGATCAATAGCCGGATATAACCGAACGCCTAAAAACTTAAAGCCGACTACACCTAAAAGTATGATAATCAAACTCAGCACAATGGATGCTATGGGCCTTTTTAAGGCTATATCTGAAATAATCATAATGGTTTACTTTACTTAGTTATAGTGGAGTACGATAATTTTGCGCCTTCTTTCAAGAAGAGTAAACCGGTAGACATAATTGTATCACCGGAGGAAAGACCTTCAGTCACTTCTATTCTCGAAGATTTACGAATGCCGGTCTTTATACTCACAAAATGCGCTTTCCTGTTGCGTGCTACAATTACAGTTTTGTCTCCTTCTTGTGGTATAATTGCCTGTGTGGGAATCATTAAAGCTTTTGGATTCTCTCCAAATTTTAATATTACGTTAGCAAAAGCTCCCGGAACCAATTCTTTAGAATAATTGGTAATTAAAGCTCTTACTTTCAGATTACGGGTTGTATCATCAATACCATGTTCGGTGGCTACCACTGTTGCATCATACAATTTGTTTCCATTATACATCGTAAAATTCACTTTCATTCCGTTGACGACTTCCGAACTGTATTTTTCAGGTACATAAAAGTCAAGCTTTATTTTGTGATTCGTCCGTATCGTAGCCAATAAAGTAGAAGAGCTGACAACAGCACCAACGCTAATATCTCTCAATCCGATGGTTCCGTCAAAAGGAGCTCGCACTTCTGTCTTACGTATCAAGGCTTTTTCTTCTGCTATATCCGCATTTATGGTCTTCACTTGCAAAAGGGTTTGTTCATAATCGTTTTGACTGATACCATTCACTTTTATCAATTCAGTTTGTCTCTTATAAATGCGTCTCTGAATGGCAAGTTGTGATCTCAATTTCCTCAATGTAGCCTGCAAATCATCATCGTAAAGCTTAACCAGTAATGTACCCTTTCGTACAAACTTACCTTCCTGCAAATTGACTTTCACAACTCTACCGGCTACTTCATTCTTTAGATCCACATCATTATAGGCCGCTAATGAACCTGTTACTGTTATTTCCGAAACAAGTAAAGATGGAGTTACAACAAATGCATCCACCTTCTTGTGCACCTTCTCTTTTGAATCTTGCTTCTTATCGTTTGACTTGGTTAATCCTACTTTGATAAAAAAAGCAGTCAACAATAATAATATTGCGACTATTAAGATCTTTATCTTTTTCATAGAGTTGAATTATTGTTATGATATAAAAGATTTGTTTCAATTAAACTTAGCATAGAATATAATTCTTTGATCTGCTTCGGCGATAAACCGTTATAGGCTATTCCCGATAATTCCTGGATTGTATCCTTTATATCCGGTATTGCTTTGCGCCCTTTATCGGTTATAGTCAGATTATATTCACGCCGATCTTTCTGGTTCTGCACTCTCTCTACATAGCCATTCGTTGATAAATAATCAACAATTCGTACTATTTGTACTTTGTCGGAAAGCAATTCGTTGGCAAGCTCCTGTTGAGTGAGTTTCCCTTCACCGGCATCAATTAGCAAAAGCGGATAGAAGGAACGTTGTATATCAAGATGCGATAGCCTTTTTTGAAGAGTACCGAAAAACATTCTGCTTATTCTTCCTGTTATTCGTCCAAGTGGTTCCCTGGGAAGATTCTTTTTATCTGCATCCATTCTTTATTATGTATTTATGACAGGCATAAAAATAGTTACTAATATTAATAGTTATCACTGTTAACTAATAATCTTATTATAGATTAACATTAATGGCGGTTTGATGACATTACCGTCCTATCAGATATTTATTTGACAACATATTTATTAAAAAGTCATGAATGATTCATAATTATACGGGGTCAGCCTTTCTATTTCACTATTTAATCGTACTTTTGCAGCAAGATATATACGCAAAGTTTTGCACAGAAAACGAGGATATATCATCTATAATTGGGGGTATTCAATAAAACTATATTTATGAAGTCGATTAAAGAATTATATCGCATTGGGATAGGACCATCAAGCAGCCACACAATGGGTCCACGCAAGGCTGCCGAAATATTTCTGACAAAACATCCCGAAGCCACATCCTTCAAAGTAACATTATATGGCAGTCTCGCTGCCACCGGCAAGGGACACATGACGGACGCAGCCATCAAAGACATCTTGCAAGCGGTTGCACCTGTAGAGACTATTTGGGAACCGAAAATTGTCTTACCTTTCCACCCGAACGGTATGAAATTTGTTTCACTTGATGCAACAGGCAAAGAAACTGATGAATGGACGGTTTTCAGTATTGGTGGTGGTGCATTGGCCGAAGAAAACGCCAAATCGTCTTTTATCAATACTCCTGATATATATAATATGAGTCATATGACCGAAATTCTACAATGGTGCGAACAAACGGGAAAGACTTATTGGGAATATGTAGAAGAATGTGAAGACAGTGATATCTGGGATTATCTAGCTGAAGTTTGGAATACAATGAAAGAGGCTATTCATCGCGGGCTGGAAAAAGAAGGGGTATTGCCCGGACCACTGAACCTTCGTAGAAAAGCGTCGACATACTTCATACGTGCCAGCGGGTATAAGCAATCGCTTCAATCTCGCGGTCTGGTATTCGCATACGCCCTTGCTGTGAGCGAAGAGAATGCATCAGGAGGCACTATTGTGACAGCCCCTACCTGCGGTGCTTGCGGTGTGATGCCTGCTGTACTTTATCATCTTTCCGAAAGTCGCGAATTCACAGATACACGTATCCTTCGGGCTTTGGCAACTGCCGGTCTGGTTGGGAATATAGTAAAGGCAAATGCTTCTATTTCCGGAGCAGAAGTGGGTTGTCAAGGTGAAGTGGGTGTAGCCTGCGCAATGGCCGCTGCCGCAGCAAATCAATTATTCGGTGGCAGCCCTGCACAAATAGAGTATGCGGCTGAAATGGGTTTGGAACACCACTTGGGTATGACTTGTGACCCTGTATGCGGTTTGGTACAAATCCCGTGCATAGAACGAAATGCTTATGCTGCTGCCCGAGCTTTGGATGTAAACCTTTATTCTTCTTTCACCGATGGGATACACCTTGTTTCATTTGACAAAGTAATTGAGGTTATGAAGCAAACCGGAAAAGATCTTCCCTCATTATATAAAGAAACCAGTGAAGGAGGCTTAGCCAAAGATTACAAACCTATGGGAGGAAAATAAAAGAACTAAAACATTTCTATAAGTCACTAACAACTTATCCGTGGAGCTGCAACCTACCATATAATATGTAAATATTGGATATTTTACTTATTATATGATAGGTTGATTCCTATTTATCAGATCTACACAAGTCATCAACGACAACAAACATTACGATTCTTTGTATCTTTTCCTTTGCTAAAAAATCAGAAAAAACGGAACATTCCACTCTATGCGTTTGTTATCTTTCTAAATCCTCAGAGAAAGAGGATCTCAAAAATGTATAATTAAAACTTTTAAATTATGAGATCATTAATTGGAAAAAAAGCTCCTCTTTTTAAAGCCTCAGCTGTGGTAAACGGTAACGAGATTGTTGAAAACTTCTCCCTCGAGCAATATATCGGGAAGAAATACGTAGTGTTCTTCTTCTACCCCATGGACTTTACATTTGTATGTCCTACTGAATTGCATGCCTTTCAAGAAAAACTTGCAGAATTTGAGAAACGTAATACGGCAGTTATAGGTTGTTCCGTCGATTCGGAGCATTCACACTTAGCATGGCTGAATACACCTAAGAAAGATGGTGGAATTCAAGGTGTGAAATACCCGATTGTATCCGACTTCTCCAAATCTATTTCCGAGAAATTCGGTGTTTTGGCAGGCGCATACACACCTGATGAGAATGGTGATTGGGTTTGCGAAGGTACACCTGTAGCTTTCCGCGGACTGTTCTTAATTGACAAAGAAGGAACAGTGAGACATTGCGTCATCAACGATCTGCCTTTGGGAAGAAATGTGGATGAAGTATTAAGAATGGTAGATGCTCTCCAACATTTTGAAGAGTATGGAGAAGTTTGCCCTGCAAACTGGACAAAAGGTAAAGATGCCTTACAAGCAACAGAAAAAGGCGTTGCGGAATACTTAAGTAAACATTAAGTTTTTACTGCAGATTTCTAGTTAGTAATAGCACTATTAAAAGATTTTTTCAAACGACTACGGCAGATTAAGAGGAATCTGCTGTGGTCGTTTTCTTTTACCTTAAATATATCAATTATTTGATATAGTAAACTCTGCTGGGATTAAACAAAAGCACTACGCCAAGTGTTTACAAATCAGAGAAACAACAAATTGAATACAGAATATAAAGAACTAATAGATATGAAGAAATCAGATATCGGACTGATCGGCCTAGCCGTGATGGGAGAAAATTTAGCATTGAATATGGAACGCCACGGATGGCAAGTTTCAGTTTATAACCGTACAGTAATCGGCATTGAAGAAGGTGTTGTCGATCGTTTCATCACAGGTCGCGGCAAAGATAAAAACTTCGTTGGATTCACTGAATTAAAAGATTTTGTGCAATCACTCGCTACTCCACGAAAAATAATGATGATGGTACGTGCAGGAAAGCCCGTAGACGAACTTACCGACCAACTGCTACCGCTGCTTTCACCGAACGATATACTCATTGATGGTGGAAATTCGAATTTCGAAGATACTGAACGAAGAATCAAATACGTAGAATCAAAAGGCATGCGTTTCATCGGATCAGGTGTTTCGGGAGGTGAAGAAGGTGCACTCAACGGTGCATCCATTATGCCCGGTGGCTCTGTGTCTGCCTGGTCGGAGATTAAGCCTATTCTGCAAAGTATTGCAGCCAAGGCAGACGACGGCACTCCATGTTGTGATTGGATTGGTGCCGGTGGATCGGGACATTTCGTGAAAATGATTCACAATGGTATTGAATACGGTGATATACAACTGATTTGCGAAGCATACGCATTGATGAAAAATCTACTTCACTTGTCAAACGAGACTATCGCAACACATTTCGAGCGTTGGAACGAAGGGAAGTTGAAAAGTTACTTAGTGGAAATAACCAGTCACATTCTCCGACAAAAAGAGGCTGATGGCACGTATCTGATTGACAAGATTCTAGACACTGCCGGACAAAAGGGCACAGGAAAATGGTCTGTCATCAACTCAATGGAACTGGGCATGCCACTTAATTTGATTGCTACAGCCGTGTTTGAACGCAACTTATCAGCATTGCTTGATTTGCGAAGAGAAGCTTCAGATGTGTTCAAGCGCAGTCCGTCAGGGAAACAATTTGATGAGCAAACAATGGTAGACCAAATCTTCCACACACTATATGCATCTAAAATTGTATCTTATGCACAAGGATTCAATGTGCTGAAACAGGCCTCGGAACAATTCAAATGGCAACTTGATGCTGCATCGATTGCCCGTATGTGGCGCGGAGGATGTATCATTCGTTCTGCATTTCTAGATAATATAGCAAGTGCTTTCGAGAAAAGTCCTTCACTCAGCAATCTACTACTCGACGACTTCTTCCATAACGAAATCGATGAAGCGCTACCTTATTGGAAACAACTTGTTGCCACTGCTACAATGGAAGAAATAAGTATTCCGGCATTCTCTTCGGCACTCAACTATTTCTATTCACTCACCACCCGACGATTGCCGGCCAATTTACTACAAGCACAACGTGATTATTTCGGTGCACACACCTTTGAACGCATTGATCATGAACGTGGGCAGTTCTTCCACGAAAACTGGACAGGACACGGAGGCAACACCAGTTCCGGCACTTACAACGCATAAAATTCGAGAATAATGGAAAAAGTAAAGAATATCATCATGGTCATATTCGGAGCATCAGGTGATCTGACAAAACGCAAGTTGATGCCGGCTATCTACATGCTTCATAAGGATGGAAGACTACCGCTGTCATTCGCTATTGTCGGTATTTCTCGTACACCCTATACCGATGAAGAGTACCGCACCTATATCAAAGAAAATCTCATGCTTTACATGAAACCGGAAGAAATTCCAAGTGAAGAGGATATAGATAAATTTACGAGCTATCTCCATTACCATGCAATGAATCCAGCAGAAAGAGATGATTACAAAGGGCTAAACTCCTACTTGAGAGAATTGGATAAAAAGATCGGCAGTAAGGGAAATTACCTTTATTATTTAGCCACACCTCCATCTCTCTACGGTGTCATTCCACAGCATCTAAAAGCTGAGAACTTGAATTTGAACGAAGGCAAAGAGGGAAAGAAACGCATCATCGTTGAGAAACCATTCGGATTTGACTTGCAATCAGCACAAAGTTTAAATGAAATTTATCGCAGAACTTTTGATGAAGAGCAAATATTCCGCATTGACCACTTCCTTGGGAAGGAAACTGTACAAAATATCTTGGCTTTCCGCTTCGCCAATAGTATTTTCGAACCTCTTTGGAATAGAAATTATGTGGATTATGTGGAAGTGACAGCTGTTGAGAATATGGGTATTGAAAATCGAGGTGGGTTCTTTGACCAAACAGGTACACTACGCGACATGGTGCAAAATCACCTGATACAGTTGCTTGCTCTCACAGCAATGGAACCACCTGTGGCTTTCAACGCAACAAGTTTCAGAGACGAGGTTCTCAAAGTCTATAACTCGCTGATTCCACTTAATGAAACGGATCTGCGGGAACATATCGTACGCGGACAATACATAGCTTCAGAACGCGATCAAAGTTATCGTGAAGAGAAAAATGTCGATCCACAATCGCGCACGGAAACCTATATAGCCATGCGCCTTGAGCTGAACAATTGGCGTTGGAAGGGTGTTCCGTTCTACATCCGTACCGGTAAACAAATGCCTACGAAAGTGAGCGAAATTGTTATCCACTTCAAACCGACGCCTCAACTATTATTCAATTGCGAACAAGGAGAGTGTCCGAAAGCAAACAAGCTGATTCTTCGCATTCAACCGAACGAAGGTATCTTACTAAAAATCGGCACGAAAGTACCAGGCACGGGATTTGATATTCACGAAGTGGAAATGGATTTCAACTACAAAGATTTCAACAATCTTTCAACGGAAGACGCTTATTCACGCCTGATTGAAGATTGTATACTCGGTGACCCTACCCTTTTCACACGAAGCGATGCGGTAGAAGCCAGTTGGAAATTCTTTTCACCCATTCTAGATTATTGGAAGAACCATCCAGAAGCACCTCTTTATGGTTATCCGGCCGGCTCCTGGGGCCCAAAAGAAAGCGAAGCGATGATGACTGAACATCATGCCGAATGGACTAATCCTTGCAAGAATCTGACAAAAACAAATTTGTACTGCGAATTATGATTGTAAAATCTTACTCATCAGCTGAAGAGGCTGCCAAGCAACTGACTGAAGCACTATTGATACAGATGCAGGAAAAACCTGAAAAGCCTTTTTCAATGGCTATTTCAGGCGGCAAGAATCCTGCATTATTGTTCCGCTTATGGGCAAACGATTACAAAACGCGTTTCCCATGGAAACGAATTCAACTATATTGGGTAGATGAACGATGTGTACCACCGACAGATACGGAAAGCAATTTCCTCATGACAAAAACAAATTTATTGGATGCCGTGCCGCTACCTGAACAACAGATCTTTCGTATTCACGGGGAGGCTGATCCATCAAAAGAAGCCTTCCGTTATACAAAGCTTGTGCAAAAAAAATTGCCGGAAGAATCAAATCTCCCTGTTTTTGATTGCATTTTGCTTGGTGTTGGCCCAGACGGGCACACATCTTCTGTCTTCCCGGGACAGGAAGATTTATACAAAACAGCAACACCATATATTGAAAATGCACATCCGCAAACAAAGCAGGTACGAGTTGCCCTAATGCTGCGCACAATACTTAATGCCCGACAAATATTCTTTTTTGCTACCGGTGCCGAGAAAGCTGATATTCTGAAATCGGTCATAGACGGAGACGAACATCTTCCTGCGGGATTTATTGCACATCATGCCACAAATGCCACTTTATTCACGACTGAACAAAGCAAATAAACATCACGGCATCCATTCGACAATTCCGGTGACAGGATGTTTCTTCCTCCATTCCATGAATTCAGAATATGTGCGCACACTATCTTGAATCACTGCTTGATAATATTCAATACCCATGATCTTCTCCACATCAGGAGTTTCATATTTCAATTTCAAGATAGCATAGCGCGTTTCATTCGTCAATACTGCAGAAATTCGTTCTGCCATCTTCTCAAAATAACCATCATAAGTGGAACCTTTTAAGATATGTATCATATCTATTTGCCAAAGTTCGCTGTCGGAATCAAGATACCAAGCATGCCATTCCAAACATTTTTCATCCGTATTAAGTAAATTTGTAAACTCAATGCGCTGTATTTGCTTATTCTCAGCAAGCTTCGCTATCGCCGAGAAACTATCAGATAAACTTAGAGGAGATGAATAAATATGAAAATCTATGTCCCGATGTTTCATTAATAACCCCATATTTAACGACCCAACAAGGTGTATTTCAGCTCCTACTTCTTTCCATATATTAATAATATCCGTATCATTGATTATATTCCACGCTTTCTGCTGATTCTTCTGCGCCATTTCTATTATTGGTTCCATATGATCTAACTTTAAAATAAAAAGACATCTAATTTATTATAGGAAACCTAATTTCTATTCTCCTGTCAACTCGATAGAATTACCTTCCGGATCCAATATTACACTCTCATAATACCCATCTCCAGTTGTTCTCGGTTCACTTGTAATACGGTAATGCCTATTTCGCAAACGTTCTGTCAATTCATCCACATCCCTTTTCGTCCCAACAAAGATAGAAATATGAGCAAGTCCTTGCATAAGGGTCCTATCCATCTCTGCTTTATAAATGTCGGGATTATTCATTAATTCAAGACGGGCACCTCCTTCATTAAAGGAAATAAAATAAGAGGTAAAGTTCTTCTTCGAATTCACGTACTTATCACTGGAGATTGCATTAAAATAGGTAAGGAAAAACTGTCGCATAGCTTCTATGTTTTCCACCCAAATAGCGATATGTTCTACTTTCATATATTCCTCTACTGTTTATGATACTTCAATATTATGAACAAAGATAGGTCTCTTCTCTTTGAATGAAAAATAATTTATCCACTTATTCGATTCGTCATCAACTAAATATTATGTTTAATAACATAACTAATCCACATCTTTTACGTACTTTTGATGTCTCTTATTTAATTTAACAAAATAATTAGACATTCAAATGAATATATTTGATTTCAAGCCCAAACTTTACACGACATTAAAGAACTACTCTAAAGAAACATTTCTTTCAGATTTGATGGCAGGAATTATTGTAGGCATTGTCGCCCTTCCATTAGCTATCGCTTTTGGTATTGCTTCCGGAGTCTCACCTGAAAAAGGAATGATCACTGCAATTATTGCCGGCTTTATTATTTCGCTATTAGGTGGAAGCAAAGTTCAAATCGGGGGACCTACCGGAGCCTTTATTGTTATTGTCTACGGAATTATCCAACAGTATGGAGAAAAGGGACTGATAGTTGCAACTATTATGGCCGGTGTATTTTTGATTCTTCTTGGAGTCTTTAAATTAGGAACAATTATTAAATACATTCCTTATCCTATTGTAGTAGGTTTTACCAGCGGCATTGCAGTAACAATTTTTACTACACAGATAAAAGATTTATTCGGGTTGTCTATAGGTGCTGTTCCTGCTGATTTCTTTTCTAAATGGAGTGCCTATTTTCAAAACTTCTCAACGGTGAATTTATGGTCGGCAATAGTAGGAATACTAAGTATTCTCATTATTATTTATACGCCCAAATTATCTAAAAAGATACCAGGATCTCTGATTGCTATTATTCTAATGACGGTTCTGGCTTATATATTAAAAACATATGCAGGAATCAATTCTATTGAGACTATCGGTGATCGATTTACAATTAATGCATCGCTGCCACAAGCAATATTTCCTGTGATGTCTTGGGAAGTGATCAAAGGACTTTTCCCTGCAGCAATAACAATTGCTGTCTTGGGTGCTATTGAATCACTACTTTCTGCTACGGTTGCAGATGGTGTGACAGGAGATAAACATAATTCCAATCAGGAATTAATGGCTTTAGGTGTTGCCAATCTGGTTACCCCCTTATTCGGTGGTATTCCTGCGACGGGAGCTATTGCACGAACAATGACCAATATTAATAATGGTGGAAAGACTCCGGTAGCCGGATTAATCCATGCCGTGACGCTTTTGCTCATTTTAGTCTGTCTCGGTCCACTCACGAAGCATATCCCAATGTCCTGTCTTGCTGGAGTATTAGTAATCGTTTCTTACAACATGAGCGAATGGAGAACATTCCGAGCATTGCTTAAAAATCCGAAATCAGATGTATCTGTACTGCTTATTACTTTTCTTCTAACTGTCATATTCGATTTGACAGTAGCAATAGAGGTTGGAATCGTCATTGCATGTTTGCTGTTTATGAAACGTGTGGCAGAAACCACAAATATATCTATTATTACTGACGAGATTGATCCCAATACAGAATTTGATACTAGTCATGAAGAACATCTTATTGTTCCCGAGGGAGTAGAGGTATATGAAATTAATGGCCCTTATTTCTTTGGAATAGCGAACAAGTTTGAAGAACAAATGGTTCAGCTTGATGATCATCCTAAAATACGTATCATCCGTATGCGTAAAGTTCCATTTATTGATTCAACAGGAATTCATAACTTAACGAACCTTTGCCGAATGTCAAGGATGGAAAATGTTCAAATCATTCTTTCCGGTGTAAATGAAAAAGTACAAGGAGTTCTTGAAAAATCAGGATTCAATGATTTATTAGGGAAAGAGAACATATGTAGCCACATTGATATTGCATTAGCACGTGCAGAAAAACTTATCAAGAATAGCCCCATATTATCTAAGTAAAATAATCTGTTTGAACTTATAATAAAGGTGTATAACGAATAAGTTGTACGCCTTTTTCATTCTATTACTTAAATTAAAGTTTCCTAAGACCCATTCGCCAACCGTACATATCAAACTCAATAAAATCATGTCTAGAGAAACGAAAAAACCTTCCAATCATTGATCAGAAGGTTTTACTTATTTTGGCATTGAACTCTCGTTCTATTTCTGTGATCCGCTTGGGGTTCGAACCCAAGACCCCAACATTAAAAGTGTTGTGCTCTACCAACTGAGCTAGCGAATCATTGCCTTTTCTTAAAGACGCTGCAAAGATAGAATCTTTTCTATTACCAGCCAAATATTTCCCGATAATTTTTAATATAATCGAATTTTTATCTACTTTTGCCCCCATATTCAATACAATATATAGTATATGAAAAAAGTGAATCACAATAAAAAATTTCTCCTAGTCTCTATCCTTTTGGGAACAATCGGAGGAAAAGTCAAAAAGTTTTGGAACTGGTATGCAGGGCTTTTCCGCGGTGCACCGTGGTACAAGAAAACTTGCTTGGGGATTGTTTCCCTTATCGTAGCTTTCTTTATCTTCCTTATAATGGTTGATATGAATTTTTTATGGCTGTTTGGTAAATCACCCAGTTTACATGCCATCAGTCATCCACAACAAGACATCGCATCTGAAGTTTATAGTTCAGACGGCAAACTTATCGGACGTTACTTCCGTGAGAATCGTACTCAAGTGAAATATGAGGATATATCCCCTATGTTAATAAAGACGCTTATCAGCACTGAGGATGAACGCTTTTATGAACACTTCGGAATTGATATCAAGGGAATGTTCTCTGCCGCCGTAGGTATGATGCATGGAAATGCACGTGGCGCAAGTACGATCACTCAACAACTTGTAAAAAACATGTTCAAGATGAGATCTGAATATTCTACGGGATTTTTAGGCTATATTCCCGGAGTAAGGATGCTCATCATGAAAAGCAAAGAATGGATTTCTGCCGTGAAAGTAGAGATGTTTTATTCTAAGAAACAAATCCTTACGATGTATCTTAATACAGTTGATTTTGGAAGTAATACTTACGGCATCAAAACAGCTGCTAAAACTTATTTCAATGCAACTCCCAAAGATCTAACCATGGAACAGTGTGCTACTTTAGTGGGCATGCTGAAGGCTACGACTTATTATAATCCTAAACTTAATCCGGAAAACAGTATAAAACGCCGTAATGTAGTACTTGGAAATTTGTTTACTCATCACATCATTTCAAGAGCTGAACTCGATTCATTAAAGGAATTACCGATTAAGCTCAATTACAACGAAGAAACAAATTATGACGGACAGGCTCTATATTTCCGTGAGGCAATCGTTGCAGAAATGAAAGACTGGTGTAAACAGAATAATATTGACTTCTATCGTGATGGATTGAAAATTTACACGACTGTAGATACTCATATGCAAAAATATGCAGAAGCAGCTGTAAATAAACAGATGCGTATCATACAAAAGAATTTCGACAGTCATTGGGGAAAAACCAATCCTTGGCAAAATGAAAAGCATCAGGAAATTCCTCATTTCATTGAAGATCTTGCTGAGCATACAGCAACTTACAAGCAACTGAAAGACAAATATCCTAATCGCCCCGATTCTGTGACTTACTTCATGAATCTTCCACACAAAGTAAAGTTGTTTGATTATGATGATCCGAAGAAAACAGAAATAATGAGCACCATGGATTCAATACGTTACATGGAACGCTTTATGCATTGCGGATTTGTGGCTATGGAACCTCAAACAGGTTTTGTGAAAGCATGGGTCGGTGACATTGATTTCAGCGCATGGAAATATGACAAAGTGCTTTCAGAGCGCCAACCGGGATCTACTTTTAAATTGTTTGACTATAGTGCAGCTTTTAATCAGGGAATGTCTCCTTGTGATACACGAGTGGACCAATATGTATCAATTCCTGTGAAAACAAAAGAGGGCAAGGATTCAACATGGGTTCCCCGTAATGCCAATGGCAACTATTCTGGTAGAGAAATGAGCTTGAAAGCTGCTTTTGCACAATCTGTAAATAGTGTGGCTGTGCAAATAGCACAGGAAGTGGGCATGCCTAGCATAATTAAGGTTGCCAACGCTATGGGTATTAAGTCGGCATTGGTTAATCAGCCGTCAACGAGTTTGGGAGCATCGGATGTTTCTTTGCTTGACTTGGTAGATGCCTATTGCACCGCAGTCAATGATGGTTTGCAACATGATCCTGTACTTGTAACCCGTATAGAAGACAAAGACGGTAAAGTTATTTATCAGTATAATCCACAAGCAACACAAGCAATACCTTATGAGACAGCATTCTTAATGCAACAAATGTTGCAAGGAGGTATTACAGAACCTGGTGGCACATCACGAGCATTATGGCAATATATTCATCCTTGGCCCGGTGATCAATGTTTTGGAGGAAAAACAGGAACATCTTCTAATCACTCGGATGCATGGTTTGTAGGGGTTACACCAAATTTAGTAGCAGGATGCTGGGTTGGAGGTGAACACAGATGTATTCACTTCAGAACGGGTGCTTTAGGGCAAGGTAGCCGTACTGCATTGCCAGTTTATGGGGAGTTCATGAACAGCTTGCTTAATAACAAAGCGTATGCAAGCAACTTAAAGAAAAAGTTCCCTCAAAAACCGAAAGTACCTATCGGCAGAAGTTATAGTTGCCAATCTGCTTATCAACCTGTCAAGAATGATTCAGCAAGTCATAAAGGAGATTCAATACCGGCTATAGATGAAGGAGAAATTGACGATGAAATAGATAATGGCGCTATCGAACCAACTACAGACAAACCAAAAGAGTCAAAAAAAGAATCTAAGAAAGAGCTGAAAGAGTTAAAGAAGGAACCGAAAGAAGCTAAAAAGGAGCCTAAGAAGGAGTCAAAGAAGAAAAAGTCAAATGATGACGGTGGAGGAAATTTCTTCTAAATAATATAAAGAGACTGCTCCAAAGTAACAACTCAAGAATCTGAAGTTACAGAAATGTAATGAAGATTACTTCTAAAATAAGAAAGAGCCATTTTAATCCTATATCAAAGGTTTAAAATGGCTCTTTTATTATTTCACTTACAAGCTATAACTTCTTAGTATGTCATGTCAGCTTTTGAAACTTTTCTTTTTATTCTATTACAATTATATTTCAAGGGAACCGATTCATGCAACAAAATCTTCACGTTGAATATAGGCAAGTATATCCCCCTTCTCTACATATTGTCCCTGCTTTGTACAGATCTCCACAATTCGACCTGAGAAGTTAGAATCTACTTTATCAAAAGTGTGCCATGGAGTAGAGATATAGCAGAACAGCTCTCCGGGAAGAAACTTTTGCCCGATTACAGGTGGCTGAGAAGGAGCATTAACATCCACTTCCCACAACACTTGTCCTCTCTCATCTGCAATTACAGGTTCAGCCCTCGCCTCTTTCATCTTTTTTATTTGCTCTTCATCAAATCCGTTCTTTGCTAATGCTGCATCCTTTGCTTGTTGCAAATCTGCTTCAAAACGTTGTTTGGCCAAACCGCTCTTATAATCACGATATTGACGATCATGCATAGCCAATTCAAAGAGTTCTTCATCATCAGGTCCATAATTCCAACCATTTTCATCCATCTCTTTTCGATACTCATCCAATTGATCAGGGAAGAATGCTTGTGGATCTGCGTCAGTAAATTCATACCCCTTCTCTTTTGCTAATAATATTACTTCAGGATCTAACTCTCCGGGCAGTTTACCACTTTTACCCAATATCATATCCCACGCATGTGAATCAATCATAGACCATCTGGATTCACCTTTGGCCATTTGTAAAAGATTCATCAATGCTATATTCTTTACATACTGGCTAAATGGAGTAACTAAAGGTGGATAACCTAAACGGGGCCAAACATAAGCAACTTCATCAAACAATTTTACAAGCAAATCATCTATCGTCAATTCAGACTCGTTGCGGCTTTTCAATATCATATTAATTCCGGAATGAACTCCTTTTAAATCGGACATCATAGATCCCATCATTCCTCCAGGTAATCCACAAGCCAGCAACAGAGACGAACATTCCTTATTGGTAGAATTCATAAAATAGCCCAAGAAATCGTCAATAAACTCTTGAGTAATTGCCCGTACCCGCATATAAGCATTCATATTAATTTCAGGTACATCAAAACCTGCATCCTTAAGCATAGCCTGTACAGAAATGACATCAGGATGAACCTTTCCCCATGCCATAGGTTCCATGGCAACATCTATAATGTCAGCACCGTTACGACAAACTTCTAAGATTGAAGCCATTGATAATCCGGGACCGCTATGTCCATGATATTGAATAATAATGTCAGGATGTTTTTCTTTAATGGCTTTTGTGAGAAGACCTAAGAAAACCGGGCGACCGATACCTGCCATATCTTTCAAACATATTTCAGGAGCTCCGGCTGCAATTAATTTATCCGCTATATCTGCGTAATATTTAATGGTGTGGACTGGTGAATGCGTAATGCAAAGTGTTGCTTGTGGTATCATACCTGCTTCGTTAGCATACTTAATGGATGGAATGATATTACGAACTTCATTCAAACCACAAAATATACGAGTGATGTCAACTCCTTGTGCATGTTTAACCTTATACATCAATCTACGTACGTCAGCAGGTACCGGATACATACGTAATCCGTTGAGACCGCGATCGAGCATGTGTGTCTGTATGCCAACGTCGTTAAAAGGTTTGGTAAAAGTACGTACCGCAGTATTAGGATTTTCGCCATAAAGTAAATTTACTTGCTCAAAGGCTCCTCCATTTGTTTCAACTCTGGCAAAACATCCCATATCAATTATCAATGGAGCTACCTTTGCCAATTGATCAGCACGAGGTTGGTATTTACCGGATGATTGCCACATATCGCGATAGACCAGACTAAATTTGATTTTTCTTCCCATAGTATTAAAAATGTTAGATCATGATAATGAAGCAAATATAGAAAAAGAAAATCAAAAACAAAATTCTATATGTATAATTATAAAAAAAAGACTTGTTGCAATACCCTCGTATTAGCAACAAGCCTATCAGTATACCTATTGAAAATTAAAAAATATCTTACATGTAACTCTTTAATTGTTCTTTCAAGCGTTGGCGGGTGAAAAAAATTCTACTTTTTACCGTACCTAACGGAAGATTCAAGTCATTAGCTATCTCGCGATATTTATATCCTGAAACATGCATTGAAAATGGTTTCTTATATTCTTGCGGTAAAGAATTGACCAAACGATACAATTCTTTCATATCATAATTGCTTTCTGTAGAATCTATCCCGGGATCTTGCACTTTGTTCAAATGATACAAATTATCTGTTTGATCCACAAAAGTCTGGTCTCTCATAACCTTTCTATAGTTATTAATAAATATGTTACGCATTATTGTATAGACCCATCCTTTGAAGTTAGTCTCAACCGTATACTTATCTTGATTGTCCAGAACTTTAAGAGAGGTTTCTTGTAAAAGATCATTTGCGTTCTCTCTATCAGAAGTCAACTTAATAGCAAACTGTAAAAGTTCCTTCTGCATACCCACTAAATCTTTTTCAAATTTCAAATTTTCCATGATCGTGCCCTTTCTTTTTTAATTCGTTGTGACCGTTTATATTTTTATCTGTTGCAAGTTTAATAAATAAAAAGGGGCGGCACGGGTGGAAAATAAGTAAAAAAAAGGGTGAAAACTAATATTTAATTGATAGTATTACATGAATAACAGTTTTCACCCCATCATTGCATTCTCATATTTAGCTGTTATGTTCTTTTCCTTTCAAAATAGGTAAAGTTATACGGAATTTGACTGCAATCAACCTCACGGCGAATACCCCCAAACCACTTATAAGTTGAGTGAAAATAGGAGGCACACCAATATGATAACATAGCCAATAAATAACACCACCAATAACGCAAGCCATTGCATAAATCTCTTTCCGGAAAATAAGAGGTATTTCATTAATAAGTATATCTCTGATAATACCTCCTGCTGCTCCCGTCAGGCATCCCATAATAATTGCTACCCAAAACGGATATCCCAAAGAAATGGTTTTGCCAACTCCCACAACTGTAAACAATGCTAATCCGATGGTGTCAAAGATAAAAAATGTAACATCCATACGTATAATCCATTTACCCAAAAAGATAACCAAAATCAGTGCAAAAGCTGAACAAATTAAATACACGGAATTTGTCATCCAAAATGGAGTTACACCCAATAGCAGGTCGCGAAGCGTTCCACCACCAATTGCTGTAGCAAGTCCTACAACATAGGCACCAAACCAGTCAAACTGTTTGGCCGAAGCAAGCCGTATACCACTAATGGCAAAGGCGAATGTGCCTAAAAACTCAATTACTTGAAAAAATGTTGGCATGTCTCAAAAGTTTACTATAATGCTAATGTACAAAAAAAGCCCAGCCAAACATTGACTGAGCTTCTAAATTTTTTTTGAGCCTCTTGTCGGATTCGAACCAACGACCCCGAGATTACAAATCACGTGCTCTGGCCAACTGAGCTAAAGAGGCGGGTGGGTAAGCGATCTATATCGCGCCGCTACAACCAACTACCCTTGCTGCGATCAAGCCCTGGGGGAATTTGCAGGGAGCTGACCGTATAGGACTTACCCATTTCGAATTTGCGTCTGCAAAGGTACTTCATATTTTTGAATTTGCAAGCAATTATCGAAGTTTTTTCAAGTGAAAGCGAATTTATTCATGAAAGATTGCTGTAATAGTGCTTTTTGTCTTATTTTTGCACCTGAAATAAATAGCGTAGAATGAAGGAAAATCAAAACAACATGCAAGCCTATGCCATGCAATACGGTACATTCATGGGCATCTTTTGGATAATAAAGTTTATATTCTTTCCACTTGGACTTTATATTCCTATACTTGAGTTTATATTTGTGGTCGGCACGATAGCAGTACCCTTTTATGGATACTACCTCACCAGATCATATCGTGACAAAAAACTCAATGGTGTCATTAGTTTTGGACAAGCCTGGATATTCGCAACTTTTATGTTTATGTTTGCAGGATTATTAGTTTCGGTTGTACACTATATTTATTTCAGATTCATGGACAACGGTTCCATTCTAAGTTACTATCAAAACTTTGTAACGACTCTAAGTAAAGCGAATATCCCCGGATATCCTACCAAACCGATGGCCGATCAATTAACTCAAGCAATTGCGATAGTTTCGTCGCTAACACCGATTCAATTAGTTATGCAATTACTTTCACAGAATGTGATCTATGGAGCTTTAATGGCGTTGCCAATTGCTTTATTTGTAAAAAAAAGTAAGAAAACATTATAAAATAAATTATGGATATATCAGTAGTAGTACCTTTATATAATGAAGCAGAATCGCTCCCCGAATTATATGCAAGCATCAATGATGTAATGAATGCAAACAACTTTTCATACGAAGTGGTTTTTGTTAATGATGGAAGTACGGATGATTCATGGAAAACTATTGAAAGCCTTCAAAATTCACATTCGAATGTGAAAGGAATAAAGTTCCGTCGCAACTACGGTAAAAGCGCCGCTTTATTTTGCGGCTTTCAGAAGGCTATGGGTGATGTAGTAATCACTATGGATGCAGATCTACAAGACAACCCTGAAGAAATTCCAACATTATATCACATGATCAAAGATGAAGGGTATGATTTGGTTTCCGGATGGAAAAAGAAAAGATATGATCCTATTTCAAAAACGTTACCCACTAAATTATTTAATGCCACAGCCCGAAAAGTAAGTGGTATTAATAATCTGCATGACTTCAACTGCGGACTGAAAGCCTATCGAATCGACGTAGTGAAGAATATAGAGGTATACGGCGAGATGCATCGCTACATTCCTTATTTGGCAAAGAATGCAGGATTCGACAAAATAGGCGAATTGGTGGTTCACCATAAAGCCCGTAAATACGGAAAGACAAAATTTGGAGGTTTAAACCGTTTCTTCAATGGCTATCTCGACCTTATCTCCTTATGGTTCCTTTCAAAATTCGGAGTAAAGCCGATGCATATCTTCGGTTTCTTGGGATCAGTAATGTTCATTATAAGCTTTATTGCCGTAGTAGTGGTTGGAGCTAATAAATTATGGGCTATATTCAATCATATGCCTGAACGTTTGGTCACTGATACTCCCTATTTCTATTTAGCGCTTACCGGAATGATTCTTGGTACACAATTATTTGTAGCTGGATTCTTAGGAGAATTGATTTCACGTAATGCTACCGGACGAAATAGTTATCAAATCGAAAAAGAAATTTAAGACTTCATATGAAAAAACTTCTGGTGTGGACTCTAGTAATAATCGCAATAATCATGTCAGCTTGCGAAGAAGAATATGAGACAAGCGTAAGCCGAACTCAGATGAAGCTGACTTTTTATAGAAGAACAGATACATCAACTGTGAATATGGGTGTGTCTGATACATTAAATATTTACGCACTAAAAACTGATTCTGTTTTAGGATCAGCAGGAGATAGTACCACATCAGCATATTCTTTACCTCTTAGTTACACTGCTGATTCAACCGTTTTTATCCTAAGGAAAGGTGCCAAAAACTTTGTAAGTGACACATTGGTTGTAAAATATAATGCGTGGGCACATTTCCTTTCCATGGATCAAGGAAGTGTCATGTATTACAATATCAGCAATGCAACCATAACACATCATTTCATCAGTTACATGAATATAATAAGTAAGAATGTTAGGGAAGTTGAAACAGAAAATTTACGGCTCTATTATGTGGCGAAATAGTTTATTGATGATCATGATGTTTTTCATTATACTTACAATGAAAGCACAAGCACCAGCACCATCGCAGACAAAGTCACACACTCCACACAAAGTGAAGGTTATGACCCAACAAGAACGGCTTGCCCAGCGTAAAGCTGAATCTGCCAAAAAAGATACATTGAAGTTTTCACTTTTCAATGGCGTTTATATTGGTGCAGACCTTTATGGCATTGGAAATCATTTTCTTGGAAGTCACTACGATGCATATGAAGTAAGTGCAGATGTGAACTTAAAGAATCGCTTTTTCCCTGTCTTCGAATTAGGATACGGAAAGACTGACTATACAAAGAATGGCTCTACATATACTGCGTCAGCTCCATATTTCCGCATTGGAATGAACTATAAAATCAAACACAAAACGAAAAGTGAAAGCCATTTGTTTGTAGGCTTTCGCTACGGTATGTCCAAATTTAATTATAGTTTAAAAACCGCTGGACTTACTGATGGAATATGGGGAGGAACTGTTCCTCTGAAAATAGACAATGCATCGACCACAGCAATGTGGTATGAATTGGTCTGCGGAATAAGAGTGCATGTTTATAAAAATCTAATGATGGGATGGACAGTTCGTTATTGCACAAGAATTAAAGCGAATGGAACCAGTGAAGGTGATCCATGGTATATACCCGGATTCGGACAAAACAGAAATAACAATTATGGATTTACCTATTCTATTTATTATAAGCTACCATATTAAATCATGAACATACTTGATATATGGATACTGGCAATCGGACTTGCTATGGATTGTTTGGCAGTGTCCGTCGCTAGCGGAATTATCCTTAAACGAGTTGAATGGCGAACAATCCTGTTCATGTCATTGACCTTTGCCATATTTCAAGCCGCTATGCCGATAATAGGTTGTACAATTGCAGGAAATTTTTCTCACTTCATTGAAGATATTGACCATTGGATTGCATTTGCAATACTGGCATTCCTTGGCATAAATATGATCCGTGAATCATTTCGTGACGAAGAAAACAAACGCAATTATGATCCATCCAAACCTAAAGTTATTTTTACCTTGGCGATAGCAACAAGTATTGACGCTCTAGCTGTAGGTGTCTCATTTGCATGCCTGGGTATGAATTCAGTAGAGAAACTAACTCCTGCCATAAGCATCATCGGATTTGTCACTTTTATTTTTTCATTTGGTGGATTATTCTTCGGCATATTCTTCGGCAAAAAAAGGAATTGGCATATGGAGTTATGGGGAGGATTAATTCTCATAGGCATAGGTCTTAAAATTTTGATGGAACATATCCTAGAAAACAAATAATAATGATCATGAAAAAGGGCAACTCGCAAAAGGATATTATTCTTGCCGTACTCGCAATTTGCATCCTATCTGTGTTTGCTATACTCAGCCATAAGAGGCCATACCAACATGATGAAGGAACTATCTTCGGAACTATTTATCATATAACTTATCAAAGTGGAACCGATTACAAAACCGACATAGAAAGTGAACTTCGTAAAGTTGACGGCTCTTTATCGATGTTCAATGATACCTCTCTCGTTTCAAAAATAAATCGTAACATCCCTGTAACCCTTGATCCTTACTTCATCACCGTCTTTAATAAGGCTAAAGAAGTTTCGAAAATAAGCAATGGAGCTTTTGATACAACCGTGGCTCCGCTAGTCAATGCATGGGGATTTGGTTTCAAGAACTACAAGAACGTAAATCAACATACTATTGACAGTTTACGGCAATTTGTAGGATATGACAAGATAAGCATCGTAAACGGAAAGATAGTAAAAAAAGACCCACGCGTCATGCTTGACTATAGTGGTATTGCCAAAGGATTCGGAGTGGATGTCGTGGCGAATTTATTAGAAAGTAAAGGAATCAAGAATTATATTGTAGAAATAGGTGGAGAAATAGATGCACATGGATATGCTCCTACAAAAGAAAATAATAAAGACAGGTATTGGAGAATTGGCATTGATAAACCCATAGATGGTTCTGACGAGATAGACGATCAGTTGCAAGCGGTTTTAAAGGTTAGGGACTGTTCTATGGCTACCAGCGGAAATTACCGAAAGTTTTATTACAAAAACGGTAAAAAATATGCACACATTATTGATCCACATTCAGGACAACCTGTTCAACATAGTGTATTGTCGTCAACCGTAATTGCTGAGGACTGTATGACAGCCGATGCTTACGCAAAAGTATTTATGGTCAATGGAATAGAAAAGTCCATACCTTTTTTAAGACAACATAGAAATATTGACGTTTACTTGATATATGTGGGGAAAGATGAGAAGCTACACTCATATATGACGTCCGGCATGAAAAAATTAGTTGTAAAAGAGGAATAAAAAAGATACTTTTGCAGTGGTTTTGTATAAAACCAGATTTAGGAATGAAAAAATAATGAAAATAAACTTTATCAGCTTTGCCAGTGGAAGTAGCGGAAATTGTTATTATCTTGGCACAGAAACATACGGCATACTTATTGATGCAGGAATAGGTGCGCGCACTGTTAAAAAGAATTTAAAGAACATTAATGTCTCTATTACTGATATCCGTGCTCTACTGATTACACATGATCACGCTGATCATATAAAATCGGTATCATCTTTCGGTGAAGGATTGCATATCCCTGTATATACAACTCCCGAAGTTCACGCCGGGATAAACAAGAACCACCGCATTACTGAGAAATTAGTATCGTGTGTGAGATATATTAACAAAGAAGAACCGATCGAAATAGAAGATTTTAAAATCACAGCATTTGAAGTTCCACATGATGGTACGGACAATGTGGGCTATTGTATCGAAATTGATGATAAAACATTTTGTTTCTTGACGGACTTGGGACATATCACCGAAACTGCTGCGAAATATATTTGTAAAGCAAATTACTTGATACTTGAAGCAAACTATGATGAAGAAATGTTGCGCATGGGTACTTACCCTGCTTACTTGAAAGAGCGAATTACCGGTCCGAACGGTCATCTAAGTAATACAGAAACTGCCAACTTTCTAGCCGACCACATCACACCAAAGTTAAAACAGGTATGGCTATGCCACTTAAGTAAGGATAATAACCATCCGCAATTAGCATACAAAACAATGGAGCTTGCTCTACAAGAAAAGGGAATAACTATAGGAAAGGGTTTAGAAATAACACCTTTAAAAAGAACTACCCCATCTGCTTTTTATGAATTTGAATAAATATCAAGTGGAGATAATGAAGAAAACAACAATTATATTTGCTCAAATAAAAATTAAAGTCTACCTTTGCAACCGCAAATAAGAAAAGCAATGCACTCTTAGCTCAGTTGGTAGAGCAACTGACTCTTAATCAGTGGGTCTAGGGTTCGAATCCCTAAGGGTGCACAAAAATATAAAGGTCTTCATGTAAGGCACTCTTAGCTCAGTTGGTAGAGCAACTGACTCTTAATCAGTGGGTCTAGGGTTCGAATCCCTAAGGGTGCACACAGAAAAGGGATATATCGTTTGATATATCCCTTTTTCTTGCATAAAGCTGATATACGATAATCCATTGTGATACGATCTTCCATAAACATTCTTTATTTCCATCCTACGGCATATCCGAAGTGTCTAATAGAACAAATCATTTTAATCACTACTATGCAATCTATCTGTTCCATGTCTTATACTGAATATGGTTTAC
>DCFW01000017.1 GCA_002315435.1 Bacteroidales bacterium UBA1794
GTTCATTCGGAAACCACGATGGATAAAGGGATATGAAGGATGAAGGGTAAAATCACAATTCTACTATTTCGGTATTTCGTCTTGCCGGATAGATAAATTTCCGGAAGATACCGGTATATCAAAAGCGGACAATGTGTTCGATAATGAACACTGATGAATGTAACTAGTACTCTGATTATAAGTATGTTAACTTCTTGGCATGCCAATTGCCCTTCATTGAGTAAAATAATTGTTATGGACAGAGATTTGTCGAGAAAGGAAATAAAGAATGTTCGATTGAAGCGGGTACTTCGCTTCTCTGTTGCCGGAGTGGTTCTATTGGTCGCTGCCGTGCTGCTTGTCTATTCGTTGCGAAGCAGTGTGAAGCGTTCAGATTTGATTTTCTCTACGGTGGACAGAGGAACGATAAATGTTAGCTATACGGCTTCGGGAGTGGTGGCACCTGCTTTTGAGGAGATTATAAACTCGCCCATTGATTCACGCATTTTACAAATATATAAGAAAGGTGGAGACCGTGTGGATGCAGGTACACCTATTATGAAACTTGACTTGCATAATGCTCAAACGGATTTGAGCAAAATGGAGGATGAAAAAGAAATGAAGGCTTGCGAATTGCAACAAATGAAGATAAACAATCAAACGGATTTGAGCGATATGCTGATGAAGATTAGGGTGTCGGGCATGAAGGTGAATCGTATGGCTGTGGAACTGCGAAACGAAAGGTATCTTGATAGTTTGGGATCGGGTACTACGGATAAGGTACGAGAAGTGCAAATGAATTACCGTACGGGCAAATTGGAATTAGAACAGTTGAAACAGCAATACCGAAACGCAAAGTTGGTGAAAGCTGCCGATATCAAATCAAAGGCATTGGAATATAATATTCTTGCCAAGAATTTGGATAATATGCAACGCACTTTGCAGGATGCGCAGATTCGTTCACCGCGCAAAGCAATACTTACTTTTATCAATAATCAGATTGGTGCGCAAGTGGCGCAAGGGAGCAAAGTGGCTGTGATCTCTGATCTGAGTCATTTCAAAGTGAATTGCGAGATTGCCGATAGTTATGGTGGTCACGTATCCGTGGGTGGAAGCGTGATTGTGAAAGTGGGCAACAAGCAATTGGATGGAATGGTAAGCAACGTGACACCGCTATCTCAAAATGGAGTGGTCGATTTCACTGTGCAACTGAAACAGGATGCCGATCCGTCACTCCGTTCAGGATTGAAAACGGATGTGTATGTGCTGAGTTCTGTAAAAGAGAATGTGATGAGAATAGCCAATGGGTCGTACTATATGAATGCCGGTGATTATGACTTGTTTGTGCTTGATGGCGACAATAAGCTGGTGAAGCGCAGAGTGAAGTTGGGTGAGAGTAACTTTGAATATGTAGAGGTGCTTGGTGGTTTGCATGAGGGTGATCGTGTGGTGGTGAGCGACATGACCGGCTTTAAGAACCAAAAGAGTCTGAAAATAAAATAATAACATAAAACGAATAAGATTATGAGCATGATAACGCTGAACGGTATCAACAAGGTGTACCGTACAAGAGAGATTGAAACTTTGGCCCTTGAGAATGTGAATATGAAGGTAGAAAAGGGTGAGTTCCTTAGCATTATGGGACCTTCGGGTTGTGGTAAATCTACGTTGCTGAACCTTGTGGGATTGTTGGATACGCCTACAAGCGGTATGTTGGAGATTGACGGCATGACGACTGACGGAATGAAAGATAAGACATTGGCGGCATTTCGCAACAAGATGGTCGGTTTTGTGTTTCAGAGTTTCCACTTGATACAGTCATTGAATGTAATCGACAATGTGGAAATCCCATTGATTTATAGAAATATATCGGCAAAGGATCGTCATGCTCTGGCGAAAGCCGTGCTGGAGAAAGTCGGTTTGAGCCATCGTTTGCATCATATGCCATCGGAACTGTCGGGTGGGCAATGTCAACGTGTAGCGATTGCTCGTGCTATTGTGGGTGATCCTGAAATAATTTTAGCGGATGAGCCTACCGGCAATTTGGATTCGAAGATGGGTGCTGAGGTAATGGATATTTTGCAGCGGTTAAACAAAGAAGAGGGACGAACAATTGTCATGGTGACCCACAACGAAGAACAGGCTAAGCAGACATCTCGCATAGTCCGTTTCTTTGATGGTCGACAAGTTCAATAACAGATAGATTAAACGAATGATCATGAATATCAATTATACAAAACAAGTTTGGGCACATTTGCGCCAGGATCCGTTAATCAGTACGATCAGTGTATTGGGAACGGCTCTGTCCATATTTCTTATTATGTTGGTGGTGATGTTGCAACAGGTCAATGTAGCTCCGTATTCGCCCGAGAGTAATCGTAATCGTTTTTTGCATGCATCGTATTTAAGTACGGCGTCGTGTCAAGATGAAAATCAAAGTACGAATAATGGGCCCATGAGCGAGCAGGCAACGAAAGAGTTGTATAGCTCTCTCAAGACTCCTGAGATAGTTACGGTTTACGCCTTCTTGTGTCGGCCATCAGTACTTTCTGTCTCCAATGCCGTTTCGTTTGTAGCCCAAACCAAACAAACCGATGATGACTTTTGGCGTGTGTTTGATTTTGATTTTGTGAATGGAAAACCTTATGATAAAGCTGCATTCAAGGCAGGGCAACATGTGGTGGTGGTAGATGAGAACGTGGCACGCAAGCTTTATGGTGACATAAATGTGTCAGGCAAAGATATCTCACTTAATCATGCTCCTTACAAGATTGTGGGTGTGGTAAAGAATGTGTCTACTTTGGCATCAAAGGCTTATGGCGAAATATGGATTCCATATACGGCAACTAATCTCGTTAGTAGATCAAGTGGTGCACAAGGGTTGTTAAGCGTTACCATTCTAGCTCATCATCGCACTGATTTTCCTGCAATAGTGTCGGAAGTTAATCAAAGGTTAACTCAATATAATAAAAAATTGAAAGAACAGAATATTCGTATTCTATCTCGTAATCGTCCTTACGATCAAGAGAAAGAATCAATCAATTATTCATCAAATGAAGAGCCTGATGTGACGGGAATGCATCGTAGACAGATTGTAATGATTGCTATTTTATTGTTGGTACCAGCCATCAATTTGAGTAGTATGACTCAAAGTCGTTTGCGCAAGCGTATTGCAGAAATTGGTGTAAGACGCGCATTCGGATGCACCCGTATGGAGCTTTTGTGGAATATTTTAATGGAAAACCTGGCAACGTCATTAATTGCAGGTGTGCTGGGATTGATTCTTTGTGTAATCTTTTCATTCTTGTTTTCTGATTTGATTTTTGCGCAACCATTCTCTTCAGGCACTCTTACGGTGAATGCTTCCATGTTGCTGCAACCCTCTACGTTTGCCTTGGCTTTTATCTTCTGCTTCGTACTCAATTTGATAAGCAGCTTGATTCCGGCTTGGAGAGCCTCACACGGCAATATTGTGAATGCATTAGGTGGTAAAACTCGTTGATCATTGATTAAAAAGTAAGTGAATATGACTAAAAAATTATTTAACCAGATAAAAAATGAATGGCGTTCAAACCTTTGGCTCATGGCCGAGTTACTGTTAGTAAGTGTGGTGATGTGGTTTATCGTAGATTATCTGTATGTGCAATATTCGATATATAATCAACCTAGAGGGTTTGATACAAATCATTGCTATCATATTGTGATGGGGACATTGTTACCGAGTGATGCTGATTACAATCCAAGTGATACGGTGCAAGTGAATGATGTGGAAGAATTGATGGATCGACTGAAGAGAAGACCCGATATTGATGCTGTTAGCCTTTCATATGTATCATTTCCCTATAATACCAGTAATATGTGGCAACCGGTAACATCCGGAAAATTGAAAAGGGAGAATGTTTTCGCAAAGAATGTTACTCCTGGCTTCTTTCGTGTTTTTGAAATTAAGGGTGCTCGCGGTGAATCTTCCGACCAGCTTTCAAAAATGTTGACTGGTAAAGTGATTATGTTATCTAATGATCTTTATAAAGATAATTATCGTGTTGATATGACATCGTTGATTGGTAGAAAGTTTATTGCGGGTGGCGATTCGGCGAACATATCGACATTGGCTGCTGCCTACAAGCCAATTAGGTATTCTGATTATATGGAAGCATCTGAATCTTACTCATATATAATGCCACTTTCCAGGACAGATATTTCTATAAATATGGAATTGTGTGTAAGGGTGAAAGAGGGACAAGATGTTGACTTTAGCGAAAAGTTGTGGAAGGATGCAGATAAACAGTTGCGTGTAGGGAATGTGTATATATCAGATGTTGAATCGTTTAGTGATATACGCAAAAGTTTTCAACAAAATGATACAAATCAAACACGTAACTACATCTTCGGAATGGGTTTCTTGATGCTTAATATATTCTTGGGATTGTTAGGCACATTTTGGTTCCGTACGCAACAACGTCGTAGCGAATTAGCTTTGTTTAAAGCATTGGGAGCAACGAAAGGAAATGTGTTTGTAAGGCAAATCGTGGAGGGATTGTTGCTATTGGTAATTGCGACTATCCCGGCTATTCTGATTGATGCAAACATTGCTTTTGCGGGGTTGAATCAGAAGATGGATGGTATGACGTTAACCTCCGGGCGATTTATTATCACTGTGCTGATCACCTGGCTGCTAATAGCTATAATGATCGTACTCGGTAATTGGTTGCCGGCGAAGAAAGCGATGGGTATACAACCTGCCAGAGCTTTGCATGAAGAGTAAAACAAGAAAGAGATGAGGATAAAGTTTGTCAATAATTTACTTTTTATAATTGCCTTAATTCTAATTCCGTTGAAGGCAGAGGGAGAGCAGCATCGGGCTATTACGCTCGATGAGGCTATCCTGATTGCCCGAACGCGAAGTGTAGATGCGGCTGTGGCATTGAATGAATTGAAGACGGCTTATTGGGAGTATCGTACGTTCAGGGCAGATCTGTTGCCGGAAGTGAATTTCAACGCTACGTTGCCCAGTTATAATAAAAAGTACAGTTCGTATCAGCAGGATGACGGGTCATACACTTTTGTACGAAACAACTATATGGAAATGAACGGATCTTTGTCTGTAGATCAGAATATATGGGCTACAGGTGGTACATTATCATTAAATACTTCGCTTGATTATTTGAAAGAATTCAATGGCAGCAACTTGAAGCAATTTATGACTGTGCCTTTTGCATTTACACTGAATCAACCGATTTTCGGTGTGAATGACATCAAGTGGAAGAGGCGCATTCAACCGGTGAAGTATGCCGAGGCGAAAGCAAACTTTCTTTCGGCAACGGAGGAAGTGACAATGAATACGATTACTTATTTTTTCAATTTGTTGCAGGCTAAGGAGAATGTGGCTATTGCCAGGCAGAATCTTGCCAATGCCAAAAAGCTTTATGAAGTGGCAAAGGCAAAGAGAGAGATGGGACAGATTAGCGAAAATGATTTGCTGCAACTGAAATTGAATATGTTGAATGCACAGTCTACATTAACTGACAATGAGAGTTCGATGAAGAGCAATATGTTTAAACTCCGCTCTTTTCTTGCCATGAGTGAGGATGTGGATTTGGAACCTGTCATTCCTGAAAAGGTACCTTCCGTGCAACTGAACTATGAGAAAGTGCTGGATAAAGCGCAAGAGAATAATGCTTTTGCTCATAGTGTGATGCGTCGTCAGTTACAGGCTGATTATGATGTGGCCCAAGCTAAGGGAAATCTTAGAAAGGTGACTCTTTATGCACAGGTGGGATATACGGGACTGGATACGAATATCAAACCGGCTTACGGCTATTTGAAAGATAATAAAGTGGTGGAAGTGGGTGTGAAGATTCCTATTCTTGACTGGGGCAAGCGTCATGGACAGGTGCAGGTGGCAAAGAGTAACAGGGAGGTAACGGAGAGCAAACTGCGTCAGGAAACAATGACTTTCAATCAGAATCTTTTTATTCTGGTGGCGCAGTTCAATAATCAGTTGGCTCAGTTGGATATTGCTGAAGAGGTTGATTCTATTGCACAAAAGCGATACAACACTAATGTGGAGACTTTCATGATCGGAAAGATAAGTACGCTTGACTTGAATGATTCGCAGAACAGCAAGGATGAGGCCCGGCAGAAACATGTCAATCAATTATATTCTTTTTGGTACTATTATTACCGGCTTCGCAGTCTTACCTTATGGGATTTCAATAAGAATAGGAGTATTGATGCCGATTTTGATAAGATAGTGAAGAATTAAACTAAACAAATTTATATAAATTGTTATTTTTGTATCATGATTTTGATAATTGACGATGATAGTGCAATCCGCAGTTCCCTCAGTTTTATGCTGAAGCATGCGGGGTATGATGTGAAAGCTGTGCCTTCGCCGAAAGAGGCTATGGAGGCTGTGCGTGCCGTGGCTCCGCAGTTGGTATTGATGGATATGAACTTTTCGTTGACTACCGATGGGGAAGAAGGGTTGACTTTGTTGAAAGAAATAAAGGTGTTTCTGCCGGAGGTGCCTGTAATTCTGATGACGGCTTGGGGAAGTATACAACTGGCTGTACGGGGCATGAAGGCAGGAGCTTTTGACTTTATCACCAAACCTTGGAACAATGCGGCATTCATGCAGCGTATTGAGACTGCCCTTCAGTTGGCTGTAAGTGAAAAGAAAGAGGAACAGTCTGCCACTGAGAATTCTATGTTTGATCGTCATCTTATCATCGGGCGGAGTAAAGCTTTGACGGATGTGCTGTCAACGATTAAGCGGATTGCCCATACCAATGCTTCTGTGTTGATTACAGGGGAAAGCGGAACGGGTAAGGAATTGATTGCCGAAGCTTTGCACATAAATAGTCCACGCTCGGAGAAACCTTTTGTGAAAGTGAATCTGGGCGGTATTTCACATACGTTGTTTGAAAGTGAGATGTTCGGACACAAGAAGGGGGCTTTTACCGGTGCGGTTGATGATCGTGTGGGACGGTTTGAGTTGGCGGATAAAGGTACTATCTTTCTGGATGAAATAGGTGAACTTGATTTGTCATGCCAAGTGAAGTTGCTGCGTGTATTGCAGGAACAAACTTTTGAGGTGTTGGGAGACAGTAAGCCTAGAAGAGTGGATATCAGGGTGGTGAGTGCAACCAATGTGGATTTGCAACAAATGGTGAAGGAGCATACTTTTCGTGAGGATTTGTTTTATAGAATAAATCTGATCACGGTCAACTTGCCTGCTTTGCGTGAACGAAGAGAGGACATACCCTTGCTGGTGAATCATTTTGCCGATTTGCAATGCAAAATGAATCAAATGTCTCCTGTAGAGTGCTCATCCGATGCGATTGAATATTTATGCCGACTACCTTTCCTGGGCAATATACGTGAACTGAAGAATTTAGTGGATCGTACCATTTTGATCTCCGGCAAGGAGCGATTGGTTGCTGATGATTTTCGTGGTCAATATCATCAAACGGACGAACCGGCCAAAACTTATTCTCTGCAAGGTTTGACGCTTGAAGAGATCGAACGTGATACGATAGTGAGAGCGTTGGAGAAGTATTCCGGTAATCTTATGCAAACAGCCAGAGCCTTAGGTATCAGTCGTGCGGCTCTTTACCGTCGGTTGGAGAAATATCAAATCAAAATCAATGAATAAGTTATGCGCCTGAAATTCTTGTTTTATATAATGTCTGTATTCTTGCTTGGAATATGGGTGTTGTTGTTCTTTACGATGCCTCGTACCAGTCGTCTCGTATCTTATTTGGCCGAGGGATTAATTGTATTGAATCTCCTTTATCTTGTTTATTTTTATCAGAAGGTGATCAAGCCTTATCGAATGATCGGCAATGGTATGGAATTGTTGAAGGAGCAGGATTTCAGTAGTCGTTTGCGTACGGTGGGTCAGGTGGAGGCAGATTCCATTGTTCAGATATTCAATCGTATGATGGAACAGATGAAGAATGAACGGCTCCATGTGCGTGAGCAGAATCACTTTTTGGATTTGCTTGTGAAAGTATCGCCGATGGGAGTTATCATCTTTGATTTCGATCAGAAAATAACACAATGCAATGATGCGGCAGCACGTTTCTTGGAAAGCAATAGCATACAGACTTTGGTCGGACAGACATTGGTGGAGTTGGATTCAGCACTGGCACAAGTGTTGGCGGAGTTGCCGATTGGTGCTACCGAAACATTTCGTCCGGGTGATTACAGGGTATTCCGCTGCTCAAAGCTTTCTTTCACCGACCAGGGTTTTCAACACCCTTTTGTGCTCATAGAGAGTTTGACATCGGAAGTAATACTGGCGGAGAAAAAGGCGTATGAAAAAGTGATACGCATGATCGCCCATGAAGTGAACAACACGACGGCTGGAATCACGTCTACACTTGATTCCGTTCAATCGACCTTGCAGGATATGGAAGGAATGGATGATTTGCGTGAGGTGATCAATGTTTGTTCCGAACGTTGTTATGGAATGAGCCGCTTCATCACGAACTTTGCCGATGTGGTGAAGATCCCTGATCCGAATTTACAAATGGTTGATTTGAACAAAGAAGTGAGTTCCTGTAAGATCTTCATGGAGAATCTTTGTAACAATCGTCATATTCATTTGCATCTGAAGTTGTCTGATGAAAAGCTGATGGTGAATATAGATACGTCTTTGTTTGAGCAGGCGTTGACAAATATTGTGAAGAATGCTGCTGAGAGTATTGAGCAGGATGGTGATATTTATATTAAGACTTCAAAATATCCGATAGAACTGGAAATCGGTGACAATGGAAAAGGTATCAGTAAGGAAACTGAAGCAAAGTTGTTCACTCCGTTCTTTTCTACAAAGCCCAATGGTCAGGGTATAGGATTGATTTTTATCCGTGAAGTGCTCGTGCGTCAGGGATGTTCGTTTTCTCTGCGCACCTACAAAGATGGATTGACCCGCTTTAAAATTCTTTTCTCGAATAAAGAGGTAAATGCTTTTACTTGAATATAAGAGTCTTTAGTCTGAACATAAGTTGTTGATAGTTTGTTATTAATAAAAAAGCATATGGAAACTATCTACGATTTTGAAGCGATTGATAGCAAAGGTATGGCTATTGATTTTAATAAGTTCAGGGGTAAAGTCCTGCTTATTGTGAATACGGCGAGTAAATGTGGATTTACTCCGCAGTATGAAGGATTGGAGCTTTTGCATAAGAAATATGAAGATCAAGGACTCGTGATTATAGGTTTCCCTTGCAATCAATTTTTACATCAGGAACCGAGCAGTGACGCGGATATTCGTTCGTTCTGTCAACTTAATTATGGAGTGAGTTTCACGCTGATGAGAAAAGTGGATGTAAATGGAAAAGATGCTCATCCGATCTATAAATATTTACGTCGTGTAACCAAAGGATTGCTGGGCAGTCGTATCAAATGGAACTTTACCAAGTTCTTGATTTCGAAGGATGGTGCCGTTATCAAACGTTATTCGCCACTTGTACAACCGAAGAATATGGAAAAAGAGATTGAACATTTGTTGCAGGGGTAAGCATTAAGGTTGGGTTGCATTTTTAATATTGTGGATTTGTTTTTATATTTGTAGTCTTATCTTAAAGAAATGGAAATATGGAATTGAGTAGAAGTTCAGTTGAAACAGCTTATTTTGCAGGTGGATGTTTTTGGGGAGTAGAGCATATGATGAAAAAGCTTCCTGGAATAAAAAGTATAAAGTGTGGATTTATGGGTGGATTCAAAGAAAATCCATCATACCAACAGGTAAGAACCGGAACCACCGGACATGCCGAAGTTGTGAAGATTGAATTTGATCCGATTGAAGTAGATTATGAAGATTTGGCAAAACGTTTTTTCGAAATAATAGATACCAGTACCGTGGATCAGCAGGGACCGGATGTTGGCAATCAATATAGATCTGTGGTTTTTTATGAGTCTCTTCAACAGAAAGAAATAGCCGAAAAATTGATTGATATCTTGGAAGAGAAAGGATATGAGGTGGTTACTGAAGTGTTGCCTTCCTCTGCTTTTTATGAAGCTGAAGATTATCATCAAAACTATTATGAGCGCAATGGCTCAGAACCTTATTGTCATATGTGGCAAAAGAAGTTTGATTAATTATAAATTCGCTTAAATTTAATCTTATGAATACTCTCATTGTTGTTATGATTACTTTTCCCTTGACTTTATTAGTCATCTATCTTGCGTATCAAATGGAGGAGAACTTTTTATTGAAATCAATCTATAAGAGGTTGCTTGTAATAAAAAGAGTTCCTCAAACAAATATTCCCTTGAGTGCTTCGAAAAAATATATGCGAAATCGAATATTGGGATTTATTGGTGTCCGGTAAAACCTT
>DCFW01000016.1 GCA_002315435.1 Bacteroidales bacterium UBA1794
CCTTACCAAGGAAGTGCTCTACCACTGAGCTATAACAGCAAACGTATAGAGCGGAAGACGGGACTCAAACCCGCGACCCTCAGCTTGGAAGGCTAATGCTCTATCAACTGAGCTACTTCCGCGAAATTTGTGGGCAAAGATGGATTCGAACCACCGAAGGCGAAAGCCAGCAGATTTACAGTCTGCCCCATTTGGCCACTCTGGTATTTGCCCTAAAATTGAGCCTCTTGTCGGATTCGAACCAACGACCCCGAGATTACAAATCACGTGCTCTGGCCAACTGAGCTAAAGAGGCATTCATAGCCGTTTCGCCAACCAAGAAATCATCTTCCGTGGCGAAACGGCTGCAAATTTAGATAATTATTTTATAACTGCAAAGCTATTTCTTCTTTTTTTTATTTATTCCGTTGTTTTTCCTTGAATTTCTGCAATTGTATTTTTAAAGCTTCTACCGATTCAGCCGCAGCCTCTTCAAATGAATCCTTCACTTTTTCTGCGAAGAACTCACCATTAGGTATTGTAATCTTTATGCCAACTTCTTTATTTTCTGCAGTTTCAGGTTTTACAACCTTTAAAGACACCTCAACTTTCTTAATATCATCGTAATACTGTTCTAATTTTCCTACCTTTTTTTCAATAAACTGTTCCAATTGAGAGGAAACATTAAAATGAATAGATTGAATTCTTACTTGCATAATTACCTCCTTTTTTAGGCTCTTGGATGAGCTTGTTTATAATTTTTTCTTAATTCTTCAAATGTAGTATGAGTATAAATTTCCGTCGTGGACAATTTTTCATGACCTAAAAGATCCTTCACAGCGCTCAAGCTTGCATCATTATTTAGCATAGCCGTTGCAAAGGTATGCCTAAGGACATGCGGACTTTTCTTCTTTACAGATACCACCTTTGACAGGTGTAATTTTACAATTTTATATACCAAGACTCTGTATAAAGGCTCTCCGCTTTCTCTTAAAAATAAAGAGTCACATCGTGCTTCTACAGAACCATCTCGGATGTTAATATAAGAAATAATTTCGTCTTTTAGAGTTTGCCCAAAAGGAATGTATCTCTGTTTATCTCTTTTACCCGTAACTTTTATCTTCATTGATATCAGATCGACATCTTTATCAGTCAATCCTATTAATTCCGACAAACGCATGCCTGTTTCGTAAAACATATCAATGATCATTCTATCACGCACTCCAACAAATCCTTCTTCAAAGTTTTCCTTCAAAAGGATTTGTTCCATATCTTCAATTTTTATAAAAACAGGCAATGATTTTTTTCTTTTAGGCCCAACAATTTTCTGCGTTGGATCTTTAATTATCATTCCTTTATATAAAAGATATTTATAAAAAGAGCGCAAACAGCTTAACTTACGGTTTACAGAAGTTTCCTTCAAATGACATTCCATCAAGCTTATCACCCAAGAACGAATATTTTCCTCATTCACCTCCATCATATCAAAAACAGAATTCTGATTGTTATGAAATTCAACGAATTCACATAGATCAGACTTATAGCTTTCAATAGTTTTATCTGAATAATTCTTTTCGAACTTCAGATAAATAAGAAATGAATCTATTAACTTCATATAGTCATTGCTTTAATCTTACAGCGACGAATATATAATAAAGAATTCAATTATTCAAGAAAAAGTCTATTTTTTTAATCCTCTTCTTCTTGAAGCTTTTGTACATAAACTGCACGTTCCTTCTTCAATCTGTTTACAACAGACGGTTTATCAAACTGTTGTCTGTTTCTCAACTCTTTTACAACACCGGTTTTTTCAAATTTTCTTTTAAATTTCTTCAGCGCTTTTTCAATATTTTCGCCTTCTTTTACTGGTACTACTATCATTCTTTTAATATTAAATAAGTTGTTATTAATGCTTAACGTTTTGTTAAGCGGGGCAAAATTAGATATAGTTTCTTGATTATCAAAACATTTTGAGAATATTTATAAGTTAATTAACAACTTCATTTTGAAATGACACTACGATTCGCTATTTTTGCATTAATACAAAAATATGATAGTATGAATGAAATTATTACTAAGCGCATTGCATTACTTCGAGAATGGATGGGCAAAAATGAGCTTTCAGCCTTTATCATTCCAAGTTCCGACCCACACTTAAGTGAATATGTTTCTGACTGCTGGAAATCACGCCAATGGATTTCTGGGTTTACAGGTTCAGCGGGAACAATAGTCATTACACTGAAAAGTGCTGGATTATGGACTGACTCAAGATATTTTTTGCAAGCTGAAAAAGAATTAAAAGAAACAGGAATTACATTATATAAAATGGGGCTAGCAGAAACTCCGTCTTTTGAGATTTGGCTTACCGAAGAACTAAACACAGGTGATAAAGTTGGTATTGATGGAAAAATGATATCTATTTTCGCCGTAGGAAATATTATAAATCATATTAAATCTAAAGGGCTTATTTTATCTTCTGATAAAGACCCATTTGAAGAAATTTGGGAAAATAGACCAGGCATACCATTGGATAAAGCATTCATCTATGATTCGAAATACGCAGGAGTATCTGCCCTGGAGAAAATAAACGAAACAAGGAAACATCTAGATGATCATCACGTAGAAGCTATAATTATTTCAGCGTTAGACGAAATAGCGTGGTTATTGAACATTCGTGGAAATGATGTAAAAGACACCCCTGTGGTCATCTCATATTTTATTCTTACACATTCAGATGCGGAACTATTTATTAATTCTCGGAAGATTTCTTCTGAAATAGACAATTATCTAAAATCACTTCATATAAATGTATGCGAATATGGCGAGCTAGATAATTATCTTGCAAAAAAACATTTTTCATCAGTCTTGATAGACCCCCAAAAGACTAGCTATCACATTTTGCAAAGTTTACCTATATCATGCAGAACCATAAAAGAGTCCTCCCATATTTCTTTGCTAAAAGCCATAAGAAATGCTACTGAGATATCAGGATTAAGAAACGCAATGATTAAAGATGGTGTTGCTTTGGTTAGATTTCAAATTTGGCTTGAAAAAAACGTATCTAGTGGGAATGAAACAGAAATAAGCATTGATGAACAATTACATGAACTTAGATCACAACAAGAGATGTTCGTTGGCGAAAGCTTTGATACCATTGCAGGATATAAAGAGCATGCAGCCATTGTACATTACTCTGCCACACCAGAAACAAATGTAAAACTAAAACCCGAAGGATCTATTCTTATTGATTCTGGAGCGCAATATTTAGATGGTACAACAGACATAACCCGCACAATATGCTTAGGTTCAATCTCTGAAGAAGAAAAAATAGATTATACTCTCGTCTTAAAAGGAAATATTAATTTGGCTATGGCTAAATTTCCTAAAGGAACAAGAGGAACCCAGCTTGATATATTAGCACGTGCTCCCATGTGGAGTAGAGGGATCAACTACCTTCATGGTACAGGGCATGGCATTGGTCATTTTCTAAGTGTACATGAAGGGCCTCAAGCTGTTAGAATGAACGATGTACCAGTATGCCTTGTTCCTGGAATGACCTGTTCTGATGAACCAGGTATCTATAAAAAGAACAAGCATGGAGTAAGAATAGAAAACATGTTACTTGTTTGTACGGATATCAGCAGCGAAGAATTTGGAGAATTTTATCGATTCGAGACAATGACTCTATGTCCAATTGATACAGCTCCTATAATCAGGACTATGCTCAACCAAGAACAAATAAAATGGATTAATAATTACCACCAAACTGTCTATGAAAAGCTAAGTCCTCACCTAGCTCCTGATGAAGCTAGATGGTTACGCGAAAAGACTACATATATTTAACAGAATAAAAAAGGAAGGGCTAAACTCTTCCTTTTTATTCTCTATTTAATGTCAGTAGATTCAGTCTTCTAAATGAGAATCAACAGCATCCATGATTCTTTCTGTTGCCCCACAATTTCTACGAACATAATTACCTGCATTCTTCCCCATTTGACTCAAATTACATTTGTCTACAAGAAAGCTATCAACAGAGCGCTTAAACTCATCATAATTTTGTATTGAAATTCCGCCCTTGTCTTCAATTAATTCTTTTGCTTCTATAAAATGTTGAAACTTAGGACCAAATAGAACAGGGATACTATAAACCGCAGCCTCCAATGTATTATGGATACCAGCTCCAAAGCCTCCTCCAATATATGCAAAATCAGCATACCTATATATAGACGAAAGCAATCCGAAACAATCAATAATTAAACAATCAGCATGTTTCACATTTTCATCAGTAGCTCGAGAATATCTCACATACGGGCGTTTTAATTTACCTATGATTTCTACTAAATGATTTTCATCTATTACATGCGGTGCTATAATCAATTTTATCTCAGGGTGTTCATTGAAATAAGGAATAAATAGATCTTCATCTGGTTGCCAAGAGCTACCAGCCACCATAGTTATACGCTTGTCCTTAAATAGATCAACCAAAGGCAAATCTTTTGCCGCGTGCATAATCTGAACGACTCTATCAAAGCGAGTGTCACCAACTACCGTCACATTATGAACTCCAATTTTTGAAAGGAATCTCTTAGACGTTTCATTTTGCACAAATAACTGATCAAAATCTTGCAATACATTTCGGTATGCACCACCATACCATTTAAAAAACACCTGATCCCTTCTAAATATAGAAGAAACGCTATATGTTGGAATATGCCTTTTATGCAACTCATCCAAATAATTCTTCCAAAATTCATATTTGATAAAGAATGCCATAGAAGGCTGAATGATATTCAGAAACTTATGAACATTCCTTGGTTTATCCATTGGTAAATAACAAATAATATCAGCACCTCGGTAATTACGGCGAACTTCATATCCCGAAGGAGAAAAGAACGTAAGCAAAATCTTATACTGAGGATATTTTTCACGGATTCGTTCTATTAAAGGCCGTCCTTGCTCAAATTCTCCTAATGATGCTGCATGGAACCAAATATATTTAGCACCCTCTTCCTTCTGCTGACGTAAGAGTTCATAGACAATCAAATGTCCTTTGACCATCTTTCGAGGCTTCCTACTAAATGGAAAAAGTAGATGCACAAAAAAAGTATAAATATATATACCTATATTATATAAAAATGAAGAAATCATATTTTGATACTTTCGATAGCTCTTTCCATCCGGTTAATAGTCTCTTTTTTCCCTAGAAAGGCTGAAATATCAAACATATGTGGCCCCTTCCCTTCTCCAACCAAAGTCAGACGAAATGCATTCATCACATCACCAGTATTATATTCCTTCTCTTCTATCCATTTCATCACAACAGCTTCTTGATTCTCTATTGAAAAATCATCAAGATCATTTATCAAGACTTTCAGCTCTGTCATTTGTTTGACAGAATAATCTTTCCATCTTTTTTTTACTGTCTTTGCATCATATTCAATGGGAGCAACAAAAAAGAAACTACAAAGATCCCATAACTCCTTTACAAAATCAACCCGAGATTTCATCATCTCTACCACAGTCACAATCCGATCAAAAGTTTCATGTACACCATGTTGGATCAATATTTGTTCAAAGTCACAAGCAATTTCCTTACTGCTCTTTAGCAATATATATTCATGATTAAACCATACACATTTTTTTATATCGAATCGAGCACCAGCTTTGCTGCAATGTGATATATCAAATTTCTTTATCAATTCATCCATTGATAGAAGTTCTTGATCATCTCCTGGATTCCATCCTAATAAAGCCAAGAAATTAACGAGTGCATCGGGCAAATAGCCACACTCTCTATATCCCATAGAAGTCTCACCTGTTTTCGGATCATGCCATTCCAATGGGAACACTGGAAATCCCAATCGATCGCCATCACGTTTACTTAACTTTCCTTTTCCTTCCGGCTTAAGCAACAATGGCAAATGCGCAAATTTTGGCATTGAATCCTCCCAATTGAATGCTCTATATAGCAACACATGCAACGGGGCAGATGAAAGCCATTCTTCACCACGTATCACATGCGAAATTTCCATTAAATGGTCGTCAACTATATTGGCCAAATGATAAGTAGGCAAATTATCTGCCGACTTATACAATACCTTATCATCTAATATATTAGAATTAATAGTTACATCCCCACGGATAATATCATGCACAACAATATCCTCATTAGGCTCAATTTTAAAACGAACAACAAATTGATTGCCCTGAGCTATCAACTCATCGGTTGCACCCTTTCCCAAGGTCAATGAATTTCTCATCTGCGTGCGAGTCGTTGCATCATACTGGAAATTTGGAATTTCTTGACGCTTTGCTTCTAATTCTTCTGGAGTATCAAAAGCTATATATGCTTTGTCTGTATCTAATAAGATTTTCACATACTTCTTATAGATATCCTTACGCTCTGATTGACGGTAAGGTCCAAAATTTCCTCCAAAACTCACTCCTTCATCAAAACCGATTCCCAGCCACTTAAATGACTCCAATATATAATCTTCCGCTCCCGGAACAAAACGATGCGAGTCAGTATCTTCTATACGAAATACTAAATCGCCATTATGCTGACGAGCAAATAAATAATTATATAATGCCGTTCTTACACCTCCAATGTGCAAGGCACCTGTAGGGCTCGGAGCAAAACGAACTCTAACTCTTCTGTCTGCCATACCTTATTTAATAAAAATCGTTGCAAAAGTAAATTATTTTTTCCGAAATACATCTTTTTTTTGTACTTTTCGGCCAAATTGATTAAATATTATGATCAGATTGAAAACGAATCAAAAAGGCTCTTATAAAGATCTACTGTACAAATTGGCAATATTTGTAGCTACAGTTGGTGTCATGGCATACTTTATGCCTAGAGAAGGCAAATTTAACTATCAATATGACATCAACAAGCCATGGAGATATGGGCTATTAACAGCACCTTACGACTTCCCCATTTACAAGAATGAGTCAGTAATCAAAAAAGAGCAAGATAGCCTGATGTCTTTCTACCAACCCTACTTTAATTATAACTCAGCCATTGCAGATTCAGCTTTGCAGCGCCTAACGAATGACTATCATAAAAAATTATCATCACGTATTTCTCTATCATACTACTTATATCTAAAGAAAATACTACAAAATGTATATAAAAGAGGTATAATATCTCCTGACGATTATTTACGCCTTACGACAAATCACATAAAGGGGATAATGATTGCTCAAAAGCAATCAGCTAAATCCGTACCAATTACCTCACCTTATACAATCAAAAATGCGTATGAATACATATTAGGTGCTGATACGATTCATTTTGATCAAGGCATACTGCAATCCTGTAATTTAGACCAGTATATCATGCCCAACCTCAGTTATGACGAGCACAAGTCTGCAATAGCAAAGAAAGACCTAATTTCATCAGTGGCAATTGCTACCGGATTAGTTCAATCCGGGCAAAGAATTATTGATCGTGGTGAAATTATAAGCAAAGACAAATATAATATATTGGAATCAATGAAAAAAGAATCCGGTAAACGATCGGATTCACAAAATCAACTACAAACAATCTTTTGGGGACAAGTATTATTTGTTGGAATGCTTATTTTACTTTTCATGACATACTTGGAGTTATTCCGAAAAGACTACTTCAAGACTCGAAAGAATTTCCTGCTTCTATTTTCAATAATGATCCTATATGTTTTAATGGCAGAGTTAATGGTTAGATACAATTTCTTCAATGTCTATATTATTCCGTTTGCCATGCTGCCAATGGTTATCAGAATATTTTTAGATAGCCGTACAGCCTTTATTTCCCATGTGATAGTAATGATCATATGCTCAATCTTTCTAAGATATCCTTACGAGTTTCTACTTTTGCAAATAACAGCAGGATTAGTAGGGATCTACAGTTTACGTGAATTGTCGCGCCGATCACAACTATTTCGTTCAGCATTTCTTATTACGGCATCTTATGCCACTATTAATTTCTCACTTGACTTGATGCATGAGAACGAGATATCAAAAATCAATCTCAACATGTATGTTAACTTCCTGATAAATGGAGGATTTCTGCTATTAACATACCCACTGCTTGCTTTGTTTGAAAAAGGATTTGGGTTCATTTCCAACGTTACTCTGGTTGAGCTATCAGACACGAACAACAAACTTTTACGACAACTCTCGGAAGAGGCTCCGGGAACGTTCCAACATTGCATCAATGTAGGGAACTTAGCTGCTGCTGCTGCTGATCAAATAGGAGCAAAGAATCAGCTTATAAGAACAGGTGCTTTGTATCACGACATCGGCAAAATGAAAAATGCAGTATTCTTTACAGAGAACCAAAATGGAGTGAACCCACACAAATCGTTAAGCTACGAGCAAAGCGCACAAATTGTTATTAGCCATGTCAATGACGGATTAAGGTTAGCCGAGAAGCATAACCTGCCTAAACAGATTAAAGATTTCATTTCGACACATCATGGAAAAGGGCAAGCTAAATATTTTCTAGTGTCATGGATGAATGAACACCCCAACGATAAGCCTGATTTATCCAAATTCACTTATCCGGGACCTAATCCTTTTACCAAAGAAACCGCATTGCTAATGATGGCTGATAGTGTGGAAGCCACATCAAGAAGCTTGAAGGAATATACCGAAGAAAACATTAATGATATTGTTGACAAAATCATTGATGGGCAAATGGCTGCAGGTTATTTTAAAGAATGCCCTATTACATTTAAAGATATCAGCACGGTAAAAGCTGTCTTTAAAGAGAAACTACGCACCATGTATCACACACGCATTAGTTATCCTCAGCTAAAACAACAATCTGATCAAGAACAAGCATCAGAGTCTAATGATTCTAAAACAAAGTAAGGATCAAATCCAGAGCTCAACAGATACAACAGTAGTACTTCTCATGAAACAGACACACAAATTCGTATCACAATGGGTACGTTTGATATAGCGAAAAGCGGTATCGTCCACAAAGGATTCGATACCGCTTTTCAAGAAATTGCTCTTTATTCTTCTTTGTATTCCAGAATATCACCGGGCTGGCAATCAAGGATACTACAAATGAATTCAAGTGTTGAGAAAACGAATTGCATTAGCTTTCCCGGTCTTTAAAATAGAGAGATTAGCATTCGTTACTCCAACCTCTTCTCAAAGTTCATTCAATGAAATCTTTCTTGTGGCCATCATGATATCCAGATTCACTATTAATGCACACAGCCATTAAAGTAGTTGATATACACTACCCGCCATAGAGCGAACCACTCCTTTCAATTCTAATTCAAAAAGAAGAGAGCTTAATTTATTTACCGGAATATTTGATTTAACTACCAACGTGTTTATCTGGCTTTTGCCTTCTTTCCTAAGAAGTTCAACGATTATATTCTCTTCAGGGCTTAGATCAATAAATAATTCGCGCTGAATAGGACAAGCCTTTTCTCCATCTAAATTACTGGTCCATCCCATTAGTTTCACAAAGTCCTCAGCATTGGAAATGAGTGCAGCTTTATTATCACGGATTAAGTTGTTGCATCCACTACTATAGGGTGCATCTACCTGACCAGGGAAAGCAAAACAATCACGTCCATATCCGGTCGCAAGGTCTGCTGTAATCAATGAACCGCCCTTTGCTGCTGATTCCACAACAATCGTAGCATCACACATTCCTGCCACAATTCGATTACGCATCACAAAGTTTTGTCTATCAGGATTCGTACCTGACGGGAATTCTGTGAGTAATCCACCGGTGCCACACATTTCAAAAGCAGTATCCCGATGCATACTTGGATAAATACGATCTAATCCATGAGCCAGGACTGCCACTGTAGGGATACGGTTAGACAACGCTGCACGATGAGCATTGATATCAACACCATACGCCAGTCCGCTCACAATCATCAAATTCGGGAGAATAGAATGTAAATCGTTCAAAAACTTCAGACAAAGCGTTTTGCCATAATCAGTACAATGACGAGTACCTACCATACTCACCATATGCAGTTTATTTAGATCGGCATGACCTTGGCAATAAAGCAAGATGGGAGCATCTTCACATTCTCTAAGACGCGAAGGATAATGTTCATCATTATAGGTGTAACAATATAAATGATTCTTCTTTACAAATTCATATTCTTTTGCGGCTTTACCATAGGCTTCGGCATCATCCAACAAATTAATAATCTTGTCATTCAGATCAGGTATCAGATCTTTAAGGTCCTTTCTTTTCTCAAAAATACTTACTGCATCGCCTAGTTCCCTTATTAATCGCAGAGCCCAAGTAGAACCCAGACCGCGAATCTTTGTCAATGCAATAGACGCTATTATTTCTTCTTCATTCACACAAGTAAGGTTTAAATGTACGATCAAACAAGTCACTCTCACCTAGACGGCCATTGATCACACAAACAGCCTCAACAGTAGCTTTTATCACTACTTTATTATCTGATTTTCTAAAGATATCCTGATAAAAAACATACTTAATTCCCTCTTTCTTGACATACAGTTTACTCATAAATTCGTCACCACTGCGCAGGGGAGTTTTAAAAGCCAGACTTAAACGAGCTACAACAGGATCTACACCTTCATCATGTAATTTGGCAAAACTCAATCCTACTGAAGAAAGCCATTCATGACGGGTATGCTCTATATAATGTTGATAATTGGCATTATTCACAATACCCTGCAAGTCACATTCGTAATCACGAACTTTCATCTCTAGTTCAAAAATATATTTATCTTTCATTATCGTTACTCTTTAAGTTCTTCACCAATTTATAGAGTTTGTCACTCGGACGGACCTTTTCATTGATTTTGATTGAAAAGTGAACACCTTTCTCTACCTTATCAACAGGCTTCATCTCTACACGAGCTTCATCAAGAGTATAATACAATGCTCCGGTTGTAGGGCCTGTTATTAATAAGCTATCACCGATTTCCAACGTTCCGGCTTCCGTGACAAACTCTGCCACATGTAGATTTGAAAAGTATTTAACAGCAGGACCGATATACATCTTCTTCTCCGTTGCATTGGATCCATAATGTTCGCTCCATTCACCTAACTTCTGACCTAGATAGTATCCATTCCAGAATCCACGATTAAAGACTGTTTTCAAACGTTCGTCCCATCCCAGCTTCTTCTCATCAGTAAATGTCTTGTCCAATACACTTGATATAGCCTCTTTATAGCACTCCACCACTGTGCGAACATATTCAGGGCCACGAGCACGTCCTTCAATTTTGAACACTCGTACACCGGCTTCTATCATTTCATCCATAAAGTGAATAGTTTTCAAATCTTTAGGCGACATGATGTACTTATTGTCAATATCCAATTCCACATCGCTATCCTTATCCTTCACCGTATAAGCACGACGACAGATCTGTACGCAAGCTCCTCTATTAGCACTTTGATTCTGTGCCGCCAAGCTTAAATAGCATTTGCCTGAAACAGCCATACAAAGTGCTCCATGACAGAACATCTCAATGCGCAAAAGCTCTCCTTTGGGACCACAAATGTGATCTTCCACGATCTTGTCATATATTTTACGCACTTGCATTAAGTTCAACTCACGAGCCAACACCACTACATCTGCAAAACGAGCATAAAAATGCAAAGCCTCTACATTGGATATATTCAACTGAGTGGAAAGATGTACCTCTTGATTGATACGATTCGCATATTCCATCACAGCCACATCACTTGCAATCACTGCAGATATACCCGCCTCTTTGGCAGCATCCACTGTCTTGCGCATCTGCTCTACATCCTCATCATAGATAATGGTATTCACCGTCAAATAGCTTTTCATGCCATGTTCGTCACAAATAGCAGCTATTTCATGCAAGTCATCAATCGTAAATGTATTGGCTGAATGAGCCCGCATATTTAAGTATCCTATGCCGAAATAGATAGAATCGGCTCCTGCCTGAATAGCTGCAGCAAGTGATTCTCGCGAGCCGACAGGTGCCATTATTTCAAAATCTTTTAGTTGATGGTTCATCTTCTTTTTGCCATAAATTTGTGCAAATATACGGCTTTTATGGAGTTCAGTTATCATATCATCACTATTTTTTGTACTTTTGCAAACTCTTAAACAACAATATGCACGATGAAAATAGGTTCAATTGATTTCGACAAATACCCTGTATTCCTAGCTCCGATGGAAGATGTTACCGACCCTGCGTTCCGCCTTATGTGCAAACGTTTCGGAGCTGATATGGTATACACCGAATTTGTTTCTGCTGATGCTTTGATACGCGATATACAAGCAACCACCCGTAAACTCTCTACACACGAAGAAGAACGTCCGGTGGCTATTCAAATCTATGGCAAAGAAGTTGAACCTATGGTTGAAGCCGCCAAAATTGTAGAAGCTGCTCATCCTGATATATTGGACATTAATTTCGGTTGTCCGGTGAAGAAGGTTGCAAGCAAAGGTGCAGGAGCCGGCATGTTGCGAAACATTCCAAAGATGCTGGAGATAACTCGTGCCGTAGTAGATGCTGTTAAGATTCCCGTAACCGTGAAGACTCGCCTCGGCTGGGACGATAGCAACAAAATCATTGTTGAACTTGCCGAACAATTGCAGGATTGCGGTATTCAGGCACTTACTATACATGGAAGAACTCGTGCACAAATGTATACGGGAGATGCTGATTGGACATTAATTGGTGCAGTCAAAGACAATCCGCGTATGCACATTCCTATCATCGGCAACGGCGACATCACTTCTCCGGAAAAAGCCAAAGAATGTTTTGATAAATATGGTGTAGACGCTATTATGGTGGGCCGTGGAGCAATTGGTCATCCCTGGATTTTCAAAGAGATAAAACATTACTTGGAATGTGGAGAGATCATGCCTCCAATGCCATTCCACGATATGATGGATATCCTGCGCCAACAGGTAAATGATAGCATTAGTTGGCTTGACGAACGCAGAGGCATTATTCATATTCGTCGTCAGATTGCTAAGACCACCGTATTTAAAGGTCTTCCCAACTTCAAAGATTTGCGTGTAGCAATGCTTCGGGCCGAAACTGCCGAGCATTTATTTAGTTTATTTGATGAGGTGGAACGTAATTATGGTGATTGTTGTCAACGAATAGTCCTCTCATCCGGAAATGGTGCTGAGTTGTAGCGCGTAGACTCTACACTTACACTTAATGATACAGACGGGCTGGGTTTGTATTGAAACATGGCTCCGAACTTATCCCCAAGATTTCCATAAGAAGAAATAGGGAAAGGTAACCGAGGATTGGTAAGACTCTTCTGACCATAAACACTCAAGTTCATTTTATCATTTATGGTATATCCTAGTACGCCTGAAAGTCCTACATCATTGTAGTTATATGCGCCCCAGCTCAAACGAGACATATATCCTCCTATAGCCAATGAAAGCTTTTTGCTTAATGGTTTGGCATACATCATCGCAATATTCGTGGAAAATCCTACACCGGAATAAGAATGTTTACCAAAACTGCCCATAACGCTCATATCAATCGTTGTATTCATTCCCGTATGCAAATCCCAATCATTGAACCCGCAAAAAGAATAACCGGGGTAACTCACCGGAGTTCCCGTTTGACTGTTTACCGGAGGTAAATCAAGTGAATCAGACTCATGAATAACACTTTCGTTTATCTGTTCACCACCTTTGTAGGACAAGGGGACTTTATAGCCCACCCCATTTATATCCTGTCCGTGTGCCAATGAAGCAAGCGCAAACAACATTATGAATAAAACAGATTTCAACATAACGATTACTTTTAGTGTATATCTCAACTGAGCCAAAGATACTACAAAATCAAGTTGCTTGCACCTACATTAATATTATTTGACATCAGTAACAATCAATTTATATCCTATGCCTCTAACGTTAATTATTCTAATACGCTCATCCTTACTAAGTTTCCCACGCAGCTTGGTGATGAATACATGCAAACTACGACCATTAAAGAAGTCATCATCGCCCCATAAGTCAAGAAGCAAGCCTTTGGTCTCTGTCACTTGATCACGGTTACTTATCAACCGCTTCAAGATCTCTGATTCTCGATGTGAAAGTTCCTCTGAACTATCGCCATATCGGAGCACTTGCGAAACCGAATCAAAAGAATAGTTACCAATCTCAAACGCTGTCACTTCTTCGCTCTTCTCCATAATAGCCCGATGAAGCAACGACTTTATTCTCACAATCAACTCCTGCATGCCGAAGGGTTTCTTCAAATAATCGTTAGCACCGATTTCAAAGCCTTCAACCACATCCTTCACCGCGGATCGTGCCGTAAGCACCAATATTGGAGTTGTTTTATCCAGCTCTCTCACACGGCGAACCAATTCAAAGCCATCCATCTTAGGCATCATCACATCGGTCACCAATACATCAGGACGATTCTTTAAGAAGGCCTCTAATCCTTCTTCTCCATCTTTAGCCAGCACGATATTGAAGCCCTGATCTTCGAGAGTATCTTTTATGATCATTGCTAAAGTAGCCTCATCCTCCACCAACAAGAGGTTTATATTTTCATCCATATCAATCTTTATTCTTAGGTAGTTTCAGTATAAAAGCAGAACCTTTTCCTTGAGTGCTCTTCACTGATATCGTGCCGCCATGCTTCTCCGCAATTGTTTTCACATAGAACAATCCGATGCCGTATCCTCTTACTGTCTGTAAATTACCGGTCGGCACACGATAAAATTTATCAAAGATATGCTGTTGCTGCTCAGTTGTAATGCCAACACCATTGTCTGTCACTTTGATATACACAGAATCATCCTTGGAATATGCGGCGATTTCTATTCTTTTATCCTCTCCGGAGTATTTCACCGCATTATCCACTAAATTACCAATTACATTACGAAGATGGGTGCGATCGGCATATACTGTCAAGTCGTCCGGAGCTACTTTCATTGATATCTTTATAGATTGATCTATGGAGTATTGTTCTACGATATGAGCAATCAGTTCCTTCAATGAAATGTCCTCACATTGCAAAGTGAAAGTCTTTCGTCGCTCCATACTCATTGAGAGAATATGTTCAACCAATCCGCTCAGATTCTGCATCTGTTCTTTACTGATCGTCAAATATCTTTTCCGCTTATCCGCATCCATATCGGCACCGAAGTTCAGCAGAGCATCATTTGCCGCATAAGCTACAGCAATGGGAGTTTTCAGTTCATGCGTCATATTGTTGGTGAAGTCATCTTTCATCTCTTCCAATGTGCGTTGCTGCAAAATGACATGAATCAAATACCAGAATGCAATGCCCAATAGAATCACTATCAACAATGTGGCTGCAAGTATGCCTGCCATTCTCCAAAGGACTATCTTCATCATCGGAGTGATGTACACGTCATAGCGATAATATCCGCTTTTATTAATGTATGTCACACGCTCTTTGCCTTTCAAACTTTCTTTCTTAGATTGATAATGAATAATGCGATGAGTCTTTAGATTCGTAAAATCAACCGCATAAACATCTAGTCTAAGCCCTTTGTCATGGCACTCTTTTATCAACAAACTATCATAGACATGAACATTCACCGGATATATCGAATCAATAGCAATATGTATGGATCCTTGTACATTTTTCATAATGCGATCAAGCATCGCCATATCAAAATGAATATTCACACGCACTTTCTTACGATCAGATCCCGAAGAATCATGTACTTGTATTGAACGATCTTTTACTTTCTTTTTCGATTCATCCTTTGCAACAATACTCATTCTGTATGACAACTCTTTCCGATCTACAGCCTCTAACGCCACATTTATATTTGTATTCGTCTCTTGCTTGATGGAACTATAAAGCCCTATCAACCAATAGATCTGCCAACTAAAAATAGCGACCAAAGCTATTATTATGGAGAACGTTACTATGCGAAAGGATGATTTCATATATTATCTTTTGATAAACAAAAGTAGAAATAATTATTGAATATCAGTTAGTAAAGTCAACATAGTCCATGGATATTTTCTGATTCGTTTATAACATTTTTATGTTTTACCTTTGTTAAACTTAAATTTAACCTTCGCAGGGCTGACGCATTAAAAATTCC
>DCFW01000014.1 GCA_002315435.1 Bacteroidales bacterium UBA1794
AAAGGGATATGAAGGATGAAGGGTAAAATCACAACTGCAGTGTTTCAGAGAAACGTCAGAATATTCGATCCTTTCTGAAAAGGAAACATCTTGATGTTACCAACATCACATAAATCTCTCTTTCATCTTTTTTAATTCTTTTAAATTGTGAGCATTAGATTTTAGTGCTAGCTTTGCACCGATAATTCTATATGAAACTATTTTTTTATGAGACAAAGAAACATCGTACGCAATCTGGTAACATCATTCTTTTTGATTCTTGTTATCGGTACCCTGACTATAAAGTCGGTGCACTGTGCTTTTATCTCGCACGATCAAAAAGAATTGTTTGCAGCAGCAGGACAAACAACGGTTTCACAAGATGCTCAAGGTTGTTTGATTTGTAACTTTGATTTCTACCCCGTTATTCTTCATTCATTAAATCTGCTGCCCGATGTAACGTTTATCACTTATGCTGAGCTAATTTCACCTCTTTGTGAATTTCCGGCACAACGTATTCCACATTTATTTCAATTACGCGCACCTCCAGTAGCATAACATCAAGGTAAAAAACCACATTCATTTATTATTTGTCATCAATGCTGTGTATTCATACTCCAATGAAGGGGAGTAGTATGAATCATTATAGGCTATGTTGACTTCAAACCCCCATTTTAATAAACTCTATAATTACTGTTATGCGAAAAAAAATAATACTTATACTTATCTGTTTGATTCCTTTGTTTGTGTGGGCTGAAACGGCTCCATCCGGGAAAACTTCTTTAAAAGGCGTTGTCACCGACAAAATGACCGGCGAACCGTTGATGGGAGTTTCCGTCTATTTCCCTGATTTGAAAGCGGGAGCTTCCACTGATGATAAAGGTGCATTCAACATTGATAATCTGCCTAAAAGTACATTAACCATACAAGTCACCTATGTGGGACATCAATCGGTGATAAAACAGATAAATCTGCGAAACATCAAGGAACTGAATTTCCAACTGTCTGAGTCTTCAGCAAAATTAGACGAAATAGTAGTGACCGGTACTGCCGGTTCTACACAACTTATTAGAACTCCGACTCCAATTACAGTGGTCACTAAAGCTGATCTTTTACGTGAACCATCCACGAACTTGATTGATGCTTTGGCTAACCAACCTGGTATATCGCAAGTCACTACCGGTGGCGGAATCTCCAAACCTGTTATTCGTGGTTTGGGATATAATCGCGTGGTGGTTGTAAATGATGGCATACGCCAAGAAGGACAGCAATGGGGTGATGAACACGGAATAGAAATTGATGAACAAGCGGTTGATAAGGCAGAAATATTGAAAGGTCCGGCTAGTTTGATGTTCGGATCGGATGCAATGGCCGGAGTGATTAATCTATTTTCAGCTCCTGTACTTCCTGAAGGAAAAATACAAGGGAACGTGTTAGCTAACTACCAAACAAATAATGGCTTGATGGCTTACTCTCTTGATTTGGCCGGAAACAAAAAAGGTGTAGTTTGGGATATGCGCTATAGCGACAAAAGGGCGCATGACTATAAGAACAAGTATGATGGATATGTTTACGATTCCCGCTTCCAAGAACATGCATTCACGGGTATGATCGGCTTAAATAAGCAATGGGGTTACTCACATTTGACTTTGAGCGCCTACCAGCTTACTCCAGGTATTGTGGAAGGCGAACGAGATTCCATCTCAGGAAAATTCATCAAATCTATTGCTTTAAATTCTACAACTGCAGGCGAAGCGTTGGTTACCGATGCAGATGGCAAGAGGTATCAACATGCAATGCCTTATCAACAAGTGAAACATTACAAAGCTGTTTTAAACAATAATTTCATTATTGGTGACGGTAGTCTGAGAACTACTTTTGGTTTTCAACAAAATCGCAGACAAGAGTTTGAAGATGTGTTGAATCCCAAACAATATGGTCTTTACTTTAAGATGAACACTTTTAACTATGATGTTCATTATATGCTGCATGAGCAAAACGGCTTTTCAGCTTCATTCGGTGTGAATGGCATGTATCAACATTCAATGAACGAGGGTACAGAATTTTTGGTACCGGAATATAACTTGTTTGATGCCGGTGTATTTGCCATCGCGAGCAAGTCTTTGGGGCGTTTCGATATAAGTGGAGGCATCCGCTTTGATAATCGTCATGAACATGGTGACGATCTTTACCAAGATAGTAATGATGAAAGAACCACCGCGGCTGATCCTACTGCTTATCATCGTTTCAGTGCATTTACCAGCGACTTTCAAGGAGTGACCGGAAGTTTGGGTGCTGCATGGAGAATTACGGATAAATTACATGCTAAGTTTAATGTGTCTAGAGGTTTCAGAGCTCCTAATATCGGTGAATTGGCTTCTAATGGTTTGCATGATGGCACCGTGCGTTATGAAATTGGTGATAACAAGTTGAAGCCCGAAACCAGTTGGCAAGCTGATATGCAAGTGGGTTATTCATCCGAATTTATTTCTGCTGAAGCTGATTTGTTCATTAATAGAATCAACAACTACATATTCTCACGTAAATTGATTGGCGTTGCCGGTAGAGATTCAATTACTGACGGAGACCAAACTTATAAATTCGTGTCGGGTAATGCACGCATAATGGGTGGTGAACTTATGATTGACATTCATCCTGTTGATTATCTGCACTTCGAGAATAGCTTCTCATATGTAAACTCTATTCAGTTGAGCCAACCCGATTCAACCAAATACCTTCCGTTTACTCCTGCTCCAAAGTGGAAAACGGACGTTCGTCTGGATATGTTCCGTCATGGCAAAACATTCCGTAATGCTTATATAAATGTAGGATTGGATAACTATTTTGCACAGAATCATTTCTATGCTGCTTACGGAACGGAAACTCGCACTCCTGCATATTCTTTGCTATATGCCGGTATAGGTGGCAATGTAATGAGAAATGGACGTACCCTATTCTCTGTCTACATCATGGGTAATAACCTTACTAATGTAGCATATCAAAGTCATTTGAGTCGACTGAAATATGAGGATGTGAACAATGCGACAGGTAGAATAGGTGTTTATAATATGGGACGTAACATAAGTTTCAAGGTATTGATACCTCTCGATCTATAATAGATAATTAAATAAATTGATGAGGCTATTATCTGCACTATGGAGTGTCAGATAATAGCCTCACTTTGTATCAGCCCGCTCAATGTACAAACTTAATGCAAACAGGTTTGTCTACAATGATGTTGTGATGCGTGTTTGACAATAATCCTGTTGTCGGGTTGCGTTGAAATACTTGGATGATATTGCTGTCACGGCAGGCAACCAACAAATATTTCCCATTGGGAGTGATGTTAAAGTTACGTGGATGAATACCTGTAAATTGATATCCTACCTTTATTAAAGTCCCTGTAACTGCATTCACTTTGAAAATAGCAATGCCATCACCTTTTAAACGATTGCTGGCATATAGATATTTCCCGTCAGGACTGAGATGAATGTCGGCACTACCTCTTGCATGAAGCGTATCAGCTGCGATTACTTGAATTCTTTTCAACACCTCTTTGCTATAACTGAATGCGGTGACATTGCCAGATAGTTCACTAATGAGGTAGGCAAACTTACCGTTGGAACTGAATATAAGGTGGCGTGGTCCTGAATCGGAATCAATTGCCGTAGACTGCTTAGAAAGGTAAGGAACAATATCGTTAGGATGTAATGCAAAGCACAAAATTCGATCGGCACTGAAACTTGTGGCGAAAATATATTTGCCGTCCGGGGAAAAGATGGTGCAATGGACATGTGGCGTTTTTTGACGCACACTGTCAGGACCACCTTTTTGTCCGTGGAAAAGCTTTTTGAGTGGCTCGATCGTTCCGTTCTTTCGTAACGGGAATACAGACATGCTTCCACCTGTATAGTTTGCCGTTAGTATTTCTTTTCCATTTGTTGACACATAACAAGGATCCTCACCGAATGTCAATTGGCGGTTGAGGAAATGAAGTTTTCCTACCCTTTTATCAAAAGAATAAGCATAAACAGCTGCTGTGGAATCGGGCATTTCACTAACGGCATATATAAACTTACCGTTTGAGGATGGAGTAAGATAGGACGGATTGGGCATAGCAGCAGAATCAAGCAAGAGTGCTGTTCCTTTTATTTGATTGAAACGAAAGGTGTAAATGCCTTTACTGCTTCCGTTGGTATATGTACCTACAACCATGGATAAATCTTTGTTTGTACCGCTTTTGGGGGCTGCCGTCATGCAAGAAGAAGCAATGAGCCCTAGCATGAATACAATGTATGAAATTCTTTTCATTTTCGATGCGTCTGTTAAGTTGATAATAAGTAATTAAAGCAAAAGTAACCTTGAATACAAAGATAATAAATTTCTTATTTGATCATCGTCATCAAGCCACCATTCCTCTCCTTGATAAAGAAAACAATAATCCTTTTAGATAGCAACATTCTCCATAAATAGATACATCTATCTCACAATCAATATATTAATACAAATTACCAAGATTTATGAATTGGACTATTTTATCATTATTATAAACAAATCTCGTAACTAATATCTAAGTTTCTCCATTAATTTGTGTTTATGAAAATCAATAAAAGGAATAACTAACATTCTGATCATGAAAAATACAAAAATAACGTTACTCTTTATATGCGTTTGTGGGATGACTTCTACAATGAATGCTTATCTTCCCCAATCTCTCTTACGAATTAAAGAAGTCCCTTTTACCAAAGTACACATCATGGACACATTTTGGGCTTCTCGTATTGAAACAAATAGAACTGTATCTATACCTTCTGCTTTCAAACAATGTGAAAAGAACGGACGATTCGATAATTTTGCCATTGCGGGAGGATTGATGAAAGGTGAGCAAAAAGGTGACTTCCCTTTTGATGATACGGATCCTTACAAAATTATAGAAGGTGCTTCGTATTCGCTAGCCGCTCATTATGATAAAAAATTGGATGCTTATCTTGACAGCGTTATTCATCTTATCGCCTCTGCTCAAGAGACTGACGGATATATTACTACCTGCGTCACCAACAAATGTTATCGACTGTCGGGATGGTGGGGCACACATAAATGGGAAAGGCTAAATAGTCACGAACTGTACAATAGCGGTCATCTCATAGAAGCTGCTGTTGCGCACTACAAAGCTACCGGAAAGAAAACATTACTAAACGTTGCCATAAAAAATGCCGATCTAATATGTAAAGTGTTTGGCCCAAATCCCGGACAAAAACATGTTCCATCAGGGCATCCGATTGTTGAAATGGCTTTATGCAAGCTATACAAAGTAACTAATAGCAAGAAATATCTGGATATGGCTAAATATTTCATAGATGAAACCGGACGTGGTACGGATGGACACAGATTAAGTGAATATAGCCAGGATTACAAACCGATCTTACAGCAAAATGAAATACTAGGACATGCAGTAAGGGCCGGTTATCTTTATTCAGGTGTTGCCGATATGGCTTCGTTAACCAATGACACTACCTACTTCAAAGCTCTGGCACGCATTTGGGATAATATGGCCGGGAAAAAACTTTATATTACCGGAGGTATGGGATCTCGTGCACAAGGAGAAGGATTTGGTCCCAACTATGAATTGCATAACATGCAAGCCTACGCAGAGACATGTGCCTCCATCGCAAATGTATTTTGGAATCAACGTATGTTTTTGGCTACCGGAGACGCAAAATATGCGGATGTGGTGGAACGGGCAATATACAATGGAGTATTATCGGGCGTATCACTGAGTGGGGATCATTTCTTTTACGACAATCCGCTGGAGTCAATGGGACAACATCAAAGACAGGAGTGGTTCGGTTGTGCTTGCTGTCCAGGCAACATCACTAGATTTGTAGCTTCAGTGCCCAATTATATGTATGCAATTCTGAATGATGAAATATATATAAACCAATATATTCAGAGTTCATCGACTATAGCTACTGCCCACAATCGGTTAAACATAACACAAGAGACAAAGTATCCATGGGACGGTCATATCAGAATGACAATTAAGGCAAAAAGTGCTACTCCTGTTTCTATTAAGATCAGGATTCCGGGATGGGCACAAAACTCTCCGGTTCCCACGGATTTATACCATTTTATAGACAAGCCACGGACTTATACAATAAAACTAAATGGTGAACAGGTTACCGGAAAACTAACGAATGGTTATGTCACCTTAACGCGTCGTTGGAAGAAGAATGATCTCATAGATCTTAATTTGCCAATGGTTGCAAGACAAATACAAGCTATTGATTCAGTTGAAGACGATCAGGGAAAACTTGCCATAGAACGTGGTCCTATTGTATATTGCCTTGAAGGAGTAGACCAAAAAGATAGTACGGTGTTTAATAAGATTATACCTGCTAATACGCAGATAGAGTCTGTGTATAAACCCGAAAAACTAAATGGAATTGTTGAACTGAATGTGCAAGGAAAAGAACTGCAAAAAGATGGAACAATCAAGGACATAACCTTGAAAGCAATACCTTATTCGGTATGGAACAATAGAGGTTCTGATCAAATGGCAGTATGGGTTCCGCAAGAAACTAGATATGCACGCACCTCACCTAATCCGTCTATCGCTTCAAGGGCTCATTCGGTAGTGTTGCAATCTGCAATACAAAAAGATGCTCCGGCCTCAGCCGCAACTGAAGAAGAAGCATGGGGAATAAATGACCAGTGGGAGCCGAAAAGTTCTTCCGACATCTCCAAACCCTATTTTTACTGGTGGCAAAAAGTCGGCGTTCCGGTTTCCATCGCCTATACTTTTGATAATCTGGAAACAGTTCACAATGTTCAAGTTTACTGGCTCGATTTCGACCAATATGACGGCAACTTCAGAGTGCCTGAAAGTTGGGCACTATACTATAAAGAGGGAGACGAATGGAAACCCGTTGAAACGACAGAATCATATAACGTAAAAAAGGATTGCTACAATAGCTTGAACTTCAAAACAGTGACAACTACCGGACTTAAAATTGTTGCACTATTACAAAAAGATGCCTCGGGAGGCATCATCGAATGGAAAGTAAATTGACTAATAAATATAGATCAACGTTTTTAGACATTTTTTGGACATTTATTTTATTCTTATAGACTTTACAAACAAACATAAAGAAACATTATGGTTTTATTTGCAAAATAAGAACGAAAAATTAAAATTTTATTAATATGAAGAACATTATTTTTAAAGTTTCAACTTGTGCCATTTTACTTTTTGTTGCAGAAACGAGTACCACATATGGTAATGCTACAACATTTGCTTCATTACCTGAAGGTTTGCAACAAAATAAAGGTACAATTGTAAAAGGACGAATTTGCGATAAAAATGGTGATCCTATTATTGGAGCAAACGTCAAAGAAAAAGGTGCCAAGACAGGTACAGTTACAGGCATTGATGGAAATTTTACTCTCAATGTTCAGAGCAACTCTCCTGTCCTCTCTATTAGTTTCATTGGTTATGCCACAACAGAAATTCCTGTCCGTGGTCAGTCAATGATAAATATTACTTTGAAAGAAAACGAAAAATTAGTAAACGAAGTAGTCGTTGTTGGTTATGGAACACAGAGAAAAGGAGACATTACAAGCTCTATTGCCAGCGTAAAATCTGAAGATTTTAACCCAGGAAAAATCCAAGATGCAGCAGAACTGATCAAAGGCAAAGTAGCAGGACTGATAATCTCAAATGGTTCCGGTGATCCGAACTCAAGTTCAAACATCACCTTACGTGGTATAGCAACACTACAAGGTAATGCTGCACCACTAATACTAGTTGACGGAATTCCAGGAGATTTAAGTACAGTAAGTCCTGAAAACATTGAATCAATAGATGTGCTGAAAGATGCTTCTGCTGCCGCAATATATGGAACCCGTGGAGCAAATGGAGTTATTATCATTACAACCAAAACAGGACATAGAGGTGAGGGGCATTCTTCAATAAGTTATAATGCATATGCATCCGCTTCTACTTTCGGTAAAAAAGCTGATTTCATGGATGCAGCTGATGTACGTAAATTGATAAAAGAGAAAGCAACCGGATTCACAGACGGAAACGCATCGACTGATTGGGTTAAAGAGATTAGCCGTACCGGATTTACTCAGAATCATAATGTAACCTTAAATGGTGGTATGCAAAATACGTCTTATTCAGCTGATATAAGTTATAGAAATGAAAATGGTGTAATAAAAGAATCCAATAGTGAAGATATTCGATTAAATTTTAATTTAACTCAATCATTCCTTAACAACATTGCTAAAATCAATTTAAACTTCACGAAAGGATTACACAACAACAATAATAGTAATGCCTCGGATGATGGTATAACAAACATCTACAGACAAGCAGTAATTAGGAATCCAACATCTCCAGTTTACAATTCTGACGGAAGCTATAATGAAGAACTTGGCACATATCAATACTACAATCCTATGGCAATGATTAAAGAAAACAAAGGTGAATATAAATCAGAATGGACACGAATCACTGCTAACTTAACCGTTGAACCTGTCAAAGGATGGCAAACAAACCTTATGGTTTCACGAAATACAAGCAATTCTAATAATGAATATTATCATACAAAGAATTATTATACCAACGCTGCAACGGGATTAAATGGGGAAGCTGGTAAATCTGAAGATAACTCTAGAAGTGATTATCTTGAAGTTACTTCAAAATATGACCATAAATTCCTGAAATATCATCATATCTCTATACTGGCCGGCTTCAGCTATAACTATAACGTATATGAAGGCGGAAGTGATTATAATTATGATTTTCCTACGGATGCTTTCTTATACAACAATATTGGAACGGGGGCAGCGTTGACTGATGGTAAAGCCAGCATGAGTAGCTACAAAAATGATAACAAACTAACCGGATTCTTTGGAAGATTTACTTATAACTTTAACGACAAATATAATCTTTTACTGAGCTTAAGACATGAAGGCAGTTCTAAATTCGGAGTAAATCACAAATGGGGAAATTTTCCATCTGCTTCTATAGGATGGACTATTAGTAATGAACCTTTTATGAAAGAGATCAACTTTATCAACAATTTGAAATTAAGAGCAGGGTATGGTGTAACAGGAGAAATCCCATCAAGTTCTTATTTATCAAAAACCCTATATTCTTACGGCATCTATTACTATGAAAATGGGAAATGGTATAATGGTCTTCAAGCTGCATCTAACCCCAACCCTGACCTAAAATGGGAAAAATCTGCAGAATTCAATGTGGGTGTTGATTTCAGTGTGCTTGAAGATAGATTAAGTGGATCAATGGATTACTACTACAAGAAAACTAGTGATATGCTATGGGACTACAATGTGCCCTCTCCACCAAATTTGTATACAACAACTCTTGCAAATGTAGGAAAAATGCGTAATACCGGAGTGGAAGTCGTGATCAATGCCGTACCTGTAAAAAGTAAAAATTTCCAATGGAAATGTACTCTTACAGGATCCCATAACTCTAATAAATTACTTAGCCTATCAAATGCTCTTTATCAAACAAATAATTATTTGAATACCGCTAATGCAGGTGATCCAATCTCATTGCCGACACATCGCTTGGAAGTGGGAAAATCCATAGGGAATTATTGGGGAATGAAAGCTGTAGGTTTATCTGATAAAGGTTTATGGATGATAGAAAACCCGAAAACAGGTAAATCAGAAGAATTCTCAGCCAGTATGCTAAATGACGATTATCGTCAATATTTAGGTAATGGCATTCCAAAGATCAACCTCGGGTTTAGCAACCAACTAATTTATAAGAACTTTGATATGAGCTTTCAAATGAGTAGTTCTTTGGGATTTAAAATACTTAATGAACAAAGAATGTTTTACGAAAATAACTCCATAGCTTATAACAAGCTACGTTCTTCACAAAATAAAATATTTGGAGTAAGCCCCTTATCATCTTCACAATCACAGACCTTCACCAGTTATTACCTCGAGAATGGTAACTATCTGAAATTGAACAATCTGTCAGTAGGATATACATTCAGGTTAGGAGAAAACATGAAAAAATACATAACAAAACTGCATTTTTACCTTTCAGGTGAAAATCTATTCTGCCTCACTAAATACAAAGGACTGGATCCGGAGTTGAGTAACAGTGACTTTATGGCATCAGGTAATGATCCTCGTGACAAATATCCTACAATCAGATCATTTACATTCGGAGTAAATGCAACATTTTAAATAATCAGGCAATATTAAAATATATATTTGCTTCATGCATATTAATATATGCAGCAGCTTGTACAAATCTCAACGAGACAATTTATAGCGAGATCTCAGCCGAAGATACCCAATTCTCCTCTGATGATGTGAAAGCTATGATTGCACCGGTTTATTCTAATTTGCGAAATGTTTATTGGGGTTGGAATGGTTTGTTTGACACCAATGAAGAATCAAGTGACTTGATAATGACCCCTCTAAGAATCGGAGTTGGTTGGGGTGATTTATATATAACAATGCACAAACATACATATAACTCATATGTCAGTCATTTCTGGACACTATGGTATTACTCATACAATGGAATATCTTCTATCAATAAACTCATTGATATGAAAGATAATTCAGCAGTATCTTCAAGCGTACCAGAACTTAGAGGACTGCGTGCGTTATATTATTATATCTTATTAGACAATTTCCGTAATATTCCTCTTGAAACAACGCTAAACCACGAAGCTGGTTATCTACCTTCACAAGTTAGTCCGGATTCTACTTATAACTTTATCGTTTCAGAATTAAATGCAATTAAAAGTCAGCTTAGTACTGATGCTACATCTAAAACTTACGGTCACTTCAATAAATATGCGGCTTGTATGACTCTAGCTAAGGTTTATTTAAATCATAACGCATGGTTTGGCGGAACAGACAATTCATATTACAAAAAGGCAATAAATGAAGTAGATACTGTCATTAAATCCGGTAATTATTCTTTAGCTGAAAATTATACCGATTTATTTGTAGATGATTTGTCAACTTGTTCTGAAGTTATATTCGGATTTCCCTTCAAAGCACCTTATGCCACAGGAAATTATCTTGTTAACAAATGTCTAGCTGGGCCTAGTGCAGCGACATTCGGTTACACCGGTACACCTTGGAATGGAAGTTGTGCCGTACCTCAATTTATCGATACCTATAACTCTGAAGACGAAAGACTATCAGACACATGGCTTATAGGACCTCAATATTCAAGCGACGGTGTCACTCCCATATACTTGGATAAGATACAACTAAATTATACAAAGAAAGTCCACTCAATTGATAATCCGGGAGCTTATCAAAATGAAGGCGCACGTTTTCACAAATATAAAATTTATGCAAATAAATATGGTACAGCCGAAGACGATGTACCATTCTATCGCCTCACAGATGCTTATATGATCAAAGCTGAATGTCTACTTCGGTTAGGAGGATATAACGGTGAAACTGAACAAGATGCTGCTGACATTGTAACAATGATACGCAAACGCGCATTCAAGAACGATCCGTCTAAAGCGATCCGCACAGTTGCTGAGCTAAAAGGGCCGAGTGTATATGCTTATGGACATCAAGAATATCAATTAGACAGTGATGGAAACGACAAATTAATAGAAACAAATGAAGGTGGAAACGATATTGAATTAGGTGGATTCCTTGATGACCTCGCTTGGGAATTCGTTGGTGAGCATCATCGTCGTCAAGATATAATTAGATTCAGGCTTACAGATAAAAACATGAATGTTTACGATGGTAAATCTTGGTTCTGCAAGGATGCCGAAACAGACGCATCCGATACACATAAGGATATTTATCCAATATATCAAGACTTTATTGATGCTAACAAAAATTTAAAACAAAACTCCGGGTATTAACTCATAAGAACCAATTAGCAATTCTATTCCTAGCTTCAACTTCCAATTTATTTTAGAGGTTGAGGCTGGGAATTACTATCTAGCTAATTTATTAAATAAAAGAAATGTAAAACTCATGAAAAAAATTATAACAATTATTCTCTTTGCTCTTGCATGGTCCAATCAAGTTCCTGCTCAAAAAGAAGTATATAATGCACCTGGCATGGGCAACCCCATACTGCCTGGGTACTTTGCAGATCCAACTGTAAAAAAGTTTGACGATACTTATTATATTTATGCTACCACAGATGGTTGTGGAGCAGGATTCGGTCCGTCGCAAGTTTGGATGTCAAAAGACTTTAAGAATTGGATACTCCGCCCTATGAATTGGCCAAAAACACATTGGATATGGGCACCTGATGTACGAAAAGGTAGAGATGGAAAAACTATATGTACTATTGTCAACCCTGCCAGATTCTTTGTGGCATCAGCGACACTCCCGTAGGTCCATGGCAGAATATTCTTGGCAAAGAAGATTCAACCTTGATTCCTGATAGATTTGTACACAACGCAATTACTCTCGACGCCCAAAGTTTTGAGAATGACGATGGAAGTGTTTATCTGTATTGGGGCACATGGGGAATTTATAAGGGATTCGGCTGTGGTTCCGGAAAATTATCGCAAGATGGTAAAAGCTTTACAGAACTCCATTTAATTCCTAATACAGAAGTCACCGATTTTTTTGAAGCTCCCTTTATGCTAAAGCACAATGGTCTTTATTATTTTATGTATTCCTCAGGAAGTTGCCACGACCAGACTTATCGAATACAATATGCTGTAGGAAAAAGTCCACTCGGTCCATTTACCTTCGGAAAAAATAATCCCATCTTATCAACTTCAGCAGATGGTAGTATACACGGCCCGGGCCACCATAGCATCCTTCAAGTAGGCAACGACTATTATATAATCTATCATCGTCATGACAATCCCCACTCTACTCGTGGATTCCACAGACAAATCTGCGCGGATAAATTAATATTTGACGCTGATGGAAGCATCAAGAAGGTAATTCCTACACATAAAGGTATTGGTGCTTTAGCACAAGAGACAAAAGAAGAACCTAATCTTGCTTATCAATGCAAAGTGTCTGCTTCATCAACTTATAATAAGGATTTCAAACCGGAATATGCTGTAGACGATAATAACGGAACACTCTGGCGACCAGCAACAGTGGGTAAAGAATGGATACAACTAGATCTAGGAAAAGCCTGTCACATCGAAACAATTTGGACACAATTTGAATACGCGACCTTTTATTATCAATATTTAGTTGAAACATCCTTAAACGGTAAATCTTGGACAACTTTCGCTGATAGAAGAAACAATCAGTGGGCTGGAAGTCCGATGATCGATGAAAAAGACGTAAAAGCACGTTATATAAGGTTAGTGACGACTGGAAACCAAAAAAACGGATATTTCGGTGCAATCTGGAACATTAAAGTATTCGGAAAGCATCCACAATCCATTCCTAAAGAATGGATAAACGAAATTTATTCAGAGAAAAACAAAATTACAAATGTAAAGCCGATAAAGCAATCTCAAGGACTATTAGTTGACATTAATGCTGGTGATTATCAAATAGGTGAAAAGTTGTTGAAGATCAAAAATCGTATTGGAGGGAACTTCATTTCGCTGAAACCGGATACTTTGTCTGTTGTTGAAAATGTAGAAGGTAAATTGGCCTTTCGCTTTGACAGTGTACAAACATATCGTTCAGATTTCACACTTCCGCTATGTGATAATGCGCCCTACACAATAGACGCTTGGATTTTGAATCCCCAAATACAAGAGAATGAATGTGTAGCTGATTTTACCTCTTCCCATGATGAACTGGAAAAAATCATGTTTGTTAATGGTTCCGAAGAACGCTGCGGAGTATTAAATCATTATGGATGGTTTGAGGATGTAGGTTACAAAAAAATAAAAGACTGGGAAGGAAAATGGCAGCATTGGACGGTCATATTTGATGGATATAAGGAGAAAGTCTATCTGCAAGACCAACTTATCAGCGAACGAGATATTCAACTTCTTGTTAAGCCTGTTGAATATGTCAGCCTTGGAAGGAATGCTGAGGAAGAGTGGCCATTTAGCGGTTACATCCATTCCTTGAAATTGTATGATAAGGTAATGGATCTAAAAGATTTGAACAAAGATTAGTAATTCATTCTTTTCCAGCAAAATATAAGCAGCGCGACTAAAAGCAAAAAAAATACTCGAATCAAATCTTGTAGAGCTATGATTAACAATATTGAATCTGATTCACTTTTTGTAATCCTTACAAAGGAAAAAACAGGATTAATACTTTAAGAGGAGCTTTTTAACGCCTCATATTAAAGTTAATAAAAAAGAGAAAGAAATAGAAGAACTAAAGAACTTTTTATTATCTTTGCATTGTATATGCTAAATCTAAAGAGTAATAAACATTTAATTGATTCAATATTATGGTTAAGAAGTTGTATTTGCCATTGATGTCAATGGCACTTATTGCACTTGCATCTTGTAGCAAGATGGGCGCATTATCTTCAGAGTACTTCTCTACAACCCCTCAGGTTCTTGAGGCTGTGGGAGGTCAAGTTCCCGTTACGATCAACGGAAAATTCCCTGAAAAATATTTCAAGAAAAAAGCGATCGTTGAGGTTACTCCAGTTTTGAAATATGATGGAGGCGAGTTAACTAGTACTCCAGCAGACTTCCAAGGAGAGAAAGTAGAAGGCAACAATCAGACAATCGCTTACAAATTGGGAGGTGATTATCAGATGAAAGCTAATTTCCCTTATTCAGATCCATTAGCTAAATCTGAATTATATCTACGTTTCAAAGCTCACAAAGGAAAGAAAGTTTACGATATTCCTGATGTTAAGATTGCAGATGGTGTAATCGCTACATCACAATTGGTTTACAACACAGTAAACTCTTCTGACCCTTCTAACTCAACGAACAGTTTTGATTCACTTCCTTCATCAGAAAATGATCCTTTCCAAAAGAAGATCACTTCTGCTAAAGAGGCTAACATCAAGTTCATGATCCAAAAGGCAGAGCTTCGTGCTTCAGAGTTAAAATCTCAACAATTGAAAGATCTTAACACTACAGCTAAAGACGCAAATAAAACAGGAAAAAATCTTGAGAATGTTGAAGTATCAGCTTATGCTTCTCCTGATGGTGGTGTAAAATTGAACGACAAGTTGGCTAAACAACGTGAGTCTAACACTGATTCTTACATTAAAAAACAATTAAACAGCACTAAAGTTAAAGGACTTGCTGTTGATTCTAAATATACAGCTCAAGACTGGGATGGTTTCAAGGATTTAGTTTCAAACTCTAATATCCAAGATAAGGATTTGGTTCTACGTGTTTTATCAATGTACCAAGATCCTGCACAACGCGAAAAAGAAATCCGCAACCTTTCAACTGTATTCTCTAAATTAGCTGACGAAATTCTCCCTGAATTACGTCGTTCTCGTTTGACATTGAACTACAATGAATTAAGCAAGAAATTTGCTATCATCGATAGCATTTTCAAAGTTAATCCTTCTTCTTTGACAAATGATGAATTGCTTTACACAGGTGATTTCTTAGCTATTCAAAAGAACGATAGCAGAGCTAATGAATATTACGACAAAGCTATAGAGCTTTATCCTAATGATTACCGTGCATACAACAACAAAGCTGCTGTAGAATATGCTCAAGGCAACGTTAGTGACGCAAAAGCATTGTTGCAAAAAGCTGTATCTCTAAATTCTTCTGCTGCTGAGGTAAACAACAACTTGGGTCTAATCGCTCTTAAAGAGGGTGACTTGGCTTCTGCTGAATCTTACCTAGGAAAAGCCACAGGAGCTCCTACTTCTGCTGTTGCTCTAGGAAACTTATACTTAGCCAAAGGACAATATGACCGTGCTGAAAGTACATTTGGAGACGTGAAAACAAACAGTGCTGCTCTTGCACAAATCTTAAATAAAGATTACAGCAAAGCGAAAACTACATTAAGTGGCATTGCTACTCCTGATGCTTACACAGATTACTTAACAGCAATCTTAGGTGCTCGTACAGGCAATTCTTCATTAGCTGTTGAAAGCTTGAAGAGTGCAATCCAAAAAGATCCTTCATTAGCTAAGAGAGCTGCTAAAGATCTTGAATTTACTTCATTGGCATCGAATGCTGATTTTCAGAATTTGATCAAATAAATTCAAATCATACATATTATAAAAAGTGTCCTCAATTTTGAGGACACTTTTTTTTGCCTAAATCTGATATTATAACTATTTTTGTAAAAAATAAATTTATATGAGAATAACTTACCTTGCATTACTTATATTCATGCTTTGCAGTTGCAACAAAGGCAACAATGTTACAATCAAAGGAGACATCAGTGGAATGAAAGACTCTTTGATCTTGGCATTTGGAAACATGAACAGTAAAACCGGAGATAATGTAGATACAATTATCGCTCACAAAGGAGAATTTACATATCACACTCAAATAGAGAAACCGACTTGTATCTATCTGATATTCCCCGGCACACAAAGATGTCCGGTATTTGTCTCTCCAGGCGACGGTGTAAAGATCAAAGGTAAAGCTCCAAACTATGGTTTATTGAAAGTTAAAGGTGGTGATGATGCAAATGATTTGCTGAATGACTTCAAAGAAACAATCAAAGATTACTATAGCGATAATAAAAGAGTACAGGTAGAAGCTGAAAAATTTATTCGTGCCCATAAAGAGAACGAGGTTAGTGCATTTTTACTTGATGAATATTTCGTACAATCACCTCTCTTCTCAGTAGAAAAAATACGCACATTGATGAATTTGCTAAAAAATTCCGCTACAATTGATCCTTTGGTAAAACAAATATCAACATACTTAAATCAACGTACAGGATTAGAAGTAGGAGGCATTGCACCCATGTTTAGCAGTACTACCGATAAGGGACAAACTGTGGCTTTATCTGATTACAAAGGAAAATATGTCATCGTACATTTCTGGGCTTCATGGGAAGATAACTTTACCAACGAGGCAAACAAACTCCGATCTTTAAAAAGAAGATGCGGTAGCAAGGTCTCTTTTGTAGGCATTTCCCTGGATATGGATAGAATTTCATGGAAGAATGAAATAAAACGTGATAGTTTATCATGGCCTCAGGCATGCGATTTTTCCGGATTCGAGAGTTACATGGCACGCCAATTTGATGTGACATCAATACCATTCTATATCTTGATAGGTCCTGACGGACGTATTAAACAAAAAGGAGTTGATATAAGCATCATTCAAAATAGTCTTTCAACAATCATAAACAAAAAATAACTATTCCATCTATTTTATGCTAATAAAAGTCTTTGGCGGTGCTGTTCAAGGAGTAGACGCCACAATCATTACGATTGAAGTAAACATCAGTCGAGGGTGCCTTTTTCACCTAGTAGGTCTACCCGATTCAGCCGTAAAAGAAAGCCACGAACGAATTAAATCAGCCATTAAGTTTAATGGATATAAGTTTCCTACAGCCGATGTTATTGTGAATATGGCTCCTGCAGATATTCGTAAAGAAGGTTCTGCTTACGATTTACCTCTGGCTATAGCTTTAATGGCAGCTTCAGATCAATTAATTTCTGAAGAGCTTGACAAATATCTAATCATGGGCGAACTAAGCTTAGATGGAAGTTTACAACCGATCAGAGGTGCTCTTCCTATTGCAATAAAAGCACGCGAAGAAAAATACAAGGGACTGATTGTACCTAAACAAAATGCTCGAGAAGCTGCTGTCGTTAATAACCTGACGGTATACGGTGTAGAAAACTTAACTGAAGTGGTTAATTTTTTCAACAAAAAAGTGGAATTAGAGCCGATGGTAGTAAATACACGCGACGAATTCTTTTTACAGCGGGATGTTTTCGAATATGATTTCTCAGATGTGAAAGGACAGGAAAGCGTAAAACGTGCATTAGAAGTTTCTGCAGCAGGTGGACACAATTTGATTATGGTTGGCCCTCCTGGAAGTGGAAAATCAATGATGGCCAAATGCTTACCCTCTATTTTACCACCACTATCACTTGGGGAGAGTTTGGAAACAACTAAAATCCATTCTGTTGCCGGAACTTTAGAACAAAATACTTCATTAATATCAAATCGCCCATTCAGAAGTCCGCATCATACTATCTCTCAGGTTGCCATGACCGGAGGTGGAATTAATCCTCAACCCGGTGAAATCAGTTTGTCTCACAATGGAGTATTATTTCTTGATGAGCTACCTGAGTTTACTAGAAGCGTATTAGAGGTTCTACGGCAACCGCTTGAAGACAGACACATCTCCGTTTCCCGAATCAAGTATTCTATAGACTATCCTGCCAGCTTCATGTTGATTGCATCAATGAATCCTTGCCCGTGTGGATATTATAATCACCCAACACATGCTTGCGTTTGCACTCCTGGACAAGTTCAGAAGTACCTGAATAAAATATCCGGTCCACTGCTTGACAGAATTGACATACAAATAGAAATTGTACCTGTTCCTTTCGAGAAATTATCTGAGCAAAGGCCTGCTGAACCAAGCATTGAAATACGTAAACGTGTGATCAAAGCACGTGAGATTCAAGATGAAAGATACAAAGATTTCCCAGGAGTATATTGTAACGCCCAAATGACTTCAAAATTAATGCATAAATACGCTCAGTTGAATGAAAGTAGCACAAAGATGTTGCATAACGCAATGGTAAGAATGAATCTGTCTGCACGTGCATATGACCGTATTTTAAAGGTGTCACGAACGATTGCTGATCTTGAAGCAAAAGAGAACATAGAAATGTGCCATATAGCTGAAGCTATAAGTTATCGAAATCTTGACAGAGAGAATTGGGCTGGATAATTTATTTCTTTAAGATCTTTCGGGCAGTTTCGATAATCGTATCAATGCTTTTTTCATAATCAGATGAGGTAATATTCACTTTTACATCTGGATCAATCCCCCACTCAATATTCTCTTTGTTGACATTGAGTATCGGACTTGATGAGAATCGAACAGTCCAACCATTAGGTAACTCAGAGTTGAAAGGCAGTCCAGATCCTCCACCGGTCTTATCACCAACAATCGTTACATTATCAAGCAATGACATTGAATTTACAAAATCATTAGTTGCACTGTAACTTCTCCTGTTGGTAAGTACACACACTTTTTTTTGCCATCTTACATTACTTGACGGATCAAGATAAATAGGATATGGATCAGAAAAATCACTATGTCCCGTACCTGTTTTATGCTGTATATAACCTGTTAATATTTTCGCATTGGTAAAACGACAAGCGAGCTTTGTCGCATTAGTCATTGTGCCTCCACCGTTATTACGTACATCTATTATGAGCCCATCACAAACAGCAAGATTACTTAATATTTGATCAAGGTTCCCTTCACCTACAGCATCCTCAAAACTCGAATAATACACATATCCAATATTGTCGTCCAGAATGCAATATTTAACTCCTCCAGCAATTTTATAGGTAGTCTTTAAATATTTTCGTTGAATGCTATCATCAAAATTCTCTGGATAATCCTCAAACCATTTCCAATAACGAGCAACATTACTTGCTGAAGAAAGATTGACATGCCCATCTTTTAAATTTGCCAACATACCTCCCAACACTTCAAACAGACCATCATTTGTCATGCTTGGTGTAATACTTTTTGCATAGACCGTGTGGATCGAATCCCAATTGATATGTTTATAATCCAAAAAGCAATACTTCTCATCAATGATCTTCCACAATGCCTCAAAGTTGCCCGAAGGTGAGTTACTAAACTCTTCTTCAGTCACACACGAAGTGTTGATAAGAGGCATCATTAACAGAAAAAACAATACAAAATGAAAAGTCACATGCTTCATCTTCAATAAGCTTTTAAACGTTCAGATAAACGTTGATGAACACTAGGTTTCAAAACATAAAGGTCTTTTACGAAACCTATCATAAATATATTTGACCACGTATGAGCTTTAATAGAATTGATATGAGATTGTTGCATATCAAAGACATACGAAGCTCTAATTTTAATTCTCGAAATTGGGATATCCAAAGAAACCATTTGTCTGAATGAGGGTTGGGTATAAGGCGTAGTGAAATGAACCAAATGAGAATTATGACCTAAAGTAAAGATCTCGTAATATGATTCACCATAATGAGGAGCAAACATCAAACCCACTAGTGGTATATTGGCTTGATAACGTGCCGTAAACAAGCGATTCCCTAAATAAAATTTATAAATCGCCATTCCTGATGCTGACAAATTCGCATAGAGTTTGGCTGATGCAGGATTATTCCCATTATTAAGATTATAGATAAATCCTAAATTCATATCAGCTGCAGGACCTACAAGAAATTTTAAATGATCGTTCACTTTAAATTGGTAATGAAGAGCGTATGACCAATTGACTAATCCGGAAAATGCACTGTTATCTTCTGTCGGGTTTTTTGAATATGATACATTTGCTTGAAAAATTCTCTGAGCAGAGACATGACCGGAAAAGAACTTTGTCAGATGCATCTTTTCATTCATAAAACGTACTTCCGTACCCTTATATTCCAATGGAGAAAGATATGTATCCAGAATATTGACACCTCCCACACCTATACTATTGGCTGTTGTCACCAATCGATTAGCTTCCAGACTGTCAATCTGGGCATAGCCTCTTGAAAAAAAAGCCAAGAAGCCTAATATAAGTAATACCTTTCTCATACATTTTTTAGTTGTCAAACAATTTCATTTGACCAGTTATTTCATCTACTATATCATCATCACTTTTGCCTGCATCCGGATCAAGATTTTCTGATTCATCATCTTCCGATGTATCATTTTCGCTTGTCTCATTTGACTCAAGATATTGTGTAGGTTCGAGTTCGTTGATTGTCTCTACTTCCCATGTAGCAATTCGTTTTCCTTTAGCTTTGTAACTTTTCACACCAATAAAATCAACAGCCTGTATATCCAGCGTAGCCCGTGAACTGTCTTTACCACCAAAGACAATCTCAAGATGCGGGAATGACTCATCGGTCAAAAGCAACAACTTTGTGTCCGAATTCTCTCCCAAATAACTTTGGGGACGGCTTGTTTCTTCGAACGTAAAACGCTTTAAATAAGGATATCCTTGCTGATCAGCATCAAGAAGTCCTACCGTCCAAACTTTATTGGAATCAAATTTTTCAAGAATAATTATATTATCTTGGTAATGGTTGCTTAAATCGAAGTTTGTCATATAAAACGTTCCGTCGTTCTGAACAACCAAGATCTTATCATCACTTTGAAACTCTCCTAAATATTCTCCACGATTATCATAATTTAATCGTAGGATATCTCTATCAAACCAAACTTTACGACCACCCAATGTTGATCCGCCTTTCTGCTTCAATACAACTTTATGTACGGCACATTTAGTCATGATGTTACCGATAGAGTTACGTCCCTTTATGGCCAGTTGACTAAAATCTTCTTCAAAGACAATGCGCCTTATTCTTGGATTAGGTTTTAATGTCACTTTGATAACTTCAGCCTCACCATTTGAATTAGCACTGAAATACATGACCCGCGAATCTTTGGTACCTTTGGTCAAATCATATTCACGATCACGAGTTAAACTTGTGACATTGAAACGCTTCATATAGTAAACGCCATTCGATCCATCTCGGTAAACAACATTATAAATTGTACGTTTGTCGTTTCGCTTAAAGACGTTCAAATAAATAACATTTTTCCCTACAAATAGCTTATCTTGAACCTTGGTAATCTTATATTTGCCATCGCGATAAAACAGAATCACATCATCAATTTCACTACAGTTTGCTACAAACTCATCTTTCTTAAGACTAGTACCAACAAATCCTTCTTCACGATTGACATAAAGTTTTTCATTTGCCTCAATTACTTTTGTGGCTTCAATCGTATCAAAACTGCGAATCTCAGTGAGTCTTTGAGAATTCTTACCATACTTCTTTTTCAACATCTCAAACCACTCAATCGTATAATCTACAATATGATCAAGATGATCATCTATTATTTCAATTTCTTGCTTGTATTTAGCAATCGACTCATCAGCTTTATCACTATTGAATTTAAGAATACGCTCCATCTTGATTTGCATCAATCTGAGAATATCGTCTTTTGTAACTTCACGAATCATCAAAGGATAAAACGGAGTTAATCGATCATCAATATGTTCACAAGCTATATCCATTGTGGCTGCTTGCTCAAATTCCTTGTCCTTATAGATTCTCTTTTCGATGAATATCTTTTCTAATGAAGCAAACTGAAGAGCTTCGTTTAATTCATCTTTTTTTATCTCAAGTTCCCGATAAAGAATATCACGCGTTTTATCTGTTGAATGTTTTAGCACAGTGCTCACATTCAAAAAGTGAGGTTTCTTATTATCAATTACGCAGCAATTAGGCGAAATGTTCACTTCACAATCAGTAAAAGCATAAAGAGCATCTATCGTCTTATCACTTGATGCTCCTGGGGCAAGATGTAAAAGAATTTCTACGTGAGCAGCAGTATTATCATCTACCTTACGTACTTTAATTTTCCCCTTTTCAACCGCACGTAAAATTGATTCAATCACCGTGCCGGTCGTTTTGCCATAAGGAATTTCAGTGATAGCCAAAGTCTTGTTATCAATCTTCGATATCTTTGAACGTACTTTCACCACTCCTCCACGCTCACCATCATTATAGCGACTGACATCAATACTGCCACCTGTTTGAAAATCAGGATAAATATGGAATTCTTCTCCTCTTAAATAACAAACAGAAGCATCACAAATTTCATTGAAATTATGGGGCAATATTTTTGACGACAATCCTACTGCAATTCCTTCAACTCCTTGAGTTAGAAGTAAAGGAAATTTTACAGGAAGGGTGACCGGTTCTTTATTTCTACCATCATATGACTGTTGCCATTGAGTAGTTTTAGGGTTAAAAACGACTTCTAATGCAAATTTTGACAGACGCGCTTCAATGTAACGAGGAGCAGCAGCACTGTCACCCGTTAAGATATTACCCCAGTTACCCTGGCAATCAATCAATAAATCCTTTTGACCCAATTGCACTAGGGCATCACCGATTGAAGCATCACCATGAGGGTGATATTGCATCGTATGTCCGACAATATTCGCAACTTTATTATACCTACCATCATCCAACTGCTTCATCGAATGTAAAATACGACGTTGAACAGGTTTTAGCCCATCATTAAGATGTGGTACAGCACGTTCCAGAATCACATATGAAGCATAATCCAGAAACCAATTTTGATACATTCCGGAAAGCTGATGAGCCACACTTCCGTCAGTTGTTTCTATTGGTTTATAATCAGAATGATCATTTGATTGATCATTCTCTTCCATATCGTTATCTTTATCTTTTATTTCGTCGCTCATATAAATTTTCTAATTAAAGGCAAAAATACAAATATAATTGAAAAAATCATGTAACTTTGCGCTTAAATTACTCGTAGACAATAAAATAATAAAATAAATATGGCACAAGAAGACGTTTTTAAAAAGATCGTATCTCACTGCAAAGAGTACGGCTTTGTGTTCCCGTCAAGTGAAATATACGACGGTTTAGCAGCTGTATACGATTACGGCCAAATGGGTGTTGAATTGAAAAACAATATAAAAAAATATTGGTGGGATTCGATGGTTCGCTTACATGAAAATATTGTTGGATTGGACTCATCCATTTTCATGCATCCTACTATTTGGAAAGCCTCAGGCCACGTTGATGCATTTAATGACCCATTAATTGATAACAAAGACTCAAAAAAACGTTATCGTGCTGATGTTCTGGTTGAAGATCAAATCGCTAAATACGAAGATAAAATTGAAAAAGAGATTGCTAAAGCTGCGAAGAAATTCGGTGATACGTTTGACGAAGCAAAATATCGTGAGACCAATCCTCGTGTAATAGAGCATGTAGCCAAGCATGACGCTTTAGTTGAAAGATATAAGAAAGCAATGAACAGCAATGATCTCAATGAGTTGAGAGAAATCATTGTAGATGAAGAAATCGTATGCCCAATCAGCGGTACACGCAACTGGACAGATGTGCGTCAATTCAATTTGATGTTTTCTACAGAAATGGGATCTACAGCTGATGGAGCAATGAAAATATACTTACGCCCTGAAACTGCTCAAGGTATTTTTGTCAATTACTTAAATGTACAAAAGACCAGCCGAATGAAGATTCCTTTCGGTATTGCACAAATAGGAAAAGCATTCCGTAATGAGATTGTTGCTCGTCAATTTATTTTCCGTATGCGTGAATTCGAACAAATGGAAATGCAATTCTTTGTTCGTCCCGGCACAGAAATGGAATGGTTTAAGAAATGGAAAGAAACGCGTATGAAATGGCATCAGAACTTGGGATTCGGAGCTGATCACTATCGCTTCCACGATCACGAGAAACTAGCTCATTATGCAAACGCCGCTACTGATATTGAATATAAAATGCCTTTTGGATTTAAAGAAGTAGAAGGCATCCATTCACGTACCGATTTCGACTTATCTCAACATGAAAAGTTCTCTGGAAAGAGCATCAAATATTTCGATCCCGAATTGAACGCTAGTTATACTCCCTACGACATTGAAACATCTATTGGAGTTGACCGTATGTTCCTTTCAATTCTTTTTGCTTCCTATAAAGAAGAGACATTGGAGAATGGTGAAAGTCGTGTTATGCTAAAAATACCGGCAGCATTAGCTCCTGTGAAATTGGCCGTTCTGCCACTGATCAAGAAAGATGGTTTACCTGAAAAGGCACAAGAGATCATGAACACCATGCGATTCCACTTCAACTGTCAATATGATGAGAAAGATTCTATTGGTAAACGTTATCGTCGTCAAGATGCTATCGGTACACCATACTGTGTAACTATAGACCATCAGACATTAGAAGACAATGCTGTAACACTGAGAAATCGTGATACAATGGAACAAGAACGCATTAACATTGACAATTTGTTGAGTATTATCGAAGACAAAGTCAGTATGACAAGCTTGCTTAAGAATTTAATCTAACAATAAAAAGCTTATATTAAATAAAGCGAGGCTATGATAAGATAGCCTCGCTTTATTTTTATCCATTTTCTTATTTGATATCTAACTATACACGAAAAGAATGAGTAGATCTCAATATCCATTCTTATTTAAAAACAACTGCAATCCCTTTTTCACGGAGCTCAAACCAAATTGCTCTACTTTTATTTCTGAAAGAGGAATAAACTGCAATTTTGCGACATCATCATGTGCTTGCGGAATAATCCAGTTTTGGATCTTACAAAGGAAAAACATGTCAAGTGTTTGCACTTCAAACTCCGAATAAATATATCTATTAGGCAAAGAAAAAAGATAAATAGCCTCATCAACGGTTAAATCTGTTTCTTCTTTCACCTCACGTATAATGCCTTCTTCACCTGTTTCATCCATATCTACAAAGCCGCCAGGCAAATCAAACGTACCTTTGGCAGGGTTGTTTGCTCTACGGCACACTAATAATTCATTCTTATCATTCAAAATGAAAGCAACTGTAGCAGAACTAGGATTAAAATAATAAGTAAATCCGCACGCTTCACAATGCTTCGACTTGAAATTGTGAATTACAAAACGGTCTGAACCGCATTTAGGGCAGTAATGAAAAGACTCAAAAGGATGGTTTTTACACATAGCTAGTTTGTATTTGGTTAAATGGAAAAAGAGAGTTCACAACAATCATTGTAAACTCTCTCTGCTCTTCGAGTAGGACTTGAACCTACGACCCTCTGATTAACAGTCAGATGCTCTAACCAACTGAGCTATCGAAGAATATGCATTTTGAGAAATTGATGGCTCTTCGAGTAGGACTTGAACCTACGACCCTCTGATTAACAGTCAGATGCTCTAACCAACTGAGCTATCGAAGAATGTTATTTTTCCCAAATGCGTTGCAAAAGTAATAGGTTTTATTGAAATAAACAATATCTTTGCAGAAAAAAATTCATAAATGGAGAAAATAATTGGAATTGGTAACGCTTTAACCGACATTCTTGCAGTACTAAAAGATGATACGCTACTGGAATCAATGGAACTTCCAAAGGGAAGTACACAGTTTATTGAAAAAGAAAAGCTATCTGATATTCATAGTATATTTTCCTCAATGGATACGAAACGTGTACCTGGAGGATCTGCTGCAAACACGGTTCGTGCATTAGCAAATATGGGGTCTCATACCGGATTTATAGGAAAGGTTGGACATGATGAAACGGGTGATTTCTACCTAAACAGCTTTCATTCTTTAGGCATCGAAACTCTGTTCAATTATTCCGAACTTCCCTCTGGCATTGCATCCACATTCATTTCTCCTGATGGAGAGCGTACATTTATTGATTACCTTGGAGCAGCGTCTACATTAGACTGTAAAGATATTTCTGAAGAAATTTTAAGTGGATATTCTTACATGTACGTCGAAGGGTATCTTGTTCAAAATCATGAAATGATCACCCATGCCTTACAATTGGCGAAGAAAAATGGATTGACGGTATGTCTTGATTTATCAAGTTACAATATCGTTGCAGCTGATCAGGATTTCTTTACTGATCTTATTAAAAATTACGTGGATATTGTCTTTGCAAATGAGGAAGAAGCAAAGGCTTTTACAGATAAAGACGGACGTGAAGCTCTCGACGATATAGCAAGCAAATGCAGCATTGCAGTTTTGAAAGTCGGCGCCAAAGGATCCTACATCAAAAAAGGTTCGGAAGTAGTATATGTTGAAGCATTAGCAAATGTAAAAACAGCAGATACAACGGCTGCAGGCGATTATTATGCAGCCGGATTCTTGTTTGGACTCACTCATGGATATAATCTAGCAAAATGCGGTGCCATCGGCTCTTTACTTGCGGGCAATGTCATTGAAGTAATCGGCTCAACGCTATCTGATGCAAGATGGGACTCAATAAAAGAGCAAATAAAAGAATTATCATAATGAAAAAACTTAACTACAAGTATTTCTCAGTAATCATATGCTTGTTACTGGGGATTTCGGTTTCAGTTTTCGGTGATGGAGGCGGCAAAAAAACGTTTGATAAGAGTAAAAATCTTGATCTATTCAATGCCGTTTACAAGGAAGTTGATCAGAATTATGTAGATTCTATAGATCCTTCCAAGACGATTACCATAGGCATAAATTCTATGCTGGAATCACTTGATCCTTATACCAATTACTTCACTGAAGATGAAGCGAAAGACTTTAGTTCACAGATAAAAGGCAATTATGGCGGCATTGGTGCTGTTATCACTCCTTATAAAGGGCAAGTTGCCATAGCAGAACCCTATGAGAATATGCCGGCAGCGAAAACGGGACTTAAAGCTGGAGACATATTGCTTGAGGTAGACGGAAAAACGGTTAAAGGACTCAATACCGGCGATGTAAGCGAACGATTACGTGGTCTGGCCGGAAGTAGCTTTACTATCAAAGTGCAACGTCCTGGGTCTCCAAAGACATTGACATTTAAAATGGTTAGACAATCCATACAAATCCCTGCTGTACCTTACTATGACATGATTGATTCAAACACCGGCTATATTTTACTAAGCTCTTTTACCGGACAGCCTTCGAAAGAATTTAAAGAAGCTTTCCTGGATCTTAATAAAAGAGGAATGAAATCTTTAGTAATAGACCTTCGTAATAACGGAGGAGGATTGCTGGATGAAGCCGTTGATATTGCTAATTATTTCTTGCCGAAAGGCAAAGAAGTGGTGTCTACTCGCGGACGAATCTCTCAATCAGGCCGAATATATAAAACCAGCTCGGACCCATTAAATACCGAGATGCCTGTTGCCGTAGTAGTAAACAGTGGTAGCGCCTCTGCATCGGAAGTTCTTTCAGGAGCTTTACAAGATTATGATCGTGCAGTAATTATCGGCGAACGCACCTTTGGAAAAGGATTAGTACAAACAACTCGTAGCCTACCTTATGGCGCTGCAATCAAAATAACCACAGCTAAGTACTATACACCAAGCGGTCGTTGCGTACAAGCCATTGATTACAAACATCGTAATCCGGATGGAAGTGTCGGACGCATTCCTGACAGTTTGACCAACATATTCCACACCGCTGCGGGACGCATTGTTCGTGATGGAGGTGGCATCACTCCGGACTTTAATGTGAAAGAGAAGAAAATGCCCAATTTGCTTCTTTATTTGACAGATGGGCTAGATGATAAAAAGAATGTTTTTGACTTTGTTACTCAATATTGCCAACAACATCTATCAATCGCACCGGCAAAAGAGTTTGAATTATCTGATGATGATTATAACGCATTTAAAGAACAGTTGAAAAAGAACAATTTTACGTATGACAGACAGAGTGTGAAAATGCTAAAGGACCTACGCGAAATGGCTGACTTTGAAGGCTATCAAGATGCAAAACCCGAACTGGATTCACTTGAGAAGAAGTTTAATCACAATCTTGATCAAGATCTGAATTACTTCAAGAAAGATGTTAAGAAAATGATTGCAACAGAGATTCTTAGCAGATATCAATATCAAAAGGGAGCAATTATTGAGGAACTAAAAGGGGATGATGATTTGCAAAAAGCAATGGAAGTATTACATGATAATGCATTGTACAAAAAGACATTGTCAGCATCGGATGCAAAAGCAAAATAATCAATAACATTATAATAAAAGAGTGTATATCCGATAAAGACATACACTCTTTTTATTTTATCTCTTACACAAGGTCTCTACTTCCAATCACCATTCGCTTTTATCAGTTCAATAAGGCGATCAACAGCTTCTTCCGCAGGAATATTTCGTTGTACACATTCTTTCTTCTTATATAATGATACTTTCCCCGGTCCTGCACCGACATAGCCATAATCAGCGTCAGCCATCTCTCCCGGACCATTTACAATACATCCCATAATTCCTATCTTCAAGCCTTTTAATTGCGATGTAACAGCTTTAATACGGGCAATGGTCGTTTGTAAGTCGTACAGTGTTCTACCGCAACCGGGACATGAAATATATTCAGTCTTGGTTGTACGCAATCTCCCTGCCTGTAGGATTCCGAATGCTGTAGCATCAACAATTGCATGACTGACAGGTCCATTGTTGTGAATATATAAACCATCAGTAAATCCATCAAAAACAAGTGCACCCATATCTGCAGCAGCCTTTATCTGTAAGTCTTCGGCCGTCTGCTCGGCATAATGTTGAAAGAAAACTACCGGATTCATAAGCTTTTCAATCATCATTTGATGTACAAATGCACGGTGCTCTCCTACTCTGTTTGTATGATCGCTTTGTGCAATTATTACCACTTCAGGATGATATTTCAGACACGCAATCACTTCTTCATTTATCATGATGCAGGGTAAGAACAAGAACTTGACATCTGCATTAATCATTGATATAGCTATCGTATCCTTGTAATTGAATGCAGGAAAAACATTCTTTTCATCTTCCCATACATCTGCATCCAAAATATAACAAACACCGTCTTCACGGTGCTCTGGTAATACTCTGCCTGCATAGATATAGTCAGGATGAAGAACAGGATCAAGTTCCTTATTATCATCCATTCTATCAGCTATCACTACAGGTACATTCGTTCCACCAATATTCTTTACAGCTTGAGTCTTGCGACGTGCCGGTGCTTCATAATTAAAGCCCTCGGCTACATCACCCGGAATGTAAAGATGGCCTTGTCGTTTACTTATATAATCTGCAAGTTTCTTTGCAACAGGTATCTCATTTTCGGGAGCCTCAGAGAGTGATACTCTGATCGTATCGCCTATGCCATCGCTTAACAATGCACCTATTCCCAAGGCCGATTTTATACGACCATCTTCTCCATCACCTGCTTCAGTAACCCCTAAATGCAAAGGAAAGCTCATTTCTTCCTTCTCCATCACATTTACAAGTAAACGGACAGTCTGCACCATTACTACCGTGTTAGAAGCCTTTATGGAAATAACCACTTCATTGAACTTCTCCTCTTTACAAATGCGAAGGAATTCCATGCATGACTCCACCATACCTGCCGGTGTATCGCCATAACGTGACATGATACGATCGGATAACGACCCATGGTTTACTCCTATTCTAACTGCGGTATGATTCTCTTTGCAAATATTCAGAAAAGGGATAAATCTATCTCTTATCCGTTGTATTTCCAATGCATATTCTTCGTCGGTATATGTGAGCTGACGAAATGTACGTGCAGGATCTTCATAATTCCCCGGATTGATACGTACAGCCTCAGCATAATTTGCAGCTACGTCTGCAACGTGTGGATTGAAGTGAACGTCTGCAACCAATGGCACCATACAACCGTTACGACGTAATTCTGCATTGATATTACGCAAGTTCTCTGCCTCACGAATGCCTTGTGTTGTAAGACGTACATACTCGCATCCTGCCTCTACCATCCGATATATCTGCGATACACAAGCTTCAGTATCATTCGTGTTGGTATTGGTCATCGATTGCAAGCGAACAGGATTATCGCCCCCCATCGGTACATTACCCACATTCACTACCTTCGACTCACGACGTGCATAATTGAACAGGTCCATGCTCAATTCGTTTTAAATTTGAATTTCACTTCTTTCAACTCAGCATTTGCTTTTGTTATCTTATCTTTCAGACCATCCTTATAGTTGATAAATTTCGCTTCAATGGCTGTGTCTGTAAGTGAAAGCATCTGTACAGCCAATATAGCTGAATTCAATGCAGCATTTACTCCTACAGTGGCAACAGGTATTCCCGGAGGCATTTGCACAATGGCCAATAAAGCATCCATTCCATCAAAGGATGACTTGATAGGTACGCCGATAACAGGCAATGGCGTTTGAGCAGCAATCACTCCAGGTAAATGCGCAGCCATACCGGCAGCGGCTATGATCACTTTTATACCACGAGTCTTTGCATTTACAGCAAACTCGGTAACAGCTTCTGGTGTACGATGTGCTGAAAGCGCATTTATTTCAAACGGAATTTCCATTTCATCAAGAAATTTGGCAGCCTTTTCCATGACAGGAAGATCTGATGTACTGCCCATAATAATACTAATTACTGGTGTCATACTTTTATCTATTATATTTCTTATAAACAAGTCTTTATTCTCACAAATCAATAGTATAATATTCCATACAAAGTAGCAATGAATCCCACGCTAAATCCGGCTATTACTTCACCCAATGTATGGTGTTTCCTCACAATACGAGCCGTTCCCAGCGAACCGGACAAAAGAATGAAAAAGCTCAACCAAAACAAGGGATTATAGTTGAACATCATGCTGAAAGCTATAAGCCCGCCAACAACTCCTCCACAAGCAATCATATGCTCACAGATCTTCCAACGAACATTGGTTATCAATCCGATGATCATTGACAGAATTGAAGCTAGAATGATTCCTGACATATACGAGGGCATTCTCAATCGGTTCATCATGATAAAGCAAGCCAAGTAGCTGATAATGGAAATAGTCCATGGTACATAGCGTTTCTTGCGGTCACGAAATGCACGTATTCCCCATCCATTCATTTTCCGAAAGATAAATATGCCCAATGCCGGAAGCAATATAGTGAAGGCAAAGACAACGCTTAAAACCAGAAAGCGATAGCCTAACGGGAGCATATTCAAATACGTAAAAATAAAAAGTACTACATAAGCTAAAAAAGGAACCATAAATGGATTAAATATAGCTGAAATTAGCCGCGATGCTTTATACAAAGATAAATTCTTCATATACAGCCTTTCCTTCTCAAAAACATTCTCTTTCATTTTCTTAATCGTGCAACCGGGATATTCAGTTGCTGTCTGTATTTAGCCACTGTACGCCGAGCAATAGGGAACCCTTTTTCATTCAAGATCTCCTTGAGTTCATCGTCGGTTAAAGGCTTTTTCTTATTTTCTTTTTCAATTTCTTCTTTTAATATATGACGGATCTCACGTGCCGACATCTCTTCTCCACCTTCAGTGACGAAACCATCACCAAAGAAATGTTTCAGCGGGAAAATGCCATAATTCGTCTGTACATACTTGCTGTTGCTTACCCTTGATATTGTTGAAATATCCAGATGTGTACGTTCAGCTACATCTTTTAGGATCATGGGCTTTATCAACGAGGAATCACCATCCAAAAAGAAATCATGCTGTATATCAACTATTGCCTGCATAGTCACCATCAACGTATGTTGCCTTTGGCGTATAGCATCAATAAAACCTTGCGCGGCATCCATCTTTTGTTTCAGAAACGTCATAGAATCTTTTCGATCTTTTGACATTTTTGATTTATTACGGACGAAATCATTCATCATTTCCATATAATCACGACTCATCCTCAAAGGAGGAACGTTACGGTCGTTCAAACTGATGCTGATAGATCCATCATCAAATGTTTCAATGGTGAAATCCGGAATGATCGTCTGATTGGCCTTACCAAGAGATTCACTCAATGAACTTCCCGGTCTTGGATTAAGATGCGTTAATTCACCAATTGCTTTATGAAAATCATCCTCGCTCAAATTGAGACGCTGTATGATTTTATCCCAATGCTTGCGAGTAAACTCATCATAACAGCGAGTTAATATGTTGCGCATATCATCTGTCAATTGGGACTTCTCGCGACGATCGATTTGCAAAAGCAAACACTCCTGCAACGAACAAGCTCCTATACCGGCCGGATCAAAGCTCTGAATCACTTTCAGCACCTTATCCACTTCCGAACGCGTTGTTTCAAGCTGATTATATATAGCCAGTTCATCAACCAATGTGTCTATTTTCTTCCGCAACAAACCATCATCATCAAGCGAACCAACCAAATACTTTCCTATTTCATAGTCCTTTTCGCTTAATTCCTGCTCGCCCAGTTGCTCATTCAGTTTCTCATAAAATGAAGTAGCATCTGAAAACGGAATATCTTCTGCTCTTGTAGGTTGAGTACCATTATTTTGACGCAACTGATAATCGGGGATTTCATCCGGTGATGCGTAATCATCAAGGACACTTTCTTCCGGTGATGTATCACTCTCATCGGATTTCTCTGAATAACTGTCATCCTCCTCTCCTTCCGACGAATCGTCAGGTCCTTCCTCAAGAACCGGATTGTCCTGTAATTCGGTACGGATACGATCTTCAAATTCAAGAGTGGGCAATTCTAGCAACTTCACCACTTGAATTTGCTGAGGAGAAAGCGTCTGTACCATCTGCTGCGACTGCTTCTGTATCTGACGGAATTCTTGAGCCATACCTATTTTATTCTTGAATTAATTTCCGAGTACAAAATTAAATAATTATATTCAAAATGGTTACAGTTTGCTTCTTTTTAATATTAATATTTAAAACTACTTCCTCCCATGAATTCACGCATTAATGAAGTTGGAGGCATTTCGGAATCTTGTATAGGTGTAAAATAGTCTATGAAATTAAGCAAGCGCACAGCTTCTGCATATTCCGGACAATTCTCCATCACTTGACGCAGGATCGGCTCGGCATGACGGCGCATAACGGCAAATTCAAACAACATGGATGAATTAAACATTACATCAGCGTTCTCTTGATAGGGAAATATCCATTTATCCTCACCGGCACGTACATCAGGCCAGCGGGCAATCGTCTCACGGGCTGAATATCCGCGATAGTTGAAATCACGTATAATGCGCCTTAATAAGCGATTATCCGTTGTCGGTATCCAATTGTGATCATCCAACGACATGGAGGTCAAAGCAGATACATAGATCTTGAATTTATTTTCGTCGGGTATAAGCGGGGTTAACTCCGGATTCAATCCATGATTGCCCTCTAATATCAGAATTGTTTTATCATCAATTCTAAGTTTGTCACCCTTATACTCTTTCACACCCGTTACAAAATTATAGCGCGGCAATTCCACTTCTTCCCTATTCAGCAAAGCCTGCAATTGATTGTTGAACAACTTCAGATCCAATGAATACAATGATTCATAGTCATAGTCGCCTTTGGCATCACGAGGCGTTTCCACTCGATTAACAAAATAATTGTCTAATGATATTGGGTAGGGTTTCAGCCCATTTGCCATCAATTGAATGGAAAGACGTTTACTGAATGTGGTCTTGCCTGAAGAGGAAGGTCCTGAGATCAATACCATCTTTACGGATCCATGTGCCTTGATTGCATCAGCTATTTGAGCAATCTTCTTTTCCTGCAATGCTTCTGCCACGTTTATCAAATCAGTTGCATAACCTTTGCTACATGCTATATTGAAATCTCCCACATTGCTCAATCCCATGATTTCATTCCATCGGATAAACTCACGAAAGACATCCAACATTTTGTTTTGAGTAATTACGGGCTTCAATTGATCGGGGTTCTTCCTTTCAGGCACCTGCAACAATAGTCCTCCGTCGTATTTCACTAAATCAAATACTTTCAGATATCCGGTGTTAGGAACAAGACTGCCATAAAAATAGTCGGCATAATCATCAAGCGTATAGTAGAATGAGTAAAGCGAGCCTGAGGTTTCCAACAAACGAGCTTTATCAACCATACCGCGATCGGTAAACATCCTCACAGCATCACTTGTATGACATTGCAGTCGATGGAAACTTTTCTTTTCGCTGACAATCTCCAGCATTCTGCTTTTAAGACGTGCAATATCATCTTCCGTTTCAGTGCGCCCTATCTTGAGCCTACAGAAATAGCCGTTACTTACAGGATGCTCTATCAATATCTTTCCTTCAGGAAACAAGTCATAGACGGCTTTGCATAACACAAAACAGAGCGAACGCACATAAGTGCGCATTCCCGAAGCATCTTGCAGAGTCAAAAACTCTACATCCTTATTATCAAAAACTCTGAAATTAAGTCCTTCTGAACGGTTGTTTACTTTAGCACTTACTACGTCATAAGGTGATTGGAGATCGAACGCGTTATATATATCAAAAAGTTTTGTTCCTATTGCAAAATCTTTATATTCACTGTTATTCTTGCAACAAACCTGCAGCATCTTCTTCATTCTAGTTTTCTTTTATCATTATAATTCCTAGTGGTAAATATAGCAAAGAAACAGAAAGAAGTCAAGAAATAATCAAGTTTTAAACGGATGCAAGATTCATTTTATGTTTTTTTAAAGCTCATTGCTTCGTTAGTGTTATTTTCCTCCTACAATGCATCAGGTTGTATTAAGCTATGGAATCTATTGATTCTCGCTGGGTATTTAACGGATTGCTATAATGCGTTTTATCGAATTCTCGTTTGCATTTTCATTTTCTACAACTGTAAAAAATGTTTTCCACCCAGGTAAGAAATGTTTTTCACCTGGGTGGAAAACATTTCTTACCTGGGTAAAACAATGGATTCAAAGCCTGTTGATGATAAAATGCTCGCTATCATCCGAAGGAATGCATGACAACCTATTCAGTACTGCAGACATTCATCTAACCCAATTGAATACATAAAGCAGAGTGACCACACTGATAATGCTCCACAAAATTACTCCCTGAACCAACGATTTCACTCCTACATTCTTCATAGTCTTACGTGTCAACGATGCACCGATAAAGAACAAGGTGAACGTAAGGCATTTTTGTGCGAACCCGGCGATGCAATGAGTGATCGTAGGAATGCCTTGAAGTAAGTATGTATTGATAATAATCACTGCGATAAAGAAGACTATGAACAAGGGAATATTAATCTTCTTAGTCGAATTTTTAAAGAGGAAAGAGGTTACCAATGCCAAAGGAACAATCCACAATGCACGGGTCAATTTTATGGTTGTTGCCGTTTGCAAAGCAATGTTACCGCCTCCGGGAAAGTATCTGTCATAGGCGGCTCCGGCACCTACCACCGAACTTGTATCATGAATGGCTATTGCAGCCCATGTGCCAAATTGTTGTTGGGTCAGGGCTAATGAATGTCCGATTACAGGAAAGATAAATAGCGCAATGGCATTCAATATAAACACTGTACCTAAAGCTACTGACATTTCACTGTCCTTCGCATTGATAACCGGACCTATCGCTGCAATGGCACTACCTCCGCAAATGGCTGTTCCTGAACTAATCAGATAGGAAGTGTTTCTATTTATTTTCAATAGCTTGTAACCGATCAGCCATCCGATGATCATTGTTCCGATGACGGAAACAATGGTGAATTGCATCCCTTCTTTACCTGAAGCCAAAGAGGCCTGCAAATTCATTCCGAATCCTAGCCCGACTACAGAATACTGCAACAAGTACTTCGATGCATTTTTATTAAACTTAGGGAATGCTTCGCCAAAAACTTGCGCATAAAGGAGTCCTAAGAAAAGGGCAACCGGTGGCGAAATGAGATGTGACAACGATGCTAGTTGAGGAATATAACCTAGCAACAAAAGAGAGAATAAGACCGCACTAACGATGATATAAATCACCTTCTTCTTATCCATCAACGAGTTTACAATTGTTTTCATTTCTTACTATTTAAATTACGACTGCAAAAGTAAGATGAAAACTGCAAAGATTTTCATTGTTTATTCTTATGGGCTATAACGAATAGTTATATGGTCTTGGCGGCAAATCTCATGAAAAGTTCAGACAAACCTCCCTCTTCGCCCCGCTTTTGGACAAAGTCGAAGTCACGTTCCATCTTCAGTCCGTCTATGTCCACCACTTTAAATTTGCCGGAATACAACTCGCTGCTTATCGAACGGATCGAAACGACTCCCATACAATCTGAATGTTCAAGGAAAAGCTTTATACTTTCAGTACTGCCCAGATAGATCATCACATTCATCGAAGAAAGTTTCAAGTGGTGTCTTTCCAACTCCTTGACAAAGACATCCAACGTGCCCGAACCGCTTTCACGCAAAGCTAAAGGTACTTGACTGAATCGTTCAATAGAAATCTCGTCCTCACTCGCTAGTGAATTATGAGCATGAACAATCGGTACGAGTTCGTCCTTTAAAAAGGTGCTGTATTTCAATTGCGGTTGACGAATGATACCTTCAACCAATCCTAAATCTATTTTACCTGCCTGCAGCGCAGCTTCTATTTCACGCGAATTGCCGTTAATAAGCAAGACTGAAACAGCCGGATATGCTTTGATGAACTCAGCCAATACCGGAGGCAATACATACTGAGAAATGGTTGTGCTTGCACCAATACGCAACTCACCGCCATACTTCTGCCTGAGCGAATTCATTTCATAATCCAGCCGTTGGTAATCATTGAGAATGTCTTCACTACGATCCAACAACAATTGTCCCGCTTTGGTCAATGAGATTTTATTGCCCATGCGGTTAAACAAACTTGTTTGAAATTCAGATTCCAATTCTTGAATATGACGACTGATTGCGGGCTGACTAATAAATAACTCTTGCGAAGCCTTTGTGAAGCTTAAGTTCAATGCTACACTGCGAAACACTTTTAATCTGAAATCTGTCATATTCGAATCTATTGAAAGCTTAATTAATAACAATGAAAATGCCTGTTGTATATCACAAACTTAGTGAATAGTTTTTATTTACTGATCTTATTATCAATTATTTTTCTTTATTTTGTAAATTTGCAACCGAATAAACAATCAGATACATGGATTTTAAATATGATGTAATTGTAGTCGGTGGTGGGCACGCCGGATGCGAGGCAGCGGCAGCGGCTGCAAACATGGGCGCAAAGACTTGTCTGATAACAATGGATATGAACAAAATCGCACAGATGAGTTGTAATCCTGCTGTTGGTGGAATAGCCAAAGGACAAATTGTTCGTGAAATCGACGCATTAGGTGGTTTTATGGGATTGGTCACAGATGAATGCGCTATACAATTTCGGATGCTCAACAGATCGAAAGGGCCGGCTATGTGGAGCCCTAGAGCTCAATGTGACAGAGGTAAGTACATCTGGACTTGGCGTTCGATTCTGGAGAACACTCCCAACCTGCATATTTGGCAAGATCAAGTACGCAACATCATTGTTGAAAACGGAGAAGTCACAGGTGTGAAGACTTGCTGGAATGTAACTCTTTCCGCCAAATCGGTAGTGATCACTGCCGGAACTTTCTTAAACGGATTAATGCATGTGGGACATAATCAATGGCCTGGCGGACGTACTGCCGAACCTGCTGTTTATGATCTTACAGAGAGCATCACACAATATGGAATAAATAGTGCCCGAATGAAAACCGGCACTCCTGTGAGAATTGATGGAAGAAGTATCCACTACGATGAAATGGAGACACAGGACGGAGAATGTGATTTTCATAAATTCTCCTATATGAACACTCCTCAAAGGACGTTGAAACAACTACCCTGCTGGACAACGAATACCAATGAAGAGGTGCATAAGATATTGCAGGAGAGTTTGCCTGATTCTCCCTTATTTAATGGGCAAATCAAAAGCATAGGACCGCGCTATTGTCCGAGTATTGAAACAAAAATCGTTACATTCCCCGATAAGGATCATCACCCATTATTCCTAGAACCGGAAGGTGAAACCACGCAAGAGTTATATTTGAATGGTTTTTCTTCTTCGTTGCCCATGGATGTACAAATCAAGGCACTAAAGAAAATACCTGCATTTCGTGATATAGTCATTTATCGACCGGGGTATGCCATTGAATACGATTTCTTCGATCCTACTCAATTGAACCATTCGTTGGAATCAAAAGTGATCAAGAACTTATTCTTTGCCGGACAAGTGAACGGAACTACCGGATATGAAGAGGCCGGAGGACAAGGAATGATAGCAGGCATCAATGCTGCCATAAAAGTTGGCGGTGGAGAATCCTTTGTTTTGGGCAGAGATGAAGCATATATCGGCGTACTTATTGATGACTTGGTAACAAAAGGTGTAGATGAACCTTATCGTATGTTCACCAGTAGAGCCGAATACCGAATACTATTGCGTCAAGATGATGCAGATGTTCGATTAACAGGAAGATCACATGAAATAGGCTTGGCAAAACAAGATAGATATGATCTGCTTTGCAATAAGAAAGAAAATATTGAGAAGATTATAGATTTTGCAAAGAACTATTCCATTAAAGCGGATCAGGTAAATGCTGCACTTGAGAATTTAGGAACCACTCCTCTACGACAAGGTTGCAAGTTAATTGATCTGATTAATCGTCCACAACTTAATCTTAACAGCATTGCAGACATCATTCCTGAATTCAAAAACATTCTGGACAATATAACAGATCGCCACGACGAAATAATTGAAGCGGCAGAAATCAGAATTAAGTATGCGGGATACATTGACAGGGAAAAGCAGATCGCAGATAAAATAGAGCGTCTGGAAAACATCAAGATCAGAGGTAAGTTTGATTACGCAAACCTAAAGGCTATTTCAACGGAAGCTCGTCAGAAACTAATAAAAATAGACCCTGAAACTATAGCTCAGGCAAGTAGGATACCAGGCGTATCGCCCAGTGATATCAACGTTTTATTAGTTCTCAGCAGGAAATGAGAAGGTACGTTTCACGTGAAACAATAGAAAGAAGTAAAACCATTTAATAAATTGATTATGAGTAAAGAGAGTTTAGCAAAAAGCATAAGAACTATACCGGACTTCCCAAAGAAAGGAATACAGTTCAAGGATGTCACTACTCTATTCAAAAGCGCAGAATGCCTCAAAGAATTATCAGACATCATGTATGATATGTACAAGGATAAAGGTATAACAAAAGTGGTGGGTATAGAATCAAGGGGATTTATTACCGGTCCCATATTAGCAACCAGAATCGGTGCGGGATTTGTTCCGATAAGAAAACCCGATAAACTACCTGCCGATACGATAAGCAAAAGCTACGAGAAAGAATATGGAACAGATACCATAGAGATTCACAAGGATGCTATAGATGAGAATGACATCATCTTGCTGCATGATGACCTCTTAGCTACAGGTGGCACAATGAAAGCTGCATACGACCTTGTAAAGGAATTCCATCCTAAAAAGATCTATACGAACTTCATTATTGAATTGAAAGGATTGAATGGCAGAGATGTATTCCCCGCAGATGCAAACGTAGATTCAATTCTCTATTTATAATTCTCCAACTTAAAACAGTTCTATGAAAATAGCTGAATATCTTAAAGGTATCATTGATAATCTACCTGAAAGTCCGGGATGCTACCAATACTTGAATGATGAAAAGACAATCATTTATGTTGGTAAGGCCAAGAACTTAAAACGCAGGGTATCATCGTATTTTCATAAAGAAAACCAACCCATCAAAACCAGGATGCTGGTTAAAAACATCCGAGATATTCGATACATCGTAGTAAGCACTGAAGAAGATGCCTTACTACTCGAGAATAACTTGATAAAGCGGTATAAGCCACGATATAACGTACTATTGAAAGATGACAAGACCTACCCTTCAATATGCGTTACGAATGAATATTTTCCACGGGTATTCAAGACAAGAAAGGTTCTGCGTAACGGATCCACTTATTTCGGTCCTTACAGCCATTTGGGGTCAATGAACTTTGTGTTGGATCTGATAAAGAAGCTATACCAACTACGTACATGCCGTTTGCCACTAACGCCGGATAATATTCGGAATGGTAAGTTCAAGGTGTGTTTGGAATATCATATAGGTAATTGTCTAGGCCCGTGTGTAGGGAATATAAATCATGATGAGTATGCAAAAGATATCGAAGAGATAAAAGAAATCCTCCGCGGCAATACCAAAGAGTTAGGCAAAACGATGTACGATGAAATGATGAATTATGCCGTAAAGATGGAATTCGAGAAAGCGGAAACAACCAAAAAGCATTATGAATTACTGGAATCGTATCGTTCAAAATCACAGGTGGTAAGCAATCTTATCCACAATATCGATGTATTTTCGATTACAGCAGAAGAGAAAGTAGCCTATATCAACTACTTGCACATCAATAACGGGTGCATCAATCAGGCTTTTACGTTCGAATATAAGAAGAAACTGAATGAGACGGAAGAAGAACTGCTTAGCCTCGGTATTGTTGAAATGCGTGAAAGGTATAAAAGTAACTCTAAAGAGATAATTATTCCCGTTGAAATGGACTTGGAGCTCAGTGGAATTACATTTACAATACCCAAAACAGGCGAGAAGAAGAAACTTCTTAGCTTGTCGGAAATGAACGTAAAGCAATATAAGATGGATCGTTTAAAGCAAGCTGATAAACTGAATCCGGCACAGAAAATGATGCGTTTATTAAAAGAAATTCAGGAAGATCTGAAGTTAAATAAGCCTCCTTTAAGGATAGAATGTTTTGATAATTCAAACATATCAGGAAGTGATGCGGTTGCGGGATGCGTAGTATTCACAGAAGGAAGACCTGCAAAGAAAGAATATAGAAAATACATCATCAAAACAGTTGAAGGACCGGATGATTACGCTTCTATGAAAGAGGTTGTAAGCAGACGTTACAAGAGGGCAATCGAAGAAGAATCTCCCCTGCCTGATCTGATTATCACGGATGGTGGTAAAGGACAAATGGAAGTGGTAAGGCAAGTAATTGAAGACGAATTAAAGCTGAATATACCGATAGCAGGTCTGGCAAAAGACAATAAACATCGGACAAGTGAGCTTCTCTATGGATCGCCTCCTGTGGTGGTGGGAATGAAGCAAACAAGCGGACTATTCCATTTATTGACAAGGATACAGGATGAAGTACATAGATATGCCATCGCCTTTCATAGAGACAAAAGGAGCAAACGACAAGTGGAATCTATACTTGATACAATTAAAGGTATAGGCCCTCAAACGCAAACTCTTTTACTAAAAGAATTCAAAAGTGTCAAAGGGATCATTGCCGCAAATGACGAGGATATCATCAAATTAATCGGTAAAAGCAAGGGCGAAATAATTATTGACTCACTAAAAAAAGAGCCAATAAAGAATACCAATCAAGAATAATCACTATTTTTGCAATCATGAGAGTTGTAATTCAAAGAGTAAAACATGCTTCAGTAACGGTAGAAGGGAGATTGAAATCATCCATACAACAGGGACTCTTAATCCTTGTAGGCGTAGAAGAAGCTGACGACACCGAAGATATAGAATGGCTAAGCCATAAAGTGGTAAACCTGCGCATCTTTGACGATGAAATGGGTGTTATGAATAAATCGGTTAGTGAGGTAAACGGCAATATCATCATTGTGAGCCAATTCACTTTATTTGCTTCAACAAAGAAAGGCAATCGTCCTTCCTATCTGAAAGCCGGCAAGCATGAAATAACCATACCGCTCTACGAGAAGTTTGTAAAAGCCGTTGAAAAGGAGCTGAACAAGCCTGTTGGAACCGGTGAATTCGGAGCCGATATGAAAGTAGAACTCCTTAATGACGGTCCTGTAACAATCGTTATTGACACTAAAGATAAAGAATAATGACTATAAAAGAAGCACAGGAAACGGTTGATAGTTGGATCAAAACTTACGGCGTGAGATACTTTAATGAACTCACAAATATGGCTATTCTCACTGAAGAAGTAGGAGAATTAGCCAAAGTAATGGCACGTAAATATGGAGAACAGTCCTTCAAAAGCGGCGAAAAAGATAATCTGGAAGATGAACTTGCAGATGTATTTTGGGTATTACTCTGCATTGCCAATCAAACGGGAACAGACCTGACAAGTGCTCTCCAAAAGAATATGGAGAAGAAAACGAATAGAGATAACCAAAGACATATTAACAATCCAAAATTAAAGAATAATGCATAATCACGAAGTTGGAAAAAGTAAATATGATGCTGCACTAAGTTTGTATAATACAACCCTGAATGATGAAGATGTTCAGGCTGCAGTAAAGAGTATTATTGAGAATAAAGTAGCTGAAAACAACACTTTAGACGTAAAGAAATTCTTATTCAGTACCATTGAGTTAACATCCCTACATACCGAAGATACGGACGAAAGCATCCTTGCTCTTACAGAAAAGGTCAATAGTTTTGTGGAGGATTACGGAGAGCTCACAAACGTGGCTACTATCTGTATCTATCCACGATTCACAAAGTTGGTACACGATTCACTGGAAGCTGACGACGTAAAGTTAGTAACGGTTTGTGGTGATTTCCCCCACTCTCAAACATACCTTGAAGTGAAAGTTGCAGAAACGGCTTTGTGTATTCAAGACGGTGCTGATGAGATTGACATTGTATTGCCTGTAGGCAAATTCCTAAGCAATGACTACGAAGGAACTTGCGATGAAATGGAAGAATTGAAAGCTGCGTGTGGCACTCACCGTATGAAAGTGATACTTGAAACAGGCGGACTGAAAACGGCTTCAAACATCAAGAAAGCATCGATCCTGGCAATGTACTCAGGTACGGATTTCATAAAGACAAGTACAGGCAAACAAATGCCGGCATCTACACCGGAAGCTGTATACGTTATGTGTCAGGCTATTAAAGAATACTTCGATAAAACGGGCAGAAAAGTAGGTTTAAAGCCCGCTGGAGGCATTAATACAGTACAAGATGCACTGATACTCTATTCAATCGTAAAAGAGGTTCTGGGAGCAGAATGGATCAATAGAGACTTCTTCCGCTTAGGAACCAGTCGTCTTGCCAATCTATTACTATCTGAGATTGTAGGTAAAGATGTAAAATACTTCTAATAAAAATACCTCGATGAAATGGGTTATGACTACCATTTCATCGAGGCTTATTATATCTCGTTTATTAAGTTTTATCTCTTATTATAAATCTCTATCGACTACATAATCAACATATCGTAATATCGATTCCTTATAGATATTATCCGGGAAACGATCCAAAAGATGTTTTGCCTTGTCACAATAGTCATCCATTACTTTAATCGCATATTCCATACCGCCATTATTCTTAACGAATTGGATCATTTCATTTATTTGATCATTGGTAGCCTCACCGCTTTTTATCTGTTTCACCAATGCTTCAATGGCTGGATTACCTTTACCGAAGTTTAAATACGCATAAATGGCAGGAAGAGTAAACTTACCTTCCCGCATATCATTGCCCGAAGGTTTTCCTACATTCTTACTGTCATAATAGTCAAACAAGTCATCACGTATTTGGAAACAAATGCCGATATATTCACCTAATGTTCTGAATGTATCAACGGTTTCACCGTCTGCATCAATTGAAAATGCAGCGGCAGATGTGCAAGCTGAAAACAATGCAGCTGTCTTTTTCTTAATCACATCAAAGTAAACCTGCTCTGTAATCGTTTCATTTTGTATGTTAGAAAGCTGTAGCAGCTCGCCTGAAGATAACTCCTGACCAAGACTGGCTATGACATTGATAATCTCCTTATGATTCGTTTGTGATGCTTCAAAAAGGCTGGATGCTAAGATATAATCACCTGCCAATATAGATACTTTATTATTAAAAATCGCATTTACTGAGGCTTGTCCCCTTCTCTCACCGCTTTCGTCAACAACATCATCATGCACTAGACTTGCAGTATGCAACAGCTCCAAGGAAACTGCAGCATGCAAAGTTACATCAGTTAAATCTCCTAATAAACGTGCAATTAACATAATCAAAATAGGACGCATCATTTTGCCTTGACGCTTGCGTATATGTACAAGTACTTCATGAAGCAGTTTGTTGTCATCAGACATTGAACTGTTGAACAGTTCTCTAAAACGATCAACATCCTGACTCACAGGTTGCTTAATAAGTGATAATTTGTCCATAGCAATTATTATTAGTATTACAAAAGTACTAATAAATGGAGAAATTCAGCATTTTTTTGTACTTTTACAAACAAATAATATATTAAATTATGAATCAGTCAGATAAATTATTCCTTTTAGATGCATACGCACTTATCTATAGAGCGTACTATGCATTGATCAAAAACCCTAGATTAAATTCTAAAGGAATGAATACGTCCGCTATAATGGGATTCGTAAATACGCTGGAAGATGTGCTGAGAAATGAAAATCCTTCATACATCGGCATCGCTTTCGATCCGCCAGGAAAGACATTCCGACACAAACTTTATCCTGATTATAAAGCACAAAGACAAGCAACACCTGAGGTGATACGTCAATCGATACCAATCATTAAAGACATCATCCGGGCCTATAATATACCTATACTTGAATCAGCCGGCTTTGAAGCTGATGATGTAATCGGCACTCTATCTAAAAAGGCCGATGAAAAGGGCATTTTCACTTATATGGTTACACCGGATAAAGATTATGCACAACTTGTAGGAAACAATGTGGTAATGTATCGTCCGCAAACGGCGAAAGGGTTTGAACTGCTTGATGAAAAGAAGGTACTGGAGAAATACTCTTTATCAAATCCTTCACAAGTGATCGACTTATTGGGACTAATGGGAGACAGCTCCGACAATATTCCGGGATGTCCGGGCGTTGGTGAGAAAACGGCACAGAAGCTTCTTAAAGAGTTCGGCTCTATAGAGACACTTTTAAAGAACACCAATAAACTGTCAGGTGCGTTACAAATGAAAGTGGAAAACAATAAAGAACAAATTGCTTTCTCAAAATATCTGGCAACCATCCGCACGGATGTACCCATCGAATTGAATCTCGAAGAACTGAAAAGAAAACCGGTCAACGAAGAGGAAATAAAAAGTATCTTTGATGAACTTGAATTTCGTAATCTTTTGGCACGTGTATTGAAAACACCCGAGAAGTTAATCAATAAGGAGCCTCGCCAAGGCGATTTATTTGCTGATTTTCAAGAGGACGTACCTGAGAAAACCATTCAGACGACTCTCGCAAGTGTAAACGACTCAAAAAAAACATATAAACTAATTGATAAAGAGGATGATATGTTCAATTTAGTGAACGAAATCCTTACATTTCAAACAATCAGTCTAGATACGGAGACAACAAGTACCAACGCAATCAATGCTGAACTGGTAGGAATGAGCTTCTCATTCAAAGAAAATGAAGCCTACTACATTCCAATTCCCGCAGAGAGAGACAAAGCGCAGAAAATTGTGGATGTGTTCCGACCGGTGTTCGAAAATGAACAATCACTTAAAGTTGGACAAAACATTAAGTATGATATGCAAGTTCTGCAAAACTATGGCATATCTTTAAAAGGGAAAATCTTTGACACCATGATTGCCCACTATGTGATGCAACCGGAGATGAGACACAATATGGATTACTTGGCAGAAGTATACCTAAACTACAAGACGGTACATATTGAAGAACTCATCGGAGAAAAAGGAAAGAACCAGAAAAATATGCGCGACCTGGATCCAAAGAATATATATGTATATGCAGCGGAAGATGCAGACATCACTTTTAAGCTCTACCACATATTAGTAGAAGAACTTAAAAAGAACGATGCTGAAAAGGTATTCTATGAAGTGGAGATGCCTCTTGTTCCTGTGTTAGCTAATATCGAACGCAATGGAGTACGCATCGATACGGATTCATTGAAACAGTCCGCCATCGAATTTACAATAAGATTAAACGAAATAGAAACGACCATATACGAACTTGCCGGTACGTCATTCAACATTGCTTCACCGAAACAAGTAGGTGAAATCCTTTTTGAACGATTGAAAGTGGTAGAAAAAGCCAAAAAAACAAAGACCGGTCAATACGTCACATCCGAAGAAGTGCTTCAGAATCTTCACTCAAAGCACCCTATCATCGCTAAGATACTTGAGTATCGGGGACTAAAGAAGTTGCTTACCACCTATATAGATGCACTTCCGCAAATGATCAATCCCAGAACCAACAGGATACATACTTCGTTTAATCAAACCGTCACTGCAACCGGTAGACTTAGCTCCAGCAATCCTAATCTACAGAACATCCCCGTACGTGATGAGGACGGAAAAGAGATTCGCAAAGCATTCATCCCCGATGATGGTTGCCTCTTCTTTTCAGCAGATTATTCGCAAATAGAATTGCGCATCATGGCTCACTTGAGTAAAGATGAAAATATGATTGCTGCATTCAGCAACAATGAAGATATTCACGCTGCAACTGCCGCCAAGATATACCACATAGATCTTGACGCAGTCACCAAAGAGATGCGACGAAAGGCAAAAACAGCCAACTTCGGAATTATCTATGGCATATCAGTATTCGGCTTGGCCGAAAGGATGGAAGTAGACAGAAAGGAAGCAAAAGAACTAATTGAAGAATACTTCAAGACTTACCCGAAGGTAAAACAATACATGGATCATAGCATCGAAGTAGCGAAAGAAAATGGATATGTTGAAACCATATTTCATAGAAAACGCTACCTGCCCGATATAAATTCAAAGAATGGAATCGTAAGAGGTTATGCTGAAAGAAATGCGATAAATGCACCTATTCAAGGAAGTGCTGCAGATATAATCAAAGTAGCAATGGCGCGTATATTTGAATGCTTCCAAGCAGAAGGATTACGCTCAAAGATGATCCTGCAGGTTCATGATGAACTTAACTTTAGTGTATACCCTGAAGAAAAAGAGGCTGTGGAAAGAATCGTAATCAGGGAAATGGATAATGCTTATAAAATGAGTGTTCCATTGAAGGCTGATTGCGGTTGGGGAAACAATTGGCTTGAAGCTCACTAATCATTATGATAGGACGGTTAGTCATAACACTGGCGTTGAGCCTATGCACAGCACCTTTGATAAATGCACAGGAAGCTGAATCATACGGTGTAGAAAAGGCTATGCCCCTATCCTATCAGAAGATGAAAGCGACACTCTCCTATCCTCTTTCATGGGAGAAATCGGGAAGAAAGAATTTCGATCATTGGAAAGAACAAGGAGTGAAGAAGCTTCTTGAATGTTTGTCACCCGCTCCGCCTATCGTTCCTTTTAATCTGAAAGTTCTGGAAACGGAACAACGCAACGGCTACAGCGTAGAGAAGATTGCGTTTAATATTTCGGCATTCGACCGAGTAACGGCATACTTATTGATACCTACCATCGGCAAGGCTCCCTACCCTGCAATTGTACTCATGCATGATCATGGAGCAAAGTTCTCCATAGGCAAAGAAAAGATGGTTCGTCCACTGAAATCAGAGGAAAAGAGACTCATTTCAGAATACGGTAAAAAACTTTCACTCAATGGGAAGCCTCAGCTTGAACAAACACCGTTGATTGAAGCTACTGACCAATGGGTCAAAGCTTGTTATGAAGGAACCTATGTAGCCGATTACTTTGCCTCTAAAGGCTATATAGTACTTGTCACTGATGCTTTGCTATGGGGAGAACGCGGACGTAAAGACGGATCAGATTACAATGCTCAGGAGGCACTGGTTTGCAATCTTCAACAAATGGGATACTCTTGGTGCGGCATCATGACTTTTGATGATATATCATCTGTAAACCTGCTTAAGAGACTACCACAAGTTGACAAAGACCGCATCGGCACACTGGGATTCTCCATGGGTGCACATCGTGCATGGATGCTTTCATCTGCTTGCAAAGACATTAAAGCCGGAGCAGCCATTTGCTGGATGAACACCACCGATTCACTAATGACTATGACCAACAATCAAAACAAGGGAGGCAGTGCATGGAGTATGCTGGTACCGGGATTGGTTAACTATATGGACTATCCGGATGTTGCTGCATTAGCTTGCCCCAAACCCATGCTTTTCTTTAATGGATTAAAAGACAAATTATTCCCCGTTGGTGGTGTGAAAGATGCTTATCAAACAATGCACAAAGTCTGGAAAAGTCGTGGCGCAGACGATCGATTGATTACAAAATTCTTTGACGGCCCCCATTTCTTTAGCAAACCCATGCAAGAGGAAGTACTACTATTCTTTGGCAAGTACCTAAAGAAATAGGAAAGCATCACCTGTTAATATATAAGCTCGAATTTCTCTTCCTATGTCTAACAATAAACAGCCAAGAATTTACCACTAAAAGGAATCTTAACGCTCCCTGTAGGCCATGTGATACACACGAGCCCTCCTCTCGATCATAAGTCGTGAACGAAATCATCAAAGCTCTTTCCGTTTGAATTATGGTAATAGAATTTCTTTTGCAACCTCTTGCGGATATTCGTTATATTTTGCGGAGAAGTAAAAAGAAGAACAGACATATCTGAAAAACTTAGTTCTGTTTTGATCATTAAACAAACCTTGTATTCTTTCTCGTTGATATTGGGACAGATAGCATATAATTTCTGTGTAAAGTCGTTGAAATATAGATCTATCGTTTCTTGTAAAGTTGTCCAAAAATCTATCATTTGCTCATTTGCGTAGATTAAATTGTTATTCTTTACGGCTTTGTGGAATATGAAAAAGATACTTGATTGTTTAAACTTTATCCATGTTTCCTCATTACCTTTGATATCAGCCTGCAATAAGATCTTACTTTGTTGCATCGCTGCTATTTTTTCCTCACTTTTTTTGTCCAATCGTATTTTCAACTCTGCGATATTCTTTTCTTTTTCTCGAAGATAAGCTTCCGTCTTTTTCTGTTGCTTGCTCAATTCCTCTATAATCTTATCTCGTCGTTGGCGTGAAATAATATCTCGTTGCCGATATACTATTATTCCGATACCTATAATAATAAGAAGAGAGAGTAAAACAGTTATGGCTAATTTGTGGTGCTCATTTTCTGTCGTCAATTTTTGATTCTTGCTTTCAGTACGCTGGTAATTATAGAGCGACTGCATTTGCGCGATCTCCTTATCATGATCATTCTCTCGATTTATAGTCATCATTTCTCGGCAAAGTTCCAAATAAGTAAGAGCCGTTTTATAATCGGACTTGGCCTTATAACCTTGATATAGATAGTCATAAGCTTCTTCTTTTAAATTGGAATCTCCCAACGAAGCGGAAAGCTTGTAACACTTGGCAGCAGCGTCATTCTTACCTCTGCTATCTAATAACAGACCTATACCAAGATTGTAAGCTGACAAATCTCTATTACGCTTCAGTCTATTGCCAATAAGATTAAGTTCTTCTTCGGCTTGCGGATATTTATCGAGTTGAAAGAAGACATTCGTAATTTCAAGTCTTATGCCGGCTTTCTGATCTTCATTATGCAACTTATCCGTCAGAACTTTTGCTTGCAAACAATATGATAAAGCCTCATTCATATTATTTTGGTCCATAAATGTATGGGCTACATCAAGTATCGCATGGGGTATCGTCAGTGAATCATTCGATCTTTTAAAGTACTTCAATGCCATTATATATGACGTCTGTGCAGATTTAAAGGAATAGCCTGACTCTTGCAATTGCCCTATTTGATTATATAGTCTTGCAGTCAATGCATCATCTTTACTATACTTTTTTAAATTAAGAGCATCCTGATAATAGGACAATGCCCTTGGTGCATCTTTGAAATCACGATAGATACACCCCATACAGTAATAAGCTTGAAACAAGTGTTCGTTATCATGGCACTGTTTATAGAATTCAATAACCTTTTTCATCTCAATATCCGATTTATGAACTACGTAACATAAATCTTGCGCTCTACACAAAAGAATCTGATAATACATTTGTGTTGCTTGGGATTCACTTTTAATTTCTTGCTGCATACCACTTAATAGATTATAGGCACTATCATAATTTGTCATTAGATAATTTTCTGCATGCTTTAATTTAATAGGATAAGGGCGTTGCTGACATGAACTGACTATTAATAGAACAAACGCAAGTAACACGAACATATTTTTTTTTGTAGTAACCATAGCTTTAATTTATTATGAATATACTTAAACGAGAGGTATCATTTTATACATAACGTTTTTTACAAAGAATTATTATGTAAACGAACTTATTTTAATTGAAAAGGCATTTTTTCATGTATTATATACAAATTATCCAATTTGTGAAGTTTTTGTGAAATCAAAAGTTTGAGGTGTATTACAAAATGGACTTAACTTTGCAGACAAAATAATTACAATGAAATATTTAATTCATAGTGTGTTATTAATGATGGCATTGTCATTCGCCCTATCATCATGTAATAATAATGATGACAACACTCCAACCGATGAAACCACTAAATACACATGGTATTTTGGCAACTTTAAAGCAAACATTAATGGGCAATCGGTTGAAATTGTAAACAGAGACAACAAACAAGATTGGAACAAAATACGACATACAGTCATGAACATATATCCGACTACAGGCATCTATGCATATGGTTTCTACATTACACTAAAAGATAGCTCAATGCTAGGAGTCGGCTTATGCCCATTAAAAAAAGGAATACTTCAATCACAAGGATATCCTCAATATAATTTGGCTGTTGTAAACATACAGAAAGAGAACAAAATATATTATCCTTTGAAAGATCCTTTCAAAATAGAAATTGACAGTGTCTTTTATGTAAGTGATGTACGAGATTCATACAACCCATTTATCATAGGAAAGATGGACGGAACTCTGTACAATAAGGACAACATGAAAGATTCCATTATAATTAAAAATGCCACATTTGGTGTCCATGAATAGTAGTTTCTCTAACCAATCTGATAAGAACAGCGTTAATTTCAAAACTAAACCTCTTCATATGAATTCCCAGAAGCTTTGAATGGCTTTTGGGAATTTCTTTTTAATATAATGAAGATTCATTATTCATCTAAAAAATAACTATCTTTGCAACCCACACGAAACAGAAATGAACGCATTGTCCTCTAGTAATGATGACGCCATTTGGTAATTCGTGAGCTTTAGAAATTTATGCAGCATACTGATAATAAGAAAAATAAGATATAGTTATGAGTTTACAATGTGGAATTGTGGGATTGCCTAACGTCGGTAAGTCCACTCTTTTCAATTGCCTTTCAAGTGCCAAAGCACAAGCAGCCAACTTCCCATTCTGCACAATTGAACCAAACGTCGGAGTCATTAATGTGCCTGATGAGCGTTTGAACAAGTTAGCAGAAATTGTACATCCGGGGCGCATCGTTCCGGCAACAGTGGAAATTGTGGATATTGCCGGATTAGTGAAAGGAGCGAGCAAAGGTGAAGGCCTTGGTAACAAATTCCTTGGAAACATTCGTGAGACGGATGCCATTATACATGTTCTCAGATGCTTTGATGACGACAATGTAGTGCATGTCGACGGCAAGATTGATCCGGTCCATGACAAGGAAGTAATTGATACCGAACTTCAATTGAAAGACCTTGAAACGATTGAAAGTCGTATCTCCAAGGTTCAAAAACAAGCTCAAACCGGAGGCGACAAAGAAGCCAAACTTACCTATGATGTACTCAAGGCATATAAAGAAGCTCTTGATCAAGGCAAATCAGCACGTACCGTGGAGTTTGAATCAAAAGACGAACAAAGGGTTGCTCATGATTTATTTTTGCTCACAGCGAAGCCTATTTTGTATGTATGCAATGTAGATGAAGCAAGTGCTGTAAGTGGAAACAAATATGTGGAACAAGTGCGCGAAGCGATCAAAGACGAAAATGCAGAGTTGCTAGTCGTTGCGGCCAAGACGGAATCAGATATTGCCGAATTGGAAACTTACGAGGATCGCCAAATGTTCCTCCAAGAGATCGGACTGGAAGAATCCGGTGTAAACCGTGTGATAAAAGCAGCGTTCAAACTGCTTGATTTAGAGACTTATTTCACTGCCGGTGAAATGGAAGTGAAAGCATGGACATATAAAAAAGGAAGCAAAGCTCCCCAATGTGCCGGTGTGATTCATAGCGATTTCGAGAAAGGCTTCATACGAGCTGAAGTAATCAAATATGAGGATTACATAAAATATGCCTCTGAGGCAGCTGTACGCGAAGCCGGAAAGATGGGAATCGAAGGAAAAGAATACGTGGCACAAGATGGCGACATCATGCATTTCAGATTCAACGTGTAAGAAATTCACACACAGATACAACTCCCCCTCCGAACTTCGGCAGGGGGAGTTTTTTTATTACAACAATCATGCAGTTACTTTCTTTAATCCCTGTAAGCATTTAAAGATGAAGCATACAGGCAATCTCATTTTTATGCTTATTATGATCGTATAAATGAAGCTTGATTTCCCCACTAAAACAAGAGTAAAAAATAAGTGAAACTTGCATTCATCCTTCATATCCCTTTATCCATCGAGGTTTCGAGATGAACAGATGAAGGCACTTTTCTTTTCCAGAAATGTTCCTGCGTTCATTTATTCAGAAGCTCTCCTACTATAAAACTCAATTAATACTTTTGATAAAAAGAACTGTTTGAGTTTGCCAAAACATACAGTTGACATGACCAAATGAACAAGATGAAAGTCCGAAAACTCTTATAAGAATGCCTGCTTTTGAAGAGCGTTTACAAAACTCAGAGTTGTAAGCTGAAAATGTTTACTTAGCAAACTGTTCTTAATGTATTTTATTGATACACATGAAGGCACAAAATGTCTAGTCCTGATAAAGGTTGAC
>DCFW01000027.1 GCA_002315435.1 Bacteroidales bacterium UBA1794
TACGCTTCCAATGAGATAAAAGGCTCGTATCTCTTAGAGAATATTTTTTCGCTATATCACTATAGCTCATTCCTGATAACATATCTCTTAAAGCTCCTTGTCTTACTTTGAAGGGATACGGTGGTCTCAATCTTATAAAATCTTTCTCTTTTTTACATTTACTCTCTTCCATTTTATTTAATTTTATGGTCAACCTTTATCAGGACTAGACACATTTGGATCGTTCAAGATTGGAGGATTTCTTTATGTTTGCCGCTTTATAAGGTTGGCGTGTCATTCATCCTTGCCATATTCGGGGAATCTTGTACATTATAGTATATAGGGAGGATTTTTCTAAAGCGAATGAAAGCACCCTTCATTTACATTCAACGCTACACCTATTATATAGGTGCGGTTTGTGAAACCTCCGCTTCCTTTCATGTACAAGTTTTGTAAACTTGCATTCGCCTTCAAACTCGTTTACTATTAATGCGTTACGAGTGAAAGAGTGAAGGCTCCAAATTTCCCACTGCCTTCACTTTCCTATTTTCAAAGAACTGAGATCCTGATAAAATCAATGGGTGTTTTGATTATCTCAACTTGTTCAATTATTCAAATGAACTGTATGTGTTGGTAAACTCAAACAGTTCACTTTATCAAAACATACAATTCACTTTGACGATTTCTCGTCGGTAATCTTATTACTACTGCTCTGCTCTTGCTCTGCTACACGCCTGTAGTTCGGGAACTACCCGCCTACTCTCAGGCAAACGCAGGCGGGCAGGAAGATGAATGCCCGCCGATAATCGGAATGAAGGATTTAGTGAATGTGTTAATTTTTGTATAACCTTCATTCGTTCATCCATAAGTTAATGAAGATGTGAGAGTTTGAAGGATGAAGGGTAATATACACTTTCTGTATTTTAGGTGTTTGGTGTCTTGAGATTCATTCAATTCAAGCAAAAGAGGAATACCTGCCGATAACTGGAAATGAGGATAGAAATGAATGTGTTAATTTTTGTCTAGCCTTCATTCGTTCATTCGTAAGTTAATGAAAATGTGAGAGTTTGAAGGATGAAGGGTGTTTTACACTTTCTGTATTTTAGGTATTAAGTGGCTTGCGATTCGTTCAATCCAAGCAAAAGAGGAATGCTTGCCGATAACTGGAAATGAGGATTGAAATGAATGTGTTAATTTTTGTCCATCCTTCAGCCGTTCATACGTAAGTTAATGAAAATGTGATAGTTTGAAGGATGAAGGGTGTTTTACACTTTCTGTATTTTAGGTGTTTGGTGTCTATTGAGCAGTAAATTTTAATGCCGCAACAGTCCTCAAATGCAATCCGGTAGATTGTCATACGACAACCTACCGGAATATTACTTAATACCATAAAAAACCAATAATCAGAAAGTTTTATTTAAATCTTACATTCTCCAAAAAATCATTCTTTGAGAAATTATCAAGACCTTTCATTTTTATCCCATTGATTAGTACATTGTCAAACAATACATTTTTAATTTTTCGAGTTTCATCGAATCCTTTTATCACAGACAACGATTCATTCTGCCCATTATATACAATATTCTTAAATACAATATCTTCAATTCCTCTTCCGGGCTGCTTATCATATTTATCATTGAAGCGAACTTTCAAATAAAACAAACATCCTTCTTGAATATTCTCAACACGAATATTCTCAAACCGAATATTTTTCAGCAGATTCCGATCACCTGCATCCACAGCCATACAACCTTCATATGGAGGATCGTCCTCGTCTTCTTCCAATATATCAACATTGTGAATCCATACATTTTCCATTGTTTCTCCAGGAATGGCATCAGGATTTCCGTGTCCACCTATATTAATAGGATGAGCCACATCCGCCCACAATGTAGAGTTCCGTACCTCAATGTTATCCGTGCCTCCATAATATTGCCAACGATGATTATAAATGGCGATACAATCGTCACTATTACGCATAAAGACACTATCAACCAAGACCTTATGGCAACACATCATATCAATTCCATCACTCCATCCCTGATAACTGAATGATCGTAAATGCTTAATAGTAATATTTTGAGATTGCCCTCCAAACACGGTGTAATGCCGAGGGTCAATGGCTGTAAGCCCATCAATAAGTATGTTTTTTGAAAACGATATTTTCACTCCTTCTTGCGGAGTAAGCAAACACCCACGACCGATAATATTCACATTCTCAACACTATCGCATGTAATTCCTCCTTTCAAGAAGGCTCCCGGTTCAATATAAACGGTCGTATTTGAAGGTATTCTAAAATCTTTGTCTTTATTTGTCGGCTCATGAATACCTGCCTCAAAATACATAACATTTTTATCACCTTTATGAGGACGATTCTTTTCTATTGGATTAGTAAATAGATGCAGATTGTGTAATCGGTCATTGTTAAACTCTACAGATAAATCCTCCGGATGATCCAAAACAAATTTAACTACAGTACCTTTTAACTCAGACTTTATACCCTTGGAAAGAGGACGTATCTTTACAGATCTTACATCTCCATTATTTTTTTGAACACGAACTTCTACCTTGCCATTAAAATCAAATTGAACAAAAGAGGCATCCGATTGCGTATCCATGTCCACTTTTATTTTATACTCATACAGATCTATCCACTCACGGCCGCCCAATGGGCGTACAGTGACAGTATAATCATCATTATGCATGGCATAATACAATTCTCGGGGAACAGGATAAGTTACTATCTGAGCCGAAGCTCTGTAACCCGAACAGAGCAATAATAAGAATAAAGAAAATGCGTATCTAGTCATATTATCTTTTTTTATTAAATACGAACACGCATGCCAATATACTTAATGAGCGTTGAATTTATAGAAATGATCTACCGGACCTATTCCTTTTCCGAATTCATATCTGGCACCTGACACAATAGCACCATTTATATATTCCTCTGCACGAGAGATCGCTTCTTTCAAATTAAATCCTCGAGCTAAGAATGTGGCAATGGATGAGGAGAATGTACATCCGGTTCCATTAATATTACGTGTTTCAACATATTCTTTCATAATGAGGCTGGTGGTTCCATCTTCAACATCGCAAAAAGCATCTTCCAACTTGTCATCACCTGCTATAATGGATTTGATTATAACCGAATTACCCCATTGACATAGAGCTGTCGCATCTTTCTCTGCACTATCAATGGTGACTTTCTTTCCCAGCAACAATTCAGCCTCCCTACGATTAGGAGTGATAATAGTTGCCAAAGGGAAAAGATATTTCTTGTACGCCTCTACGGCACTATTCTCAATTAGTTGCTCACCGCCTGAAGCCACCATAACCGGATCAACAATTAAAGGAATATGAGAATATTTCTTCAACACAACAGAAAGATTCTCTATCAACTCGGCAGAATATAACATACCCATCTTTATGGCTGACGCATCCAAGTCTCCTAAAAAAGACTCAACTTGTCCGGTAACTAAATCGACAGGCAAGGAAAAGATGTCTTTTACTTCTGTCGTATTTTCGTTAACAATACAAGTAAGTGCACCTGCGGCATATCCGCCACATGCTGAAATAGATTTAATGTCAGCCTGAACACCTGCACTTCCTAACGGTTCACTACCTGCTATCGCCAATACTATGGGATATTTCCTATCTTGCTTAATTTGCATTTCCTTTTACCTCCTATAAAATTTTGCACAAAAGTATAAACAATCCATGAAAAAAGAAGTGCCAACTGACAATTATATCAGTTGGCACCCTATTATCATCCAATCCTTTTATGTGTTATTTACGATAAAAAGCTAAATCGTCCTTATTTAATCGATCAACAAATAAGTAATGCTTGTTTACTTCTGTTTCAGCATAACGCACAAATACATTTGCGGTTGTGACGTAAAGCTCATTATCAGTGGTTGCATCTTGCAATAGAAGATGCCCCATAATGATATAGGCAGCCATCTCCACCATCCGACGAGCGGTGAAATCAAGCATCTCCTGATCCTTTAAATCAGTTATTTTTGTCACAGCTTTTTCATACTTCACAGCCATTTCCTTTAAACGATTCTTCAACCCTTCTAATCCGGGAGCTGTAGGAGTAGCCTCAAACTCTTTGATAGAACTGAGATATGATCCTGTAGTTACATAACGAATTGCAGCAACAGTTTGCAATTGAGTTGTTCCTTCATAGATACTGGTGATACGGCTATCACGATAGATTCGCTCACAAGCATAATCTTTCATAAATCCTGAACCACCATGAATTTGAATGGCATCGTATGCTGCTTGATTCGCAAATTCACTACCAATTGCCTTACTTAAAGGAGTAAATGAATCTGCAAGTTTTGAGTATTTACGTTGTTCTTTGCGCTCATCTGCTGTAAGAGTACGTTCTTTGGAGATGTCATCAAAGACTTTGTAAATATCCACATACCGAGCGGTTGCATACAAAAGTGAACGACTAGCCTCCAATTTTGCTTTCATATTTGAAAGGATCTCATAAACAGCAGGGAATTCAATGATCGCTTTCGCAAACTGACGACGATCTTTTGCATAAGCCAATGCCTCTACATAAGCAGCTTGCTCCAATCCCACACTTTGAGCTGCAATACCCAATCGTGCACCATTCATCAATGCCATCACATATTTAATCAAACCCAAACGGCGTTCCCCGCAAAGTTCTGCTTTGGCATTCTTATATACAAGTTCACAAGTAGGTGAACCTTTAATACCCATTTTATTTTCAATGCGGCGTACATTCACTCCTCCATCACGCTTGTCATAGAGAAACATAGACAACCCGCGACCATCATGGGTTCCTTCTTCACTACGAGCTAAAACCAAATGAATATCACTATCACCATTCGTAATGAAGCGTTTCACACCATTTAGTCTCCATGTGCCGTCAGCATCCTGATGAGCCTTCAGCATCACACTTTGCAAATCACTACCTGCATCAGGTTCTGTAAGATCCATTGACATAGTAGCACCTTTACAAACCTCTGAGATAAGACGCATTTTTTGCTCTTCATTGCCAAATTCATAGATGGTTTCGGCACAATCCTGCAATCCCCACAGATTCTCAAATCCGGCATCTGCACGCGAAACTATGTCTGCTGCCATAATATAAGGAACAACAGGGAAGTTAAGTCCACCGAAACGGCGGGCCATAGCCATACCCATCAGACCTGCTTTGCGGCAAGCTTCCAAATTTACTTGAGTACCTGGAGCGTAAGTAACACGACCATTGGCAACGGAAGGTCCGTCTATATCCACTTGCTTCGCATTCTCAGCTATGGTATCGCCAGCCAGCTCGCCTACAATTTCCAAGACTTTATCATAACTGTCCATGGCATCTTCAAAATCCACGGGAGCATAATCATATTCTTCTTTATCACGATAGTTTCTCTCCTTGAGTTCAACTATTCTTTTCATCAGCGGATGATTCAAGTGATGCTTGAGTTCCGGAGTATCTGTATAAAAGTTAGCCATTATTTACTGTTCTTTTTGTAATACTTTATCATCTTCGGAACCACTTCTTCCACCGTTCCGTTAACTACATAATCTGCAATTTGATTAATAGGAGCCGCTGGATCATTATTAATAGAAATGATCATTGAGCTCTCTTGCATGCCTGCAATATGTTGGATCTGACCACTGATACCACAAGCAATATACAATTTAGGACGAACAGTAAGTCCGGTTTGTCCTACTTGTCTATCATTGGAAGTGAATCCGGCATCAACAGCAGCACGACTGGCACCAACTTCAGCATGAAGCTCTTTAGCCAATTCAAACAATAAATCAAAATTTGCTTTTGATCCTACGCCATAACCACCGGCAATAACAATAGGAGAAGCTTTCAAATTATTTTTTGACTTAGCCAAATGACGCTCAATCACAGTCACCGCATAATCCGTTTCCGATACATAATCAGGCACATTATGCTTGATGACTTCACCTTTATAATTAGGGTTGACAATTGCTTTCTTCATCACACCTTCACGAACAGTAGCCATTTGAGGACGATGTTCGGGATTGACGATCGTTGCCACAATGTTACCACCGAAGGCAGGACGAATCTGATAAAGTAAATCTTTATAAACAGTCCCCGTTTTCTTATCTTCATGATCTCCTATCTCCAAAGCCGTACAATCAGCAGTCAAGCCACTAGTCAACGCAGAGGAAACACGAGGTCCTAAATCACGTCCGATTACATCCGCACCCATCAAAGCTATTTGAGGTTTCTCCTGTTTAAACAGGTTCACTAATATAGAAGCATGAGGCAACGATGTATATGGATACAATTTCGGTGCATCAAATACATGTAAACGATCAACGCCATAAGATAGAACTTCAGGAATCGCGCCATCCAAATTCGATCCGATCACCACCGCCTCTAATTGACAGTTCAATTGATTGGCCAATGAACGACCTTTCGTTAGAAGTTCCAAACTGACATCAGCCACTTTGCTTTCATCTTCTATTTCGCAATATACAAATATGTTATTCATAATTATTTGCCATTTTACCATCAGATCAGCCTATGGTATGGTTGTCTAAAAGTTCTATAATTAAATCTTCTACGTCACGATCAGTAGCCGTGAGCGTCTTACTCTCTTTTGCTTGGAATACAATATTCTGTACAGCTTTCACTTTAGTAGGCGAACCACTCAATCCACATTGTTCCAAATCACCATTCACATCTGCCACACTCCACTCTTGCAAATTCAAATAATCATGTTTGCTATACAGCTCTTCATAATCAAGATTTCCTTGTTGCTTCTCTGTGACTGTTTTCGCATGTTTGTATTTTTGTACATACTTAGCGTTACGTGGGCGGCAAGGAGATGCACTCCCATTCACTGTTATAACCAAAGGAAGCTTTCCCTGAACAGTTTCCACACCACCATCAACATGGCGTAATATGGTAATCACACCATTTTCGCAACTTTTAATTTCTTCAGCATAAGTGATTTGAGGAAGCCCTAGCTTTTCTGCAACCTGAGGACCTACCTGCGCAGTGTCACCATCAATTGCCTGACGACCGCCAATTATCAAATCAAAATCCTTAATTTTACGAATAGCCGTTGCCAACGCATACGAAGTAGCTAATGTGTCAGCACCGGCAAATGCCCTATCGGTAAGTAAATAACCATTATCAGCACCTCTATACAAACCTTCTCTAATGATTTCGGCTGCACGGCCAGGTCCCATTGTCAACAAGGTTATTGTCGAACCCGGATGTGTGTCTTTCAAGCGGAGAGCTTGCTCCAAAGCATTTAAATCTTCAGGATTGAAGATAGCAGGTAATGCCGCACGGTTAATTGTTCCATCAGCCTTCATGGCATCTTTCCCCACATTACGTGTATCGGGTACTTGCTTTGCCAATACTACAATTTTCAAACTCATTTGTTATTATATAATTATTATTAATTCTTTTGCTGCAAAATTACTAATACTCTTGATACTACAAAGAAATATAGCCTTGAAAATGCACAGATTAATATTTTTTGAGCATTTAAAAAGACTCTTTATCTGATAAAAACAAATCCCCTGCCTAGTTAGACAAGGGATTAAATCGTATGTTATTATGCGAATAGACAAAACTTATGTTTATAATTTTTTAAGACCTATTCCTGGCAAATCATTCAAAGTAATCTTTCCATTCTCAACAACCATTCCTTTAAAACGATCATTAGCTATTAATAAATTACCATCTAGATCAGCAAAATCCACTGCCGGTGAAAACTGTGCAGCGGCAGATACAGCACATGAAGTTTCGGTCATGCACCCTACCATTACTTTTAATCCTAAAGCACGAGCTAACGTTACCATTTTCCACGCTTCACGCATACCGGTGCATTTCATCAATTTTATATTGATACCATTAAAAACTCCGACCATACGTGACACATCACTCAACCGTTTCATGGATTCATCAGCAAATGTGGGCAATGGACTGTGTTCTGTAACCCATGCTAAATCAGCAAGTTGCTCTTTAGGCATTGGTTGTTCAATCATTACCACACCTTTTTCCTTTAACCAATTGATCATATCCAATGCATAATATTTATCTTTCCATCCCTGATTGGCATCCACAGCTATAGGCAAATCTGTGACACTACGAATTGCATTTATAAGCTGCTTATCATGGTCCGTACCTACTTTTACTTTTAGTATTTTGAATTTTCCGGCGACTTCCTGTGTCTTTTGCTTTACCATCTCATCTGTATCGATACCAATTGTATAAGTGGTATTAGGCGCTTTTTCTTTATCTAATCCCCAGATTTTATACCAGGGAGCTTTTAAAAGTTTACCGACCAAATCATGGAGAGCAATGTCCACTGACGCTTTCGCTGCTGTATTTTCAGGAGCAATGTGGTCAACATAACTTAGTATATCTTCCAATTGAAACGGGTCGGTAAACTGATTAAGATCGACTTGTTTTAGAAAAGCCATAACTGACTCAATGCTTTCTCCTAAATAAGGAGGCATCGATGCTTCACCATATCCAACTATGCCGTCATATTCCACCTCAACCTGAACATCAGGAGTAGTAGTACGACTAAATGAAGAAACTGTAAAAACATGATTCAACTTTAATTCATATGGGAAGAAACGTATTTTCAGATGAGACTCTCCCCCCACTAAACGATTGATATGGAAAAGAGATGGAGCCTGAACCGCTCCAATATTGTCGATAGCCAATCCGGCACCAACCGTTGCCATCAATGTTGTTTTTAAGAATTGTCTTCTATTTTGGCTCATAGTCGTTGATATAATTTATTTAGTTGTATTTTAGTTATTCCATATTCACCTACATGATTCAGAAAGCGGGTTGCTCCGATAAAGCGATTCAAGTCATACTCATCATAGTCCGTATCCTTCGGATTAAAACTGCTAATATGAACCATTCCAAGTGAATGAATAAATTTTCTATTTCCTATATATATGCCTACATGCGAGACACGCTCCTTTTTTCCTGCAGCAGCCTTATGACCGAAAAAGACTAGATCACCAGGTTGTAGATTTGAAAAATCTTTCGCTACAATCAATCTCTCGCCTATCTTTATCATTTCAGAAGCATTTCGCGGTAAGATTACCCCATTAAGAAAAGCGGCAGTCCACACAAAGCCACTACAATCCACTCCTTTTACAGATGTTCCTCCCCAAAGATAGGGTATTCCATATAACGATTTCGCTGTAGAAATAATATGGTTCGCATCAAAACGACGAGTGCTCACCCACTCATTAAAAGGCTGAGCTTGGGCTATCAACAAATAAGCTTTTCTCCCATCAGGGTATTCCACCCAATAAAATTGTCCGGTGGTGCCTAAATATTTCAATTGATCGCCTGCAACTATATCGCTAACAACCTGTGAATAGGTTTGAGGACGTGAATATGCAAAAGCAAAAGGTGTTGTCACCATTACTTTTTGAGCTAGATTCCAACTATTTATCTCTGCACGCGTCATTGGTACAATCTGCATCCGATGGATCCAGGATTTATACCCATCGGGAGTCTCGATCTTGTACCATCCGTTCTTACGCAGGATTTTCACTGGCTGTCCTAACAAAGCCTGTGTTTCAAGTTCGGTTTCAAAGTCAGGACCTGTACGGATATTACCTACAGATACATTGATGACTCCAAATATTTTAGGTCCGACTATCGTATCGGACATTGTATTGTTCTGCGATTTCATGCTCATAAACGTAAGCAACATAATCACTAGTGCAGCTGTCTTTTTCATCGTTGTCTATTTTCTTAATTACCTTCCATAAGAACGAAGTTGAGTGATAATATATCTCTGATTTTCACGATCCAATTCTGTATGCATCGGTATTGACAAAACCTGTTCACAAAGAGCTTCAGCATTATTTAGCTCTCCCGACACACGACAAATTCCGGCAAAAGCCGGTTGTTTGTTCAGAGGAAAAGGATAATAGATCTCACTTTTCGCCCCCTGTACACGTAAGTATTCCTTCAAGTCATCCCGTGAGCCATGCTTCACTCTCAATGTATAATGGCTATATACATGGTTATTCCAAGGCTGTATCGCCGGAAGAATTATCGTATCAAGTCCTTGCAATCCTCTGTCATATATTGACGCTACGCGTTGCCTTGCAGCCGTAAATTCATCTAAATAACGGAGTTTGACACGGAGTATGGCTGCTTGAATTGAATCCAAACACGAATTACATCCGATCACCAAATGATGATTCATTTGCCGTTGTCCATGATTAGCTATGATCATTGACCGATCAGCCAAACGATCATCATTCGTCAAGATAGCACCACCATCTCCGAAACATCCCAAATTATTTGAAGGAAAGAATGAAAGTACTCCGAAATCTCCCATCGTTCCGGCATAATGCATCGTCCCATCCGAGAACTCACATTCAGCACCGATTGATTGAGCATTATCTTCTATCACATATAAATGATGACGATGAGCCAAAATCATAATTTCTTCCATTTGAGCCGCTTGCCCGAATAGATGCACAGGTATAATAGCTTTTGTTTGAGGTGTAATGGCCTTTTCTATCTCTTTTACAGAGATATTAAAATCATTAAGATTTACATCAACCATTACCGGAATCAAATTAAGCAAAGCGATTGCTTCCGCACAAGCTACATCCGCGAAAGCAGGAACAATCACTTCATCCCCGGATTTCAATCCCAACGCCATTAACGAGATTCGCAAGGCATCAGTACCATTTGCTACAGGAATCACATGAGCCACACCCAAATATTCTTGCAGCTCATGTGCAAAAGACTTTACATCCGGTCCGTTTGTAAACGCACAGCTTTCAACCACGCCTGCAATTGCATCATCGATTTCTTCCTTAATGCGTAAATACTGACTATGGATGTCAACCATTTCTATCATCTGTTCTTATACATTTTATCATAGTACTTCTGATAATCATCACTCGTGACGGCTTCAACCCACGCCTGATTATTCAAATACCACTCGATTGTTTTCACAATTCCCACTTCAAAAGTGGTCTCAGGATACCATCCCAATTCGTTTTTTATTTTTGTAGGATCTATAGCATAACGTTGATCATGCCCTAAACGATCGCCAACAAATGTGATCAAATCATCATTAATCCAACTAATATCTATACCTCCCTTACTATCAAAAATCTGCTTCTTCAGCACCTTTTTATATTCAGGATATTCCGACATCAAACGATGAATGGTAGATATGGTAAGTTTTACTATTTCGATATTTTGTTTTTCATTGTGTCCGCCTACATTATAGACTTCTCCTTCACGACCTTTCGTTACCACCAAGTCAATGGCTTTGCAGTGATCTTCCACATACAACCAGTCACGCACATTCTTACCATCGCCATAGACAGGCAATTTCTTCCCTTCCAAAATATTTTTTATAATCAACGGTATCAACTTTTCAGGAAAGTGATACGGACCATAATTATTAGAGCAACGACTGGTACTTACAGGCATTTTATAAGTATCATGATAAGCTTTTACTACTAAATCCGCACTGGTTTTGGATGCACTGTACGGACTATGAGGACATACTGGTGTCTCTTCCGTGAAGAATCCTTCAGCACCTAAACTGCCATACACCTCATCTGTAGAAACTTGATGAAACCGTACACCTTCACGCCACACAGGATATCCCTCTTCATCTTTTCCCGTAACCCATGATTTACGAGCGGTATCCAATAGATTTTGAGTACCTAATATATTAGTTACCAAGAATAGTTGAGGATTTTCAATGCTACGGTCTACATGACTTTCGGCAGCAAAATTTACCACATAATCAAAGTTATATTCTGCAAACAACTTCTCTGTCAAAACTTTGTCGCCAATATCACCTTTTACAAAGAAGCAACGTTTATTATCTATATCACCGGCTATCGTACCCAAGTATCCGGCATAAGTAAGTGCATCAAGTACTACCACTTGTATATCACTATATTTTTTTAGTATATACTTCAAATAATTTGAACCTATAAAACCGGCAGCACCAGTCACCAAATATGTTTTCATATCGATCTGTTTAAACTATGATTTAAATATTCTACAAATAACGGAAAGTTTCACGAAAGATGCAAGAATTTATATTCTTTTCTATTTACTTAGCACGTTCGCCCAATTCGATCACTTCCAAATCACTAAAAGCACCATTATCAACGGTAAAACGCACCAATGTCCGTGTTTTATGAAATCCGGAAATTCCCGCAGCTCCCGGATTAATATGAAGCATTTGAAGTGTCTTGTCATACATTACTTTTAATATATGAGAATGGCCGCTTATAAACAACTTAGGAGGACGGACAAGTATACTTCCTCTGATACTTGAATCATAATTGCTCGGATATCCGCCAATATGCTTTATCAACACATCTGCACCCTCCACTTCAAATCTATTTATTTGTGGATACCGATGGCGAATATCCTGTCCATCGATATTACCATATACAGCTCTCAAAGGTGCTATTTCTGAAAGTTTTTCCGCAATTTCCATACTGCCAATATCTCCGGCATGCCATATTTCATCACATTCCGCAAAATATTGTTGATATCTTTTATCCCAATACCCGTGAGTATCCGATAATAATCCGATCTTTTTCATCTAAATATCTTTTTTAGCAAGTCATAAACATTTCACCTCCAATGGCATATATCCACTGCGTATTCTCCATTCTTGAGTATACAGGTTATTTGCCCGATTGCCCAAATTCTTCACAAAGCCCAATGCCGCTCCGCGATAAGTGACTATCACATACCCTTTAGGAACCTCAGCAGGAAGTATCAAGCTTTCTCTACGGAGGTAGGCTATTGCACGATCATAAGCCAATTCAACTATAGGGAAAGCATCTTCATTTCGATTCACGCACATAACCAACGCCTGAGATGGAACAAAATCTTTTCCCTTAACCTCTGCGATCTTTACACCGGCTTGCATCACGCGCAGCACTTTACTAATCAATGCAACATCATTTGCATGTAAAGTTGATACAGCGGTTATAGATTCTCCATCGTTATCAAAAGTATATTCATCCGGATTCTTCAGCCACAATTTCATATTCGCCGGCACAGCAAGAGCGGGTTTAGAGTTTCTCTTTGACTTACCGGAGCTAAATACCGGCTCGGCATAAGAAGTTTTACGAAGCGCTGCCATAAAGAAACCCTCTCCACGTGTTCTGCCCGGAAGGAAACGATAGACATTCGTACTTGTCTTCATCAAATTTTCGGTTATGCCCCACTCCGAAGATACAGTCACGGGCAAAGACTCCGCCCCCAATTCATCAACAATCCACTGCACATTTTCCTCATCTTCTTTTGTATTAAATGTACATGTACTATATATCAACAGCCCACCCTCTTTCAGTGAAGGCCATATATCACGCAATATCTCTCTTTGACGAGACCAACAATTATCCACGTTTTCAACGCTCCATTCTGTAACCGCCTTCGCATCCTTACGAAACATGCCTTCACCTGAACAAGGCACATCTGTGAGAATTACATCAAAGAAACCACCCAAAGCGACAAAATCAGCCGGTTCATTGCCGGTAACTACCACTCCATCATGCCCCCATTTGGTCATGTTCTCAGCCAGCACTTGTGCACGATTGCGCACCACTTCATTCACGACAAGTAAACTATCATTAGATAAAGTACTACGTGCCAAAGTAGATTTGCCTCCAGGAGCAGCACACAAATCCAACATTTTTACATTTCTATCACCCACATACTGATTCAACACCTGTGATAAAAACATAGACGAAGCCTCTTGAACATAATAAACTCCGGCATGAAACAGTGGATCAAAAGTGTATGTCAGCCGTTCATTCAAATAGAACCCCGAAGTGCACCACGGAACTCTTTCATATTTCTCAGCGACATCAATAGGCGAAGACAAACATGACGTTTTATTTACATTCATGCGAATACTCTCTTCTTGATCTTTGCCGATTGCTTCAAACAAATTCTGTGATTCTTCATCACCAAGCAAGTGCTTTATTTCATCTATAAATGATTGGGGTAAAACCATACGTCTCTTCTATATAATTGGTACAAAGGTAGCCATTTTTTTTGCAACGTTGCAACTTTTATTCTACCTTGCAGCGTCTAACGAACAAAGAAATAAATAAAAAAGATACATTATGAAAAAGATAATCATTATTTTAGCATTGGCTTTGGGTATATACTCCGAGTGTACAATTGCAAAATCCAAAGCGACAGATCCCACATTAATTGCTGCAGTGCAGAAGAATACAGAGAGCAAAACAGTATCAAGCCAAGATTTGGATGACGAATCGGACAAGTCAGATTCAAATGATTCCAGTTCCGATCCAAGCAATGCTGCAAGTAATCAGCAAGACCCGAATGATGCATTGGAAAGTATGGCGGATAGCATACAAAAATCAGAAGGAAGGAGTGATCACAGTGACTTTCCCTTTACTTTATTGGATCGCAATACCATCATACCTATCATAGCAATCTCCTTATTTTTCTTAACCCCACTATTAATCATCCTCATTGTTTTTATCTATAAGTATAAAAATAAAAGAGCTAGATATCGTGTAGCAGAAGAGGCGTTAAGAGCCGGACAACCTGTACCTGAAGGATTATTTAATGGTGGAGAAGGAGTAAAAACTCGTACCACTTACTCTACAACCTCTGATGGCAAGCGAATAAAACGAATAGAGATGTCAAGCGATCCATTAAGAGAAAAGGCTATTAAAAACATATGCTTAGGAATCGGATTATTTATATTCCTATGGGCATTGACTGGAATTGAACTGGGATGCATCGGTTTACTGATAGCATGTATGGGTGTAGGCGAATATATCATCGCTCGTGATCGAAAGATTAATGAGATGAACAAGATTATCAACGAGCCGGAAGAAGCTGTAAATACACAAGATGACAAAAAACAGCAAGAATCAAAAGAGGTAAAAGAAACTACTAAACAAACAGATACAACGCCTGAAGACAACAAGAATGGTACAGCTGAATGATTTAACGCTGATTTCGCAGGTATTGATTCTCAACAAAAAATCGGCCTTCGACCTTCTGGTCAAGAAATATCAAGGAAGCATCCGACGATTTTTCTTGAACCAGACGTTGGGCGACAAAGAATTCAGTGATGATCTGGCTCAAGAAACTTTTATAAAGGCTTATTTAAACTTAAAAAGTTTTAGAAAAATGTCATCTTTCTCCACTTGGCTCTTTAGAATTGCATATAATGTTTTTTATGATTATATTCGCAGCCAAAAGGAGACTTGTTCTATGGACAGTGCCGAAGTACAAGCGATGCATAGCAGCAATTCGGCTGATAGCAGCAAAAAGATGGATGTATATCAATCTTTAGCTGTGCTCAAAGAAGCTGAAAAGACTTGTATAACATTGTTCTATATAGAGGATCAATCAATAGAAAAAATTGCGATGATCACCGGGTTTGCTGCCAATACGGTGAAATCACATTTAAAGCGTGGAAAAGAAAAAATGGCAGTATATTTAAAAGAAAACGGATATGACGGATAAGGATGACTTATTATTAAAAAGCTACTTCGGAGAACATAAACAAACCATTAAAGACAATGGTTTCACCGAAAAAGTAATGCGGCAGATCCCTATCAAGGAAATGCAACTTGCACGCATTTGGACAAGTACCTGTACGCTACTTGCCATCGTCCTGTTCATTATTTTCAAAGGATGGACCATTGTATACGATATTGTGAACCAGTTGCTATGTAGCATCAAAATTGATCACCTACTGCAAATCAGTCCTTCAACACTAATAGTTATAGGAGTCGTCCTCATGATTATAATGATACGCAAAGTTTGTTCAATCGAATAAATAAGATACTCACAAGTGACGAAGCCCCGCAATAATTAATTACGGGGCTTGTTGTTTATATGTGCTGCCAAAAACTCTAATGGTTCTCTAATATTTTTATAATACATCTCTAATTACAACATCATGAGAAAGCCTCTATCTTTGTTGTGTTCGAAAGAGAGACGAACAAAATAAATTATATACCATTTAATGTTTACGATTATGAAAAAAGTAATTTTATGTGCAGCACTTGTAGGTGCCATGATGTGTTTCAGTAATTCTTATGCAGCAAAACCAATAAAGAAAGCCGCTAAGACAGAACAGACAACAGCTAAGAAAGCTGAGAAAAAAGCAGTCAAAAAAGACGCTAAAAAAGCTACGAAAGCAGCTCCTGCAAAAAAAGCTGCAAAGAAAAGCGCAAAAGCAGCTAAATAATTTAGCTCTGTGCCCATTCGATTCATTAAATAAAAACACAGGTCCGCAATATGCGAACCTGTGTTTTTATTATTCTGCTAATCTATTTTCAAAATGATTATTTTACCTCGTCAGGACAATTCCTCAAAGAGTTGCTCACAAAACAAAAAAATGAAAGTATTTCTTTAAAAACAAAAGGGGCTTAGTAGTTGTTTAAATCAAAATATTAATTTTGTATGAATTAAATGAATTAAATATGAACAGATCTGTCTTCTTTATCATCCTTTCCTTATTTTTTATACCTCTTAATATGCCTGCACAAACAGTCGACAACGTTTTAGACCAGGTAACAGCAGCCTTAGAACAGTCACATTGGCAAGAGGCCGATAATCTTTATAGGATTGCAGTAGACGTTGATGTGTTTCGTTCAGAGCGTTATTTAAATGATAAAGTTCAAGATAACAGTCCGGCACGTCCTTCCATGCTCATGTATTTAGGAGATTATTTCCGCAGGACCCGCAATTATGATGACGCTTACTCTTATTATAAAAAGTTGGTCGCTGCAAATCCAAAGGATATAAATTATCTTTTACGTCTTTCTGAAATGGAAGTGCAATTAGGCAAAGAGAGCGATGCTCTCATCACATATCAATCTATTTACAATATTGACGAGAACAATCTTTCAGCCAATATATTTTTAGGCAACTACTATTTTTGTGAGGCAGAAAAACAAATGAATGAGCTCTACAATGAACATCAAAAGACAGTGAATCCTACACGCATCCAGCTAAGTGCATATCACGATCAAAAGGTGCAAATATATAATACCAACTACAAGCGTTCAAAAAAATATCTGGAGACTGCCAGTAAGCGTTTTCCATCGGCCGAAGTTTTTAAAACACTAAAGAAGATACAGCACGTTGAAGACGAAATACAAAGGAATAAATAGCCTATAAAAAAGCTGTAACCCTTTTCTATCAAAGGATTACAGCCTAGAATCAATCAAATATGACTATATATTTGTTACAAAAATTAGAACGAAAATCTTAAATCTATTCCAGCTTGAGCAGGTGCTCCATTCTGAGCAAAATTTGTACCCAATTCACTAAAATAGAAAGTATTATAATGCTTATTCAGCAAATTATGTTCCCATAAACAAACGCTGACCTTGCCCATTTTCACTGTTGCATGTGCATTAAGTGTACCATAGAATGATTGTTTCACAGTGTTGGCTTCATCCCATCTAATATTTGCAGCACCGGCATAGTTAGCGCCTAACAAAATGCCTTTGATACAAGAGTTTCCATTACATGCTATTGCATATTCTGCACCTAAGCTAAATGTATGTTCGGGTACGAATGGAACGTAATTGTGTGAATAATCCGCATCTTTACTATTTACTATTGTGGTATATTTCTCAAATGTTGAATGAGTGTATCCGTAATTCAGATCAAGAGTCAATTGATTCAAAGCTGCTTTCATTGACAATTCAGCTCCATAACTACGACTTTTTCCTGCATTGCTCACTTCACGACCACCCAACGAATTAAACTTTGTGATCTGTTGATTACGAGTCTGCATACAAAACACATCCGCATCAGCCCAAAGACGATTACTAAGCAAAGTCATATGTGAACCTACTTCATAGCTCCATGTATACTCAGGTTTATAAGTAATAGCCGTATTTGCCTCTGAAGTAGTTGTCTTTGTTGAAGACCCTTCAAGCTCAGCACTAATATAGTCTGATAAAGCTTGTATATTGTATCCACCTCCACGATATCCGCGGCTCACTGTAGCATACACATTATTATTTGCATCAAAATCATATTGTAATGCAAATTTCGGAAGAAGTTGGAAGTAAGTCTTCGCTGTATCGCCAACAAAACTGGCGGTACTATTTCCTGACGTAGTCTTACCGAACATGGTTTGGTTATAATTCATTACAGCTGAAGTATTGTAACTCACTTTCACCCGTTGAACATCAGCACGCAATCCGATTGTACCAGACAAACCTTTTATATTCAACAAATCATGATAAGTAGATTGATGGAACAAAGCCGTGCCCATACTCGGGGTTTTAAATGTTCCAGGTATATCCATTGACTTGTCGGTCAAGGTAACTTTTACGGGTGAACCTGCCATTGCTACATCCATTATATTTTGTAAATAACTGATGAAGTCAGGACCGAAAACCATTGGTGAATCGGTATTCAACCATTGATAATATCCGAACGCACCGGTTGTCCAATCCCAACGATGCCCAGCCTTACTTTTGAAAGTAATTTCTTCTGTAAATGTATGTTGGTTTTGGCGTTGTTCCATGCTAAAGAAATCAAGTGAAGTATAATCTTGATCCATATACATGTGATCTTTCAGATATTGGAATCCGGTAACTGCATTCATTACATAGTTGTCACCGGCATACTCTACATCAAGACTTGCGTTGACCAAGTTACGATGATAACCTGATTTTGAATTGTAAGCTACGGTATTTGTAGTTAAATTCTTATAAGGATTTCCTCCCTGAGTCACATATTCATAATTGGCATTCAGGTCAATCTTCCATCTATCAGTAGGCAAATAAATGGCATGTAGTCTGCCACCCACACTATTTTCCCAATCCACTTTCTTTTTGAATGCACTATCTGTATTTGTAAAGAAACCTCCTTTATGACTGATGAATCCACCGGCTGAAAAAGCAAACTTATTGCTTACTCTATGATAATGTGTAAATGAAGCATTGTAGTTATCATAGGTTGCTGCGCCCAGATTCAAGTCTGTACCTTGATAATCAAAAGGTGACTTGGTATGAATTTTAATGAGACCACCCATCGAATTTAATCCATATAATGTTCCTTGAGGGCCACGAAGAACATCAATACGCTCTATATCGCTAAAGTTGAAATTAAAAGCAGATTTATCGATATAGGGTACATTATCTACATACATACCCACAGCAGGTGTCCCCAAACGTGAGCCAACCCCACGAAGATAAATAGCCGAAGTCAAATTCGAACCGTAGTTCGGTATATACAAGTTGGGAGAATAAAAAGAAAGATCTTTCGAAGAAGATATTTGATTATCTTGCATGTCTTTTTTCGAAATCAATGAAGAAGCCAAAGGCATCTGACGCAATTTTGCATTTTCCTTGGGCGAACCAATCACTACAACCTCTTCAATATCCACCACTCGTGAAGAATCATTAGGAAGAGCTACAACTCTATCTGCAAAAGTAGAATTGGCACCCAACCATACAGCCATAAGTAAAATATTTTTTTTCATCGTATAACTTATACTTTTATTCGGCTGCAAAATTACGAATACCTCCCAATGTACACAATCCTCATATATGAGGATTTTTTAATACTTTATATTTTATCCGGTGAAATATATCCGTTCATCACGGCATACATTGTGAGGCCCGAGATAGACTTTATACCCAATTTTTGTGAGATGTTCTTACGATGGGTTATAACGGTTGTCAGGCTTATATTCAATTTTTCTGCAATTTCTTTATTGATCAGTCCTTTACACAAAAGAATCAATACTTCTATTTCACGTGACGACAAATCATTTCCGTTGCGTTCCGAAAGAATCTTATTGCCTCTCGGACTCTTCACAAAATATTTATTTACATCACTTGTCAAATTTTTCACAGGTTGATCTACATTCAATATTTTATTGCCGGGAGGTACCGAATGATTAAACGTACCATGCATCATAATAATCGTACGTTCTTTGCGCGGTAGAAAAAAAGCATTATATAGCACATATTGTTCGGGCGAAACAAAATAATAGTAATACATATCCGGCGTATCATCAACAAAGGCCCCGAAATCTGCAAAGATACGAACTACAGCATCCGGTACCACACGACTGAGTATCAATTCCAACCCTAAACAAGTAAGGGTATTGGGATCGATAACGGCTAATTCAATCGCTTCATTTTTCATAATTAGATGATGAATCAATATAAGAGGCTATACTTTCGGCACATCTTTCACCATCTATTCCTGCTGAAACAATGCCTCCTGCATATCCGGCACCTTCACCACAAGGAAACAAGCCTTCCACCTCCACATGCTGTAATGTTTCTTTATCACGCAAAATCCGCACCGGTGATGAAGTACGAGTTTCCACGCCTATCATCACAGCATCATTCGTAAGGAAACCGCGTGACGACTTTCCGAAATTAATCAATCCCTGAGCCAAGCGTTTGGTGATAAACGGTGGCATCCAAAAGTGCAACGGAGAGGATATGAGTCCCGGACTATATGACGATTTAGGAAGATCTGCTCCCAGTTTCCTTTGCGTAAAGTCTACCATACGTTGTGCCGGAGCTACTTGTTTCATTCCACCTTGCATCCAACTTTGTCGTTCCAATTCAATCTGGAACTCCATCAACGCAAGTGCACCATATTTTTCATATTCAGGAAGATCCTCAGGATGCGTCTCCACAACCATTCCTGAATTAGCCCATTGAGATCCACGATTACTGGACGACATGCCATTCACGACCACTTGTTCGGGACCACTTGCTGCAGGCACGACAATGCCTCCCGGACACATACAAAAACTGTATACACCACGTCCCTCCACTTGAGTGACAAAGCTATATTCAGCAGCAGGCAAATAGGATCCCCGACCCTGTGGATTATGATATTGTATCTGATCAATCAGCTCCTGCGGATGCTCCAATCTCACACCGACAGCCAGACTCTTAGCCTCTATAGCGACATGATTTGCATCTAACCAACGATATACATCACGGGCGGAATGTCCTGTTGCCAGAATCACCGGCCCCATGAAAGTTTGTCCTGTATTCGTTTGAATGCCCAGCACCTTGTTATGTTCAATAAGCAGCGCATCCATACGAGTTTCAAAATGTACTTCACCACCACATTCCAGAATAGTATTACGCATACTTTCAATAATTCGTGGCAATTTATCTGTTCCAATATGAGGATGTGCATCCACCAATATGGACGCAGATGCTCCATGTTGACAAAACACGTTAAGAATCTTCTCCGTATTACCACGCTTTTTGCTTCGAGTGTATAACTTTCCATCCGAATAAGCACCTGCACCGCCTTCACCAAAACTATAATTTGATTCAGGATCAACCACTTGCTCACGTGAGATATTAGCCAAATCTTTCTTGCGATCGCGAACATTCTTTCCACGTTCCACAATGATAGGTTTTATGCCAAGCTCTATCATTTTCAATGCAGCAAACAATCCTCCAGGACCGGCTCCCACCACAATAGCCTGCTTGTTGCCTTTTACCGAATGATATTCAGTGCGAAAATATTCATCCTCTTGAGGATGTTCATCCACATAAGCCCTGACCTTCACATTCATAAAAATCGTACGTTGTCGTGCATCAATACTTCGTTTCAACACACGAACAGCATTTATGTGATTGGCATCCAATCCTTCTTCTTGTTGCAAATAACTGATTAAGTTTTGTTCACTTGCAGCCACTTCAGGCAACACTCTCAACTGATATTCTTTTATCATCTTATCTTCTTTTTATCCGAATAAAGCTCTGAAAGCTTCTTCAACTTTACGAACCGGAACAAGTTCTATATTAAACTTATCCTTGTCCAGCCCTTTCATATTATATATAGGTAATATAAATTGTTTGAAACCTAATTTTGCAGCCTCAGCAATACGTTGCTCTATACGATTTACCGGACGAATCTCACCCGATAATCCCACTTCACCTGCCACACAGATCTGTCCTTCAATCTCCACATCCATATTAGATGAAAGAATAGAACTGATCACTCCCAAATCAATTGCCGGATCGCTAACACGCAAACCTCCTGCAATGTTCAGAAAGACGTCTTTCTGAGCCAGTTTGAAACCGACTCTCTTCTCCAGCACAGCCAACAACATGTTCATTCGCCGGATATCGAATCCCGTAGCACTACGTTGCGGAGTGCCATAAACAGCCGAACTGACCAAAGCTTGTGTTTCAATCAGAAACGGACGAATACCCTCTATGGCTGAAGCAATAGCCACACCACTCATTCCTTCATGTGATTGTGAAAGGAACAATTCCGACGGGTTACTCACTTGCCGAAGTCCATCCTGACGCATTTCATAAATACCCAATTCATCCGTACTTCCGAAACGATTCTTTATCGAACGCAATATACGATACATGTAATGCTGGTCTCCCTCGAATTGCAACACCGTATCCACGATATGCTCCAACACTTTAGGACCGGCAATGCTACCCTCCTTATTAATATGACCAATCATTAATACAGGCGTATTGTTCTCTTTGGAAAATTTAAGTATGGATGCAGCACATTCACGTACCTGCGCTACACTTCCCGGTGATGATTCCAGATTTTCAGTAGAAATCGTTTGTATAGAATCAATAATGACAATATCGGGATTCACATTTTTAATATGAGTATAAATCTGTTCCAGTGAAGTTTCGCACACAATGTGGCAATCGCAAGACATACTCGACAATCTATCGGCACGAAGTTTCAATTGCTTTGCGCTCTCCTCTCCACTTATATATAAAACTCGCTTATTCGTAAGTTTCAAGATAGTTTGTAACACCAATGTAGATTTCCCTATACCCGGTTCTCCACCTATCAACACTAGAGACCCAAGCACCAATCCGCCACCAAGTACACGATTGAATTCAGCATCTTTCATGTCAATACGCGGTTCTTCATCGGCTTCTACCTCACTCAACAGTGTAGGCTTCGAACGTGCAGGCTCCGTGCGCCAATCGGTACGTTTGCTCACTGCAACCGGATGTACGACCTCCTCCACAAACGTATTCCATTCACCACAAGACGGACATTTTCCCATCCATTTTGGAGAGTCCTGCCCGCAATTACTACACACATATACAGTTTTATCTTTAGCCATCAGAGCATTGTACAATTAGTTATAATGTAAACGCAAAGTTACTAATAAATAGCCAGCACCTCCCGTTTTTAGAGCAAAAAGTTATTTTTCCTATATTAATCTTGATTTTTTAATATAAATAACCTATTTTTGAGCCATATTACACTTTCCTAAAATTAACGCATAAAATTATGAAGGAATTTTTAAAATACACATTCGCCACCGTTACAGGTTTAATTATAACCGGAGTCCTTGTATCACTGATAGGTTTTATTTTCATAATATCTATTATGGTTTCATCAGGTGGAAGCACGACCACCTCCGTCCAGAAGAACTCAGTCATGCAAATGGATCTCAACGGATCATTAGAAGAACGTACAGAAGAAAATCCTTTGAAGGGACTAAAGATTGTAGATGATAAGTTTTCGAGCTATGGATTAGACGATATATTAAGATCTATCAGAAAAGCAAAAACGAATCCCAACATACGCGGTATATACATAAAAGCCACCTCATTGAGCGGTGCATCCTTTGCATCCATTCAAGAAATACGTAATGGATTGATTGATTTCAAGAAAAGCGGTAAATTCATTATATCTTATTCTGACAACTATACGCAAGGACTCTACTACCTTTGCAGCGTATCCAACAAAATGATACTTAATCCCGATGGTAATGTTGAATGGAAAGGACTTTCTGCTCAAACCATGTTCTACAAAGATTTGTTGGAAAAACTGGGCGTGAAGATGCAAGTATTCAGAGTCGGAACTTTTAAATCGGCAGTCGAGCCCTACATTCTCAATAAAATGAGCGATGCCAACCGCATGCAAATGAGCAATATTCTCCATTCTATTTGGTCGCAACTGTTGGATGACGTATCGCTTTCACGGGGCATCAACAAGCAGCAATTAAACACATTTGCGGATAATGGCATGATGTTTATGGAAGCCAAAGACGTAAAGAAAAATAAAATGGTCGATTACCTGGCTTACCAAGAGGATGTGCCTAAAATCATCAAATCAACCATGAAAGTAGATGATTCAGAAAAGATTCCTCTTGTCTCACTGGATGAAATGGTGAACGTAAAATCAACCGTATCAAGCAAATCAGACAATGAAATAGCCGTTTACTACGCATTCGGTGAAATAGATGGAGGTACTTCATCGGATGAATCAGGAATCAAATCCGAAACAGTTGTCAGCGACTTGAAAGAACTTGCTGATAACAATGACATCAAAGCTGTCGTACTTCGCGTCAATTCTCCCGGAGGAAGTGCTTTCGGCTCGGAGCAAATATGGAATGCAATCAAAAATCTGAAAAAGAAAAAGCCTGTAATCGTATCTATGGGCGATTACGCAGCATCAGGAGGTTATTACATTTCCAGTGGAGCTAGTGTAATAGTTGCCCAACCTACCACACTTACCGGTTCTATCGGTATATTCGGACTAATCCCCGAGGCAGGTGAACTAGCCAAGAAAGTAGGAATCTCGTTTGACAATGTCAAAACAAATAAATTCTCCGACTTCGGAGATATCTCACGTGGTATGAATCCTGAAGAGCAAGCATTAATACAAATGGAAATAAACAGAGGATATAACCTCTTCCTGAAAAGATGTGCCGAAGGACGTAAACGTACCACAGCTCAAATCAACACCATTGCTCAAGGAAGAGTATGGACAGGATCCGAAGCTCTGAAACTTGGATTGGTCGACAACTTGGGCGGACTTGACGATGCCATTAAAATAGCTTCACGCATAGCCAAGATTAAAGGATATTCCGTGAAGAGCTATCCTAAGAAAGAAGATGTATTTACTTCGCTGTTTAACACAGAGCCGACTAAATACATCAAATCGCAAATTTTGAAAAGTGATATCGGTGAATATTTCACCACACTCGGATTAATCAATCGTGTACAGAATCACATTGATGCCATCCAAACCCGTATGCCATATAACTTGACAATCAGATAATGGAAGACAACTATATAAAAATAAACAAGGCATTACTCCCCCTCTCATACCTCTATAGATTGGGAGTATACACTCGTAATAAATTATTCGACTGGGGTGTTCTGCGATCACGTCGGTTTGATATTCCCGTCATATGCGTCGGCAACATCACCGTCGGCGGAACAGGTAAAACTCCTCACGTGGAATATCTCATCAATCTTCTTCAGGACCAGTTCAACGTAGGTGTACTGAGCCGTGGATACAAAAGGAAATCGCATGGCTATATTCTTGCCGATGCCAACACGCCGATGCATAAAATCGGTGATGAGCCCTACCAGATGAAATTGAAGTATCCAAACATCCGAATTGCCGTTGATGCTGACCGCTGTGAAGGCATAGACCGCATGAGCGAAGACAATCAATTGGATGTGATCCTTCTTGACGATGCTTTCCAACACCGTTATGTGGTACCTGGCATCAATATTCTGCTTGTTGACTATTTTCGATTGATTTGTAATGATGAACTGCTGCCGGCAGGTCGCTTGCGTGAATCGAAAAATGGGAAAAACAGGGCCAATATCGTCATCGTCACCAAATGCCCCAAAGATGTAAAGCCGATGGACTATCGAATCATATCCAAGCATCTGAATTTATATCCCTATCAGACTCTTTACTTTACCAAATTGGTATATGGCAATCTAAAGCCTCTTTTCTTGACAGATGCCCCCTCCTTTCCGCTTAGTGAGTTATCCAACAAGCAAGTATTACTACTTACAGGAATTGCATCCCCACAACGGATGCTTGAAGACCTGAATGAATACACCGGACACATTACAGCGGTCACTTTCGGTGACCATCACCAATTCACCAACAAAGACATTGAACGAATCAGACAGTCCTATGATGATATGAAAGGTAAAAACAAGATCATCATCACCACCGAAAAAGATGCCGTACGATTGTTAATTATGGAAAAAGATATCAATTTGATACTCAGGCAGCACCTTTATGTATTGCCGCTTAAAATCAAATTTGAAATGGAACAGAATGAAAGTTTTGACAAAAATATAATTAGTTATGTTAGAAAAAATAAAAGAAACAGCAGCATTTCTCCAAGAGAGAATGCACACTAACCCCGACACAGCTATCATTTTAGGTACAGGATTGGGACATCTGGCTGACGAAATCACTGATACATACGAGTTCGAATATAAAGATATCCCTAATTTCCCTGTCTCCACTGTTGAGGGACACAAAGGCAAACTTATCTTCGGTAAATTAGGAGACAAAGATGTGATGGCTATGGAAGGTCGTTTCCATTACTATGAAGGGTACTCCATGAAAGAAGTAACTTTCCCTATCCGTGTCATGAAAGAATTAGGCATCAAAACACTGCTCGTATCCAATGCCAGCGGTGGCACCAATCCTAATTTCAAGATAGGTGATTTGATGATTATCACGGACCACATCAATTACTTTCCCGAACATCCTTTGCGCGGACAAAACCTTTACGGCGACCGTTTCCCCGACATGAGCAATGCTTATGACAAGGATCTGGTGCAGAAAGCGTTGAAGATAGCCAAAGAGAAAGGCATTGAAGTACAACAAGGCACTTATCTGGGTACTCAGGGTCCCACCTACGAAACTCCTCATGAATACAAGATGTTCCGCATTTGGGGTGCTGACGCAGTGGGCATGTCCACCGTCCCCGAAGTAATCGTAGCCAACCATTGCAAGATTAAAGTATTCGGAGTATCTATCATCACCGACCTCGGTGTAGAAGGCAAAATCGTTGAAGTGAGCCATGAAGATGTACAGAAAGCAGCCGATGCCGCGCAACCTCGCATGGCAACCATATTCCGTGAACTTATAAATCGTGTGTGATAATGCAGAAAGGAAAAAGAACACCCATTGCCACACTCGGTGAATTCGGTCTCATCGATCACCTGACTGAAGGAATCGAATTGAAGAATCCCTCCTCACTTTACGGTATAGGTGATGATGCCGCTGTGCTCCACTATCCCGACAAAGAAATGCTTGTCACCACAGACCTGTTAATGGAAGGCGTACATTTCAACCTCGTCTATTATGATTTGAAGCTGTTGGGTTACAAAGCTGCAACAGTCAACATCAGCGATATATACGCCATGAACGGAAAACCACTTCAAATGACCATATCATTAGCAGTAAGCAAACGTTTCTGTATAGAGGATATGGAACAACTCTATGCCGGTATGCGCATGGCGTGCGAAGAACACGGAGTGGACATTGTTGGTGGAGACACCACCTCATCACTTACCGGTTTGGCCATCAGCATTACTTGTATCGGTGAAGCCGACAAAGATAAAATCGTATACCGCAACGGAGCCAAAGATACCAATCTCATCTGTGTGAGCGGTGATCTAGGTGCAGCCTACATGGGACTGCAATTGCTCGAAAGGGAAAATGCAGTTTTCAAAGGAGAGAAAGACATAGAGCCTGATTTCTCAGGCAAAGAATATCTATTGCAACGTCAGTTGAAACCGGATGCTCGTGGCGACATCATTAAGAAGTTGGCCGAAGCCGGAGTACAACCCACTGCCATGATGGATATTAGTGACGGACTCTCATCCGAATTGATACATATTTGTAAACAAAGCAACGTGGGTTGTCGTGTCTATGAAGATCGCATTCCTATTGACTACCAAACGGCAGTGATGGCAGAAGAGATGAACATGAACGTCACTACATGTGCCCTTAATGGAGGAGAAGATTATGAGTTACTGTTCACAGTGCCCATTACTGATCATGATAAAATAGAAGATATAGAAGGTATCAAGCTTATCGGTCATATCACTCGTCCCGAATTGGGATATGCATTGGTTACACGTGATGACAAAGAATTTGAACTGAAAGCGCAAGGATGGAACGCATTGACGGAAGAAAAATAGAAAAAACTTTCTCATTTATTTGGAAGCAATATATATTTGCCCTACCTTTGCACCGCAATCAGAAATAATGATGGTGCCATAGCTCAGTTGGTAGAGCAAAGGACTGAAAATCCTTGTGTCACTGGTTCGATTCCCGTTGGCACCACAGAAAGATAAAGCGCTTAAACACACACGTTTAGGTGCTTTTTTTATTTATCCACTTTATCATTCAACTGCCATATAGCATTGACATGAGCGTTCTTGTCTATTATCCCCATTCTTTGAAATTGTCGAGATTCCAAACACAGGATTATATCTTAAACGCCCTGTATCATCTCAAAATTAGTATCTGCTGAAAAGCCATTCTCCTATTTTGAAAAGAATAAAAAGAGCAAGAAGTGCTAGGAATATCTTAAATATTAGATAAGCACAGCCCATGCCTGCACCCGTAGCCCCAGCTATAGCAGCTCTTATACTTCCAGACATGAGAAAGGAAATAATCCCTCCAATCAATGCGACACTAAGTATAACCCATAACCACGTCATAATAAAATGTATTAAGACTCACCTCCTACAGTCTGTGAATAATAAAGAAGCGTGGAGGAAATAGATCTATGGATTCTTTAACTTGAAATGCCTCAACATCAAACGATAACTTCCGCTCTATTATTATATAGAGTGAGCGATTGACTTTGATGCGTAAAACTTTCAAATTAAAAAAAAGGATATTATCTAAAACGCCTTATTTGTTACATCTAGAAACAAATACATGTAAATATAACCATTTTTTACAACCAACAAGCTTGTTGTATATATTATTTTAAATTTATATATAAGCCGACCACCTACTATCCCAACATTAATAGAAAGTACTCATAATCAACCGATAAATTAAATTGACAACGATAGGAACACCTCTCATCTTTACTTATAGGCATCCGATCGTTTTCATAATTTGAGTAGAGCGGACATATGGACTTCTAACATTAAATGATTTATTTGCTCCTGCTTTTACCCCAAAAGTTAAACCACCAGTTAAACCGGAAATAATGTTTGATTTATTTTAATGTGCCACTGGTTCGATTCCCGTTGACACCACAATCAAAAGAAAGTTAATCCCTGAATAAAAATTCAGGGATTAATGTTCTCTATCCACTTTGGTAGCTGTTACCAAGCATTCTTTTAACTTTTAGCTTTCATTTCATCTTCATTACATGGGTCAGCATGTTTTCCACATAAGCATTGTTATGGGGAATATAGGATGCATTCCAATAGGTTGAAGCATAATTATGTGAATCGGGAACTTTATTACCACTTACTAAATCGAGGTCTTTCAACGCATCCTTAGTAACTAGATCATGCTCCTGAACGTAGAATTCTGAATAGGTTTCAACCAATATATCATGTTTCTTTCGGGTTTTAAACTCCCACTTTTGATAATCACTCTGACTCATAAGCCCCGACCAAGAAAATGAATCATTTATCAATTTAGAATATACCGTATAAATATCTTTCGTTACTTGCACACTATATAATCCGAAAAGGGAGATAGATATCTTATCACGTGGAGCTACCCAATTAATACTCATCAGCCTATGATGCAAGCTGTCTGTTTTCATCACACCGGCTAATACTCCTTTAATCATAATACCACCATCCTTTGTTTGTTGATATTTTTTGGAAGACAGAATATCACTTTCTACTCTAGGTGTTCCCATTACTATCTTAGGTATTTCGGGCTTACCGAGATCAAGGTCAGCCATTAACGGTATTGATTTCTCGTCTTGAAAAGATCTATCTTCGAAAGAACGATACTCTATAATACGATGTTTAACCTTTCCTTTCTTTACCGGAATATAATATTCTACAATGCCATCTACAAAATATTTCAAGGTACTGTCTTTCTTTTCAGAATTTACCTCATAACTTCGGAAATATCCTTTTAATCGTATATAATCAGGATGCGTTGCCTTCACTTCTATATCGCTTAAATTGTAGTGAATGGGGGTCAAAAGTATTTCTTTCGGCAATTCTTTTGCACTACCCTCATAAGTTTGATAAGCAATGTGCTGTATGGATATTGCCGCATCCGAATCAGCAGGTAGTTTCACATAACCAGCCGTATCAGAATAGCATACTAATTTCCCTTTGTTCATAACTGTTGCATAAGCGATAGGAGTCCTAGTATCCTCGTCTAATAAACGTACTTGTGCATTAGCCACCTGCGACAAGCATAATAGAATAAATAATAATCTTATTGTTTTCATTGTATCTAAATATTTTAGAGATCCCATCTTATAACCAAAAGCTCGTCCCTAAGCGGAATCCTATATGATGAGTCATGCTCATTTCTTCAAGTAAGAACCCTTGCGTTTTAGCAACTACACCTAAATTCAGTTACTTTGTTACTTTCTTCTCTCAACGCTATGCAAATAAGAAGTTCTAGTTCTTCATCCTACAATCTAATATGAATGATTTAACTATTACATTATCAGAAGATACTTTCTTGGCATTTTCATCGTAAGATCTTTTTGCATCATCAATTAATTTATTCCCTGTATAGTTTTTACAATCATCGTAAGCTTCACAATCAAACCATCCTATTAAATATAAACCATAAGCATTTTCATCGGTTTTAATATATCTATCTACTAATTGTGCCTGTAAACTCTCTTTTACTCCAGGATTCCAAGATCCTTTAACCTCTATAATAACCTTATTTACTGTTGAATACCTTTTATTAGAATAAGAAACAAGAATATCAATTTTTTCACCAGCAGCTCCCATATGCACACAATTAGCCCTTTTTATTTGCACTTCTCTAAATGACAGAACTCCGTACTTTTGAATATCATTAGTAAGATGATCTTTTATAAAATCTGATAGCAACTCTTCCTTTTTAGGCTTATAAAGTGCTTTCTTTGTTGTCTCATTTCGTTTCACAAAATCCCATAATGCAAATGATAAAGAATTCTCTTTCTGAAGCCTTTCTTCCAATCTATATAATGATTCTATGATTAAATTTAATAAGTCGGCATTATTAGATATAATCCTCATGTTGCCATTTTCACTTAATTTTAAGAAGTCAGATGGAGCAAAAGGATGCCAATTCAATTTTCGATAGATATCTTTGGCAGCCACTAGCTGAAATTTAATGCTATCTGAAGGAATCTTTTCGTTTATAGATTCCATCGCAGAAATAGCCTCTAAGGTTCCTTTATTTATAAGATTTTGTAAAAGAGACTCTCTAAAAGATGTAACACCTTCTCGAGGCCCTACAAAGTGGGCGCCTTCAAACTGAGGATCTGTTTCTGGAGGAAAAAGACTATACAGAAAAAGATACAATGACGCAATTTGATTTTCTTTGAGACGACTCCATAATGGGTTTTTATCTATGTAATAATCACTTGCGTATTTCAAGAATAACTTCTCCGCAAATTCATCATTGTCTTTAAAATAATTCATAAGATAAATCCAATCCGTTTCGTTGCAATATTTTGCGAATTCTACCCCAACGAGAATACTTTTCAAATCGTTCTGTTTCAATAGTTGTTTTGCAATTTGTGATGCAGTAGGATAGCAAAATTTAAATACATATCGAATTAAATCGGCTGAGGGTCTTGCATATAAGGCCCCTTCATTAATCAATTCGATAAAGACATTTATTATTTGATCATCTATTATATGCTCTATTCTATAAAGTATAAAAAGAGTTGAATCGTCTTCTTTATTATCGCTTTTTATTAACTCTTTTATAATATTGATTAGAATATTAGGTTTCTTAGAATAGGCATACTGTATTATTAGTTTGTAGCTTTGATCCGTTCCAGAAATACCACTTGCTTGTGGGTAGGCCAATATTATATGCGCCCACTTCTCCCATACCGTTGTACTCAAACTTTCAAGCGTATCTGAATCATATTTATTGAATAATACTAAACACTTATATCCAGTTGAAGCGGTTCCATGAAAAATATTTTTTCCAAACCATTCTCTATAACAATCATCATTTTCCTCTAAAAATTTTTTTGCGAAAGCTTCTACTCTTGATTTCAGACTTACGCTAAGGCCTTTCCATGCTTCAAATCCAGTAACATCTGGATTGAGGATATCACCATATATCCGACTAGTAGAAGTAAGAGTTAAGTCTCTAAAAAACTCAATAAAATATATCCAATTATTAGTTAATTCAAGACTAGAAATTTTTTGAAACAATTTTTTTTGTACATCAATTTTTAAAGTGGGTGAAATCTCCCGTTCGTTTAGCCATTGTTGTTTTACCCATTGAGCTTTTAATTCTCTTGCCTCATCTGAGTTTAATTCAACAGTTTTCAACCATTCAGAAAATACAGTTTTCAGCTCATTATAGTTTTCAATCAATTTTAGTATTGAATCAATTCTATTCGCATCTGAGTATTCAAAATAACTCAATAAACAGGCCCATTTCATTCTATTATCGACATTTTCCTTTGCAGTAAAATGTGACAAAACAAAATCGAAATCTTCATTATCAATTAACGATACTGACCACAAATAATATATATTATCCTCTCGAACAGAATCAAAATTAATCAAACATATCAACATATTATGTTTAATCTCTCTAGATACATTTAAAGGCTCCCATTTTTTTTGAAAATTTTCAGGAATTGGGAATATACTAACATGGTTTTGTATCCTTAGTAAGATTACCTCTGCGAATAGCTGTATATTATTTAATAAACTGTAATTTTTCCAGCATTGATATGTTATTATATCACTTAATCTTTTCAAATCATTATTATACCTTCTTGCAATAAACTGAGGATATCTTTGACACCATTTCAATGCATCAGATAAATAATTATTTTCGATCTTTTCAGCAAGAATATAATTGATAAACATCTTATATGAACCGATCAGACTATCTTTTTTAAAAGGTGTTAATGCGTCAAAGACCTCTGCTGTACTTGTTATATCAGGCCATGTTGCTTTTAATGCAGCACCTTTAATCTCATCATCGCCATCGTCATCCTGTGGCTCTATTGCATAGGGCTTTAGAGATCTTCTTTCTTCCTCATTTCCTAACTCTGCTAATGTATGAATGACTCTTCCGCGTAAATATTGATCTGCAGATTTATCCATTGCAATCGTTAATAAGTCGCTTGACAATTCTCGCAATTCACATGACTCTATTATATCTACAGCAACTCTTTTGGTCAAAAAGTTATTTTCTTTATTCATTAAATATGGCCGAATTTGATCACTTAAGCCCGAATAATTTAATTTGTAATATTGATATCTAAGATTCCAATTTCCATCTGTTATAGTCACTGTTGCTAATTTTTCAAATAGAGACTCAATGAGCTGACATTTATACTTCTCACTTTCATTTAATAAATCCCCTGCAAGAATACTTAATGGATCCTGCTTAATATTTATTTCTAACAGAGATTGTGAAAGTGTCCCCAGCCAAGATGCGGTACCTTTTACTTGTTCTACAACCATACCATCGTTATCGCTCGAAACTGTAATCAATGACAGAATCTGCTCTATAGAAAACTCATGATTAAGGATAAATCTAGCTGCCAAATATTCGGCATATGACCAATGATAGAAACTATATGAGTATTTATTGAGATAAGAGAATAGTGAGGTATTAGTTACAACTTCAATTATGTCAGGTTGAGTGAATAAAAACGAATATTTATCCGTATTTTCAAGTCCTTCTTGAATATCAATCAGCGTCAACCTTCTCTCATCATATGGAGGATTCTGGCGTATATCTATATGAGATTTATTACAAAAAACCATAAGGGCCGCTATTCGCGATGCAATAGCCAAGCTTTTATCAACAGACAGAGAAGAAGGATTTTGAAACTGCCTATATTCCTTAGGCTCTGAACATAATGCTTTGCAGCCATTCTCATACAATTGACTTCGAGTTATCGAAAGATGTTTATTTTGCTTATAATCTGTGATTAATAATTTAAGAGAAACAGGATTTACAGCAAAAGGTTGTACTTCATGACTAATGACATCGTCAATGAAAGAAGTATTGATTTTTTCGTCATCTACCAAACAAAGTATATCATTTTTAGATAAAGGCGCTATTTGAAAAATCTCATGATTATCTTCACCAAAGTACATTTTGAGAAACTCATCTAGATCATTTGTCCAATACCCAGAGCGACAAATTAGTCTAAGAGATAAGAGAGAAGATAGGTCTTTTATTGTGTTTAACTGTCTTTTGAGAATTAACGGTAAAGTCTTTATATTTCTAAAAGCAACATCAAAATCATCAAGGTATAAAGCCAAAGGTTCTCCAGAAGATTTCCATTGAGTAAACCTATTAGACATAAAAACGTCACAAATCAATCGTGATTCATCACTATATTCAGCTAAATTATGGTAAATAGTATTATCCTTACGATCCAATTCATTAAGAATCGTGACCGATTTACCAGAGCCAGCTTCTCCAAGCAAAACTAGACTTTTATAACCATTAATTTCCTCCCACGTAAAAAGATTTTTTTCATCATGAAAGAAAGGTTGTACAGAGATACTTATATCTCTTAAAAAGCCCTCTCCATTTAGCACATTATTCCTTGATTTACACCAAAGCCTTGTGATATTCATTTTATTTTCCATAACATGATTATTAGTATACAAATATACATTATTTAAATCACATATGATATTTTTATCATCATTAATCTTATACAATCATGGTAATTTTACTCACAAAATAAAATTTCAGATTTGTCTTATTTAATCATTTCATTTTGTTAATTAACAAAATTATGTACCTTTGCGCCTCATTGAAAAAACAATATTATAACGAAACATTTAAAAACAGTATCAATATGAAAATGTATATAAGGTTAGATGAGATTTTTATAGGAGATTATATGATTCAACTAGAAGGCGACTATAATTGCATTCCTAGAGTTGGAGATAAAATAAAGCCCAAATTCGCAATATTTCCAGATAAAGAAAAAAATGCGATGATAGTATATTGGCTAAAGATGGTTATGAACAAACAATATGAGCAGGAACCTCTGTGCAATATAGAAACGATCGCAGAGATAAAAGAGAATATGTATAACGAAGTAAAAAGATACCTTGAGAAAATTGGAGAAATTGACGAAAATGGAAAACTTTATTACTCGTCTTTAATGGAAAGCATGTGCGAAGCCCCTAAAACTCACTTTTTACAAGAGAAATTATGTACTTACTTTATGACAACAATAAACGCATATTTCAAGGAACTCATAGTAAGCGAAGTTTCATGGGAACCTGATGAGGATAGTAACACCCTGCTCATTCCGATTATATCTGTTAGGTATAAGCAAAGATAGGCGATATTGTATATAAGAGTATCCTTTTGTAAAAATATCCTTCGCATATAAATTGCATAAAACAAAAGAGTCTAAGAGTCTAAGGTACCCCCCTTTCTCTTTTTTGTGCTTTTTTGCTTAAAACGTAATATACATGCATTTTACAACTGCTATCACATTAGTAATCAATTGATTATATTCTTTTTTTCTGCATATCGCCTAATGCTGTATTTATGTATAAAAAGAGTATTTTATAACATTTATAATAATCACAATTTCCTACATATTTATATGTGTCACAAATTCAGTATGTTATAAAAATAATAGATAATAGATAAGCCTGCAAGAGTCTAACAGAGTCTAAGCACCTAGACTCCATTTAGACTCTTGAGCCTATTTTGATACATTCATTCTTATAAATATTCAAATATAGAAATAAAATAATGTATATCATCTAATAATAAGATACTTACAATTTAAATATCTGCTATTTCCAACATTTTCATTTTGATGATACACTCTTATATTGTATAAATATATTAACAAGGTAATTATATTCAATATAATATTGATTATAAGCAATATACGAATAAAATAAAGATAAAGATAGTCCTTATTAGAAGGAAATTAGTACCCTATATTATTGGATTAAGTTATTAATTGTATTAATTAATATATTAGTATTTAATATTATTCATCATGCACTCCTTAACATACAACCTTTATTCCAATTAACAACAGAATAAATTCTACTTTTCATAGAAATGTCCATTGAAGCATCCTCTATTTCCATGAGCAAAGCTCATAGATACTACAATATTCATCCTATTATTACATATTATCGAATTATATTAATGATTGTATCATACTGTATTTAATATTAACATAAAAACAGTTTCCATTTCTCTGTAAAATATATTGATAAGTATCTTATTTTATGATAGTTATATTGAAATTCTACTCTTATACAAGAGTCTAAACAGAGTCTATGTGCTTAGACTCTCTTAGACTCTTTTAAAAATGTTAATATTATTACTTATACGTAATATAAATGATTGATAATGTTACTATTATCATTAAATAAAGTACTATTTCATGGGCGAAAATATTACATTTCACAACGAATAATCTCTGAAAATAGCCAAAAGTAGAGAATCCCCTATTTTCTATTTATCTCATAATGAACGAAATAATGTTTGCAAAAAAAAAGGAAGAGGGGGTACCTTAGACTCTTGGACTAAACATTCTGCAAAATTGTCCTTTTATGTTAATATTTAAGTTATTGGAAAATCAATTAATTGATTTTATGATTTCATCTGTTCCAGTTGATGAAAACATACTGATGTTTTCATGAAATGATCAGCTTCATTTCACAAACTCAATTAATTGAGTTTGTCCTCAACCGGCTTTGTAAATTGCAAATAGAATGAATCAGGCAACAAAGCCTTGCCATAACCTTTTCCTTTGTATTGCCCCGAGACCCAGAAACAATTGATCATTAAATAATTTGAAGCATGTACCGGCACCCATGCATTCTCTGTCGGTACATACTCAATAAAGACTTTTGCACGATCATTGAGCCTACGAAACACATATCCATTGTCAAACTCTTTCTTCAGCCACTCCTTCTTAAGTTCGTAACTCTCTTTGCATTTCTTATCGGAAATGGCACAACAAATATGTTCTGTCTTTATATTTTCTTTTGTAAGAGTGATAAATGGTTTCTCCATGTCAGAAGGTTTTGATAGTTCAACGAGTTTACTGCGCCATGCGATAGATCGCTTCCATATCGTCATTATGCAGCACTTTCAAGTTACCGAGTGTCTTGGTTCCACCCCAACTACATTTATCCAACATAACCTTTATCTCTTCATCCGTCACCTCACGGCCGATCAACTCACGTATGTTTGTAGGCATACCTATGGCGCGATAGAAATTCTCCACGGCCTCAATGCCTGCTAGTGCCGTACGTTCAGGCGATTTGAAGTCATTGGTAACTCCCATCACATCCACGGCGAATTGTGCGAAGCGAGTCACACTCTCCTTATAAACATAGCGCGCCCAACTGCCCCATATAGCTGCCAATCCGGCTCCATGAGCTACATCAAACAAAGCACTTAATTCATGTTCAAGGCGATGAGTCGCCCAGTCGCCTCCTGATGTACCACAACCGGTAAGATCATTATGAGCCAAACTACCTGCCCACATGATCTGAGCACGATAATGATAATTATTCGGATCTTTCAACACCTCAAATGCACTCTCCTTCACTGCACGCAAAAGTCCCTCAGCAATAGCATTAGTGACCGTCATATCATCATCAAGCGAGAAATAACGCTCCATAGTATGCATCATAATATCAGTCACTCCGCATGCTGTCTGATACTTGCCTAAAGTAAAAGTACGTTCAGGATTCATGATGGCAAACTTGCAACGTACCAAGTCCGTACCGTAACCCTTTTTCAAATTACCCTCTTCCTTAGTGATCACGCAACTGTTGCTCATTTCACTTCCGGCAGCAGGAATAGTCAGTACAGCGGCAATAGGGAGGCAACTTTTAGCTTGAGCATTGCCCATATAAAAGTCCCACACATCACCTTTATAAGGCACGCCCAATGCGATCGTTTTGGATGAATCAATCACACTACCGCCACCTACGGCAATCACAAAATCAACATTTTCTTTGCGACATAATTCAATGCCTTCATACACTTTCGAAAGGCGAGGATTAGGTACCACTCCGCCTAACTTTATATATTGGATGTTTTCTGCTTCCAATCCTTTGCATACCGCATCCAACAAGCCTGAGCGTTCAGCACTCTTTCCGCCATAATGAACCAGAACTTTTGTTCCGTTAAAATCCTTCACCAACTGTCCGATTTGCTTTTCTGAGTTTGCCCCGAACACAACCTTCGTAGGAGCATAATAAGTAAAATCCTTCATAATCTTTCTATTTTCAAACAAAGATATACAATTAATTTATTCCGTAAAATAATCCGGATAAACTTAAGATACTATCTCATAATTAACAATTTCACACAATAAATAATAAAAGGACAAACTTTCTCAGAAAAGAATTTCCTATATTTGCCTTCATAAATACTATAAGGGGTGTTCGTCTGTATTCAATGGCGAGCTGAGATTATACCCTTGGAACCTGAGATGTTTAATAACAGCGTAGGAATATGGTAGTATCATACAGAACTAGTAAGCTCTAGATATGGAGACCGTTTCGTTGTTTTATAAACACGAAACGGTCTTTTTTTTATTTAAAAAATGAAGTTATGATAGACGTAAAGAAATTACAAAGAGACTTTGATGCCGTTCATCAGCAAGCACCGTTGGTACATAACATTACCAACTTTGTAGTAATGAACAACACTGCCAATGCATTATTGGCTATCGGGGCATCTCCCATAATGGCTCATGCCGTAGAAGAAGTGGAAGATATGGTACAAATTGCATCATCCCTAGTTATCAATATAGGCACACTGAATGCCGATTGGGTAAAGAGCATGATGGTAGCAGGAAAGGCTGCTCTAAAAAAAGGAATTCCTGTTGTGCTTGATCCTGTAGGTGCCGGTGCCACCGCTTATCGCACCCAAGTATGCAAACAGTTGATTGAAACAGTCAAACCGACCATCATTCGTGGAAATGCATCCGAAATCATGGCACTGGTCAACAGCTCGACATATACCAAAGGAGTAGATAGCAGCGATTCATCTGATAACGCATTGAATTCGGCTAAGCAACTTTCCAAGGAGACGAAGGCGATTGTCGTTATTAGTGGTCCCACCGACTACATAACGAATGGCAAAGACACTGAAATGGTAATTAATGGTTCTCCACTCATGACACGCGTCACCGGAATGGGCTGTACTGCGACTGCTATCACGGCAGCTTTTGCAGCCATCAACAACAACTATCTTGAAGCTGCAACTCATGCCATGGCTGTAATGAGCATTGCCGGAGAAAGGGCCGCAAACAAAGCACAAGGAAACGGAACCATGCAACTCTACTTTCTGGATGAACTTTGCAATCTGACTGATAACATATTAGCAACCGATTTAAAACGATAACCATGCCTTCATTTGATTTAAGTCTGTATCTGGTCACTGATCGCCGACTGTCACAGGGACGATCGCTTGAATACATAGTTTCAGAAGCAATAAAAGGAGGAGTCACCATGGTGCAACTGCGAGAAAAAGATTGCTCTTCACTTGAATTCTATGAACAGGCCATAAAGCTCAAACAGATCCTTACTACGCACAAAATACCTCTCATTATCAACGACCGGCTTGACATAGCACTCGCTTGCAATGCCGATGGTATACACATCGGCCAAAGCGACATCCCTTACAAGGTTGCCCGAAATATACTGGGATACGAAAAGATCATAGGCCTTTCGGTAGAGAATATGGAACAAGTACTTTTAAGTAACGACTTGGACGTTGACTATATTGGCATTTCTCCCGTTTTCAGTACGCCCACCAAGACAGATACAGCTCCTCCATTTGGTATTGACGGCATCCGTGAAGTTAAAAAGATTTGTCGCCATCAAACTGTAGCAATCGGAGGTATACACCTTGATAATGCAAAAGAGATTTATCAAGCCGGTGCGAATGGAATTGCTGTAGTCTCTGAAATTATGTCGGCTAAAGATCCCTGTGAGGCAAGCATAAAGCTCAAAGCAGAATTAAAATAACAAAGACCTAATTAAATTGGAATAAAATGAAATGGAGCGAACATGTATGGGAACAATCCCGACCGATCTATCATAAAATACTGGAACTTCCATTCATCAAAAAATTGATGAACGGGACATTATCTAAAGAAAGATTTTTCTTTTACCTTCAGCAAGATGCTATCTATTTGAGCGAATACGGTAAGGTGTTGATAGAAATAGCCTCTCGCGCCGACAATCAATCATACGCCCAAACTTTCACTCGATTTGCCGATGACTGCATATTCGTAGAAAGCGCCTTACACCAAAGCTACCTGAATGGGAACAATCATTCAACTCTCCTTACAGCCTCACCTAGCTGTTTGCTGTATACAGGTTATTTGCATCAACTGCTTAGCAATATATCCATCCACATAGCCATGGCAGGAGTACTTCCTTGCTTCCGCATCTATAAAGAAGTGGGAGACTACATTCTGAGCCATCAAACAAAAAATATCGACAATCCCTATCAGCAATGGATTAATACATATGGAGGTGAAGGTTTTGAAAAATCAGTGGAACAGGCAACCGCTATTTGCGATGAAGTGGCTGCTCAAAGCACAGCAGACGAACAAGCCTTAATGACCAAAGCTTATATGCAGGCTTCGCAACTGGAATGGATGTTTTGGAACAGTGCCTGGAACCTTGAACAATGGCCTTTAAAAGAAACAAACCAATAATACATCAATCAAATGAAACAATATAAACGCGTACTCACTATCGCCGGGAGTGATCCGAGCGGCGGAGCCGGTATACAAGCCGACCTGAAAACTATGTCGGCATGTGGCTGTTACGGAATGTCGGCCATCACAGCCGTTGTTGACGAAAACACAATAGGTGTAACCGGAGTGCATCCCATCCCCATTGACTTTGTACGGGGACAGATCAAATCAGTTCTCGATGATATAGGTGCAGACGCCATCAAAATAGGTATGCTTCATTCATCAGAGCTGATCCGTTGTGTTAAGGAAACACTATCAGCATACTCTATCCATAATATCGTGCTCGACCCCGTAATGGTTGCGACTTCAGGAGACAAGCTATTACAGGACGAAGCAATCCACACTCTTAAAAGTGAACTCATAACTTTTTCGAGAGTGATTACTCCGAACATTCCCGAAGCCGAAATTCTATTGGGACGCAAAATCACCGTTCAAGAAGAGTTGCCCCAAGTGGCCAAAGCACTTTCATGCAATAGACAAGTGTCCGTATTGCTCAAAGCAGGCCATTTAACCGACAAAAAGTTGGTGGACATATTCTACAATGCAGAGGATGATGAAATAATGGAACTTGCTTCTACCCGTGTTGACACCTGCAACACACATGGTACCGGATGCACACTATCCTCAGCTGTTGCCTCGTATCTAGCACATGGTTTGTCACTGAATGATGCAGTGAAACATGCCAAAGACTACATTGCGCAAGCCATTATTGCCGGTGCCGATTACAAAATTGGTAAAGGACATGGTCCCGTACATCACTTCTATGCATTCTGGGAATAAAAATAAGAGTAACCATGCTCCATCAAATCAAGCATGGTTACTCTCTTCTATTTATTTCTTCTTTATTTACCTCGCTACAAAAGTAGAAGGCAACGCCAGCAATTGATATTGAATCGTTTTTGCCAAGCGATAATCTCCATTGGCATTGGGATGCAAACGATCCATATCACCATTGTGGAAATATTGCACTTGTGAATCAGCAAGAGGATACAACCCGCTTAGCGAATACAAATCGATCAATGGCACAGCCCAATAAGAAGCCGCTTGTTTCAACACATCTATGTATGAATCAACGTACAGTCCTTGTCCGTTGCTATAACGCTCATCCGGTTGCACATTCTTTTCGTTAAACTTCGCATAAGCTCTGTGAATAGGTGTCATGATAACGACCTGCTGTTGAGGAAAATTTGTTTTCAGATACCACATGGCTTTGTTTATACGCCCACAGAAAGTAGTATCATCCATCACCGGAGTTCTGTATTTGCGCATTACCAACTGACCGTTGCAATTAGTCTGCTTCGTCGTTTCAGTGAAGAACCGTCCAAGAGGTACACTATGATAATAATCATTTGTTCCGGCAAAAATCAAAATAGCATCCACACCGTCGCCCTTCTCTTCGTGCAACTTCACAGCTTGGCGATATATATCGTTCCATTGATTACCGCTGATACCGTAAACAAAAGGCTCTGTGCCCAAAAGTTCCGACAAATATTCCCAATAGATACAAGTCGTGCCTACACATCGCTTGTCTGTCATTGAATCACCAAGGAAAGCCACTTTCTTGCCATCCCACTGAGAGTGCAGCGTCTTCTCACTCTTTGTCACAATCACTTTGGGAGCAGCCTTCGCCGTAACTTGTTGGGCATATCCCTTGAAACTTCCTGCTAAAACAAAAAGAAAAGCACATAGAATTGTCTTCTTCACATTCATATCGTTTTTATATAAAATGGTTATATTATTACTGTTTTCATTCAAGTTATTCTCAAGCATCAATTTTGTTCTTCAACTCCCGGCGAAAGAATTTAGGACTTAGTCCCTTTTGCTTTCTGAAAAACTTATTGAAATGACTTTCATCCGTAAAACCGAATTCATTTGAAATTTCATTGATACGTTTGTCACTGTATTCCAGACGATGTTCAATCAACTGAGTCTTATAGTGTGTGATGTATTCCTGCATGGTTTGTCCGGTATGCTTCTTGAAATACCTGCCTACATAAGCAGTTGACAAATTAAAACGAGTGCTCAGGTATTCAGTCCTTAATTTCTCAGGATAAAAAATATTAGTCTGTATAAACTGCAAAATCTCTACCGCTTTCTCTTCCGAATATTCCGTCACATACATACCTTGAAACTTGGCAATGTTCCTTGACACAATCAGAATCAATGTATTCACATACTGCTGCATCAATTCATAATGAGAGATATCATGATGAAGATCTTCTCTTAGAATCGCTTCCACCAAAGGTTTCACAATCAATCGATCTTCAATATTCTTCAATACACAACCCGGACGATGATTGGCATTTTGAAGAATATATTCCAACTTGCTGATATACTCTGTCGGTATTCCACTATCTTTTATGTATATATCATTAAATCGAAGAATGAAAAAGGTCGTGGTGGACTGAATATCAAAATGATGACAATCAGCCGGAGTGATCAGAAACAAATGCCCGGCGTGGTAATCCAAATGATTACTGTTAATGCACTGCACTCCTGTTCCTGAAAGAATATAGACCAACTCAAAAAAGCTGTGTCCATGGGCTTCCTTTAAACATTCATCCAATGTTTTGCACTCAATGGAAAAGGCATTATATAAATTTTCACGAACCATAGGAATCTTATTCTACCAATTTTGAACAAATATATACAATTAATTTGTTCTATAAAAGTAGAACTTTGCCATATATAAATTTTTAATACATCAACATATGAAAGCAATTACATTAAAAACTCCAGGAGGAGGAGTGGAACAATTAAGCTACGTAGAAGTAGAAAAACCGAACATACAGGACGGTGAAATTCTGATAAAAGTAAAAGCAATCAGCATCAATCCGGTAGATGTAAAGTCCCGTACAGGACATGGCGTTTTCAATCATACAAAGGTTGAAGAAGGACCATTGATTCTAGGTTGGGATATTTCCGGTATAGTGGAAGAAAGCAAAAGCCCTCTTTTCAGGATAGGTGACGAAGTCTTCGGAATGGTCAACTTCCCCGGTCTTGGAAAAACTTATGCCGAATATGTGGCAGCTCCAGCCAATCAAGTAACACTAAAGCCCGAGAACATTTCCCATGAGGAAGCAGCCGCCGGCTCTCTGGTCGGGCTCACGGCCTGGCAAGCTTTAGTAACCGACGCCCACATTCAGAAAGGGCAGAAAGTACTGATTCATGCAGCGGCCGGAGGTGTGGGACATATCGCCGTTCAGATCGCTAAATATCTGGGAGCGACCGTCATCGGAACATCGTCTGCAAAGAACAGAGAATTTGTATTGGGATTAGGGGCCGACGGGCACATTGACTATCACAATTATGATTGGACCAATCATCCACGCGAATTCGATTTTGTATTGGATACTATCGGAGGTGACAATATCGACAACTCTCTGAATGTGACCAAAGAGGGTGGCTCCATCATCAGCATCCCCTCAGGACTGAATAAATCTGTTGTTGAAAAGGCTAAACTAAAAGGTGTCAAAGGGTCATTCATTTTAGCTCATTCCGATGGTGAGAACATGAAGGATATTGCAAACTTAATGAAAAAAGGAATTATAAAGCCACATATATTCCATGTCTATCCATTCACTGAAATGGCACAAGCCCACCTTCAGGTAGAAAGCGGAAGAACTGTTGGCAAAGTAGTGGTTGTCCTATAAAGATAAACCACGGAAAACGGTTTTATAAAACAAGATAAAAACCAAAAGAGAATGCATTCTGTGGATACATTTCTTTTGGCTTTCATTGCGATTTTATATATCTCTAACCCTCTACCTTTATTTGGGTGGATACTCTATTTCTTTGCGATCATAATAACTGGCAAATCTACCGGCTTCTTTGTCATTTACGGGTCCATGACTACTCCATGGCCACCCACCGAAACGAGTTTTCTGATAATCATAATACGCTTGTTTCACTTCATTCATTGTGTTCAGTACGAATGGTCCGGAAGCAGCTACAGGCTCATTGATAGGTTCCCCTTCCAGCAGTAGCAGTTGAGTGACCCCGTTGCCATTCTTAATATGAACTTCATCATCACCGGTAAGTTCCACCTCGTATTTTTCTGCGATCACCATCTCTTCAATCGCTATGCTTGCACCACGATAATGATAAAGCACTCTGTTCAATGTGCTCGAAACAGCAGGCAGCGTAAACTCAGCGTTCGGTTCCAACTTAATAAGCCATATGCCCACATGATTATTCCGATCATAAGCCCACGATGACGGTAGCGGATCCAACGACTTCGTACCCTTATATTCGCCTGCTACAATAGTTATTTCCGATAAATTCCCATTTTGATCCTTCTCTGTAAAGGTCGGGACTTGCTCATTCCAAAACATCTTATAATCAGGTTTCGCAAATTTATCCTTCTTAGGCAAGTTCAGCCATACTTGAAACAACTCCATAGGATTCTCTTTATCATCATTCAGCAACGGGAACATCTCTGAATGCTGCACACCGGCACCCGCCGTCATCCATTGCACATCACCCTGCCCATATCGTCCTTTCGACCCCTTTGAGTCAAAATGGTCGGCAAATCCTTTTATCATTAACGTCACTGTTTCAAATCCTCTATGCGGATGCACGGGAAAACCAGGAATCGTATCACCATAATACATTCTCCAATCAGCCTGCATATCAAAGTCCTCTCCATTATTCTTTCCTTCAGGCATCACCTCCGGCTCCATCGTTCTATTGCCTTTGGGAAAAAGATCATCATGATGGAACGTCACAATGAACGGATCCAACACATGAAGCTGAAATTCCATCGGACTAATTTTCTTTATACTCATATTCTTTTACTATTTGATTGAACAATATCCACTTGACACTGTTATAATAACATACAATGATAGGTAAATGTTTAATTTCCCTATAAAATCTTCCCAAAATTCATTTACTGATTACTTTTCTCCATATATCAATTATAATTGCGTTTATTTGCGGATACTAAATTTCTTTGAATAATTAAAAAATATCATTATGAAAAAATTTATTTTATGTATGTGCACTGTATTGCTGATGGGATTCTTGTATACAGCAAATGCACAAGTGAGTATCAGAATCAATATAAATCATCAACCGGCGTGGGGGCCTAGCGGATATGACCGTGCAGACTTCTACTACTTCCCCGATTTGAATATTTATTACGATGTAAACAGCTCCATGTTCTATTATTTATCAGGATCAAGATGGGCATCAAATCGCTATCTTCCAAGTAGATATAGCAGATACGATTTCTACAAAATGCATAAAGTGGTCATGAACAACGGACCAAGACCATGGTTAAGAAATAGAGACCATAGAAGAGAATACATGAGATTCAGAGGCGACAGAAGCCAGACACCTATTAGACTCAGCAACAATCGCAGATATGATCAAAGCAAGAGGAACTCTAGAATGTGGGTCAACGGAAACCAAAGAAACGACCAAAGACAAGGTCAAAGAAATAATCAAAAAGTTGATAAACAGAGAAATCAACAACCCAATAATCGACAATCAGATAACAAGCACCCGGACAATAGGCCTGGTGAAAATAGAGAGCGCTAATCATAAAGCTTTCTGAAAGTTTTATATATACAGCTAATGCAATAATAGTTTACAGCACCACTGCAAACAAATTATTGTATTAGCTGTTTCTGCAAAAAGCCTAACATCTAAAGATTAAAAAAACAAATAAAATACAGTGTTCAGGTAGAAATAATCAGTAAAGACGATTACATTACTAAAAGAAAACAAGTAACTTTGTTACTTCAAAAAAAAATTAAATATCATAACAACAATGGTAACAAAAGCAGCATTTATTTACATCGCACCAAAGAATGATCCTAAGGTTCATCGTGCAGTAATTGATTCTCCAGTGATAAATCTTACTGTAGTAGGCGTAGCTAATTACGACGAAGCGGAAAAAGTCGCGTTGGAATTAGTTTCAGAAGGTATTACAGCTTTCGAACTATGTGCCGGATTTGGAAACGAAGGGACAGCCCGCATTGCTAAATGTGTAGGTGATAAAGCCCTGGTTGGAGTTGTTCGTTTCGATCTACATCCTGCATTCGGACATAAAAGCGGAGACAGCCTATTCGCAGATAGTAGCTTATAAAAATTTATCTTAACCCATTGGCTCAATTAAATTCATTTTTAATTCAGCCAATGGGTTTGTTATTTTCAATAGTTTAGCATCTAATATTAATGACAATGAATAAAGAAATTATATGTATTCTGCTCCCCAAATACGCTGATTGGGAAGGTGCATTTATAGCATCTTCTTTAAATAATACGACAGGGCTTGATGGGGAGATGTTTCAAGTAAAGACGATGTCTCTAACAAAAGATCCTGTTGAATCTATCGGTGGGTTCAAAACAATACCGGATTATGACATAAATACTTTACCAGATAAATATGAAGCTCTTCTATTAATAGGTGGTATGAGTTGGTTTACAGAAGAAGCAAAGCTGATTGTTCCTATTGTGAAGAGTGCCATCAAAAACAAGATCTTAGTTGCCGGGATCTGCAATGCATCCGTATTCTTAGGCAAATATGGTTTCTTAAACGAGGTGAAGCATACCAGCAACACGTTGGAATATCTGAAGAAGAGTGCTGAGAAAGTTACACGGGAAAAGCTAATTACATCAATAAGCAGGCTGTCTGTGACGGGAATATGATTACTGCGAATGGGACTGCCTATTTAGAGTTCTCGAAAGAAATTTCAATCCGATTGAAAGCGAAGACGGTAGAACAGATTGAAAAGGAATATACTTTTAATAAATTGGGACTTTACCAAGAATAAGCTTAAGGAAATAAAGCATAGAAAATAAGCATTACACTGTGAATGGTTAGAAAATAAAAAAGCGGGAAAATATAAATACTTTCCCGCTTTTATCAATTTAATCCGAATTAATATCGTCTGTTGTTGCTATATCCGCCACCACGATTGCTGCTATTGTATCCGCCGCCACTGCTTCTTTCAGTTTTAGGACGAGCTACATTAACTTTAATAGTGTTGCCTTCAAAGTCTGTCTCATTCAATTCTTTAATAGCCTTGTTAGCGTCATCGTCACTAGGCATCTCAACAAAACCGAAACCACGAGATCTACCGGTTTCTCTGTCAGTAATAATGTTTGCAGAAGTTACTTCTCCGTAACCTGCGAATAATCCTTGTAAGCCCTCGCTTGTTGTGCTGTAGCTTAGATTTGAAACGTAAATGTTCATCTTTTTTTTTATTAATTATTAATTGATTGATTATCTATTTTGTCAGTGTGACCCTCACGGCATTCATGCCCTTCTTGCCACGTTCCAACTCAAAAGTAACCATATTTCCTTCTGTAATGTTATCAGGAGCGCTACTAATGTGGAAGAAATATTTTTCCATACTTCCAAGATCCTTAATAAAGCCGTAACCCTTTTCTGAGTTAAAGAACTCTACGCGACCTCTTAGTTCTGTTTCTTCCGTCTCCTCTTTTTTAGGGGTAGAGACTGCTATGTCTTCTATATCCACCTCTTGTTTTTTCTTGTCCGGATCAGGCGGTGTGCTGGATATGACACCGTTTTCATCTACATACGCAATCATGTCCTCAAACGACCCGCTAGCACTGTTAGCTTTACGCTCTTCTTTGCGCTTTTGTTTCTCCAGCTGTTTACTCTGTTTCTTCTTTTCTAATTCTCTTTTATTATATGAAACTGTTTTAACCATATATAGTTATTTTATATTTTTGTCTTTACGCTGGTAATGATACCACATTCAACTTCTTACCTGTCAACTTCTGAATATCCTTTATCATCAAATGTTCTTCCCTAGAACAAAATGTAAGGGCTGTTCCTTGATTTCCAGCACGACCTGTACGACCGATACGATGTACGTAAGTCTCTGCCACATCAGGAAGATCATAGTTGATAACAACCTCCAAATTGGCAATATCAATTCCTCTTGAGGCGATGTCCGTGGCTATAATTACACGCGTTTTGCCGGATTTGAAATTGGTAAGTGCACGTTGTCTTGCACCCTGACTCTTGTTGCCGTGAATCGCATCACAACCTATACCCTTTTTGCACAATATCTTTGCGATCTTGTCTGCACCATGTTTGGTACGAGAGAAAACCAACACAGATTTTGAAGGTTCTTTCTTCAAAAGAGTAACAAGCAATTCGCTTTTCTCGGATTTCTCCACCATATATAAGTTCTGCTTGATAGTATCCACTACTGATGAAACCGGTGCTACCTCTACTGTCACAGGATTATGCAGAATTGATTTCGACAGTTTTGCAATTGTTACAGGCATGGTTGCCGAAAAGAACAATGTCTGTTTCTGGCTTGGCAACATGGGTAACAAACGTTTTATATCATGTATAAAACCCATATCAAGCATGCGGTCGGCCTCATCCAAAACAAAGTGTTCGACATGTGCAAGGGTTATATATTGTTGACTGATTAAGTCAAGCAATCGTCCCGGTGTAGCTATCAATACGTCCGTTCCTCTTTTCAATTTTTCAACTTGTGGTCTTTGATTGACACCACCGAATACTACTGTATGTCTAAGATCAACATATTCAGCATAATCAGTGAAGCATTCATCGATCTGAATAGCCAGTTCCCTTGTAGGGGTAAGGATCAGCGCCTTTATTTCCCGTTTTCTGTCATTAGACGTAGATTGGGCTAGTTGCTGAATGATAGGTATTGCGAAAGCGGCAGTTTTACCTGTTCCCGTCTGTGCTATTCCTACCAGGTCGCGATCGCTGAAGGCGACCGGTATTGCTTTCTCCTGAATAGGAGTCGGCGTTTCATACTTTTTTTTAGAAAGAGCCTTCAATATAGGCTCGGAAATATTTAAATCTTTAAATGTCATAAATTTTTGACTACTTTCAACGGCAGTCCCCTGTTTAATTAATTATTCGCAATAAGAAAACATGGGAGAAGCCCGGGTGCAATACCCGCATGGAACCTATTACGTCTCGATAAGCAGTTAATAATAATGGCCATTTGCCATTCATTAAAAGTTTTGATTTTGATTTGATTTCGACGATGGTTAGGCCCGCGAAACAACAGCGGTACAAAGCATTGCGGAGAAAAGACTCAATAGTAAACTCCATTTATCTAAGCTGCAAAGATATAACATTATTTCGAATTATCCTTTATTTCGACTAAATATTTGACATTATTTCAATATTTTGAGTCCTCACGAAGAAATGAGGGAACGAAAGAGCCCGATAATCGGTACTGAGATGCGAAACATGAAGAAACTGAAACTTCTAAGTTTTTTTATTTTAGTTGATTTATTTATTACATATCTTATATCTAGGTATACTATATTCCGAAAGTCATATTAATTAATCTAAAATGAACAAAGATATCTATGAAGGATTAAACATTACTGTTACATTTGAGTCTTATAGTAGAAAGAACTAAAAATCGCATAACATGAGAAACAAGTATTATCAAAGTAGAATAGCGGTAGCTTTTCTTATTTTACTTTCTTTGAGCATCACTTCTTTTGCTCAGAACAACGGTGATTTAAGGGAACATCTTCGTGATTTACCTTTTGCAATGCCGGAGATGAATGTGCCCGTATTCCCGAATAGATCGGTAAACATCAAGGATTTTGGAGCAGTGGGTGACGGACAGACCATGAATTCAGATGCTTTCAAAAAGGCGATTGAGCAATGTGCGTCATTAGGTGGAGGTACCGTGATTGTTCCTCCTGGATTATGGCTTACTGGCCCTATTTTGTTTAAAAGCAATATCAATCTGCATCTTGAGAAAGGAGCACTCGTCCTGTTCAGTCGCAACCATAGCGATTATCCTCTCGTGAAGGATGGCAAGTCATTTTCAGTGACTCCTCCTATATCAGGCTATGACTTGGAAAATATTGCTATTACCGGTGACGGAATTTTTGACGGATCGGGTGATACTTGGAGACCGGTAAAGAAAGATAAGACAACTGAGGATCAATGGAAAAAGTTGATTGCTTCGGGTGGCGTAGTAGACAAAAACAATCTCTGTTGGCCTAACCAGGAGGCGATGGATGGAGAGATGTACCTAAAGGGGTTGAATAAGAAAGATAAGAGTACGCTTAGTGAACAAGATTTCATCCTTGCACGCGAATTTTTACGTCCCTACCTGCTGATGTTTGCTAATTGCAAGAATGTATTGCTTGACGGACCGACATTCCAAAACTCTCCCAAATTTGTAATTAATCCGCACTTCTGTGACAACATGATCATCAGAAACATCAAAGTGCTGAATGAATGGTGGGCACAAAATGGAGATGGAATAGACATTAGCGGAGGAAAGAATATTGTTATATACAATTGTACGGTTAATGCGGGAGATGATGGCATTTGCATGAAATCAAGCAGAACGAAGAAATACGGCAATGGCGCTGCTCTGCAGAATGTGGTAATATCTGATTGCGTAGTTTACCATGCTCATGGTGGGTTTGTAATCGGAAGTAACACGGATGGAGGCATGAATAATATCTCTGTAAGCAACTGTAATTTTATTTCTACTGATGTAGGTCTGAGATTTAAAAGTAGCAGAGGCAGAGGTGGACTTGTTGAGAACATCTATGTAAAAGATATCTTCATGAAAGATATCGCCAGAGAGGCTATCTTATTCGACACCTATTATGAAAATAAGTCTCCGGCAAATATAAATCAGGAAGTAAACGAAACGACCCCTCGTTTCCAAAAGTTTTTCTTGCAGAATATTTATTGCAACGGAGCTGCACAAGCAATAGAAATGACAGGGTTGCCTGAAATGCCGATTCAAGATATTGATTTCAATAACGTAACCATCTCTGCCCAATCAGGCTTTTCGTCAATGGAGGCTAAGAACATACGCCTGAACAAGGTGTCTATTTTGCCTGAAAAAGGAGTTGTTTACTCGCTGGAGAATAGCAAGGATTTCTTAATGAAAGACTTAGCATCCCCTACTCTACAGAAATCATTTATGACGCTAAAAGGAACAACTACTAAGAACATCCAAATACAAGGTACCAGTCTTCCAAAAGACAAAAGCAATTTTACTTTTGAACAAGGAGCCGAAAAGAGTGCCGTGATTGTTACAAAATAGAGAAAAAACTAATATTCAAGAAAATCTTTATAGAGTTCTTCCAACCGTTTGCGAAGAAACAAAACGGCATAATGTTTACGAGAGAGCAAAGTATTTACAGGCGTTCCGGTGGTTTCAGACACTTCTTTCACCGGAATGCCTTCTAACTCCATCAGTTCAAAGACCTCGCGCTGCTCAGGAGGCATTTCAGACAAAGCTTCCTCAAGTTCATCCCAAACGAGTGAACGCATGTATTCTGTTTCGGGCGAAGAGCTTTCGTTACCGAACAATACTTCCGAAAAATCATTCATCACATTGTCGTCTTCATCATAGGAAGTGACAGGCAATTCCTCTTCGTGTTTCTTCTTTTCTTTATTGATGATGGTATTCCTTGTCACACGATAGAGCCACGAAGCCACCTGCTCTATCGGATTGAGAGTACTTTCAAAAGTCTTCACCAATTGATAAAACACATCCTGAAGAATGTCTTCGGCATCTTCCTTGTTGGAAACCTTCTTACGAATAAAGGCTTTCAAACGGGGCTGATACTGAACAATCAATTTTTCAACCTTCTCCGAGTCGGCTAACTTATTCATTGTTATCCGGGGTGTGCTTGTTGCTCTCTTCATCAAAGTCTTCATGAAAGAACTCTCCATGGTGGTGGAATCCACCGCCAAAGCCGAATTTTCTCCTTTTATTGATAAATTCTTTACGCTGCTCTGCAGTCATGTTCATCCATTTATCACGAAAAGGGTTTCCGTGGTGAAAAAACATTCCTCCCATCATCATTCTACCACCACCGAAACTTCCAAACAATATGCGTGAAAGAATAAAGAGACCCAACGCTTGCCAAAAATTAATAGTGGAGAGTCCCAATATGGCGGGCATGAGAAGATTCCACAACAACATAACTATGGCACTGAATACCGCTAACACCAAGGGCCCGATAAAAAACATTTTAAATCTTCTAATTTTCATATCTTCATTCTATTTTATTTGTTCTAAAGAACAACCTCGAAGCGAACAGATTCATATATAAGAGGAATCTGTCTGCCTCAAGATTGGTTTTATTTTATTTAGGTTGATTCATTGAGCAATCTTCTCTCATACCTCGTGCAAAGAAACCACCCATACCATGCATGTGATTATGAATGGCATCTTTCATATTATCCACGAATTCTTTTTTCTCTTCCGGAGTCTTTTTCATCCAGGCTTCACAACGAGCATCCATAGCCTCAACTGAAAAACCTTCGCCACAGTGCCCAGTAAAGTCCATCCGTTTGTTTACGAACTCGACTTTCTCACTGTCAGACATTTTTGACCATTCTTCACGAAACTTCTTTCTACCGTCTTCACCAAAAAATCTTCTCCCAAAGAATCCCATTCCAAAATCATTTGTTTCCATAACCTTTTAATTTTTATGTTTATTGATAAGTTATTTTGAGAGCGCCCTCACTTATGCAGACAATCAAAGAGACAAAATATTTTACAGAGAAGCAATAAAAATAAGGATTCATAAGAGAAGCTCCTATGAATTTTATGTAAACATTTATAAATAAGGTACTTAATTGAGAACGGAAAAACATCTCATTCACTTCCAAATTCTCATTTGTGAGAATTTGTGAGAATTGTCATTATGGGTTAACAAAAATGCCTATAAGTAATTAGCTTGTTGATTACTAATACATTGCGTGTTAATAAAATGTTAAATCAAAAATATATCCTACTATATGTTTAGTATTCTATCTAAAATAGATACTATACTAAAACAGGTCTATTTTTAGATTACTTATAATGAGTTAATTATAAACACATTTTTTACGGATGAAGAGGAGGTGAGAATTTGAGAATTTCATATGTACCTATTTGTATACTATTATAAATAATAGTTTAAATACGACCATCAATTCACCTTATAGTTATGAGTTGTCCACCTCTCTTAAGCGAGTTGTTTCAGCCGTAACTGTGAGTTTGTTCACCCGTAACTACAAGTTGAGCAACTCTCAGTTATGGGTGAAACGGAACGCTATAGCGAGTTTAAGACTTCTCAATATTGCCTCTGCCAATCTCTTTGACCCGTTTCTCAAAATCATCTCGCGAAATGATGGAAGCATTCTTCACCTTGGCACGATAATTATAAATGGTATTCACCGAATAATGAAGGAATTCGGCTATTTTGGAACTATCTTCTACTCCCAAACGAATTAACGCAAACAGGCGTAGCTCAGTATTCAACAGTTCATCTTTATCGGGCACCATGCGTGCTTCGGGCTTTAATAGTTTGTTGAACTCTTCAATAAAGTTTGGTACCAAACACAAAAAAGCATGATCGAAATTACGAAACAAGTCGGTAAGGTCTTGCTCTTTGAGGCTTTGCATTTTGTTACTTGATAAATAATCTGAAAGTTGGCCTCCTTTTGCTTTCTTGATAACGGTGTTGCGAAAACTATCTAACTTGTCAATATAGAAAGAACAGAGAGTAAGGAAACGACCAATGTAGACTTCTTTTATCTTGTTACTGTCAAGCAACTGAGCATTCGACTTATTCAATGACTGCACAGTTTTCTTTAGTCGGGCATTCAAATCAATTAAATGACTATTGGCTACATGCAAATTGTTTCTGGCCATAGCCAAGTGTTTCATTTGCACATACACATAACCGATAGCAATAATCAGCAAAAAGGTTAGTCCGCTGATAAGCAATAAGTAATCACGTAAACGTGTATTTTGTTTCTCGGTCATCAACTGGTAGTTATGATCGATCATGGATAATACTCCCGAACTTTGTAAATTGCGTAAAGGGGCATTGTAGAATCTCGTACCATCCCATGAAAAACGTATATAGCGATAAGACCTTTCGATATCACCTTCTTGTGCCAACATATCAGCAAGTGTCCACAGTGAAGCTTGATCTTTTACCGCTTGTTTGACATCACAAATAGCCGACAAGCCCAGCCAATATTTCTCCATCTTGACATCACCTTTTCCTTTGTAGTCAACCGATCGGAAATAACATACAATAGAATATTCAGGTGTATTAGGTTTCACACCTTTCATTTGCATAGAATTAAGCCTAAGGGCCTCATCAAACTTTTTAATATTCCATGCATCGGTTTCACGAAAGCTGAGATAAAGCTGTGAGCCATGAGGAAGGACACTCATAAGTGAATCCTTATAATTTTGTGCTAAACGAGAATAGTATTGGTTGGTGCGTCTATCCTGAGTATAGTGGCCTTGTTCGCCATAGGTGTGATTACAAGCACTATAATAATCTACGACCAAATCAGGGGACAGTTTACTACGGTTGATCATACCAATGAGATTGACTGCTTCAAGGTACATACCGGCGGAAGCGAAAGTATAGGCAAGCTTGAGTTTTGTTTGATCCAAACGATATATATCATTATGCTTCTGGGCCAAATCAAGATTACGGTTTAAATAGATAGCTGCTGAATCGTAACGGTAAGCTTTGTAGGTTTCAGATAATTGGTCATTCAAATAAAACGTTCTACCATAATCCCTACCTGCCTTTTGAAGCAAATTCTTTAGTGTTGCTATTTTAGCTTCGCGACGGGCATCGTAGATTAATTTATTTTTAATGGCTGAATCAAGGGCACGATATACCGAATCCAGATCGGCAGCGTATCCGGGTCTAAATGCCATCGCAAAGAGAAAGAGAATAACTAATAAACGATTTTTCATAAATTGTGCTTTTCATTTCGCACCAAAGATACAAAAAAAATCAAAAAGACCGACAAGAAGATAATTAAAAAGGAGTGATAACAGTCGAATAATCAAGCCGTACCACTCCTAAAATGCACAAACACCAACGATCTTTTTACCTCGTTTTTATTTTACAATGAATTTAATAATTGAACGAATATCCTGTGAAGAAGCTCCTGCCAAAGCATTAAACGTTCCCGGCTCGTTTACCCATGACTGTTTCTTAGCATCATAATACCCCAGACCGTCTCTGGCAACCGTGACCACAGCCTGTTGGGTTTCACCCGGTTGTAAATATATTTTGTCAAACCCTTTAAGTTCTTTCACCGGTCGTGGAAGTAATGGCTTCGGATCAGATACGTATAGCTGAACCACTTCTGCTCCGGCTCTTTTTCCGGTATTGGTTACGTTGATTCTAAAGGTTATGCTGTCGGTTGAAGTCGTTTGATTGTCAACCGTAAGTTTACCATATTTGAATGTGGTGTAACTCAATCCGTAGCCAAACGGGAAAAGAGGTTTAAGTCCTTGCTTATCAATATAACGATAGCCTACATAGATGCCTTCTTTATAATTGACATTGACTCCATCACCGGGATATTCGCCTAAAGAGTGTGCTGAGCATTGACTTAAATCACGATAAAACGTAACAGGAAGTTTACCCGAAGGATTAACATCTCCAAAAAGCACATCGGCAATAGCTCTACCGGCAGAAGAACCGCCATACCATGCTTCCACGATAGCCGGAACATTCTTCACCCAAGGCATTGTGACTGCACCTCCGCTAAGTATGACTACAGCCAGATTGGAATTGGCTTTGGCCAAGGCTGCGATCAGCTGATCTTGTCCATAAGGTAATTGCAAAGAAGTACGATCATCACCTTCACAATCTTGCTGAGGATTTTTATTCAACCCACCGACAAAGATCACTGCATCTGCACCTTTAGCTGCTTTCACGGTCTCATTGCATAAAGCTTCGCGATCAATGTCTTTTGATTCAGTAGCTTTTGCTCCCTTGACATCTTGCTCGGCAATCGTTGGAGAAGCATATCCGGGCAAATAAGTAACCTCTATTTGATTCTGTTCGGCACGATTCTGAATACCGGCTAATGGAGATATTTCTTCTTTCACTTTCAATGAAGAGGAACCTCCGCCAATAGTCATTCTTTTGACTGCATTTTCGCCGACGACCAATATATGTTTCACTTTCTGAGGATTGATCGGCAACACAGAACGATTGTTTTGAAGCAACACAATGCCCTCTTGTTCTATTTTTCGACCAGCCTCGGCATGCTCATCTGTGGCAAATGATCCATAAGGACGATGTTTGTCCATGTTGGTACGAAATTCTAGTCGAAGAATACGGCTCACTTTATCATTCAACTCTTTTTCTGTTAGTTCTCCGTCTTCAATCATCTTAAGATAAGGTGCTGCCATATAATAACGGTCATAAGCATTGCTTGATCCCCAATTCATTCCGTTCGTCCATGAGCCGAACTCCATATCAAGTCCGTTGGTGACACATTGCAGGGTATTGTGTGCCCCACCCCAGTCAGAAACAACGACTCCATCAAATTGCCAGTCGTGTTTGAGAATGTCATTGAGCAAATACTGGTTATGACAACAATGTTGATTCTTGTATTGATTATATGATCCCATAATTGCCCAGGCATGTCCTTGCTGCACTGCTGCCTTGAATGCCGGCAAATAGATTTCATGCAATGCTCTATCGTCCACAATCACATTGATTTGATCTCGATATTTCTCCTGATCATTCAAAGCAAAGTGTTTTACACAAGCTGCTACTCCATTGGATTGCACCCCTTGTACATAAGGAACTACCATACGTGAAGCAAGATAAGGGTCTTCTCCCATATACTCAAAATTACGTCCATTCAGGGGTGTACGACAAATATTGACTCCAGGTCCTAATAATACATTTTTGTTACGATAACGAGCCTCTTCGCCAATACTTTTCCCATAAAGAGAGGCCATTGCCGGATTCCATGTTGCAGCCAAACTGGTTAGTGCAGGAAAAGCAGTGCAGGAATCATTTGTCCAATTGGCTCCATACCACTCGTCCCACAATACTTCAGCGCGAATGCCATGGGGGCCGTCACTCATCCAGTTCTCAGGTATACCCAAACGAGACACACCGGGTGAACTGAATTTCGACTGTGCATGTACCATGGCTATTTTTTCTTTTAATGTCATGCGGGACAGTGCATCTTCCACACGCTGTTCAATAGGTTTGGAATCATCCATATACACAGGATGGTTTTGAGCAATGATACCGGGACTGATCATTATCAATCCCAATATCACTGATTGCAAAGATTTCTTCATGCTCATTTATTTATCTTTTTACTTCTTAGTTACCGTAAGTGTGGCAGCATTGATTCCTTTAGAACAATCTACCGTAAACACATAAGCTGATCCGTTCTGCAATGTGACACCACTCTTAAGGAATAAGTTACCATTATCTCCCGTTGTGCCGTCGCCCACATAAACCAAGTTGCTGGCAGTAGATAATACATAAGAACTTGATGCCAATCCATCAAACTCATTTCCCCACGTATTTTGATGGAAAAACTTAAAATTCATATCAGTGGTACTGATCTGAGTTCCGGCGACTAAGGTTATTTGATATACACCTGCTGATACCTGCGACAAACAAAGTGCTTTCTCGGTAGCCCAATTGATTCCGTTGTTGGTATAGTTTGGTTTACCTATATTGCCGTTCCCTATGATCCAAAGTGCTCCTGATCCGTTAGACTGAAGTGAAGCTGTGGTTGAAGCATCCTTCATGGCATACACCTTGAAATATTTCAAATTGAAATCAGCCGTGACTTGATAGGAACCTGTAATGGCATTAAAAGTAAGTGTGCCATCATTGTTCTTGGTGAAGAAGTCGGGATCATTAAACCAACTATCGGATGACATATCATCGGCACCACCTACTGTGTAGGCTTGTCCTTTGGTGAATGTACCATAATAGGTGTAGATGCCGTCTGCAGAATAAGTCATGGCCGTACCATTAAATAGAGGTGCAAACAACGGAGTATAGTCATAAGAATAAGCATTGAAAGTGATGGTGATATCGCCTGCACGGCTATTGATAAATGAAATGTAACTTGTTAAACCCTGAACCACATTGGAACCGTCAGCGCCAAAAGTTATTTGATTACCACTTGTACCGGATGCAGGTGCCACAATATAACCTTTCACTTTACTGGATTCTGAATGAATTGTGGTAGAGAATAGATAAGGATTATCAGCTGAAGGTGTCATCGTATAGCTTCCTCCATCAGAAGTCATTAATGTCAGTGAAGCATATTTCGGCCGCGTCAATGCCAAATCATAATCTTTTTCTACTTTAGTAAAGTGGGTATTTTGCAATACGAACTTTAATGAGGCTGTTCCATTCGGAATGTTTTTGTAATAGGGAATATAGATTTTACCATTGTAATCTCCATAAGTTTTAGTACGGATGATAGTGGTAGAAACCAATTCATCGCCATAATAAAGATAGGCTTTCAATGTGGACAAAGGAATATTTCCTTCATCGGTAGCATTCATCTTGAAGCTTAGGCTATCGCCGAACTGTGCCGAAGTGAAGGCGGTGGCAGAAGTAAGCACTGGATTGCCCGGCGCCGTACTGTTATCGTCATTGCTGCAAGATGCCGTAAATAGCATGCACAGCAAAGTAAACACTAAATATTTAAAAGTTCTCATAAGTTTATTTTTTAAAGTTAAACAGTAAGACTACCATCTGCACGAAACAATGCCATATGCTGGTAGCGTACAACTGAAATGGTTTGTACCATCACTAATTACGACGGCTTTTGAGGTGCTGTTGTTGTTGCACAGTACCATAGCCAAAGTGCCATCAATATTTTTGAATGCCGAACAAGTAAGTCCTGTTGACATATAACTGGTTTCAGCTATTCCCACACGCCTAGCACCGGGTTTCACCACACTAGACAGGTGCGCTATGATGTAATAATGTGAATTCTTAGTGATGGTTTTATGGTTGGTAGCATCTATATCCACTGCACCGTAGCAGGTTTGGCAACCACCATCAAGATTAGGACCTTTATTCGTATCAAGCATTAAGTTCCAAACAACCACAGCCGTGCAATAACGATTAACTGTACCCAAAGCTATATCTTCCATATCAGCAATCAAGCGGGTAGAAAGATTACGTCCATCATTCCAAGTACCAATAGAAGCTTCTGAAAAGATTAATCCTTTTGCTGGATTTTGTGAGTGAATATCAGTAAGCTCTGTATTAGAACCGCCATAATTGTGGTAAGCTGCTCCTACCACATACTCTGATCCCTCGAAACTTCCTAATGCATTATAGACTTTCACTGGATAATCATTTTGATCGGAAACATCATCATAATTATAGTTGTGGTCAAACACATAGATTTTTGAATTCAGGCTGCTACTACTCTTGAATGTGGAAGCCAATACTTTTACAAAAGCGGCTTCTTCTTGCCAAGGCATATAAGTTGAAGCACAATTCCCTGTATTCAATGGTTCGTTTTGCGGCGTGACGGCATAAATATTGATGCCGTTATCCTGAAAGGCCTTGATCCATTTCACAAAATAAGTAGCATAATCTTGATAGTAATCAGGATTAAGATGACCGTTGGTCCATGAGTTATAAGCCGCCTTTGTGTCGATATCCGAGACTTTCATCCATCGTGGACAGGTCCATGGAGAGCCTATTACTTTCACGTTAGGATTGATCGCCAAGATTTCTTTCAAGATTGGAATTACATAATTGGTTTCATCAGAGTAAAGAGAAAAATTCTCTAATCCTTTTGTGTCACAACAAGTGTATTCGGTACTTGAGAAATCTGAGCAACCAATGGATATGCGCACGTAACTAAACCCATAACCGTCACTATCAGAGAATGTTTCCTTTAAAAAGTTCGTGCGATCGGTTTGCGACATCTTCAACAAGTTGTAAGCTGTAGCATAAGTAATAGCTGCACCAAATCCATCCATTTTCTGATAAGTGGAGGCTGTGTCGACTGTGATGGTGCTAGGAGACATATTACTCTTTTTACTAAGTGCCGCACTTGTTTTGTTAAGCGAATATCCGCTAACCGAAGTGGTGTAAAGTACTGCTCCTGATGAAGTAACAGTTGTATCTGTCCCTCCTCCATTATTTATGTCAGTCACCGCAGGAGAATCACTTCCGCAGGCTGTAAGTGAAACCACTGTACAGCCTAACGAGAGCAATAAATATTTAAAATTTAATCTTTGCATTTTCATATTTTAATAACCGGGGTTTTGTTGCAAATTAGAGTTTTCATCCAATGCTGTTTGAGGAATAGGCATCAAATAAGAATTAGTATCAAATGTTTTCTTCTGAGTCAATCGACCACTATCTTTACTATAAACGGCATTCATCACTGATTCAACTTTACCATTGCGACAAAGATCAAACCAACGTTGTCCTTCAAAAGCCAACTCCAATCGTCGTTCATTCAATACGGCATCTACCATGCTACTTTTACTGGATGCAACATCAGAAGCCAGATCAGGCAATTTAGCCCGTTCACGTATCTGATTCACCAACGAGGCAGCTTGTGACAATTGACCTTGATAGACATAAGCCTCGGCTTCAAGCAATATAATATCGGCTAAACGAAGTTTAATGATACTATTTAATCCCGAACGCAATTTATACATAAATGGATAGGCATCAGCAGGATAATAGTTGCTCCATGTGCACTTATAATAGACGATGGATTGATTTTTCCGAAGCGTGTCTCCCGCTTGATCAAATGCTTTAATAAGATCACGGGAAGGGGTGATCCACTTTGCCCAAGTAAAGTAATAATCATAATTATCTAATTGACGTCCAAACATCCATGTTGCCCAATTGGCATTACCGGTGGTATATTGAATCTCTAAGATACTCTCAGTAGTATTACGCTTTTTGCAATCTTTTGCAGTGGCATCATAGCCAAATAAATTAGAATAATCACTCTCCAATTGCAATCCCGGTGTTGCTCGCACTTTTTCGGCGTACTCAATCACTTTACTGTAATCTTGCACAGTTTTCTCTGCATATACTTTAGCTAACATGGATTGAGCAACTGTTTTAGAAAGCAGCGTTTTATCCGTTGAACTGATATCGGGTGCATAACTCAAGGCATCGGTCAAATCAGTAATAATTTGTGTGTAGCATTCTTTAGAAGTGCTCTTCGGTGGATAATAAGTAGGATAAACTTCCTTTATATTTGCAGCTGTAATGGTTTTGGCAACAGAAGTGATTACAGGAAATGATCCCCAGATGCGAGCCATTTCAAACATAACCATTGCACGAAAGATCTTACCCTCAGCCGTCCATTGATTATACTCGGCTTGAGTAACTAACCCTTTAGACAATAAAGGATTCAATCCATTAATTAAAACATTGGCTTGTGCAATGTCATCCAAATAACGATCCCAGTCACGAGAAAGTACGGTACTGCTAGCATCAACCGAATTGTTTTCAAACGGCAACACTTCAGCTCCTGTAGTTCCGGCATATGCATTATCTGAATGCGCATCGGCTTCGAGCAACAAATCAAGATACCAATGTTCCTGACGGCTCTTAAGCAATTCATATAACACGGTACGTTGACTTACAGCTGCCGCATGATCTTTCAATACAGCTGTAGTTGTATCGGTTTGCGAGCCTTGTGTCAATTCAGTAGGAGTTGATATGGGATCATAATCCAACGTGCAAGCAGTAAACAATCCTGCAAAAGTGCAAGTCACTGCTAATTTAATATATTTGAGTTTCATAATATTATACTTTTAGAATTCAACATTTACACCGAAAACAAAGGATTTACACAATGGATAAGTTCCGTAGTCTATACCTTGCACAGAACCATCGTTGCCATATTGATTCACTTCCGGATCCATACCCTTGTATTTTGTGAAAGTAAGGAGGTTGCTACAAGAAAGGTATGGTTGCAAACGGGTTATTCCAAGCTTCTTCAACATTTGATTCGTTACGTTGTAGGATAAGGAGATATCTTTTACACGCAAGTAACTGCCATTTTCAACAAAATAAGATGAATTCTTCATATCAAACCTAGCCTTAGGCACATTCGTAATCTGTCCGGGTATCTTCCAACGGTTCAAGACGCGTGTTGATTGGTTTTTACCGTCATACATTCCTTCTGTTTCCATGCGCGACACATTATATACATCATTGCCATAACTACCTTGAAGCAAAATACTCAGATTTACCCCTTTGTATGAGAATGTATTCGTCATACCATAGGTAAAATCGGGATTCGGATTACCTATATATGTTCTGTCAGATGCTGAGATGGTACCATCCTTACTTACATCACGGTAATTCAACTCACCTGTCTCACTATTCACTCCGTCAGCAATATATCCGAAGAATGAGCCCAAAGGACGTCCCGGAGTATTGCGAACTACATAATCATTTACATTATCGGTAGTTTTAGCATTGTAATAAACTTGTGTCAGCGAAAGCTTTGTCAGTCTGTTACGATTAAATGAAATATTGAAATCAGTATTCCAATTGAAAGCTCCCACAAGATTTTTGGAACTTACAGTGAATTCCCAGCCTTTATTTACCATGTCTCCCCCATTGTAAGTGAGTGTACTTGCAGCAGCACTTCCTGATGGAAGAGTTGCAGTCATCAACATATCGGTTGTTTTCTTATAGTAATAATCGGCATAGAAAGTCAGTCTATTATTCAAAATAGTGAAATCAAGACCTATATCTGTTTGCGAAGTGGTTTCCCAAGTAAGTTCAGGATTACTCAATGTACTTTGCGACACGGTAGGAATAGCATTGGAATCATATCCTGTACCGAACCATTGTATACGGTTGATATTGTAAGATGCCAAATAGCCATAATCACCTAGTCCGGATTGGTTACCTGTCTGTCCCCAACCACCGCGCAATTTAAGATCATTTATCCAAGTGAACGGTTTCATAAAATTCTCACTTGAAATACGCCAAGCACCTGAGAATGAAGGAAAGTATCCCCACCGATGTCCAGGAGCAAGTTTTGAAGAGCCATCAGCACGCATATTGGCTGTAAGCATATATTTATCATTGAAATTATAAGCTAAACGTGCAAAATAAGAGCTTATAGACCATTCGGATGCAGTAGTACCTGTGTCGGTCCAAGAAATTTTGTTGGCAGCATTCAATGTCTTAATATCGCCATTCGCATAATTCGAACCGTTGATATAACTCTGAGACCATTTGGAATTTGTCCATGATGATCCTGCCATCGCATCAATACTATGCTTTCCAAAACTCTTTGTATAATTTAAAATATTATCAAAGACCAAAACCGAACCGATCGAACGTGAATCATAACCGGTACCTTTGTTGTCACGACCGTTTTGTGTTGCAGTGGGATCAAGGAAATTGAATGTATTGGAATAAGTACGATCTAATGTCAAGGATGAACTGAATTTCAATCCCGGAAAGAAAGTAATCGTTGCTTTACCTGTAGCTATCAAACGATTATTACTAATTTTATTGTCTTTCGTACGAGCAATATTTTCAGCCGGACTCGTTATATTCACTCCATAGAAATTGTTATTGTATTGCCCTGGATTATTAGGATCCCATACCGGTGCATAAGTTGGAGTATTGATAACCGAAAGAAGCAGACCACCACGATTGGCACCTGTACCGGAGATTATCGATCCAAGATTGGTATAGTCTGAATAAGACACGCTACCATTCATGTTTAACCAACTGCGGATTTGATTCTCTACAGACATACGAAAGTTGTAACGTTTGTAACTGGATTCTTTAATTACGCCATCCTCACCTGTATATCCTCCTGATATATAGTAATTGTATTTTTCGTTACCGTTGGTAATTGCTACTTGATAGTTTTGCACATATCCTGTACGGAACGTCTGGTCACGCCAATTGGTTCGATCAGTCAATGTATCAGGAAGCACAACCAAACCTATTTCGCTTTGCAAGTCTTTATACTGAGCTGTATTCAATGGTTTGATATTGTCACGAACATTATTAAAAGCATAATGTGCGTTAAACGAAATTTTTGATACTCCTTTGGCACCTTGTTTGGTTGTAATCATGATGACGCCATTGGCTGCACGCGAACCATAAATTGCAGCAGATGAAGCATCTTTCAATATTTGCATATTGTCAATATCATCAGCCGATAAATAACCGATATCCGTCATAGGTACACCATCAACCACATACAGAGGGTCATTACTTCCATTCATAGAAGTGGTACCACGCACACGTATAGTTGGTGCCGAACCGGGCTGTCCATTAGCCTGCATGACTGAAATTCCGGCAGCTTTACCTTCAATACCTTGTGCTGCAGAAACAATAGGACGTTGGGCTAAGTCCTTTGTTGATACGCTTGACACAGCTGTAGTCACGTCTTTACGTTTAACAGATCCATAGCCGATCACCAATACCTCATCAAGTAATTCGGAATTATCACTAAGCACTATTCGTAAATGACTACCATCTACCACCACATCTTTAGACTGGTAACCTACAAATGAGATTCTTAATGTGGCACTTTGTTTTACATTCAGCATGAATTTACCATCCAGGTCAGTTGCAGTACCATTGGTTGTTCCTTTTTCATAAACGGAAGCACCAATAACCGGTTGGTTCGAAGAATCAAAAACTTCTCCCGTCACAGTTCCTTTTTGCGCAAAAACGGTCGAAGAGACCATTAAAGCAAACAGAGATAACACAAATAGAAATCTCTGTAAAGCAGAATGCTTTTTGTTTCTCATAATATTAAATTTAATTTTTAGTTAACTCAATCGATTTATCGTTGATCTGACAAATATATTCATTAAAGAAAGGTTCACAACAAGTACATAAACTCGAAGTGGAATATCATGTTTCCATTTTACTCATAGACATCTCATCTGCAGATATTTATAATCAAATAAGTAACATTAAAAAGTGGATAAAATAAAGAGTACTTCACAACGCTATTGCGCAGGAAGTATCCGAATAACACAATAGAAAGATCAATAAACATCGCATTCAATACAATAACAACGGCTTGTTGCCTTTATTGTTTGTGAAACGATTGATTAAACAGCTAGTAATAAAAAGTTATAGATTCAAGCATTCTAGTAACAATTGATATGAAATAACTGATTATCAAAGAGAAATATGACACGTAAACAGGGACATTTCTGCGGTTAAATGCTGTTAAATATATAGACACAATGATTCTTCAGCAAACATCTTTTTGTATTTTCGCCGCCAATGCAAAGATTGCATCATTTATGTCAATAGCATGACAACCGTGCAAAAGATAAATGAAGAGTTATAACTAAAGTTTTTTGAAATGATTTTTAAAAAGAATGCAGAGATAGTTGCCATTGGCGCATATCTTCCGGAAGATAAATTGACAAATGATGATTTGTCTAAAATAGTTGAAACAAATGACGAATGGATTTATACCCGCACGGGAATAAAGGAAAGAAGGATTAGTAAGAAGACTGAATTTTCAAGTGATATGGCTATCAAAGCCGTACAAAATCTTTTGGACAATAACCAAGTTTCTATTGACGACGTAGACATGATCATGGTCTCAACGATCACGCAGGATTATTATACGCCCAGCGTTTCAGCACTAGTTCAATCCTATTTCAACATTCCCAGTACCGGAAGTCTTGATTTCAATGCAGCTTGTTCTGGTTATGTTTATGGTGTGCAGATGGCATTCTCATTGATCGCATCGGGACAATACAAAAAAGTACTTTTAATTACAGCCGACACTCTGAGCAAGATTGTGGATTATAAAGACAGGGCTACTTGTGTGTTATTCGGTGATGCTGCTACAGCAACTATCATCCAACGTAATGATGAACTGAACGATCAGGTTTATTCATTCTCCGGAACAAACGGAACACTTGGCAAAGAGTTGTTCTGCTCTAATGTTTCTGACTATATCAATGGTGCGGAAATCGAATCGAAGCATGTCTTGAATCAAAACGGTAGAGCATTATATGCTTATGTGACTCGCGATATATCTGAGATGGTGGTAAATTATTTGAAAGAGAATAATATCTCTCAAGATTCCATTAAATGGTTTGTTCCACATAGTGCCAATGAGCGCATGATTACCAAATTGTGTGAACACATCGGGATTCCTGATGAGAAATCACTGCTAAGCATACGTATGTGCGGTAACACTTCCTCAAACTCTATACCTATGGCATTATGGTTAGCCATGAAAGAAGGCAAGATACAACGTGGAGACAAGCTATTTCTCTTGGGCTTCGGCGGTGGATTCACTTATGCCGGTCTGATCTTTGATTTCTAATCAACTATAAGATAAAGCATTAAATAAATCTTCGTCAACACTGAGTAAACATTTGCTCTGTATTGACGAAGATTTGCTTTTTATATAATTACATAACCTATATTGTCGCACTTAATAATTCTTTTCTTACCATTGCTATTACATCTTTTGATATGTCTAAATCATTGGCAATAGCAGGGAATTCGTCTAAGGCAGCATTCACTTGATCTATGAGCTTTTGAGGATCATTGATATCATTTCTTTTGGCAACTTCAAGCAAGTCATTCTTGGTAATATCATCATTCTTGCCATTAACAAACAATGAATGATGATTAATATAGCCTGGAGCATCATTGTCAATAGCATATGTAATATCATAAGCAGGAGATAATGACCAAATGCCGTGCTCATTCATACAAAATGAAAAGTTTTTGGAATGGTCATCTACATTTCGGCCCAAGACATTAAAGACCATGCGTAAATATTGTTGTTCAAGTGCACTATAAGGAAGACGAAGCTTCCGAATAAGTATAAATAAATCATCATAACTGTCAGCATCAGGATGCATAGCAGCAAATGTCTGCGTATGAATCTTTTTATTCCCCTGCCGATCAAAACGTTGCGTAAGGAAATGTGTTGCACCACCGGATTCACGTAGCATAGAAGGCATCATCTCTATTTCACAAGACTTAGCCATAAGATAATAGGCATACTCCATCTTGGCAAAAGGGAATGATAAGCCATCATCATATTTAAGTATATAATGTATATAACCATCAGGGACAAAAGATTGTCCGGATTTTACGTCATTCGTTTCAGGATTTATAGCAATAATGACTTTCGGTCTTTTACCTCCGGGAGAAGTTCCAAGTTTTATTAAATCCTGCCACAAAAGAGATCGTTCTTCTGTGAGCACAACGTTCTCACGCGTAGAAAGTACTTCTTGAGCAAAACAATACAACTTTTGAACATCAACATCAAAAGCAGAATCATTGCCCAATGATTTAGCCGGTTCATATTCCAATGCACCCATTGCCCTTTTGCCGATATAAGAAAGTAAATCAACTGAATTTATTGAAGAGCGTTTAATGTGGTTATCCCGAAGCCAAGCATTGAAAAGAGCATTTCCCCAATGATCAGGCAAAGAATCAGCAAACATGGTTGGTAATCCTTGGTACAATTTATCCTTTTCGCCATACCACACAAGTCCTCTCTTACTTCGCTCACTACCTACTGGCATAGTAAAAGGAGCAATATCATATCCTTCTTGAATATAAGCATCATCATATTGAAACAAAGCCTGCTCTCGCTTTTTATCCCAAGAAACGTAACCAACTGTTTTCCCCCAGAGGTTGACCTTGACAACATTTTCGCTCATTTTCTTCTCTGTTTAAATTGTTTCTCATACAAAGCTTTAGGAGTTTCAGGTAGCTCAGGCAACAAAGCATCAATTTGGTCCAACTGCTCAATACTTCTCATCATATTGGTAAAAGACGTTAGTGATAACCCCATACCTGTTCCTTTTTCAAATGCACTAATGGTAAAAACACTTATACCCGTGATTTCAGCAAGTTGTTTTTGTGTCAATCCCATTTGTTTCCGATAATGCTGGAAACGTTTACCCAACTGAGCAACAATTTCATTATTACTCTGCGCATAGATATCTTCTACCATAACATTGTTTTTGTCAAATATAGATATTTCTATAATAATATGCAAATATAGGCTATAATAATAGAAATATCTATATTTAATTACTCTATTATTACTCTTTAATTGAGAGAATCAAGAACATAACAGCATTATTTCCTCAAGCACCCCACCAGGTAAGGAACAATCGCAGTGAACAAAACAACCACTAACCACAAATTCCCCGTAGTAATATTGTAGGCCTGCAACATCACTTCGCGAGAAGTTCCATTTGACAATCCCATTAAATACTCAAAAAGCACAGTAGCAACAAGCCAACAAAGCCCTATGAGAATGTACGTCTTTCCGGTCTGTGGCTCTAAGAGAGGTAATAGGAACCAAGTGACCAAAAAGATCAGCACACATAAAAGAATGCCACTTAACGGCAATGCTCTTTTCATTCCCATCAGGGGTACTAATACTTTTTCTCGTAAACCTCCGTTCAATATGGCACAAGGGATAATAGCCAGCCATATCAATAAAGACTTCAATACTACCATAAGATGCAATTTAGTTGATTCTGCAAAAGAACAATTTTATTCTTTACAGTACAAGCGTTGCTCATTAAAAACATGTTGACAACAAACTACTAACTATGAAATGCCTGATTTATATAATACTTTTCACCAAACCATAACGACAAGAACTTTGTTTTACAATTGTAAAAAAGCATTTCCACGGTTGTAGAAAAGCATTTTTACGGATGTAGAAAAACATTTCCACAACTGTAGAAATAAAAAAAGTTCCTTAATATCTCATCCAAAGCAGCAATCATTAGGCAAAAAACGAATAAGCGAATAGATACTTTCAAAAGCAGGCGACAAAAAATATTACGATACAAAACAAAAAATATTCCCTTAAAATTTTTGTATAAACAAAGTTAACTGTATATTTGTGTAAATTTTTGGTATCTATGACTGAAGGGGAAAAGAAGTTACTCAATACATTCGAGGCACGAGTGAGGCATTTCATATATCTCCACGAGGAATTAAGGCGTGAGAATCATGATTTGAAAGAGCAAATTGAAGCAAAGGAGCAACAAATTGCTAAAGTCACGGAAACTTGCAAAAGCCTTCAGAAGGATTATACCAATTTAAAAATAGCAAAGATAATCAGCGCAGAGGATTCTGATATGAAGAAAACCAAGCTAAGATTATCAAACATAGTGCGGGAAATCGATAAGTGCATCGCTTTATTGAATGAATAACATTAATAAACGGATGTATGAACGATAAAAAAATAAGAATAAACCTGAATATCCAGGGGAAAAGTTATCCATTGATAATTGATCCCAGCGAAGAAGCTTTCTATCGCAAAGCGGGTAATATGGTTGAAGAAATGACTAACAAGTATCGGTCCACATTTAATGCGTCCGGAATGAAGACGACTAAATTGGAAGAGATAGATTACTATGCAATGGTAGCTCTCTCTTTTGCCTTTGAAAACGTGAAATTAGAAGATAAAAACGATACAAAACCTTTTTCAGATAAACTTTCGGAACTGACCCACGAACTAGAGGACTGTTTCAAAAAAGATACTGAAGAATAACAGGTTTGTCATTCATTATAATGAACATTACCGCACTGCTATACTTTTAGCGCCACTCATGTGGTGTTGAAGAGTTTGGTGGTGCGTCTTTATTTATATATAAAAACTGTTTAATATGGAAATAGTCGTATCAATTGTCTGTTTTTTGGTGGGTGGCATTTTGGCCTTTGTCACCTTCAGATACATACTCAAATCTAAGTACAACAAAGCACTACAAGACGCTTCTGCTGAGGCTGAGGTCATCAAAAGGAATAAACTACTTGAAGTAAAGGAAAAGTTCTTGAACAAGAAAGCTGACTTGGAAAAAGAAGTTGCATTACGTAACCAGAAAATTCAACAAGCTGAGAATCGTTTGAAGCAACGCGAATTGGTGATAAATCAAAAGCAAGATGAAGTGCAGCGGAAACGTCAAGAGATTGAAAGTGTCAAAAGCAATTACGAAAACCAAACTGCTGCCATTGAAAAGAAAAAGGAAGAACTTGAGAAACTGCAAGGTCAAGAACGTGAAAAGCTGGAAGTTATTTCAGGACTCTCTGCTGAAGAAGCTAAGGCTCATTTAGTTGAGGCAATGAAAGATGAGGCTAAAACCCAAGCCCAATCGTATATCAACGATATAATGGATGATGCAAAACTGAATGCCAATAAAGAGGCAAAACGCATCATTATACAATCTATTCAACGTGTGGCTACTGAAACGGCTATAGAAAACTCTGTAACGGTATTCCACATTGACAGCGATGAGGTGAAGGGACGTATCATTGGTCGTGAAGGCCGCAACATCCGTGCTTTGGAAGCTGCTACCGGTGTAGAAATAGTAGTTGACGATACACCTGAAGCTATCGTATTATCGGCATTTGATCCGGTAAGACGTGAAATTGCCAGATTAGCTCTTCATCAATTGGTTACTGACGGACGTATACATCCGGCTCGTATTGAAGAGGTTGTAACTAAAGTGAAGAAACAAGTTGAAGAAGAAATAATTGAAACAGGTAAACGCACAACTATCGACCTTGGTATCCATGGTTTGCATCCTGAATTGATTCGTATCATCGGTAAGATGAAGTATCGTTCATCATACGGACAGAACTTGCTGCAACATGCTCGTGAAACAGCTAACTTATGTTCTGTAATGGCTTCTGAATTGGGATTGAACCCTAAGAAGGCTAAACGTGCCGGACTTTTGCATGATATTGGTAAGGTGCCTGATGAAGAACCAGAATTGCCACACGCATTGTTGGGTATGAAAATGGCGGAGAAATATAAAGAGAAACCGGACATCTGTAATGCTATCGGTGCTCACCACGACGAAGTAGAGATGACTAGCTTGCTGGCTCCTATCGTACAAGTGTGTGATGCTATCAGTGGTGCTCGTCCAGGTGCACGCCGTGAAGTAGTGGAAGCTTATATCAAACGTTTGAACGATTTGGAACAAGTAGCCATGAGCTATCCAGGTGTTACTAAGACTTATGCTATCCAAGCCGGTCGTGAACTACGAGTAATCGTAGGTGCTGACAAGATCGACGATAAGGAAACAGAAAGTTTATCAAACGAAATAGCTAAGAAGATTCAAGACGAAATGACTTATCCCGGACAAGTAAAAATCACGGTGATCCGTGAAACCCGTGCGATAAGCTTTGCGAAGTAATTAAACGCTTTAAGCCTATATAAAATGCATTGCCCATCTTTATGATCGGCAATGCATTTCTTTATTATATAAATCTTAAGGCTAACAGCCTCTACGGTCATTTTCCCTTCCTAAGTATTTGCTTAAACAGCTCTATTTTATCATTTACAATTAACTCATCAGGGAACTCAGACTCCTGCAACAATTCATCAACAAGTTGATGTGTGCCGATATCAAATGAGATGTGTGCATCACTTCCTACAATTACATGTACTTCATACTTTTTGCAAAGACGCAAAATCTCAAGATTATTGGCTTTGGCTTCAGTGCGATGACGCACAGGATTTAATGAACTATTATTGATCTCAAGCAATGTTTGATATTCCTTTGAAGCAAAAACTAATGGTTCAAAGTTCAACTCAGCCGTGCCATCACCCGGATGACTGATAATATTGATTTCAGGATTCTTTATAGCACCCAAAACAGCACTTGTATTCTGATCAACCGTTCCCGGTCTGAAACAGACATTGTGCAATCCGGCAATCTTCACATCCATCATCGGATAATACACTTCTTCAAGCTGGATGGAACCATCATAGTCGATAATATTCAATTCAGCCCCCATGAGTAATTCCACACCATACATCATACGCGGTACGCAATGCATATTCCTAAAGTATATCGGGTCGCAGGTTCCGGGTATTCCTGGTCCATGTTCAGTAATTCCCAATAACCGGATGTGCTTGTCGGCAGCAGCACGAACCATCTCTTGCAAAGTGCTATAAGCATGTCCGCTAGCTATTGTATGCGTGTGAATGTCCAACAAATAATTTATAATCATGATTCATCAATTTAAACGTTCAAGCTCTTTTCCTTTGCCACAAAATACATTTGCCACAGTACGGATATAACAATCATAGACATCCCTACCCAAAATGAAAAATTCAAATCTTTGCTTTCATGGAACAGGATCATGGCAATGATGATACTGTAAACCGGTTCAAGATTGTAACTAAGATTTACTGTAAAAGCCGATAATGATTTAAGTGCTTGTATCTGCAACACATACAATGCGATGGTGCAGAACAAGACGTAGATAATCATATACAAAAAGTCCATGCCCAGGGGCACCATTGTCTTAGACGTAAAGAAATGCAGATACACGGGCATTAGAAAGCTCAGACACACCAATCCACCAATCATTTGATAAAGCAACATAGTTCCACTGGAATAGAGACGCCCCACTTTTTTATTCAATATGGAATAGAGCGAGCAAAGCATAGATGAGACGACTCCCAGTCCTATTCCCAAACGATAACGTGTATCAAAAGAAAAGATGAGAACCACCCCAAGCACAGCAATCAAGCTTAGTCCCATCTCGCGAATACGGAACCCTCTGTGCATTATAAAGGGTTCGAATATGGAAGAGAAAAAACCCATCAACGAGAGTACGACTACTCCAATGGATACATTGCTGGCTTTGATACTTCCATAAAAAAAGACCCAGTGAGTTGATAATACAAAACCGACCAGGCCTATCTTGACAGCATCACGCATCGTCACTTTCTTCAGTTTCCCGTAAAACTTGAGTACAATAAAGAAAATGATAGAAGCAAACAACAATCTATACCACACAAGCAATCCCTCATTCAAAGAAATTAATTTTCCGAATATACCCGTAAAACCTGCCAATAGGATAGATAGATGCAACTTGATAAATGCTTGCTTCATTGATTCTTCATTTTGATACAAAAGTAACACTTTTATGCCAAACGGAACCAAAAATGAGATAAATTAAGCCAGTCTGTTCCATTGAAGGATTACAGTGTAGGGATAACTTCTTTCAAAGTGCCATCAACATTAAACTCTAACTTATCTATACACACTTCACGCATATATCCTGCTGCATGTCCCATATTAATGCCTTCGGGGCGTGAGAAACGATGGTACACAATATGCCATTCATCCGTACCGGGGGCTTGCACCACGGAGCAATGTCCTGTCCCATAAATTCCTTTATCAGCATCCTTTTTTAGCAGGATATTGTTGGCTGGAATATCGATTGGACCTGTAGGAGATGTAGATATACCATAACGAACACAATAATCAGGACTTCGCGTATCGCCTTGCGACCAAAGGAAATAATATTTGCCATTGCGGTAAAATACATAGGTACCTTCACGAAAAGTGTGATCACTCGGTGTAATGATTTTAGTAGTACTTGGTTTTATTGAAACCATATCGTTGTTCAACTCAGCTACAGCCATATATCCATTGCCATAATAAAGGTAGCTTTTCTTTGATTGCGGGTCCATAAAGACATCCGGATCAATAACTTGTCCACCTTTTGTACCCTCAGGGCGGTCAGCAACCAAAGGCTTTCCCCTATCAACAAACGGTCCGGCAGGATCATTGGCAACAGCTACACCAACCTTTTGAGCGGCTGTATAATAGAAATAATATTTAAACTTCTTTCCTTTCTTCTTCTCAATAATACAAGGTGCCCAAGCATTGTGATCAGCCCAAGTTACATCTTTCTTCAAATCCAAAATAACTCCTTCATCATTCCATGATGCCAAGTCGGGTGATGAAAAAGCTTTGAAATAGGTACCACTCCAACCGGTGAATCCATCACTAGTTGGATAGATATAATACTTTCCAGTCTTTTCGGCATACAATACCTCGGGATCAGCAAAATATCCGTTAAGCACAGGGTTACTATCTGAAGGGAGATTAATACCTGAAGGCACACCCCATTTATCAGTCAAGCGTTTAAGTTCCTGACGAGTCACAGCCATTACCGCACCATGGCGAGGATGAAAATCCATAGACACATTCTCCACCTTTGTAAAAGAATCCAAATCTTGAGATTCTGTAAACTCATATCGCCCTTTTCCAAAGACGTCATACATTAATATATATTTATCTTTACCGATCAACTTAAATGTACCGGCACCTTCTACATGATCAGTAGTTTGCTCTTTGTAACCAGGGTATTCAAGCCATTTTCCAGAAGTAAGATTGAGAGTGACGGCTTCTTTGATGCCATTACTCTTTGCGTCAGTCATTTTATAAAAAAGATGATATATGCCATCTTTGATAAGAATGTCTCCATCAATACATGACATTTTGTTTTCAGGAATGAACAAAGGTTTTGGTTCGCCTTCAATATCAGTAAAATCCTTGTTGGCATAAGCATAATAAATCACATCTTGCTGATCGCCGTATTTCATAGACCAATAGATCATGTACTTGCCTGCATGCTTATCATAAATAGTTTGTGGTGCCCATACACGTTTCAAATCCTCTTGACCCGAATATTTCTTTTGAATGTTGACGATGCTTGATGTCCAATGCACAAGATCTGTAGATTTCATAAGTACAATTCCTCTATTTGAATCCCACCCGTGTGACGAAGCCATATCAGTCATTACCATATAAAATGTTCGACCATCCTCACCACGAAGAATATGTGGATCACGAATACCTCCCGATTCAGTAATGGATTTTGACTCCATCACAGGATTATTATGATTCAGTGACATGAAATGATAACCATCAGTACTGACAGCATAATGCAATGTTTCATCCTCAATTTTATTACCGGTAAAATACACAAACAGATAACCGGCATAATCTTTTTCAGCCACATCAGACATGACTGTGTTTTGTGAATATGCAGCCCGCGTAGATAGCATTAGAAAGATTACTATACCTAACAAAGTTTTGTTCATCATATTATATTTAAGAATTACTTCACAAAGATAGATATTTTACGTTAACTCATCATATTCGGCTTTCATCTTTTTAGTGAATTTGTTGAGAACCTCATTATATGATACATCAATTAATTGCTTGAGCAAACAATCATCTACATCAAGATTAAATTCTACTTGTATCCAATACTTTTTATTGAAATAGGGAGCACTACTAACAGCATTATGGTCGTCCTTTAATTGCAAAATGTAATCAGGATCACACTTAAGACAGATCTTACTGGCTGATTCCAAATCAATCAGTGCAAACATTTTGTCCATCACTTTAATTACTAGAGAATACTCGTCAAAAGGGAATCCTTCATTAACGGCTTTCTTAGCCATACAATATTCACGGGCTGATTCTACATCCATAGCTACAAATTTTAAATAACAATGCCCAAAGATATAATTTTATCAAATAAAACTAATAACCTTAATACTAAAAATAAAGACTTTACTGCATTTGAATCTGGTATAGACGTAGCAGTAGCCATGAGAAAATGAAAGACTGCTAGAACCAAGCAAAATCATTAACTCTCCTATAATATGTTTCTACTTAGCCAAATATAAAATTTAATAAAGGAATAATCAAAGTGGAAGCGATTCCCATCAAGGCAATGGCTAGTCCACTAACAGCACCTTCCACTGCACCAATCTGCATGGCACGAGCTGTTCCAAGACCATGAGCTGTACATCCCAAAGCGAGTCCACGTGCTATTGGATTCTTTACATGAACCAACTTCAATAACTTCGGGCCAAAGACGGCACCAACGATGCCACAGACTACTACAGTTACCACTGTCAAAGAAACATTTCCACCATTTGTCTGAGAAATGCTCATAGCTATCGGGGTAGTCAAACATTTAGGCTCAAAAGAGTGAATCAACAGGGTGTTCAACCCAAAGATCCTACCAACTAACATAACACTAAATACAGAAACAATGCTCCCGACTACAACACTTGTAAGTATGGCTATCACATTGCCGCGAATCTTATCCAGTTGTTCATAAAGGATTACTCCAATAGCTACCACACTGGGACCAAGCATGAAATTCAATATGCTGTTTGCTTCGAAGTAAGTTTTAAAGGGTATTCCGGTCGTGCACAAAATAATAATAATAAACACAGTTGATGTAAGACAGGGATGCAGAAATTGGGCATGTGTTTTACGCTGAATCCACGATCCAATTATAAAAGAACCAAGAGTCAACGTCAACATACAAACTGGAGAGCTGTATACTGCACTATTCATGAGGGATCTCCTTTCTTACTAAAACCTGCATAACCGTTCCTACAGTCACTAAAACAAAAAATGTCGTAAAAATACAAATGACTAAGAATCCACCCCAATTAGCTCGAATGATACCCCACTGCTCCATAACACCAATAGATGCTGGTACAAAGAACACAGCCATATTTTTTGTTAAGTGATGGGAAACAGAACGCACATCATCCAATTTGACAAGATGTGCACATAATGCTATGAAAAGCAATAACATGCCCAATACATTTCCGGGTATAAAGCCTCCGCAAAGTGCTGATAAGAACTGGCCCAGCGCAAAGAAAAACAGAATAATAAAACCTCCTTTTAAATCTTTCATTTTACCTAAACTATCGATTACCTACTGAAAACGGCGGCAAAGTTACAAAAATATCTATGAGTCCATAATATTGTGAGAAGATTTTAGCAATAATCACATTGTTTACAATGCAGATAAGACCATGCAAAGAAAACAACTAAGGCCATTTTGAATGATAATTCGATTGAATACAAAAATAAATTGGCCTCTGCATGCAACTTTTCTAGTAGTTGTTCCGTCTACTAGATAATACAATGAATAATAAAACTATAAAGAAAGTAAAATATGAAAAAGACATTTATTTTATTTGCCACTGCATTGATGACACTCGGTAGTTGCAGTAATATGAAATTCTCTGATTTCAGGGAAAAGCTGAATCCCAACAAACCTGTTGAAACACGCGAAGAGCCGCTTAATGCTTTCAACAGTATCGTCATCCATTTGCCTTACGATATTGAAGTCATACAAGGAGACAAATCAACTATAGCCATAAAAGGTCCTGCTGACGTGATTGAAGAGATATCGGTTGACGTAAACAAAGGTATACTCACTCTCGAACAAAATAGTTCTTTCAATTTTACATGGAATCCAAAAGTTGAGATCCTTATAACCACACCTTCGCTTCAATCACTTAATCTCACTGGTAGCGGTGATGTAAACATTCTCATGAAAGAAAAACAACCGGCAATGAATTTGGAGCTCACAGGCAGCGGCAATGTTGTATGCAATAATCTCGTTTGCAACGATATGACTACGAATGTTTCTGGCAGTGGTAATTTGGTTTGCCGCAATTTAAATTGTACCAACATAGATGCAAAAGTAAATGGCAGCGGAGATGCTCAATTTGAAGGAACAGCAAGCAATGGAAAATTCGATGTACACGGCAGTGGCAACATCAACTCTGAAAAGATGAGAATTAACATGTTGAACTTGAGGATCGGTGGCAGTGGAGACATTACATATAACTCTCCAAATGCAAACAAGGATGTCACAGGAAGTGGCAGTTGCACAAACTATTACAAGGAATAATACTAGCAAACAATATGGCAAAAGGTGAACATATATGATCAGAAGAGTTCTGCTTATTTGAAACAAGACTCTTTTATAACATGCTCATCTATGTATATTGTATGGAAATAAATAAAAGAGAATTAAAGCAAAAATCAAAAAAAATATCTATCTTTGCAGGCAATGGGAACAAATAGGTGCTTTACTAATTGTTCTCAATTATGACCTGCAAAGGGATTTATTCGAAAGATGCTATTCTTAGCGAGTTATAAGAATTTGGGGTTGACCGGTTTTGACAGCGGGCAGAAATGGTATGTAAGCATGCAGAGCGTCGGTGATTTGCTCTTTAATCGCAGTTACCAACATTTTATCTGGCAATCAAGAATATGCTCTTGCTGCTTGATCGAAGTATAGTAGATCAGCTCAATCTCGGTACTAGGTGCTGAGACAGGACGTCACTCGGAAGCTGTTTTTCCGAAGCATTCCGGTTCAGTGGCGCAGTTAAATCGGGAATAGCATTGACAAGCCTCGTGGTTAATGTAAAACTTTAGGGGATAAGGTTCAGGTTGGTGGCTTCGGTCTTGCCCGAGCACGAAAATTGAAGGCGGAGATAAGCATGTAGAAAGCTTACGATTTCCTCGTTTGGACGGGAGTTCGAATCTCCCCAACTCCACTTAATAAGCAAATATAGATCCGTATAAATTATAAATTTATGCGGATTTGTTTTTTGTCAATAGCAAATAATACGTTTTAGCAATCAACATAAGCACAAGTGAAGATACAAATGGGAAAAAATGACGACCTATTTTGATTTCAGAAATGCCCAAATATGTCAACAAAACATTTCGAGTTTTTTGCATTCATCATTTGATTCCTTTATCCACCGACATTACCGGATGAACAAATTAAGACAACATTCCATCCCCCTCATATTTATATTAGTTAAATATTATCAATTCATCGCGAACATCCGTTTCCTTACCGAACTATCTGACATATTCAATTGTTTAAGATATAAATTCACTTTAAAATAAAACAAAGATGAAAATAGAAATGCCAACACTTCCTTATGCAACTAACGCATTGGAACCTGTAATCAGTCAGAAGACAATTGAATATCATTATGGTAAACATCTCCAAACCTATGTTGATAACCTAAAAAAATTTGTAGTAGGAACTGAGTTTGAAGGCAAATCGGTGGAACAGATTGTAGAAAAGGCACCAGAAGGTCCTATTTTCAACAATGCCGGTCAGGTGTTGAACCATACTTTATATTTTTTGCAATTTAAAGCTCCGTCTGCTGCATCTAAAGAACCGAAGGGTAAGCTAAAAGATGCAATTATAAGAGATTTCAAAAGCTTTGAAGATTTCAAGAATGAATTTGCAGCAGCATCCGTCGGTTTATTCGGATCTGGATGGGCATGGCTTGCAGCAGATAAAGACGGCAAACTACATATTAGCAAAGAAGCTAACGGTAGTAACCCTTTACATCATGGATTAAAACCTATTCTAGGCTTTGATGTATGGGAACATGCTTACTATCTTGACTATCAAAATAGACGTCCAGACCACATCAAGGCTTTATGGGATATTATCGATTGGGAAAAAGTAGAAGAAAGATACTAATAAAACAAATTATATTATTTCTCATCTAAGTAATGATAGAGGCGGTTACAGCATTGTAACCGCTTTTTTCTACTGCTGTATTGTATGTTCGAATTTTTATGCGTAAATTGCAACGTTTTGGGTAATTCACTATCACACACTTTTCAAAAATAAAAATATGAACACGATTGTTACATTAAGAAGTTTAACAGAGGATGATCTTCTCTTCTTACAAGAAATATACTCATACTATGCACTTAATACAACCATGGTAAGTTTTACACAAGAAATGACGATTGAACGACTTAAAAGTTTCGTGCCAATAAATCATCCACTCTATAAATCATTCATTATTATTGATGGTCACAATGAAACATGTGGATTTTGCTATTATGCCAGATTCAAACCACGCGAGGCATTTGACACAACCGTTGAAATATCTTTATATCTGAAACCAGGATACTCCGGTAAAGGAATGGGAAACAAAGCACTGGAAATGTTAGAAGAGCATATACGAAACGATGGATTTAAAAACATAATAGCCAGCATCACAAGCGAAAACAAACATAGTATGAATCTTTTTGAAAAAAGAGGATTCACATGTTGCGGACATATGAAAAATGCAGCCGAAAAGTTTGGGCGCAAATTAGATTTAATGACATATCAAAAGAATCTATAAGTTTATATGAACTTTTCGCTTTGTTAAAAAAAGGCTTTCAAAATAGAGCTGCTAAACGATATTATTTCACCCTTAAAGATACCTACAGATAAAGAAAAGCTATTTACATTTGCACAAGCATTTTTCATTGCATTTAGTTTAAGGCTAACAACGATTGGAGTACAGCAGTACTCCTTTTTTATTTACTATCCACATATGCTCAAGGGTATTAATATTTATCAATTCTCTCACATTTTTCTAAACAAATCGGTATTTTTGTGGTTAATATTATATAAGAGAAAGATATAAATAAATTCATCCTAAATAAATATCATTATGAACCTAATTACTAGAATACCGGATACAAATGGAAAAGAAAGAGTTGTCATTATAGGTGGCGGCTTTGCAGGATTGGAATTGGCTAAAAAGATTGACCAAAAGAAATATCAAATTGTACTTATTGACAAAAATAACTATTATCAATTTCAACCTCTGTTCTATCAAGTTGCATCAAGTGGATTAGAGCCGAGCTCCATTACATACCCTCATAGAAAAAGTTTTCAGCGAAGCAAAAATTTCCATTTCAGGATGTGCAAGGCTCAAGAGGTTCTTCCAAAAGAGAATATCCTGAGAACCAACATTGGAGACATTCCTTATGACAAATTAATCATATCAACCGGATGTGACACAAATTACTTCGGCAATGATAAACTACGCGAAGATACATTTCCACTAAAATCCGTATCAGAGTCTCTTCTTTTACGCAACCGTATCTTACTTAGTTTTGAAGAGGCTTTAAGCGCAAAAAATGAAGACGAATTAAAAGAAACGCTCACTTTTGTAATTGTCGGTGGAGGTGCAACCGGAGTAGAATTGGCTGGTGCCTTAGCTGATATGCGCAGTAGCATTCTGCCGAAAGACTATCCGGAAATAGACTTCGACAAGATGGAAATTCATTTGATTGATGCCTCACCAAGAATATTGTCAAGCATGTCCGAAAAAGCCTCAACAAGTGCAACCAATGCATTAATCAAACGAAATATAATCCTACATCAAAATATTTCAGTAAAAAGCTATAACCGACCAGAGGTAGAACTAAGCAACGAAGAAAAAATAATTTCAAGGAATGTGTTTTGGGTTGCAGGTGTGAAACCTAATTCTTTAAATGGATTAGCAGAAACCGCTTATCACAGTCGAGGAAGAATATTGGTAAACAAGCTGAATCAAGTAAACGGCTACAACGATATTTTCGCTATTGGCGACACAGCTATCTTGATCACAGAAGAGAACCCCAAGGGTCATCCTCAAGTAGCACAAGTAGCCATACAAATGGCTAAAAACCTTGCACGAAATCTAAACAACTTTTCGGATGAAAAAGAATATGTACCCTTTGTCTACCATGATAGAGGATCATTAGCTACAATCGGAAGAAATGCAGCCGTGGCCGATTTAGGTAGATTTCGATTTGGAGGAAGATTTGCATGGTGGTTATGGCTGTGGGTACATATTCTCTCAATCATCGGTATGAGAAATAGAATTGCAGTATTTATTGATTGGGTTTGGAATTATCTCAACTATGATGTATCACTTAGATTGTTAATAAAGCCCAAAGCAAACAAAATGTACGAAGAACAATGATTTCACAAACAAAAAGAATACAATAAAATACATATATAATGAAGTTTTTTTCATTATCTTTGCCCCTCAAATGAAAGAATAAAACTATTATGAGAAAATTTTTAGTATTAGCGATGGCAGTTGTACTCTGCCTCAACGTTTCGGCAAAAGCGAAGAGCCCAAAGAATGAAGGTTTTGTATTTACAACTGTAAAAGAGAATCCAATTACAAGCATCAAGAATCAGAACAGATCGGGAACATGCTGGAGTTTTTCTTCATTAGGCTTCTTTGAAGCAGAATTGCTTCGCGAGGGTAAAAGTACATACGATTTCTCTGCCATGTTCGTGGCTAATCACACAATGATGGACCGTGCTGTAAATTATGTTCGCTATCACGGAAATGCATCCATGGCAGAAGGTGGTAGTTTTTACGACGTACTCTACTGCTTGCGCAACTATGGAATTGTTCCTACTGCTGTTTACAAAGGCATAGAATATGGCGATTCATTGCCGAATACTGGTGAAGTTGTTAAATTAATGACATCATATGTTGACGCTATTGCAAAAAGTAATAGCAAGAAGTTAACTCCGGTTTGGAAAAAAGGATTCCAAAATATGATTAATGCATATTATGGAGAAATCCCTGAAAAGTTTGTATATGAAGGAAAAGAATATACTCCAAAATCATACGAAGAATCACTTGGTCTGAACCTTGACGATTACGTATCACTAACTTCTTTCACTCATCACCCATTCTACACACAGATGAATATTGAAGTAGAAGATAATTGGAGAAACGGATTAAGCTACAACTTGCCTTTGGATGAGTTCATAGCTGTAATGGATAGTGCTATTAATAAAGGTTATACATTTGCTTGGGGTAGCGATGTTAGCGAAACTGGATTTACCCGTGATGGCATTGCTGTTCTTCCTGACGAATCAAAAGGAGCACAAATCACAGGTACGGATATGTCTCGCTGGACTGGTATGACTTCAGATGACAAACGCAAAGAATTAACAAGCAAACCCTTACCGGAGAAAGCAGTGACACAGGAATCTCGCCAAGAAGGATTCGATAACTGGGAAACTACAGATGATCACGGAATGGTTATCTTCGGTATTGCCAAAGATCAAAATGGTAAAGAATACTATATGGTTAAAAACTCTTGGGGCAAAGCCGGTAAATACAAAGGTATCTGGTATGCTTCTAAAGCATTCGTGGCAGCGAAGACAATGAACATCATGATCAACAAAAATGCTATTCCAACTGAGATCAAAGCTAAATTGCATATTTAAAGAACTTGAATAAGAAAAGTCAAATAGACATAGACTTAGAGAATCCGGAGTTCAAGAATGCTCTGCAACTCATACGGTATACCCGCCAATCGGTATTTCTTACCGGTAAGGCGGGGACCGGTAAGTCTACTTTTCTGCGATATATTTGTGCAAATACTCATAAAAAGAATATTGTTCTGGCCCCTACGGGCATTGCTGCAATCAATGTGGGAGGAAGTACTCTCCACAGTTTTTTCAAACTTCCTTTTCATCCTCTGCTACCCGATGATCCGGACTATAATATTTCCAACGGGCGTATTCATAAAACTCTGAGATATTCATCCGCTCATCGCAAACTGATTAAAGAAGTAGAACTTATCATTATTGACGAAATTTCAATGGTAAGAGCTGATATCATTGACTTTATTGATAAAGTGCTTAGAGTATATTCAGGAAACATGAGGTTGCCTTTCGGTGGAAAGCAATTATTGTTTGTAGGTGATGTATATCAATTGGAGCCAGTGATCACAAATGACCAACGCGATATTTTAAACCGATTTTATCCGTCAGCCTACTTTTTCAATGCTCATGTGTTTCAACAAATGGACCTTGTGTCAATTGAATTAAAAAAAATATATAGGCAAAAGGATGCCGATTTTGTAAACATACTCGACCATATACGCGATAACACAGCTACATCAAAAGATATAGGAACACTGAATACCCGCTTCAACAGCTCAATAACTGAAGTGGATGCCGATGAAAAAATGTGTATTACACTAGCGACTAGACGAGACAATGTTGATTATATCAACAAAAAAAAACTAAAGGAACTGCCTGGCGAATCAACAGCCTTCAGAGGTGATATAAAGGGCGAATTTCCGGAAAACAGTCTGCCTAATCCAATCGAAATGGAGCTAAAAGTTGGTGCCCAAGTTATCTTTATCAAAAATGACATGGAGCATAGATGGGTTAACGGTACAATTGGTGTAGTTGAAAGTTTTGATGCTACAGGTGAAGGAGTTATTAGCGTTATCACAGACAATGGCACTCAATGTGACGTAGCTAAAACTCAGTGGCGCAACATTAGATATAAATACAACGAACAAGAAAAAAAAATAGAGGAAGAAGAATTGGGTGTTTACACTCAATATCCCATAAAGTTGGCATGGGCGATAACCGTTCATAAAAGCCAGGGACTTACCTTCAACAATGTAATCATTGACTTCACCGGAGGTGTATTTGCCGGCGGACAAACCTATGTTGCATTGAGCCGTTGCACTTCACTTAATGGAATACAATTAGCTAAACCGATAAACAGGAGTGATATATTTGTAAAGTCGGACATTGTAACATTTGCTCGCAACTTTAATGACCAGCAAACCATACAACATGCTATGACACTTGCCAAAGCTGATATTGAATATAGTGAGGCTATTACAAACTTTGACAAGGGTGACATGGAAGGATTCTTGAATCATTTCTTCACAGCCATACATTCAAGATACGACATAGAACGCCCTCTTATCAAAAGATTTATACGCAAGAAGTTGAATATTATAAATAAATTGAGAGAGGAAAATGTAAAACTAAAAGAAGAGGAAAGGCAACGTAAGAAAGTGATGAAGAAATATGCAAAGGAATACTTCATGATGGGATACGAAAGCTTCTTTTCATTTGAAGACAAGCGTGCGGCAATTGCCAACCTGAATAAAGCATTAGAATTTGATCCTGAACTGAAAGAAGCTAAAACATTAATGAAGAAGCTGCAATTATTAGAAACCAGTTCTAGTAAGAAAAAGAAAAAAAAGAAATAATTTATATATTATGTTGTTGAAACTTTACGATAAAAACAATAATCCGAACGATATAGATGAAGTGGTGGAAATGCTTCGAGACGGAGCACTTATCATCTACCCTACTGATACCCGATATGCGATTGGATGCGATGCATTGAATACTCGTGCAGTAGAAAAGATATGCAGATTAAAGAACATTGATCCTAAGAAAAACAATCTATCAATCATATGTTATGACTTGAGTGATATTAGTGAATATGCCAAAGTGGACAACACTACGTTTAAACTCATGAAGCACAACTTACCGGGTGCATTTACTTTCATTTTGCAAGGCAGTACTAAATTACCAAAAATCTTCAGAAATAGAAAAGAAGTAGGTATAAGAATACCTGATAATAATATAATCCGTGAAATTTGCAAGGCTCTAGATGCACCTATACTAAGTACAACAGTGCCACTTGATGAAAATGAGGACCCAGAATACGCTACGAATCCGGAATTGATGGAAGAAAAATGGGCGAATGATATTGATCTGGTTATAGACGGTGGTATAGGTGGGCTATATCTTTCAACAATTATCAATTGCATTGATGGAGAAACTGAACTTGTACGTCAAGGAAAAGGTATATTAAAAGAGGGCTGATGTTCAACACCATACCCTCTTGTATATCTTAAATAGAATTTAAATGATCAGACATTTCATCTGCCAACAGCATGGCTTTTTCTTCGTCCTTATCATCCATAGCTTGCTTCATCTCTACAGGTGGACCTATCAATTCCATTTTCACTCCTTCAGTCCACTTGCTTATACGACGAACAGCAGCACCAGCCCATGTAAACGATCCAAAGAATCCCAAATAGTGATTCTTAATTTCACGCACAGAAATCTTTTCCATCAATGCTTCCATATCTGGATAAATTTGTCCGCAATATGTAGGGCATCCCAATATCAAGCCTTTATATTTGAAGATGTCACGTAGTATATACGAAGAATCAGTACGTGTTACGTCATACATTTTTACCGGGTTAACACCTTTTGCTACCAATTCCGCGGCAATTGCTTCTGCCATCTCTTCAGTATGACCATACATCGTTGCGTAAGCAATAACAGCACCCTTATCTGTGTCATAACGGCTCATTCTATCATACTTACCCACTATCCGAGATACGTTTTCACCTGACCACACAGGTCCGTGTGTAGAACAAATCATCTTTATATCCACATTGCGCAATTTTTCAAGCGCTCGTTGAACAGGTGATCCATACTTACCCACAATCGCTGCATAATAACGAGTCATTTCATCGTCAAAATACGAAAGGTCAATATGTGAATCAACAAATCCTCCATTCAAAGCTCCAAAGGCTCCAAAGGCATCACCGGAGAACAACATACCGGAGTTTTCGTCATAAGTCATCATTGTCTCAGGCCAATGGATCATCGGTGTCATCACAAAATGTAACTTATGATGGCCTAAATCAAGTATGTCACCGTCAGTAACTAAATGACGTTTGCCAAAAGTACCATAATATCCTTCAACCATACCGAATGTCAATTTATTGCCTACCACCACTATATCAGGATAAAAATGATGGAAAAGGCCAAACGACCCTGAATGATCCGGCTCCATGTGGTTGATTATTAAGTAATCAATTTTACGATCTCCAATGATACTGTGAATTTTCTTCATAAACTCTTCAAAGAATGCCACATCAACTGTATCAACCAATGTAACCGTATCATCATCAACAATCAGATACGAGTTATATGAAACGCCATATGGTAATGTCCACATATTCTCAAACAGTGGCTTTCTGCGATCATTAACTCCTACGTAATAAATATTGTTTTGAATAGAAAGATTTTGTTTCATACCTAAAATATTTTGTGACAAAAATAATGATTCTTCATTTAAATCAAAAGGATTTTCCTTGATATGCCTCACGTTCAAGCATTCTTTTTTTTACCATGGCTGTAAACTCATAATTCTTTAATCCCCACCCGGGAACTGCCAACAGCTGCTTAGGTGATTGTGAGACAAAACGTTCAACAGTAATATCCGATCTGAGTGCTTGTAAAAAATCGATTACCAAATCTATATACTCATCTACATTATAATGGGTAAACAAGTTCGGAGCATCCATATACTCCTTTGCCATACAGGTTCCTTTTATCAATTGTAACTGATGCAGTTTTAGGATATCAAGGGGCAAACTGGATAAAATAGCTGCTTCCTTTATTATTTCTTGGTGAGTTTCACCAGGTAAGCCTAATATAACATGCCCGCCAACTGGTATACCACACAAGGCTGTACGCTCTATAGCATCTTTGGTATCAGCAAATGTATGCCCTCTATTGATTCTTTCCAGCGTTTTATCATATATACTTTCAATTCCATATTCAATCAGCACAAACGTTTTACGACTCAATTGTGACAAATAGTCAAGCAAATCATCACTCATACAATCAGGACGTGTACCAATAACTAATCCAACAACATCCTTCGCAGCCAAAGCTTCTTCATACTTTTGTTTTAACTCTTGAATTTCTCCATAAGTGCTCGTATAAGCCTGAAAATAAGCAAGATATTTCATTAAAGGATATTTTCGTGCGAAAAAGACTTTTCCTTCTTCAAGTTGCTCAGTCACCGACTTAAAAGTTTTACAGTATTCCGGATTAAAAGTTTGATTGTTACAATAAGTGCATCCTCCCCACCCTTTTGTTCCATCACGATTAGGACAAGTAAATCCGGCATTAATCGAAATCTTCTGCACTTTGAAATTAAAATATTCCTTCAAGAAACAGGAGAAATCTTTATATAATATTTGTGATGACATATCCCTCTTTTACTAGCAAAGGTACTGTTTTTTATTGAACTATTAAAATAGGAGACTAAACTTTTACTCCCAAAAACGGATCAATCATTAGCAGGATTAGTATGTTATGAAGATGAAAAGCATAACTTCACAATTGGGCTCACTCTAATAAATAAACAGCAATCGTTATTGATATTATTGATGGCGACAATTATCAACGCAACCGCAAAAGGAAGATATTACTCGCTAGGTGCTTATCAAAAAAATAAGAATTATCCTAAACTTATACAAACGGATATTAACGGGTCAATATTAAGTACAGCACATGCAGGTGATTTTACCGGCTCATACATCGGTATTTATGCTAGCAACAAACATACTTACAATCACTGATAGAAGCAGATCTGAAGCAAAATGTAGCAATATGCACCAATGTATTTAGTGTAATTTATGAAGAAAACCCAACTTATATAATAAGTTTCATTTATCTTTGCAACTTATTAGAAAGAATAAAAACGATATGAAAAAAGGCATTATATTGTTTCTACTTTGTTGTGTTGCTTTCTTTGTAAACAACAGCGTAATCCTTCCAGATATTATGGAGTCAAGGAATATAGTCACTGCACGTGAAATGGTACACGATGGTAATTGGATGGTACCTACAATGAACGGTGAACTACGATTGGAAAAGCCCCCATTGCCCACTTGGATAGCGGGAGCAGTGGAGTATATAACTCCTGATAACATAAGTGCACAACGGGCTATGGCGGGATTGGCCGGAATGGTATTAATCTGTTTTTTTTATTTACTAGGAGAAAAAATCACCCGCAACAAAGACTACGCATTCATTGCATCACTGCTATTGCTGACCTGCTATAATGTGATACTCATGGGACGGACGGCTACATGGGACATTTATTGTCATGCCTTTATGATGGGAGCTATATACTTTATGTATAGAGGTTTCTATGAAGACAAGCATATATATAAATGGTTTTTATGGGCTGGAATATTCTTGGGATTATCATTTTTAAGTAAAGGACCTGTCTCATTTTATGCACTACTTTTGCCTTTTCTTATATGCACTTTTGTTTATAAAAAACCTCAAGTCAAAGGTAAAGGCATCGCAATAACAATTATGATTTTGCTATGCCTCATACTAAGTTCTTGGTGGTATCTATATATTTGGGAATTTCATCAAGAAGCAGTCCAATGCGTATTGCATAAAGAATCTTCGGCATGGGCAGATCATAATGTACGTCCATGGTACTATTATTGGAAATTTTTCCTCGAAACCGGTGTTTGGTCACTTTTGATGATTACTACATTGATGATTCCATTTTGGAAAAAGCGTGTGCAATTCCATCGTGAATATATCTTTGCAATTAGTTGGACATTAATCATGTTGGTATTGCTTTCATTCATGCCTGAAAAAAAGCCTCGCTACCTTTTGCCAATGATGATCCCATGTTGCTATTCAATGGCGTACCTCATTTTCTATTGGTGGAAACAGTCATATGTAGATAATGTTGATAAATGGATTTATCGCATCAACGCAGGTCTAATATCAATCGCCTGCTTTGCCTTACCGATCGCCATGTACATCATGTTTTATAGAAAAGGAACAGTGAGCACATGCATGTTCCTGTTTCTAACCATTCTATTATGGACCGTTACAACATACATCCTATATAGCACATATAAAGGAAAGCCTGTTAATTTTGTTTATGGAGTAGTGGCTCTTTTTGCAATAGCCGAACTGTTCTTAATGCCTTTTATTGGTGACGTAGCAAATAATCCAGACTTTAAAAGTATTAAAAAGACAAGAGAAATAAAAAGTCTTGACAAATTACCATTTTACTCTAATAATAACGAGTCATTACGAATTGAATTAGTTTACGCAGCCAATCGTAAGATTCTGCCACTAAATATTAAAGACGAGAAACAAATTATAAAATCATTGCCGTGTGTCATACTCACCCATAAACGTGTGGGACAAGAATTTCCGACCGCTATGTGGAACAAAATTGATACATCTTATATAGGATGTTTCAATGATAATCGCCGTCCCAAAAGCAATATGCATTATAGCGAAGATTTTGTTTACAACGCAACAATATTAAAACTCAAAACATGCAGCAAGTAAATAATACCACTAACTATGAATTCACAATCATAGTACCGGTCTACAACGAAGAAGATAATATGAAAAATTTGGAGGAACGGCTTGTGGCTTACCTTCCTACAGCTCTATATAAAGCATGTGTTCTTTTTGTAAATGACGGTTCTAAAGACGATAGCTTAAACTGTATACAAGATGTATGTCACCGCCATTCAGATTTTTATTATATCAGTCTAAAAAACAATTCAGGATTAAGTGCTGCAATGAAAGCCGGCATAGATACAGCGCAAAGCAAATATATTGGTTATATAGATTCTGACCTACAAACAGATCCGGAAGATTTCAATAAGTTACTTGAATTTATAAATGAGTATCAACTTGTTACAGGAATAAGAGCTAATCGCAAAGATTCATTCTTCAAAAAATTCCAATCACGTATTGCTAATGGATTCCGAAGAATGATGACACATGATAATGCAACAGACACTGGATGTCCATTAAAGGTGATGCAAACGGCATATGCAAAGAGAATTCCTTTTTTCACAGGCATGCATCGTTTTTTGCCTGCGTTGATGTTGCTAGAAGAGGGTAAAGTGAAGGAATTACCAGTTCGTCATTACCCACGTGTTGCTGGAGTTTCAAAATACCACCTATGGAATAGATTAGCCGGACCATTTAAAGATTGCTTTGCTTACCGTTGGATGAAACACCGTTACATCCGCTACGAAATATCTGCTAACAATCTAAAAGACGAATAACATGCCTGCTGTTATTACCTATTCAATAGGCTTCTTAGCCCAAGCTTTTTTCTCGGCACGTATACTTGTACAGTGGATTTTGTCCGAGCGTACTAAAAAAGTAGTTTCACCTGTTATATATTGGGTTCTAAGTTTAGCCGGAGCTCTCCTACTTTTCATTTATGGTTGGATACGACACGATTTCTCTATCATTTTAGGCCAATTTCTTTCGTTCTATATCTATATATGGAACTTAAATTCAAAAGGAGTATGGAATAAAATTCCAAGTTTAATAAGAAGTGTTATTATACTATTACCTGTCGCTGCCATTATTTATTCACTACGAGATGCAGAAGGATTTGTCATGAACTTCTTCAAGAATGAGAAAATACCACTGTGGCTATTGCTCTTTGGTTCAGCAGGACAAATCATTTTTACGCTTCGTTTTGTATATCAATGGTTTTATTCTTTTAAGCGAAAGGAATCAATTTTACCTGTCGGATTTTGGACTATTAGCCTTATAGGGTCTGGCATCATAGTCTCTTATGGTTGCTTCCGCAGCGATCCCGTACTCATTTTAGGGCAATCTGTAGGATTCATAGCTTATATACGTAACATCGTACTGAATAACAAAAGTAAAAAAGGATGAAAATATTAGTTACCGGTGCTGCCGGATTTATTGGATATCACCTGGTAAAAGCACTTGTCAACAGCAACAATGATATAGTGGGCATTGACAATATCAATGATTACTACGACATAAATTTAAAATATGGAAGACTTACTGATTCGGGCATTCAACGTACAGCCATAGCTCCTTTAGCCACTGTAAAAAGTAACAAATATATTAACTACCGCTTCATACAAATGGATCTTACAGATCGGGAAAGCTTGAATAAACTATTTGATGATGAACATTTCACTTATGTTTGCAATCTTGCAGCCCAAGCTGGAGTAAGATATTCTATCATAAATCCATATTCCTATATTGAATCAAATATTGTAGGATATTTGATTCTGCTGGAAGCATGTAGACACCATCATATCCAGCATTTTATATATGCCAGCTCAAGCAGTATATATGGAATGAACCAAAAGGTACCTTTTTCTGAAGATGATCAGACTGATTCACCTGTTAGTCTTTATGCCGCCACAAAAAAAAGCGATGAGCTTATGGCATATGCTTATAGCAAACTCTACGATCTACAGACAACAGGAGTTCGTTTTTTCACAGTATATGGTCCATGGGGAAGACCGGACATGGCTCCATTCATTTTTATGAAATCAATTATTGAGGATAAACCAATTAAAGTCTTTAACAACGGTCATATGTTGCGTGACTTCACTTATATTGATGATATTATCACCGGACTTACAAAAATAATCTTTTCGAATTGCAATGAAGATATTCCCTACAGATTATACAACATCGGTAATTCCTCGCCTGTAAAACTGATGGATTTTATTGAATCAATTGAACACTGCACTCAGAAAAAAGCAAAAAAAGAATACCTTGGAATGCAACCGGGTGATGTGGTTTGTACTTATGCCGATACAAAGCGTTTGGAACATGATTTTGGTTACAAACCAAACATAGGAATTGACGAAGGTATATCAAAATTCTATGATTGGTTTGTTGATTTCTACAGAATTAAATAAAGAGGTTCATGTTCGCTTCCTCAGCACGTTCCATATAAGCTGCCACTCCACCTAAAGACACATTATCAAGCAGCTCTTCCTTTGATACTCCCATTACATCCATACTCATTGTACATGCTATCATTTCCACACCATTTTCAATAGCTTGCTGACGAAGACTCTCCAAACTCTCAATCTGGCGAAGCTTCATTATATGCCTCATCATCTTACTACCTAACCCGAACATATTCATTTTTGACAAACTTAAATGACGACTATCCGAAGGTAACATCCACCCGAACATCTTAGCAAAGATATCTTTCTTTACCTTAGGCTTACTACTTTTCTTTATTACATTCAATCCCCAAAATGTGAAAAACATGGTAACAGCTCTACCTGTTGCAGCTGCACCGTTAGCTAATACAAAAGAAGCTAAAGCCTTGTCCAAATCATCACTAAAAACAATGATTGTCTTATTCTTACCACCAGAAACTGAAACAGATGTATTGTCTTCTGATCGATTTGCTTTTGTAATCCTAGCAGAAATAATACCACTTACATTCTGAACTGATTCAAGGGAAGCTCCAACGACCTTACACCATGACTTTACGTCCTTTTCAAACCCAGGGTCTGTTGCTTTAACACATAAAGATGCACCTACATCCATCTTATCATATGTCTTTTTTAACTGCATTATCGGACCTGGGCACATTAGCCCACAAGCATCTAACGACAACATGTTCTCCGATTTAGGACTTGAGCAAATGTCTTTCTCCATTTTATTATGTTTGTTTATTACATCAGCTGTTGCCATACTCCAAGTTTTATATCCTCCTGATAAGTTTCGCACATTGATATACCCGTTTTGAAGAAGAATTCTATAAGCAATATATCCTCTAAGACCTACTGCACAAGTTAAGACTAGTGGCTTATTTTTGGGAATATCGCTCAAATGCTCACGTAACTCATCTACAGGTATATTAATGAACCCCGGAATAGTTCCTAGACAATATTCATCGGCAGTACGTACATCTATACGTACAGTATCCTCTGATAAAGTATTGATCTCACGCCAAGAAATTGTATTCAATCTACCGGATAGAACATTGTCAGCAACAAATCCTGCCATATTCACAGGATCCTTCGCAGATGAATATGGAGGGGCATATGCATGTTCAAGCTCAGTAAGATCATATATAGTGCCTTTGTGCTGAATAACCTGTGCAAGCATTTCAATTCTTTTATCCACTCCATCATACCCTACGATCTGTGCCCCAAGCAAACGTCCATCTTTTGGAGAAAATATAATTTTCATGGACAAATTCACTGCTCCGGGATAATACCCAGCATGAGATAAAGAATGTGTCCAAGAAGAGATATATGGAATTTCGACTTGTTTCAACATTTTAGCATTTGCACCAGTAGATGCTACTGTCAAATCAAACACTTTGGCTATTGCTGTGCCTATACTTCCATTATATTTCTGTTTATTGCCCTGCACAATATTATTCGCAACAATTCTCCCTTGCTTGTTTGCAGGTCCTGCAAGAGGAACTTTAGTAGAGTTTCCGGTCACTCCATGAATAACCTCAACCGCATCACCTAAAGCGTATATATTAGAATCAGAAGTTTGCATATAGGAATCTACGAGAATTCCACCCAATTTACCGATTTCTAAACCTGCATCTTTTGCCAAAGATATGTCGGAACGAACTCCAATGCTAAGTATCACAAAATCTGACTCAATAGAATTACCACTTTGCAGTAATGTAACCAAAGAATCACCATGATTGGAAAATTCATTAACTCCATCCTTTAGCACAAGTTCTACACCCTTCGCAAGGAGATGCTGGTGCACAATAGCTGCCATTGAATAATCTAACGGTGCCATCACTTGATCACTCATCTCTACAACACTTATTTGAATACCAGCATGAGCCAAGTTTTCTGCCATCTCTAATCCAATAAAACCTGCTCCAACTATAACTGCTTTACGAGGATTACGATCTGTAATAAATTTCTTAATACAATCCGTATCTTGTACATTTCGTAATGTAAAAATTCGATCATCACCAATGCCTTTAATATTCGGTCTTATTGGATCAGCTCCAGGTGAAAGTACTAATTTATCATAGCATTCAAGATAGGTATCACCTGTCAACAAATTCTTAACTTCTATTTCTTTTTGTTCCGTATGCAAAGCAATAACTTCTTGCTCTGTACGAATATCAATACAGAAGCGATCAGTAAACCCTTTAGCAGTTTGCACGAACAACTTATCTCGATCAGTTATTGTGCCTCCAATATAATAAGGAAGACCACAATTTGCATAAGAAACATATTTACCTTTTTCAAACAATACAATTTCAGCATGCTCATCCAATCTTCTCAATCGCGCTGCAACAGTTGCACCACCGGCAACACCTCCAATAACCAAATATTTCATTTTACTCAATATTTAATGATTCTTCTTCCTTTACAATAAAGGTCTCCATGCATTCACGCAACTTAGATATATCAAGATGTGACTGCTGCATTATCTGTACTTTCTCTTTCCCTGCATTTGAAAGCTTAAATAACATTTTTCTATGGTCATCCTTAGCAATGGAACGACGAACAAATCCTTTCTTCTCCATTGATGTTATAATCTTGGAGACACGTGGTAACGACAATCCGATGTATTCACAAATACAACTCACAGTTGTATCTTTTCCATCTTTCAAACAGCAAAGCAACATTGCTTCATTAATTGTTATCTCATACTCATCTGAGAATTGTTTCTCAAATTGATACAAAGCTTTATAAATATCTTTTAATGCACAAATTGGTTCCATTTCTTATCATTCTTTAGTATGACGGCAAAAATAATAAAAGTTTTCTATTAAAAACTATTTCTAATAGAAAACTTAATATCTTTTACTTTTATAAGTTATATTATAGCATAACACTTACTAGGGAACAGGAGGTATATCTCTGTAAACGAGGAAGGAAGTTGTAAATATCAAAATAATAGCTGAAGGATATTTCGTTAAATGATTCTCAAGAACGAGTGAAGGTCGTATGCCTTTTCTACAAATATTTTCAGCAAATAGAGTTGCCTTATATTGAACACGGATTTATTCCTCTAATTTGATAATCCTATAGAATTCTACTAAAGAAGGACTTTTTCCCTTCAGATATCAATGCATGCATTGCCATATCTATTCTTTAAAGAATTTCATAATGCACTTAGATTTAGATCCTTTTATCAGATTTGACGAAGAACCATCGTATTCAATATAAGACAAGGTTTTAAAGCTTATTCAATCAGATGACTAATTCTTTCTATACGAAATAGAAGAGCATTTACTTTTGCCAAACATTCACGATCTCAACAATATACATTTTGTGGAAACCATTCTTCTCATTATAGAACTTATCCAATGAATCTTTATCAAGAAAATTCTCCGGTACAAAATTAGTTGCATATAATTTTTTACATTCAAATGTAAGTCTTGATTGTTCAAACATGACATTGCCGCCATCAGTAATAATAGGTTTCAATCCAGTTTCTTTAACTTTGTCTACATCTTTCCCCGACTTCGATCCACAAAAGTTATATATATCACGATGTTCTTTCCCTAAGAATGACAAGGTAAACATATCAAATTTCTCTATAAACTCATAAGTGTATCTTTCAGGACGTATAAAAACATATGCAACAGGTTTATTAAACAAAATACCTATTCCACCCCAGCTAGCAGTCATTGTATTAAACTTCTCTTTATCTCCTGCGGTTACAAGCATCCACTCTTTTGAAATTACTTCAAAAAAGTTTTCAGATAAATCTTTTACTTCTATTCTCTTCATATTCTATCTAATTTATTTCGGAAATAAAAATCTCCGGAGCGCATACTTACTCTCCGGAGATTCTTTAATATTATATTATTGAGGGAATGGCTTGAATTTACATCATGCCACCCATACCGCCACCCATGCCTGGGTTCATAGGCATCTCTGGTTTCTCTTCTTTCTTTTCTACAATAACACATTCTGTCGTTAAGAACATTCCTGCGATTGAAGCTGCATTCTCCAAAGCAACACGTGTTACTTTAGCTGGATCTACAACACCTGCTTCATGCATATTTTCATATACATCTTTACGAGCATTGTAACCAAAATCACCTTTGCCTTCACGTACTTTCTGAACAACTACTGCACCTTCTTTTCCAGCATTAGCAACGATCTGGCGAAGAGGTTCTTCGATTGCACGTTTAATGATTTGAATACCGGTATTCTCATCACCATTATCGCCTTTCAAAGTATCCAAAGCATCAATTGCACGAATGTAAGTAACGCCACCGCCAGGAACAATTCCTTCTTCTATGGCAGCACGTGTAGCACACAATGCATCATCAACACGATCTTTCTTCTCTTTCATTTCCACTTCAGAAGCAGCTCCAACATAAAGAACAGCAACACCACCAGCTAATTTAGCCAAACGCTCTTGCAATTTTTCTTTATCGTATGAAGACTTTGTAGCAGAAATCTGAGCTTTAATCTGCTCAACACGAACTTTAATCTTATCAGAATCTCCTTTACCGTTAACAACGGTAGTATTATCTTTTGTAATAGTAACTTTCTCTGCGCTACCTAACATTTCCAATGTAGCCTGCTCTAGTTTCAAACCTTTTTCTTCACTGATAACAGTGCCGCCTGTCAAGACTGCAATATCCTCAAGCATTTCTTTGCGACGATCGCCAAATCCAGGAGCTTTCACTGCACATATTTTCAATTGTGAACGTAAGCGGTTTACAACCAATGTAGTAAGAGCTTCACTATCAACATCTTCAGCAATAATCAACAAAGGACGACCACTCTGAACAGCAGGTTCCAAGATTGGAAGCATATCTTTAATATTGGAGATCTTCTTATCATAGATCAAAACATAAGGATCTTCCATTACACAAAGCATCTTTTCTGTATCTGTTACAAAATAAGGTGATAGGTAACCACGATCAAACTGCATTCCTTCAACAACACCAATTGTTGTGTCAGTACCTTTAGCTTCTTCAATAGTAATCACACCATCTTTTGAAACTTTACGCATTGCATCAGCAATCAATTTACCAATTACTTCGTCGTTATTTGCAGATACACGTGCAACCTGCTCAATCTTATCATAGTTGTCACCAACTTTAATGCTTTGTGCTTTAATAGATTCAACTACTTTGGCAACAGCCTTATCAATACCACGTTTTATATCCATAGGATTAGCACCGGCAGCTACATTCTTCAAGCCTTCTTTCATGATAGCTTGAGCCAACACAGTTGCAGTTGTTGTTCCATCACCTGCATCATCACTGGTCTTTGAAGCAACTTCTTTAACTAATTGTGCACCGGTATTTTCAAAAGGATCTGACAACTCAACTTCCTTAGCTACTGTTACTCCGTCTTTAGTTATATGAGGGGCACCGAATTTCTTTTCAATAATTACATTACGACCTTTAGGGCCTAGTGTTACTTTAACCGCATTTGCTAGTTCATCAACACCCTTTTTCAGTGCCTCACGAGCTTTTACATCAAAACTAATATCTTTAGCCATTTCTTTTTTACTTTTTAATTAAACAAATTATTTTATAACTGCCAGAACATCACTTTGGCGCATGATAAGATACTTATCGAGTTCAACCTCAATTTCAGTACCTGCATATTTGCCATAAAGAACAGTATCGCCTTCTTTCAAGACCATCTGCTCATCTTTTGTACCATCGCCTACAGCAACAACTTGTCCTCTTAATGGTTTTTCTTTTGCAGTATCAGGAATAAAGATACCACCAATTTTTTCTTCAGCAGGTGCTGGTTTAATCAGCACTCTGTCTGCTAATGGTTTAATGTTCATAATTAATATATTTTTTTACGTTATACTTTGCTTCAATTGTAGAGATTACTGCTAAAAGCGTGCCAAAGCGATAAGTCATGAATACCGAACAAAATTATTATGTCAACTTCTGCACTTTGCGTCATCAAAATGACACTTTGTCATTATTACTCTGTACCAGCATTACCTATTCTTAATGACGGCCTGTAACTGTATCTATTCCCTTTTCTGCTGAAATACTAGACAATGAATAGTTACCGCTTGGGGCAACAAAAGACTTAACGAAGGCAATACATAAAAAAAGTAGTGAACAATCGTCCACTACTTCCGTCATATTGCTAGATATAAGCTATATGAATATCATTTTATTTTTTCTATTAATTCATCTATTGTTACGGCAAGCTGGTCCCCTTTTTCCATATCTTTCAGCATTATTGAAGACTTTGCCATCTCATCTTCACCAATAATAGCAACAAACGGAATGTTTTTAGAATTAGCATAACCCATCTGTTTCTTCATTTTAGAAGAGTCGGGATATATTTCAGCCCGAATACCGGCGTTCCTAACTTTAGCCAATAGAGGTAATGTATAAGTGGCTTCCTTTTCACCGAAATTGACAAACAACAATTGAGTGCCATTAAATGATTCTTTGGGATATAAATCCAACTGATTCAATACATCAAAGATTCGATCAGCTCCAAAGGAAATACCTACACCTGAAAGTCCAGGCATGCCGAATACGCCTGTCAGGTTGTCATAACGTCCACCACCGGTTATACTACCGATCTGCACATCCAATGCTTTCACTTCAAATATAGCCCCGGTATAATAGTTTAATCCGCGAGCAAGAGTAAGATCAAGTTCTAATTGATTCTTCAAATTCAGAGCATCAAGCATGTTCAAAATGTATTCACTCTCTTCCACACCTTTCAGTCCCACTTCACTCTCTGCTAGGAATTGGCGTATCACTTGAAGCTTTTCTTTATTTGTTCCGCTTAATTGGATAATTGGACGCAGTTTCTCTATTGATTCAGGTTTCACGCCCTTCTCTGCCAATTCGACATTTACATTGTCAAGGCCCACTTTATCCAATTTGTCGATGGCAACCGTGATGTCTACTATTTTATCAGCTTCACCCAATACTTCGGCAATACCGGAAAGGATTTTACGGTTATTTATCTTGATACAAACTCTTACTCCAAAGCGAGAAAAGACCTCGTCAACTATCTGCATCAATTCCACTTCATTCAACAAAGAGTCACTACCGACAATATCCGCATCACATTGGTAAAACTCACGATATCTACCTTTCTGAGGACGATCTGCGCGCCAAACAGGTTGAATCTGAAAGCGTTTAAACGGCATCTGTAATTCAGAACGATGCAATACAACATAACGTGCAAAAGGAACAGTCAAATCATATCTCAGTCCCTTTTCACAAAATTTACTTGCTAGTTTCGTCGCATTGCGTGACAATAACTCTTCGTCAGTAATATTTGCAAAGTAATCTCCTGAATTTTGAATTTTGAAAAGAAGTTTGTCTCCTTCATCACCATATTTCCCCATCAACGTGGATAGATTCTCCATTGCAGGAGTTTCTATCTGCTCGAAACCATAGAGATGGTAAACTTGACGTATCGTATCAAATATATAATTACGTTTTGCCATCTCTATAGGAGAGAAATCTCGCGTTCCTTTAGGTATATTGGGTTTTGTAGCCATGTTACTATTTTTTATTTACATTCATTACGGAGCGCAAAGGTATTGCAAAATTTTATTTTTTTCAAATATATTAGCTACGACGATTATTAAATATCATAATATAATAAACAAGAGTAGCCAATGAGCCTAATGCTGCCACTACATAAGTATATGCGGCAGAACGTAAAGCGTCTTCTGCTTTGGCATGATTATACGAATTTGTGATACCGGCACCACTCAACCAAACCAATGCTCTTTTACTAGCATTTATCTCAACGGGTAAAGTAATGAAACTGAACAATGTAGTCACAGCAAACAGGACAATACCGACGATCATCAAATTAGATCCCATTGACGTACGCATCATAAGCATACCTCCCAAGATAAGCCACATAACCCATTGCGATGCAAAATTCACAACCGGAACTAGTTTACTACGAAGCGCAAGTGGAGCATAAGCATGTGCATGCTGTACCGCATGACCACATTCATGGGCAGCCACAGCTGCTGCAGCAACACTACATGAACCATAGACCTCTTCGCTCAAATTGACTGTCTTATTTGCCGGATTATAAAAGTCTGTAAGTGTTCCATTTGTCGAATTGACCGTCACATCATTAATGCCACTGTCATGAAGCATCTTTTCAGCGACTTCACGTCCGGTCATTCCATTATCCAAAGGAATCTTCGAATACTTCGCAAATTTACTTTTTAAAGAAGCTTGCACTACATAACTTGCCAATGCAATACCTATAAATAATACCCAGTACATCATAATCTTCTCTTTATTGGTTTATATAAAAAAGATTGCAAAAACTCTGCCAAGCCTTTGCAACCCTGTATTATTGAATGGTTTATTAACCTTTATTCTCTAGTTTTGTAACACTTTCAACAGCTTCTTCAACTACCGGCTTATCATTAAAACGATTGGCATATGTTGAGTAGTCTGTAGGAATACGTTGATAATCGGCGTCTTGAAACAACGGACTTGATATGATATGATCTGCAGAAGTGCGATTGCAGCACAACACAATATTTTCTACGTTGCAAAGACGTGTCAATGCACGTACATCTGAATCATGTGGTTGCAAAGTCATCGGATCAGTAAAGAAAAAAAGATAATCAATGCTGCCACCGACTATCAGTGAACCCATTTGTTGATCACCTCCCAACGGACCGGAATTAAGTATTGTAATATCCCAGTCTACATCCGGATGTTTCTTTGACAAGGCTGCAAGAATCAACTTACCTGTAGTTCCTGTCGAATAGAATTTATGTCCGACCAATTTGTCTGAATTCCATAAACACCACTCTATTAAATCTTTTTTGTTAGCATCATGTGCTACCAAACCAATGTTTCTTTTTACGAATTGTTCCATAATAATACATTTAAATGCTCATAACTGAGAAAAATACTTTTTCCCTCTCAGATAATACAGTACTAATATACTGCTTTTTATTCTTTCGCCAATATATTTCCCCTTATTTTTTTCCAAATTTTCTTTTCGGATACTACGGTATAACGGTTGCAACCTTCTATATTCATGTCTTGCACTTACTACGGCACAAACATTGGGGATATGTCTTTTGAGTAAAAAAGACAAGGCCGCTACATAATCCAGAACCCTGCGTACTAACATCACATGCCATACTTCGCCATGCGGCAAGTTCTTGTACAGCATCAATAAATTGTTTCGGAAATTCAAATAGGTTTTCTTCGGATTCTCACGCTTCAAGGTTGCACCACCTACATGATAAACGACACTTTGAGGGATGCATACTATCCTTCTATCACGACAACGCAATCTCCAACAAAGATCAATCTCTTCCATATGAGCAAAGAAACGCTCATCCAAACCTCCCGATTCTTTATAATCCTTTGATCGAATGAACAAAGAAGCACCTGTTGCCCACAGCACATCTGCTATCGTATCATACTGTCCATGGTCTTTTTCTACAGTATTCATGATCCTGCCACGACAAAACGGATAACCGTATTTATCAAGATAACCACCACATGCACCTGCATACTCAAAATATTCTCGATGTTTCCAACTGCGTATCTTCGGTTGACAAGCAGCTACATCTATATTATCATCCAAAAACTCTTCCAATGGCTCCAACCAGTTCGGAGTTACTTCCACATCTGAATTAAGCAATACATAATATTCACTTTCAACTTGCGCTAAAGCCCGATTGTAACCTCCTGCAAAGCCATAGTTTTTGTCAAGCAAAATTATTCGCACCGAAGGGAATTCCTTCTTCAACATTTCCACTGAATCATCATCAGAGGCATTGTCGGCAACTATTACTTCACGGTCATTTCCTTGAGAGTATTTTAATATTGCCGGAAGGAAATCCTGCAACATCTTGGATCCATTCCAATTCAATATAACAATAGAAATTTTCATTGCTTTATATTAATGTAGCTTTCAATGCTGTTTTATCCTCGTTAAATGTGCCTAGCTTCACCCTTACAATATGATTATCCATAGCCTGTGAATCAGAATTCTCTATCTCCACACGAATATAATTTTCAGTGAATCCATGCATCAACATTCCCGGTTTCGGCTTTTCAAGCAGCACATTCATTTCATCTCCAATATGTGCTTCATAAAAGGCATGAAGCTTTTCCTGACTAAGTTCCAATAACCGTTGGCTTCTAAGATGCTTTACTTGTGGAGAAACGATATAATCTATATCCAGTGCTTTTGTTCCGGGACGTTCGGAATAACTAAAGACATGAAGTTGAGTCACATCCAATCCCTTAATAAACTGGTATGCATCTTCAAAGAATTCATCAGTCTCGCCTCGCGTTCCCACAATTACATCCACACCGATAAAAGCATCTTTGTTCTCTTGCTTTATCAAGTTTATTTTATGAGCAAACAATTCCCTATCGTATTTGCGGTGCATTAAATGTAGTACATCATTACTACCACTTTGTAAAGGGATATGAAAATGAGGCATGAACCTTTTAGAATGAAAGACAAAGTCAATGATCTCATCTGTAATTAAGTTCGGCTCGATTGATGAGATTCTATATCGCTCAATTCCTTCAACTTCATCCAATGCCTTCACCAAATCAAAGAATGTCTCTCCTGTAGATCTACCGAAATCTCCTATATTAACACCGGTCAGTACAATTTCTTTTCCTCCTTCTGACGCAGCTTTCTCAGCTTGCGCAACTGTATTCTCTATCGTATCATTACGACTGCGACCTCTTGCGAAAGGAATCGTACAATAAGTACAATAATAATCACAACCATCTTGCACTTTCAAGAAATAGCGAGTCCTATCACCTCGGGAACAGGATGGAGCAAATGTTTTAATATCTTTCAGAGGCACCGTGAAGGATTCTCCTTCATCATGCTTAGTGAGATTACCCAAATATTTCAAAATATCTTTCTTCTGCTCGGCACCCAGAACAATATCAACACCATCAATGTGTGCAATTTTATCAGGCTCCAACTGCGCATAACATCCTGTCACCACCACATAAGCTCCCGGATTCTCCTTTACCAGTTTATGAATGGTTTGACGACACTTCTTATCAGCAACTTCTGTAACAGAGCAAGTATTAATGACACATATGTCAGCCTTTTCTCCCTTACGTGCCTCGCGAATGCCGGCGTCACTAAATATACGACCAATGGTTGAAGTTTCCGAGAAATTGAGCTTACAACCCAAAGTATAATAGATAGCGGTTTTGTCCTGAAATATATTTGAATCGATCATCTTCCTAAAAATATTTGGGCGCAAAGTTACCAAAATATATCCTTAAAAGTTGTTATAGACCGCTTTTGATTCATAGTTTATTTCTACTTTTGCACAAAATAACTGTAAACGTGCAATGATTAAAGAGAATTTTATCAAGATATACGAGGATAGTTTCAAGAAGCACTGGGACTTACCTTGCTATACTGATTACGGAGAGAATGCTACCTATACTTACGGGCAAGTAGCAGAAGAAATAGCTAAATTGCATTTCATATTCAAGCAATGCCATCTTCGCAAGGGTGACAAGATATCTGTTATCGGAAAGAACAACTCCAGATGGTGCATTGCATACTTGGCAACCATAACCTACGGAGGTATTGTGGTTCCAATCTTACAAGATTTCAATCCGAATGATATCCACCACATAATAAATCATTCCGAATCTACTTTCTTGTTTACAAGCGATTCAATTTGGGATAACTTGGAAGAGGAAAATCTAGGAGGAATACGTGCTGCTTTTTCTTTAACTGATTTCCGTTGCTTATATCAACGTGACGGTGAAACAATTCAGAAGTTCATCAAACATTTATCATCAAACATGGAAGAGGCATATCCTAACGGATTCTCCAAAAGTGATGTGAAATATGAAGAGGTACCCAATGATAAACTGATAGTCATAAACTATACTTCCGGCACAACAGGATTTAGTAAAGGTGTAATGCTTACAGCAAACAATCTGGCAGGCAATGTTGTTTTCGGAATCCACTCACAATTGCTTCACGAGGGTGATAATATACTCTCTTTCCTACCTTTAGCTCATGCATTCGGTAGTGCTTTCGATTTCCTGACAGCAACAGCAGTAGGCACACACGTCACTTTGCTGGGGAAGTTGCCTTCACCCAAAATCATAATGAAAGCCTTTGCAGAAGTAAAGCCCGACTTAGTCATTTCCGTGCCGCTTATTATTGAAAAGATCTACAAGAATGTAATATTACCGCTGATCAATAAGAAAGGTATGAAAATGGCATTAAACATTCCATTCCTTGACACACAAATATATAGCCAGATTCGTAAGAAACTTGTGGACGCAATGGGCGGACAGTTTACAGAAGTGGTCATCGGCGGAGCAGCAATGAACAGTGATGTAGCTGAATTCTTTCATAAAATAAAATTCCCATTTACAATAGGTTATGGCATGACTGAATGTGCTCCACTTATTAGTTACACACCGTGGGACGAATGGGAACTTGGATCTTCAGGCAAGATATTAGATACAATGAAAGTGAGAATTGATTCAAAGGATCCATACAGTATACCAGGTGAAATACAGGTTTCCGGAGAGAATGTTATGGCTGGATACTATAAGAATGAAGAAGCAACGAAAGCTGCTTTTACTGAAGACGGATGGTTGCTTACAGGTGACTTGGGCACAATCAGTCAGGATGGCACGATATATATTCGTGGGCGTATAAAGTCTATGATTCTAAGTTCAAACGGACAAAACATATTCCCTGAAGAGATTGAAGCAAAGCTTAACAATATGCCGTTTGTTTCGGAAAGTTTAATCATTGAAAGAGATCATAAACTGATCGCATTAATATATCCGGATTACGAAACACTTGATTCGCTAGGAATCAATCATGAATTGAATCTAGAAAAGATTATGGAGGAAAACCTCAAGAACTTGAATAAGCAAGTAGCCGTATACGAAAAAGTGACAAGAGTGCAACTTTATCCGAATCCATTTGAAAAAACTCCTAAAAAGAGCATCAAACGCTTTCTATACAGCAGTATCGCTGAATCATAAGTAAAAATAAAACCACTCAATACAATATTTGCATTTATCTGAATATGCAAAATATATTAAAAGATAGGGCGCGCTTGTAACAACCTATTACAAAATGAAGTTACTTTGCAGCGTTTTAATAAGCAAATAATTGTATTACGATTTTAAACAAAAAGAAAAATGAAAAAATTAGTTTTAATGTTTGTTGCTATTGCAGCAGTTTCTTTCGCATCTTGTGGTAATAAAGCTAAAGATGAAGCAGCTAAACAAGCTGATTCAATTCGTATAGCTGATTCTATTGCAGCTGTACAAGCAGAACAAGCAGCTCAACAAGCAGCTAACGATTCAACTGCTACTGATTCAACAAAGGCTGCTCCTGCCGATTCAGCAGCTCAAGCAGCTCCTGCAAAATAATTTGTAAGAAGAAACTCGAACAGAGGTCACGTCAAAATTAAATATTGACTGTGCCTCTGTTTTTTTATACCTTTTCCCAAAATGCATGCAGGCATTTTATTGATTGCTGTAGGGGATTCTAGGAGTTACTGACTTGCAAAACTTATTTCTACAACTGTAAAAATGCTTTTCTACAACCGTAAAACTGTCGTGCCACAACCGTAGAAATGCTTTTCTACGACTGTAAAAAATGAGAATGTTGCTTAAGAGTTTAAGAAATGCATGAATGCAAACCGAGAAAACACTATATTCTTTTGCAAAACTCGCAATGAGGAAACACATTGGCTGTTCCTTATTTACAAACACTTGAAGCCCAATCGCCTATTATCTAATGAGAAAGATTATTCATCCTACAATCAAAAATATAAAAATATGATATTTTACTTTACAGGCAATGGCAACTCTAAATGGGTTGCAGCGAAAATGGCTAATGAAACAAATGACCGTATCTTTAATATTTCTGATTTCATTAAAGGCAATCAACCATTGCCGGATATAAAATCGGATGATAAGGTGGGGATCATATTCCCTACGCACTCATGGTATGTTCCACTTCCCGTGGTCGACTTTGTGAAAACGATTGAAGTACCGAGAGATGCATACACGTATGCAATATGCACTTGCGGAGATAACATGGGAAAAGGAATGAAACTATTTGCCAAACAGGTCAAATTAGATGCAGCATGGTCTGTGAGAATGCCGAACACCTACATTCCGATGTTTAATCTTGACTCGGATGAAGTGATGCGCGATAAAGTAAACGATGCAGGCACACGCATCCATCAAATTGCCAATGCCATCAATTTGCATAAAAAGGAATGGGATGTACTTGAAGGAATGCTGCCTCGCATAAAAACTTACATTGTATATCCTCTATTTGCAAAGTACAGTATCAAAGCAAGTAAGTTTCATCTCGAAGGAGAATGTACAGGATGCAACACTTGCGGTAACATATGCCCGACCGGAAATATAGAAATGCAAAAAGGTCGTCCCACTTGGGCCGATAAATGTGTAAGTTGTATGGGATGCGTCAATGCTTGTCCACAACATATCATCCAATATGGTAAATCTACTCGTAAACGCGGACGATACAGTCTTGCAAAAGTATTGAAAGAACTATCTATTAAATGAAAATAAATAAAAGACCTGCATCTATTACAAAAAGCAGGTCTTTTCTATTATAGGGGAATATTAATATTCTTCAGCAGGAATATCATTTAATTGTGCTTTGCTGAATACCGGCCCATCCTTACAAACGTAAAGCTTGCCTACATTACAACGTCCACACTTTCCTACACCGCATTTCATTCTATTCTCTAGTGTAGTATAAATGTTTTCATCCTTGAAACCAAGTTTCTCCAACACAGGGAAAGTAAACTTGATCATGATTGGAGGACCACAGACAATAGCGACTGTATTCTCTGATGAGGGTGCTACTTTGTCAAGAACAGAAGGCACAAAACCTACTTCGCCTTTCCAATCAGGAGTTTCACCTCCCGGGTCAACTGTTGTGACTAGATTAACATCCGGTCTGTCAGCCCATTCTTTCAATTCATCTTTATATACAAGATCATTTACGGATTTAGCCCCATAAACGATAGTGATGTCTTTGAAGTTTTCACGGGTATCTAACGCATTGCAGATAACGCAACGCATTGGAGGCAAAGCGATACCGCCCGCAACAAACACTAGATTCTTGCCTTTCCATTCATCCATTGGAAAGGTATTGCCGAAGGGGCCTCTAAATCCCATGGTATTACCCTCTTCGAGTGCATCTAAGCCGTTCGTTACTCTACCAGTTGCTCTAAACGTGCATTCAATGTATCCTTTTTTTGTGGGAGAAGAAGCTATACAGAATGTGGATTCTCCTTCACCGAAGGCAGAATATTCACCAAATTGCCCTGATTTAAAAGAGAATTCCTTTACATCCTCTTCCTTCTCGAATTTAAGTCGAAATGTCTTCACTCCCGGAGCTTCCTGAGTAATTTTCTCAATACGCATGAGATAAGGAAGATAAATATTTGATTTGCTCATATTTTCTCTATTTTACTATAGAAGTTAAATGTTCGCGTATATTCATATCTACCGGGCAAGCACGTGAACATCTACCGCATCCGGTACAACCGAAATCATTAATACGTTCGGGCATATATGAGAATTTATGTAAAATTCTTTGTCTCCATCTTTGACTTTGCGTTGATCGAGGGTTATGTCCTGAAGTATGCTGTGTAAACATTGAGAATCCACAAGAGTCCCAGCAACGAATACGCTGTCCGTGTGATCCTTTCGAGTTCTCTTCAATGCTAAAGCAAGCACATGTCGGACAAACAAATGCACAAGCACCACAACCCAAACACCGTTCTGATTGTTGCTTCCATATATCCGAAGAAAAAGCTTCTTTCAGCTTGTCATGCACTGTATTCAAATCGAAATAAACAGGAACATCAGCCAGATATTTGGCTTTGTCTTCATCTTTTGCCGGTTCAAAGCAATCTTCTGCACTTTTGATCAAGGCCATTCCTTTATCAGTAATAATCTCGACGATAGCTCCTCCATCAGGTAAGATTGTTAACTGTATATCGCTACCTTTTGTTGCGCCGGGTGAACCATTTACAGAGGTACAAAAGCAAAAGTCATCTGCTTTGGCACAACTGAAACTAACCAACGTGGTTTTATTTAGATGTGCAGCATAAACAACGTCGTCATATCCTCCATTAAAAATATCACTCAATGGAATAAAGCCGGCAGCATCACAAGGACGAATCTTCCAAATGACAGTTTCGGGAACAGAATCCGGATTAAAGTCCTCAAGCGTAACTTCTTTATTGTCTTTCTTGTAAGAGAATAATACTTCAGCACGAGGGAAGATAACAGATTTCGCAGACAATGTTGTCTGTATGTAATCTTCTGCCACGTCCTCCAACGAATGAACTTGGTGGAAATCTACTTTCTCACCATGTCTTACAGGTGCGTAAACGCGCTTACCGCTATTTAATATAGAACCGAACCATTTGGCCAATCCTTCTTTGTTTATATATCGCTTCTCCATGATTCTATCAATGTATAAAATTCTCTTTATCCTCGGGCTTGAATGTAGAAAGTGAATTACCGTCTTTCATTGCTTGACCGGGTATGTATCCGAACTCTTCACTTAAATCATTAAGCATTTTTCTTGACAAATATCCAATTGGTATACCTACAGGACAAGCCTTTGTACAAGCACCGCAACCAATGCAACGTCCTACCATATGCATCACTCTATTGATCTGCCATTCCATGTTACCCATAGGACTAGGCCATGGGTCAATCCATTGAGGACGATTCACATCAGTAATACAGCGTGTGCAATAGCATAAGGGACAAGCTGCACGACAAGCATAACATTTGATGCAACGTGAGAACTCATTCACCCAAAAGCTCCACTTCTCTTCACGTGACATTCCACTTAACTTCTCATCCAACTCTTTATACAATTGAGCTACTTCCAACTCTTTATCTGTCAAATAAGAATTAATTTCATCGATACCGGAAAACTCTTTAACATCCCCGTTACCTTCTTCAGTAATGGTGAATACTATCAGATTCTCTTCTTTTATTTGGTTTTCACTTGCTAATTGGGCGATTGCTCTTAATGTGCGCAACGTGGCACATACAGCAACTTTATCATGACCCATTAACTCGGGTTTCAGAATATATGTTGCCAAATTAGTAGTTGCATGTTCATCATAAATCAGTTTGCTTGCATCTTCAGGAGTATGACAAAAGAATGGTCTTGCGCCTTTATCTCCTTTTTCATAACCTAGAATCAGTTTTACACCTGATTGCAAAAGAGAAACTGCTTTTTCTTCAAGCTTATTCATTGTTATCCTCCTTTTCTACATATTGTGCCACTTTCGTATATTCAGTGTAAGGACCAAGTTCGCGTATATTAGCAACTGTCTCATTCACTAGATCTCCCCATTTTGCTCCTTCTGCAGCAGATACCCATGAGAATCTAATTCGACGTACATCCACACCGATAATCTCCAACAAATGTCTGAATGCAATCCAACGACGACGAGCATGAAAGTTACCGGATGTATAATGACAGTCATTAGGATGACATCCTGAAACAATGATACCATCAGCCCCATTGGCAAATGCTTTCAGCAATAGCATAAAATCAATTCGTCCGGTACAAGGGAAGCGTACTATTTTTACATTTGTAGCATATTTGATCCGGCTGGTACCTGTAAGGTCAGCACCGGCATATGTACACCAATTGCACACAAAAGCTACTATTTTCGGTTCAAATTCAGATTCGTTATTATCCATTGTTATTAGATTAATTATTTAACAAAGATACGACCTCGGCATACATCTCTTCGTTTGTATAACCTTGAATATCTATAGATTTCGAACGACAGAAAGCAACACATGTTCCACATCCCTGGCAAAGTCCCGGATTTACTTTTGCTACTGTCTTAATGACATCTCCATTTCGGTTCTTAATCTCTTCGTGCTCTATTGCATGATAAGGACACGCCGTTTCACACATAAAACATCCCACACATGTACTGAATAAAGGAGGAGCGCAACGATTGACAACAGCAATCAGGGGTTCCCTCACCAACATCGATTGTGAGAAAAGGCCTGCCACTTTCACTGCAGCCCCAGAGGCTCCACTAACCGTATCAGGAATATCTTTGGGCGCTTGACAAGCTCCTGCGAGGAATATACCTGCTGTATTTGTTTCAACAGGACGTAATTTCGGGTGAGCTTCAGCAAAGAATTTATATGAATCATACGAAATATGCATCTTTTGTGCCAACTGTTCGGCTCCGTTGTTGGATACGCCTGCAGTTGCCAGCACGACCATATCAGCCTCGATCTCTACGGGAGCACCTCCAAGTAGAGTATCAGCTCCTTTAACTATAAGTTTACCGTCTTTCTCATAAACACGTGCCACACGACCACGCACATACTTCACTCCATCTTCTTCAATGGCACGACGTACAAATTCTTCATAATTTTTACCTCCGGCACGTACATCCATATAAAATACGTAAGACTCTCCGTCATGTACTTTATGCTGATATAACATGGCATGCTTTGCAGTATACATACAGCAAATCTTCGAACAATACGGTATGCCTTTAGCTGGATCTCTTGAACCTGCGCAAGCAACAAAAACAATCTTCTTAGGAATCTGCCCATCAGATGGACGGCGAATCTCTCCCAAAGTCGGTCCTGATGCAGAAGCCAATCTTTCGAACTGTAGTCCGGTGATGACATCTTTGTATTTGCCATAACCATATTCCGGGAAGAAATCTGTTTTCAATACATTAAATCCTGTGGTTACAACAATAGCTCCCACATCCTCTTTCAAGAGTTCATCAGGCTTATCAAATTCAATAGCATCAGTAGGGCAAACCTTTTTACAAAGTTGGCATTTACCTTTCTGATAGTAGTTACAATGTTCTTTATCTATAACCGGCTTGTTTGGTACAGCTTGTGGAAAAGGAACATAAATAGCTGTACGAGTACCTAATCCGGCATTGAATTCACTAGGAATCTTCTTTTGCGGACATTTGCTTGAACAGGTTCCACAACCGGTACATTTCTTAGGATCTACACTCTTGGCTTTCAAACGAATGGTCACATGGAAATTACCAATAGAACCGTCAACGCTATCAAGCTCGGCATAGGTATATAAAGTAATGTTCGGGTGTTGTGCCACTTCAACCATTCGAGGAGTAAGAATACACTGAGAGCAGTCAAGTGTAGGGAATGTTTCCGACAATTGCGACATATGTCCTCCAATTGAAGGATCTTTCTCAATAAGAATCACTTGATGACCACAGTTTGCAATATCCAAACTAGCTTGGATACCGGCAATTCCTCCACCGATAACCAACGCTTTCTTAGTAATCGGCACTTGAATAGATGTAAGAGGGTGATCCTTTTTCACCTTCTCAACCAGCATTTTCACTAAACTAATAGCCTTTTCGGTAGTTGCTTCGCCCTTTTCATGAACCCATGAACAATGCTCGCGCAAATTAGCGATTTCGCACATATAAGGATTTAAACCGGCCTCAGCACAAGTCTTACGGAAAGTCAATTCATGCATTCGAGGAGAGCATGAGCCTATGACAACACCAGTAAGATTATGTTCTTTGATTGCCTGTTTAATAAGAGTTTGCCCCGGATCGGAGCACATATATTTATAATCAATGCTATAAGCAACACCATCCACTTTGCTAAGTTCTTCAGCAACTCGCTGGCAATCGACAGTAGCACTGATATTTTCACCGCAGTGACAAATAAAAACGCCTATTTTTGACATTGTATTGTGATTAAATAAGGTTTACATTTACGAAGTGGCGCTTAATTCCCAATTTCTCAGGTTCAAGTCCTAATGCCAATCCGATTGCTTGAGTAATATAAAGTACAGGAATTTCAATATCCTCTCCCAAATATTTATTTATTTCAGGTCTGCGCATATCTAAATTAGAATGGCACATAGGGCAAGCTACAATGATAGCCTCAGCTCCACGATCTTTGGCATCTTTTAAAAGATTACCGGATAACTTTGAAACAATATCTGTACGAGAAACAGAAAGTCCTCCACCACAACACTCGGTTTTAAATGCCCAATCCAATGTATTTGCACCAATGGCAGACATCAATGTGTCCATTGATTGAGGATCTTCCACTCTATCAAACTGAAGTATTTTATGGGGACGCACTAACAGACATCCATAATAACACGCAACGCTATGCTTAAATGGATTAGTTACTTTCTGAGCAATAGAATCCACTGCATATTTTTGAAGCATTTGAAGAACATTCAATATCCTTACACTTCCATCATAAGGCATTTCAATAATTTCAGAGATTCTCTTTTTCTTCTCTTCATCTTGAGCCAATTCATACTGCGTTGTAGTCAACCGATTGTAACACGCTGCACAAGGGACTACAATTTCTGAAAAATTTTGACGTTCGGCCAAGGCAAGCACCCGAGCAGGAAGAGATAACGATAGTTCTTTATTCACGGAATGAGCAGCAGTAGCGCCACAGCAATTCCAATCTTTTATCTCTTCAAATTCAATATCCAATGCATTTCCTAAAGCCAGAACAGATTCATTGTATTCTCTTGACGTACCTTCCAATGAACAACCTGGATAAAAACCTATTTTCATTTATATTGATTTATTTCTTTGTTTTGGAAAAGATATTCTTAATATTATGCGAGTCCTTTACCATCTCAGGAAAGAGTTTCAACTTACCTTTAGTAAACATTTTAGGAGCAAGCTTCACATCTTGCCACAAATGCATGGTACGCGCTTTAAAGCCTACAATCAAACCAATTTCATATAAATGTCCTGTAAACTTTATACAATCCAGAAATGATCTATGAAAAGCAATGATATCTTTCGCAGCTTTACTCTGTTTGTTTTCTTTGAGAGAGCGTTCTCTCATGAAGTCCATTACTTTAGGAATATCTATCTCCATAGGACACCTACCCACACAATTTTCACAATTCAGACAAAGCCAAATTGATTTTGATTTTAACACCGTATCTAGGTTTTCCTTTGTCCCGGTTTGTAGAAGGTGGATCATATAATTAGGAGGATAATCCATATCTTCAGCCAAAACACAACCTGCACTACATTTACCGCACTGATAACAGCGTTCGACCTTCACGCCTGTTTGTGCCTGTAACTCGTCGGTAACATTACTACTGATGTTTTTCATTTTCTCATCCAATAATTTATTTTATGACAAAGCTTATCTGTCGTCGTACAATGAAAAGTACGACATCCTTTCTTATCTATATGCAAATCTAGGCAATATTTCAATTAAAGAAGTCGATTTTCTCATTTTTTATGTGTAAAATTAAAAAATTATGATTTATCAACTGTGCTCAGTATCACCTGATCAACTAAAGAATTGAGTAATATAAGAAAAAAATGCAGACACAAAAAAGTCCGCTTGAAAACTCAAGCGGACTTTTCCATACATATAATAAATGATAATAAATTATTCAGCTTTATTCTTTTCGTCTTCAGCCACAACATTGAAAGGGATTTCAACTGAAACCTCTTTGTGAAGTCTGATTATTGCAGTATATGAACCAATTTCTTTTACTGGATCCTTAATAACAATAGTCTTACGATCAACTTCTAAACCTTTCTTTTCCAATTGTTCAGCAATCTGTACATTGTTTACTGAACCAAAAATAGTACCAGTTGAGCTAACCTTAGTTCCAATTGTCAAAGAAACCTCTTTCAATTTCTCTGCAAGAGCCAAAGCATCATTTTTGATCTTCTCCAATTTGTGAGCACGTTGCCTTAAATCTTCAGCTAACATTTTTTTAGCTGACGGAGAAGCGATAACACCTTTTCCGGTAGGGATCAGGAAGTTACGACCATAACCACCCTTAACTTTCACTATATCATTTTTGTAACCAAGATTGGTTACATCTTCTTTCAAAATAATCTCCATTTTCTTATTCCTCCTTATTATTTCATCATATCAGTTACATAAGGCAATAATGCCAAATGGCGAGCTCTTTTTACAGCTTGAGCCACACGACGTTGGTATTTCAAAGAAGTACCTGTGATACGGCGTGGAAGGATCTTTCCCTGTTCATTCAAGAATTTCTTCAAGAATTCAGGATCTTTATAATCAATGTATTTTATACCATTCTTTTTGAAACGGCAATACTTTTTCTTTTTAACATCTACAGAAGGTGGAGTTAAATATCTGATTTCTGATTGATTTTCTTGTGCCATAATTAGTTTTCCTCCTTTTTAGGTGTTTTTTTATTTCTTCTCTTTTCTGCATACTCGGCAGCATACTTCTCGTTTTTGAAAGTTAAGAAACGCAAGACTTTCTCATCACGACGGAAGTTTACTTCCAACTTTTCTATGGTAGAAGGATCAGCTTTAAACTCTAACAATTGATAGAATCCAGTTGATTTTTTCTGAATAGGATAAGCCAATTTCTTTAGGCCCCAATTCTCTTCATTAATAATCTCAGCCTTCTCTGCGACAAGAATAGCCTTGAACTTTTCTACCGCTTCCTTCATCTGTGCATCAGATAAAACGGGAGTTAAAATGAAAACGGTTTCGTATTGATTCATACTTCTTTAATTATAAATTATAAAAATTATTTATTGCGGCTGCAAAGTTATATCTTTTTCTTTGAACACAAAAGAATATATTGAATTATTTTTTTATCTTTGCATACTGATTTACAAGTTTTCTATACATATATGGCAGAACATCTTGATTTTAATTTTGACCTTCAATTGGTATTTGCTTCCATGAATGGTCGTGTATCAGCCGCTATCAACCGTCGGCTGGGACGTAACCTCAGAGCAAAAGACTTACCTATTACTCCTGAGCAGTGGACTATTATGGATGTACTTTGGAAGGGGGATGGCGTGTCGCAAAAATATTTATGCGAAATGACATGCAAAGACAAACCTAGCATGACACGTTTGCTGGATAATTTAGTCAGGCAGAAACTAGCCAAAAGAAAAATTAATCCTAAAAGCCGTCGGTCTAATTTAATTTATCTTACAGATAAAGGAAAAGAATTGGAATCTACTACATCCGATGTAATTGATAAAACGCTAAAAGAAGTATTTTCCGGCATATCACAAGAGGAGATGAAAAACGGACAAAACACTTTACGAAAAGTATACGATAATATAGAGGAAGATTGATTTAATTTTCAATAACTCTTGAACAAAGAAAGGCTTTCATCTACTGTTGAATTAGTAGATAAAAGCCTTTCTTTATTTCTATAATTTATTTATGCTCAGACCTTCTATTTTATATCTTTCAAGAAATCAACTTCTACAATTCGTAAATAAGCCTCTTTCTTATCTTGTTGTTCACCTCTATCCATACGATTAGCAGATTTCGCAGCGACCTCAACAATCTGTCCAAAAGCATCATTATCCTTAGCTGATCCCTTCAAACGAATTGTAATTTTAGAAGCTTTAATCGGTTTCAGCGTTAAATATACATATCCTAATGAAGGTTCTGTTTCACCACTCCATACGAGTGTATCATCAGCATAAATCTCCAATGGATAGCTCTTTGAACGCCATCCCATCAATTTAAGAGAAACTTCATTTACGATTGTTTTTTCAGCCAGCTCATAAGTGATCCATGCATTAGCAAGTTTTCCATCACTTTTCCACTCTGTCGATTCGTTATCGTCATAACTATTTGTAGCCATGACATCATTAGCGGCTACTTTTGCGCCCTTTATTGCCACTGTTATTTTTTTATCTGTATAGGATGGTGTTAGTGGAGTTTCACCACGATCCAAAATGCTAGATTGATCAGCTGCAGCAAAATAAGTGGACAAGCCATCTTTATTTTCAACATTTTCAGCTTCCCAGCTTATAGAATCTGCGGATAAACCATCAGCCTCCACCGCGAGTTTTATTCTCCCACTATTCCTCGTACTACGAACTAATGCTCTATTTACTCCACATTCCACGGGTAAGTCCTTTGAAAGAATATAATTATCTTTTCCCATTGCAATACCACCACGCCATTCGGCAGGACCGTCTAACTTAAAATGAATCTTGCGATTATCTAATGGACAACGTTGCCCATTCTTATCAACAACTTCCACTTGAATCAAAGCCATATCTGATCCATCGGCATGGAATCCTTTTGGAGATGTTTGCATACTAAGATGTAATGCGATCGGTTCGGCAGCCGTACGTATTGTACATTCTGATATTTTTTGACCTGTACTTGAAAGTCCTACGGCCTTTAGTTCACCTGGCTGAAAAGCAACTTTATCAAATGTATGAAGGAATTTATATTCGCATCGTCCCGTTCCCAAAGATTTTCCATTCAAAAACAATTCAACCCGAGGAGCTGTTGAAACCACATAAACCGGCTTTACAACACCTACTTTATAGTTCCAATGCCCTATAATATAGGTTTGCTCTTTTTCCGTATCGACCCAACCATTCCACATCACCTGATGGACAAAATAGGAATCTTTAGGTATGCGCATAGCATCAACGACACCACTTGTTCTATAATTGGCTTCACCTCTAGAATGTGTATTTGTGTCAGAAAAAACAATTTTAGCACCACCAGAACTTACACGTTTTCCCATTCCTGGACGTGCATTCCAATAATCAGACCAACGACGCACATGTTCCACTGCTAACATATCCTGATTACGATTGTAATCGGATGCATCTTTTCCTCTATAAAGAGGACCATCCCCACTTTTATGAAATGGATAGCTATAATCATCCCAATATTTACGGAGAGCTTCATCTCTGCAATATTCCATAGCCCACAAAGGATGTTTGGCACTTTTATTAATATAAAGCATTTCACCACCATACTCTGCTTCGTCTATATCAAGCATTTCACGACAACCGATAGCACGGCCACCAGATGGATCATATTCATCACGAATACCTTTCATTGCAATCATATGCTCTCTTGTTATGCCTGAATTTCCACACTCATAGAACAATATGCTCGGATTATTCCTATTATAGACAATCGCATCTCGCATCAATTCCATGCGTTGTTCCCATTGACGTCCTTTTGCATCTTTTTCAGCATCACCTGCCGGCATAGACTCAATCAAACCAACTCGGTCACATGATTCAACATCTTGCTTCCATGGTGTCACATGCATCCATCTTACAAAATTTGCACTACCTTTTACCATTAATCCGTTTGAATAGTCACTTAACCAAGCCGGCACAGACAATCCTACTGCAGGCCATTCATTTGTGGTACGTTGAGCGAACCCTTTCATCATCAATACCCGATCATTCAACCAAATTTTTCCATCCGAGAAATGAGTTTTTCGAAAACCTGTATGCGTAATGACTTCGTCCACAGACGTGCCATCTACGATCAAACGAGTCTTTACGGTATAAAGATAGCCATATCCCCAACTCCAAAAATGGACATCATTTAAATTAGTAGAAGCCTTTATTGTCTTTGTTTTACCTGCATCAACAGAAGTATCCTTGCTTGAGAATTTAGTAATACTTTTGTTATTAATATCATATACCTCTACCTCATATCTTACATTCTGATTCTTTCCTGTTTCATTTTTTATTTCCGACTCAACATTTACCACAGCTTTGTGTGCTTTCACATCCATACTAGAAGGATAAACATAAACACCAGTAGTTCCTAAATTACTATATAAAGGAAGCGTTTGATATATTCTATCTGTTATATGAAGTATTACATGTTTCGAAATTCCACCATAATTTGCATAGAAATTACGGTTATTCCATTCAAAGGTTGATTTAGTTTTCTTTTCACGATATTCCCAGTTATTATCAACACGCACAGCTATTTCATTATCCTTTCCCCAAAGAATATAAGGAGTCAGATCAAACCCAAAAGCCATCACACCATTCTCGCTCAAACCAACATAATGTCCATTCAAATATACCTCCGCACTTTGGCGTACACCTTCAAATTCAATAAAAATCTTCTTCCCATTTTCCTTTTCAGCTATTCGAAAAGTTTTATAATACCAGGCTACTGAATCAGGAAGATCATTGCACCTTACTTTAAAAGCTTTATCTTCATTAAAAGCTCTAGGAACAGACACACTTTTACCTTTATCTTTAATGCTATTGTTGTTAAAGAATGCATTAGCCGATGTATCACACATCACATAATGCCAATCCATATCAAAATTATAACGTTCTCTCTGCGACCATAATGATACGGCAAATAAACTAAAAAGTAAAAGCAAGAAATTTCTTTTATTCATCTTTAATCGATTAACATGAGTTTAACATAATATGCAAAAAGTCAAGGCACAACAACAAATATCTCATTCATTAAATGAGACAAGGCTTGCCTTTTGAAACAAAGCTACAGAAAACCACTACATAGCGGTTATATTTTTTGAAATATTAAGGACTAAGAGTTAAGAAATGCACTTAAATGAAAGTGAATACATATATCACTTAATAAGAAAAACGACCATTTTCATTTATTCTTTTCGAATAATGTCTTTACCTTCATATTGGCAAAAAGCCTCTTTCCATTCTGACGAAATAGGTACTCCCTGCTGGCTTTTCACATCAAAAGCAACCATCACGCTACTACAAGTACACTTAACTTCCTTCGTATCAGTATCAATAAGCTGCTGGAATAGAGTAAAGCTCTTATAACCAACTTCCAAGGTTGCAGTTTGTACCGCCACATGCTCATTTGCATATACAGGAGCTAAAAAATTAGCATTAATATTGACTACAACAATAGCTGTTGTTTGATCTTCCAATTTAAATAACCTCATTATATCGGCTATATATGTAGTTTTACCTAAATCATAGAAAGTAAAATAAACACTATTATTTACATGACCAAATTTATCAACATCGTTGAATCTCAATTGAATAGGTAGAGTATGTTTGAATTCCATTTTCAGAATATATTTCTTTTTCAAGCACAAAAATAGCTAAAACAAATGCGACAGGCAACAAATGTCATTATTTTAGCAAAAAAAGTTTCGATTAATAAGTTTTCTTTTTACATTTGCCAATAGATACAATAATTCATTTTAAGCTATATAGAATGGTAAAGATTACAAAAGAAGAAGCTTTGCACTATCACTCGATGGGCAAACCTGGTAAAATTGAGGTGGTCCCCACTAAGCCATACAGTACTCAAAAAGATCTTTCTTTGGCGTATTCGCCAGGAGTAGCAGAACCCTGTTTGGAAATTCAAAAAGATGTACAAAAAGCATATGACTACACGGATAAAGGTAACCTTGTAGCTGTCATTTCAAATGGAACAGCTGTTCTTGGATTGGGTGACATAGGAGCAATAAGCGGAAAGCCTGTAATGGAAGGAAAGGGGTTACTCTTTAAGATTTATGGAGGCATTGACGTTTTTGATATAGAAGTTGACGAAAAAGATCCCAAAAAATTTATTGAAGCTGTAAAAAGAATAGCTCCCACCTTTGGTGGAATAAACCTAGAAGATATAAAAGCCCCGGAATGCTTTGAGATTGAAGAAACCTTAAAGAAAGAATTGGATATTCCTGTAATGCATGATGACCAACATGGTACAGCCATTATCTCAGCAGCTGGACTAATTAATGCATTGGAAGTTGCAGAAAAGAAAATTGAAGATGTGAGAATTGTAGTAAGTGGTGCCGGCGCTGCAGCTATATCATGCACAAAACTCTACATCTCATTAGGGGCACGCAAAGAAAATATTCTCATGCTTGATAGCAAAGGAGTATTATCTAAAGATCGTACAGACATAACAGGAAACAAAAAGTTATTTGTGACTGACCGCACAGATGCACACACCTTAGAGGAAGCTATCAAAAACGCGGATGTCTTTGTAGGATTATCAAAAGGAGGATTGTTAACACAAAATATGGTCCGGGATATGGCCAAAAACCCAATTGTTTTCGCATTGGCCAACCCTATTCCTGAAATCACTTATGAAGATGCTATTGCAGCACGTCCGGATGTATTGATGAGCACGGGACGTTCTGATTATCCCAACCAAATAAATAATGTAATTGGGTTCCCATATATATTCCGTGGAGCGTTGGATGTGCGAGCTTCTGCAATCAATGAAGAAATGAAACTTGCAGCAGTTCTAGCGATTGCTGATTTGGCAAAACAACCGATTCCAGATGTAGTCAATAAAGTTTATAATGTAAGTGACCTAAAATTTGGCCCTAAATATTTCATTCCAAAACCTGTTGACCCACGCTTAATAACGGAAGTTTCAACAGCAGTAGCAAAAGCTGCTATTAAAAGCGGTGTAGCTCGCAAGCCTATTACAGACTGGGATGCTTATAAGAAGCATTTGCGTGAATTAATGGGATATGAATCCAAATTGACAAGTCAGCTCCATGAAACAGCTAGAAGAGACCCTCAACGTGTTGTTTTTGCCGAAGGTAACCACCCCAATATGCTGAAAGCAGCTGTAGAGGCAAAAAGTGAAGGACTTTGCTTCCCGATCCTGCTGGGCAACGACGATACAATTAGGGACTTGGCAAAAGAGTTGCAATTAAATTTAAGTGGCATTGAAATAGTAAACTTAAGAGATCCCAACCAAACGGAACGTCGCCAACGCTATGCCCGATTGCTCACAGAAAAACGTGCAAGAGAGGGTGCTAATCTTGATGAAGCAATGGATAAGATGTTCGAGCGAAACTATTTCGGCATGATGATGGTTGAAACAGGAGATGCAGATGCTTTCATCACAGGTGTATATACTAAATACTCAAATACCATTAAAGTAGCTAAAGAAGTAATTGGAATTCGATCGGAATATAATCATTTTGGAACAATGCATATAATGAACTCCAAAAAGGGTACATTCTTCTTAGCAGACACATTGATCAATAGACACCCGGATACAGATACATTAATAGATATAGCAAAACTAACTAATCACACTGTTAGATTCTTCAACCATGAGCCCAAGATTGCAATGCTCTCTTATTCAAACTTCGGTTCAGACCAAACAGGAAGTCCTGCAAAAGTCCACGCTGCCGTAGATCATCTACAGAAAAATTTCCCTGAATTGGCTATTGATGGAGAAATGCAAGTAAAATTTGCACTAGATAAAAACCTACGTGATATTAAATATCCATTTACAAGACTAAAAGGCAAAGACGTGAATACATTGGTATTCCCCAATCTAAGTTCAGCCAACTCTGGATATCAATTATTACAAGCTCTCTGCCCCGATGCAGAACTAATAGGTCCTATTCAAATGGGATTAAACAAACCTATTCACTTTACTGACTTTGAAAGCTCTGTTCGAGACATTGTCAATATTACAGCTGTTGCTGTAATTGATGCAATAGTAGATAAAAAGAAAAAACAAGCTTCAGGAAAAAAATAAAAATAGCAAACACAAAAAAGCTCCACAGAAAAAATTCTGTGGAGCTTTTTATTGTCTAAACACTTATATTTTAGATCTTTGACCGCTATTGAAAGTCATAAAAAACGGATACCATAGAAACTTCGGTATCCGTCTTTTATTAATATGTTTTTTATTTCTCAGGGGTATTCTTTAATGTAGAAACCAAAAAATCCCAGAAACGAGGTACTGAAGCAACAAGAGCTCCTTCATTTGGTGTATGCGGTGAACGCAATGTCGGGCCAAATGAAATCATATCCAATCCGGGAACGACAGCTCCAATTACACCACATTCCAAACCGGCATGAATAACCGAGATCTTTGGTTCTGTGCCAAATTGTTCTTCATATGATTTTGTCATAGCGTTTAATATTGGAGACTCTACATTTGGCTTCCATCCTGAATAACTACCAGTAAAGGAAACTTTCATTCCGGCTAAACTGAAACATGCTCCAATTGACTTATTCAGAAAATCCTTCATTGTGTCATCAGAACTCCTTACAAGGAATTTTACATCAACTTCACCATTAGCAACTTTAACAATAGCTAAATTTGAAGATGTTTCTACAGTTGAAGGAATTGTCGGGATATAACGAAGCACACCATCTTGTACTGCATATATAGCATTCACAATACTGTCATGAATTTCAGTTGGAACCAATACAGTAGGAGCATCAACCTCTTCAGCAACAAATTTGATATTATTTTTTTCAGTTACTTCATATTCTGCATTATATAAAGCTTCACTGTCTTTTACTAAAGTTTTTAAAGACTCAATATCAGAAACGGGTACCAACACTACTGCATCAGCATCTCTAGGAATAGCATTACGCATGTTACCACCTTCCCATGAAGCCAAACGTGCGTGATAATGAGAAATAGCCTCAAACAAGAAGCGTACCATCAACTTATTGGCATTGGCATATCCTTCACAAATTTCCATACCAGAATGTCCGCCATGTAAGCCACTCAATGTCACCTTCAAAGCCTTTAATCCATCAGGAGTTGCGTCTTCCTTATAATTAAGAGAAACATTTACATCTGTTCCACCGGCGCAACCAATAAAGAGTTCACCTTCCGATTCGGAATCCAAATTCAAAAGAATATCACCTTCAAGCATACCTTCTTTAATGCCAAAAGCTCCATACATGCCTGTTTCCTCATCGCGAGTAATTAATGCAACCAACGGACCATGCATAATTTTGTCATTCTCCAATACAGCCATTATTGCAGCGACCCCTAGTCCATCATCTGCGCCTAATGTCGTACCACGAGCTGTTACCCAATCACCATCGACATAAGCATCAATAGGATCTTTTTCGAAGTCATGTTTAATACCGGCTTCTTTTTGAGGTACCATATCCATATGGGCCTGGAGTATTATTGTTTTTTTATTCTCGTAACCTGATGTAGCAGATTTCTTAATCACTACATTACCGGCTGCATCAACATAAGATTCTAAACCGAGTTTCTTACCGAACTCAACGAGAAAATTAGTAATTTTCTCCATATGTCCTGACGGACGAGGAACCTGAGTAAGCAAATGGAAGTTACTCCAGATTGCTTTTGGTTCTAATGATTCAATTGTTCCCATATAAATTATTTTTTATTAGTAAACGGTAAAATCGCTAATCCATATACGCCTAATATCACAACTAAAAGTGTCTGAATACTATGAACCAATAAGGCAAAAATACCTGCATTCATAACATCAACACCATATATGCACATCATAGTAATGATTGCAAAATGCCACGGGCCTGCACCATTTGGAGTAGGCACCACCACAGCTATGCTACCAGCCGCAAACATTACCATACCTGCCAAAAAGCTCAAATTAGAAGTAAATCCAAACGAAAAAAAGGCTAGATAAAATTGCAAGAAATAACACAGCCATATCAGAAGGGTATATAATATAAATAAAGGCATATTTCGTACATGTTTCAATGTACGTACACCTTCCCAGACATTCAATGCAAGTCCTTTCACTTTTTGGAAGAAAGTGAGTGAACGTAATAAATAATACAACAGAATGCCAATGCCAACAATACACATGATAACAATCCAAAATGTCATAGATGAAAACATATCACCGATTGCATCGATGTTTGTACCTGTACGAAGGAAAAAACGACGAAACACCCCTAACTGTAAAACAATAGTTATACCGGTAATAAATACTACCATAAATGTATCAACCATTCTTTCTGCCACTACCGTACCTAACGATTTCGCAAAGGGAATACCATCATATTTTGTCAGTATTCCACAACGAGATACTTCCCCCACACGCGGCAAAACCAAGTTTGCAGCATAAGAAATAAATATCGCATTAATGCAATTATTCGTTTTCGGTACATATCCCATCGGTTCAAGTGTTTGCTTCCACCTAACACCACGGAACACATGGCTTAAAATCCCAAAAATTAGAGTTAAGAACATCCACCACCAACTCATCTGATGTAAAAAGACATCAGCAGCCCGCGAGAAATCGAAATCTCTATAGACCCAAAACAGGATGAAAGTACCTAATATTATAGGAAAAACTACTTTCAGCGTTTTTTTTATTATCTTATTCATTAAATATTAATATCTTTGCTCATTGCAAAGATATATGTTATCTTTAAAAAACGCGTAATAAATGCATTAATTTTATAGAATGAAAACTGTAAAGCCAAAAAAATTTCTTGGACAACACTTCTTAAAGGATCTACTCATCGCCAATCGCATTGCTGATACGGTAGATACTATGCCAAATATCCCAATTCTTGAAGTCGGTCCAGGAATGGGTGTCCTAACCCAATTCTTACTAAAAAAAGGCAGAGCACTAAAAGTTGTTGAATTAGATGATGAATCCGTACAATACTTAAGAAGCAATTATCCGAATCTCGAAGATAACATCATTGAAGACGATTTCCTAAAAATGCACCTTGAAAACACCTTTGAAGGTGAACCATTCGTGTTAACCGGAAATTATCCATATAATATATCAAGCCAAATCTTCTTTAAAATGCTTGAAAACAAAGAGCTTATTCCTTGCTGCACCGGAATGATACAACGAGAAGTGGCACAACGCATAGCATCTGAGCCCGGTCATAAAGCCTATGGAATATTAAGCGTATTGATTCAAGCTTGGTATGATGTAGAATATTTATTTACTGTGGACGAAAATGTTTTTTCACCGCCACCAAAAGTAAAAAGTGCAGTGATCAGAATGACTCGTAACCAAAAGAATTCGCTAGGATGTAATGAAAAACTTTTTAAGCAAGTAATAAAAACCACATTCAATCAAAGAAGAAAAACATTGCGCAATTCGATAAAACCTATCTTAGGCAATGATTGTAAATTGACTGAGAATGAGTTTTTCAACAAACGTCCCGAGCAGCTTTCAGTTGAACAGTTCATTGATTTGACCAATGAGGTCGACAATGTTATGAAAGAAAGGGGAAACATTCCGGAATAAAACCAATATAGCCATAACTCATTTTTCTATTTTAACAAGCAAATGCACAAAAAAATGCAGCTTTGAATTAAAAAAAATGATAAAATGCTAGAATGTAATAAAAAAAATACTTTAATTTGTACAAAATTGATTGTTAGGGGCAACCTAATAAAATAAAACGTTTATACATGATGGACACTCAGGACACTAATATTTCTCAAAATGAGGAAAAATTAGAAGAAAACAAATCAGTACCTACAGCAGAGACACTTAACAGTGATAGTGAGGTTACTAGTACGACAACAGACACCCAAGCGGAAGTACCTGTTGCCGAAGAGGTTGCTACACCTAATATTCCAGATGCTGCTGAGACTGAGAATCAAACGGAGGATGCTATAAATCTAGCTCCACAAAACAAGGAAGAAGTTTTAAACAGGATGAAAGAAATAGCTGAAAACACAGAACATCTAGACAAACAAGAAGTGGATGCTCTGAAACAAGCTTTCTACAAATTTCACCACAATGAACAAGAAGAGGCTAAATTGAAGTTCATTGAAAATGGTGGGAAAGAAGAAGATTTTCATCCAGAACAGGATCCTCTTGAACCCGAATTCAAGGATGCAATGGCAAAAATTAAAGTACAACGGAATGTCATAGTTGCAGAAATTGAAAAAGAGAAAGAAGAGAATCTTGCTAAGAAACTTTCCATCATTGATAAAATAAAGGTTTTCGTTGAAAATCCAGAAGAGGTAAATAAACAATATAGCGAGTTCAAGAGACTGCAACAAGATTGGAATAACATAAGACTTGTTCCTGAAGGTAAAGCAAACGAACTTTGGAGAAACTATCAATTAAATGTGGAGAAGTTCTACGATATTCTCAAAATAAACAATGAATTCCGTGATTATGACTTCAAAAAGAATTTAGAAATAAAGACTAAGCTTTGTGAAGCCGCTGAAAAACTTCAAGATGTAGCTGATGTTATTTCAGCTTTCCATCAATTACAGAAATTTCATCAAGAATTTCGCGATACCGGGCCAGTTACCAAAGAACTGCGTGAAGATATATGGACTAGATTTAAAGCAGCTTCTACTCTAATAAACAAACGTCATCAAGAATACTTTGAAAAATTAAAGGAACAAGAACAAAATAATCTGGATGCGAAAACGGTTATTTGCGAAATTGTTGAAGCCAGCGAATATGATACGTTGAAAACATTTGCCGATTGGGATGCTAAGACAAAAGAAATAATCAAGCTACAAGCTAAGTGGAAAACAATTGGATATGCTCCAATTAAGATGAACACTAAAATATTCGAACGTTTCAGAGGCGATTGTGACGATTTCTTTAAAAAGAAAAGTGAATATTTCAAGGCTGTAAAAGGTACAATGAATACCAACCTCGCTAAAAAGAGAGCTTTATGCGAACAAGCTGAAGCATTAAAAGATAGTGATGATTGGAAAGAGACAGCTGACAAACTATCAGCCATCCAAAAAGAATGGAAAACAATTGGCCCTGTTCAAAAGAAATATTCTGATGCTGTATGGAAACGATTCATCACTGCCTGTGACTATTTCTTTGAGCAAAAAAAGAAAAATGCATCACCTCAATATTCTGATGAACTTGTCAATTTAGAAAAGAAGAAAACAATTATAGATCAAGTAAATGCTCTTTTTGAAGAAACTGGAGATGAAGCTGTAAAGAAAATAAAAGACTTGATTAAAGAATTCAATACAACGGGACATGTACCGTTCAAAGAAAAAGATAGGCTTTACAAAGAGTTCCATGAAGCTGTTGACAAACAATTTGATCGATTAAAAGTTTCGGAAGCAGCACGTAGCTTGAACAACTTCAAATCAACAGTAAGCAACGGGATGAGAAGCGGTAATCAGTTTAATAGAGAGCGAGAAAAGCTTATGCATCAGTATGAGGCATTGAAGAGTGATATAAAAACTTATGAAAACAATTTAGGCTTTCTCACATCTTCTTCCCAAAAGGGTAATAGTCTCGTAACGGAACTCAATAGAAAAGTAGAAAAATTAAAAGTTGATTTGCAGTTGGTTCTGAATAAAATCAAATTGATTGATCATCCCAATAGTGTTGAAAAAGAGGAAGTGAATAGTGAAGAAGAGGAAATTCAACAAACCAATGAAACTGTAGATGCAGAAGTAACTGAAAACAAAGAATAAATACCACTTGTAAAATCTACATAATAAGATAAAAAAATGCACTTTAGGTGCATTTTTTTATCTCCATTAATTCTACAATATAGCATTCGATTATGGAATCATTGTCAGCAATCATAATGCTGCGAAGAACTATATCGGTGAAAAGAATTATTGCTTGAATACTTACCAGTTATTCTTCAACATTATTAAAGGTCCAATTTTATTCCTTTTCCAAATGCGAGGCTAAATACAAACCGGCAATAAGATCAAGCAGCACTCTTCACCCAATCTCCATTCGAACTTTCGTATGGATTTGCTATACGCCCTCACAAAAAATCAGCCCATCAGATTCAAGTAAATCTGATGGGCTGATTTGATTACTGAAATAATAAATTACTTCAGATTATCTTTAAAGAAATTCGTTAATCTTGTGAACAAATACAATCTCGTATTTCCACCATAGATGCTATGGTTACGGTTATTAAATACTTGTTGATCATATTGTTTGCCCAACTGTACCAATTCTTCACCATATTCCGCTGTATTCTGAAAATGCACATTATCATCAGCTAGACCATGCATGATAAGCAATTTGGCATTAAGATTCTCTGCACGAGTAAATGTTGATGAAGTTTTGTATCCATCACCATTTTCTTTGGGAGTACGCATAAAACGTTCACCATAGACACTATCATAATATTTCCAATCAGTGACAGGAGCAACAGCTACACCGGCTTTAAAGATACTACCCGCTTCCGTCAAACTCATCAACGTGCAATATCCGCCATAGCTCCATCCCCATATTCCAATATTATCTTTATCAACATAAGGTAAACTACCCATGTAACGCGCCACTTCATTTTGATCCTGCGCTTCCTTCACACCCAAATTCATATATGTACAATCTGAAAAAGCTTCACCTCTTCCACCGGTACCTCTACCATCAACACAAACAACAATAAATCCCTGCTGTGCAAGATATTCCTCAAAACAGCCGCCACCACCGTTTATACCAATGCTCCAACGATCCACCACTTCCTGTGATTTCGGGCCACTGTACTGATATAAAATTACAGGATACTTTTTGCTTGTATCAAAGTTATATGGCTTTACTATCCAACCATTCAGCGTTTCTCCATTGGAATTAACCGTAATAAATTCTTTTACAGGCATCTCTTTTGCTGTCACCAATTTCTTTAAATTAGCATTGTCAAGTAAGGTCAAAGATTTCTTACCGAGGACCTTTAACGTAGTCACAGGCACTTCATTCAATGACGAATGTACATTTATGAATGACTTGAAGTTTTCTGAGAATATAGCACTATTAGTACCTGCCTCAGGGGTTAGATTTGTTTTCTTTCCTTTTGCATCAATTTCATAAATAGCGGTACGGCGAGGATCTCCTTCATTACTTTGATAATAAAAAGCATTAGTAACAGGATTCCATCCATAAAAATTCTTTACTTCATATTTCCCGGTTGTAACCTGTTTCACAAGATTACCTCCCAACGTATACCAATACAGATGACAATACCCATCACGTTCACTCAGCAAACTGAAGTTATTATCATAGAATTTAATATTATCATATACATTGTCATCTATATAATATTTGGCATTCTCTCTCAGCACCAATCGCGCAATTCCGGAACGTGGGTTTGTCATGTACAAATCCAATATGTTTTGCGTACGGTTCAATACTACTACAGCCAATTTAGTTGGATCATTGGTAAAATGAATACGCGGAACATAATCCTCTTTTTGCAAAGGGACCTTCAAATTACGTGTAACATGTGATTTTATATCATACGAATAAATGGAGACAATGGAATTTGTTTCACCTGCTTTCGGATATTTGTATGTATACACTCCAGGATATGATGCATATTCTTTTTTCTCAGGAGACTGTCCCTTGTACAGAGGAAAAGAAAAAGAGGGAACATGTGTTTCATCAAAACGCGTCCAGCATATCATTTCATTGTCCGGGCTGAATGTCAGTGCACAATTATATTCGAATTCTTCCTCATTCACCCAATCAGGCTTGCCATTCATCACTTTATTTACTTCTCCATCAGTCGTTACTTGTGACTCACTATTATCATAGAGGAGTTTTACTAAAAATATATTGTTGTTACGTACAAAAGCTATCATATTTCCATCCGGTGAAAATATAGGTGTCTCTTGAGGTCCACCGTCAGAAAGCTTTTCCAACTTTGTACTGATCGTAGTTGCAATATAATAATCTGCTGTAAACGAACGACGATATATCTTTTTTGTATTCACCCTAATAAGCATCTTACTATCATCAGGCGAAAGACTATATCCGTCAAAAGATTTAAAGGAACAATTGCGCGCTTTATCTACATCAAATAAAACACCAACTTCCTTTCCTGTTTCAAAAGAATACTCCACTATACGTTTCTGATCATCACTCATCATCGTGTAATACCTTGGATCAGCCATAGGTACTACCCCTTGTAAACTTTCACCGCTAAAACGTCCACTCACAACATCCTTTAATGTGATCTTGTTCTCATCTTGAGAGTACAAGTTCACGAACGTCGCCAGACAAAGAATTATAACAAATAAGTTTTTTTTCATTTTCTATCTATTATGTACATATATATCTGCAAATATACAAAAACAATAAAACCTTTAAAAATTCAGATAACACATTATACCAATTGGCACTATTTTATTCTTTGTTAAACATCCTCTTACTTCATACCCTTTTTACTCACAAAGTCCTTATATTCCGTAGGAGTCATATTAAACCGTTGTTTGAAACACTTACTAAAATAGCGTGGGTCATTGATTCCAACCATGTATGATATCTGTGTCATATTGTATTCGCCTGTTTCAATCAATTGGGCAGCCCGCTTGACACGCATCTCTTTTATAAATTCGATCGGAGCCAATCCTATCAACGTTTTCAGTTTCTTAAAAAAGACAGAACGGCTGACAGCCATCTCATGAACCAGATCATCTACAACCAAATCACCATTATCAATATTCTTATTCATCAATTCTATTAACTTGTCTAAGAATCTTCGATCTGAGGTTGACATGGCAGGACCTGCATCCGCCTCTCCATCATCCTCGGAAAGATCCAATAGATGCTCTTTATAATAATCTCGCAACTTACTACGTCGCTCTAATATATTATCAACACGAGCTTTCAAATAAATAGCACTAAACGGTTTCGTTATATAGTCATCCGCTCCGATTTCCAGCCCTTGCAACTTACTATCAATGGTTGATTTTGCCGTGAGCAATATCAAAGGTATATGACTTGTGCGTATATCCTTTCTTACCATTTTTGTCATTTCTATTCCATCGCAGATCGGCATCATCACATCACAAATAATAAAATCCGGAATTTCTTTTATCGCCTGATCAAAGCCTTCTTTCCCATTTGGAGCCTCCAATACATTATAATTATTTTCAAATATATTCCGTAAGAAATATCTTAATTCCATATTATCTTCAACGATCAAAATAGAAAGTTTGGTATCATCCGCTAAATCTTGGATACTTTCTTGAGCTTTCGATTTATAGCTATTCCGCATTTCTTGAGCCGAAGCTTCTTCTTGCAACAGTTCAGAAGCAAAAACATCCTCAAAGATAAACTCCACAGTTGAGTCGTAATGTTCTTTCCCTTTCTTAAAATAGACAGTAAAACAGCTACCTGCACCCTCCTTACTGTCAACCGTGATCGTAGCATGATGCATATCGACCAATTGTTTTACCAAAGAAAGCCCTATTCCTGAAGAAGGTAAATTGAAAATGTTTTTTTCCACTAAAGACTCAAATCTTTTAAATAGCCTATCACGCTTATTTTCCGGAATTCCTATACCTTGATCTCTTACACCGATTGCAATTGCATTTTCCTCATCATGCAAAAAGACTCTTATGCCTCTGTCTTGAGGAGTATACTTAAAAGCATTAGACAACAGATTAAATATTATTTTCTCAACTTTATCAATATCTATCCAAAGTCGCTGATCATCTACTTTATTCTCAAAGGTATACACAATATTATGCTCTTCGGCAAGTATATCAAAATTTTCCTTGATATGCTCAACAAAAGGAGCAATAGCCACTTCACTAACACGCATATGCATTTTATTATTTTGAATCTTTCGTAAATCCAAAATTTGATTTACCAAACGAAGCATACGGTCAACATTCTTTTTCACAAGAGATAATTGTTCATGAACATGGTCGCTAAGACTATTTTCACTAAGAATCAATTCAATCGGTCCTGAAATCAATGTCAACGGAGTGCGCAATTCATGGGATATATCAGTAAAAAAGCGCAATTTTATATCAGCAATACGTTGTTCCACTGACACTTCATTCTTCAACCGGTAAAGGGTAAACAATACATAAGATACAACTAAAATAACCACAAGAATTATCGCAAAATAAATTAGATAAGCCCATGGCGTTTCCCAAAATGAAGGTTGTACTGTGATTTCCAATCGACGGATATTATTTGTCCAAACACCATCGCTATTGGTGGATTTGACTAAAAAAGTGTAATGTCCCTTCGGCAAATTAGTATAAGTCGCCTGACGTTGTTTATCCACATAACTCCATTCTTGATCAAATCCTTCCAACTTATAAGCATATTGTATATTTGCAGGATCTTTGTAATCCAAAGCAGCATAACGTATGGTTATTGTATTTTGATTATGCTTCAATTTCAGCTCTTTCAAATAATCCAAATCAACAGGTAATGGAGACGTATGGTCTACACTTCCGGGAGTAATCTGCTTACTATTTATTTGCAACTTACTAAAAAATATATAGGGTTTGAAATTGCTCTTTTCTGTTTTTGCCGGAATGAAATAAAAGATGCCACAATTCGTACCAAATGTCATAGCTCCACTTTGCAAACGAGCTGATGCAGCTTCATTAAATTGTGCTGCAAAGGGGAATGTATGATCAGTGTAATTCTCAAATTGATGTGATTTCAGATTAAACTTACTGATGCCACACTCTGTACTAATCCAGATCGATCCATTTTTATCTTCTTGAATTGAAAGCAGCACATCTGAAGGTAATCCATCTTTTATTGTATAGCACTTAAAAGCTGCCGTATGCCCATCCGCTGAAAGGAGCTCATTCAGTCCTCCACCAAATGTCGCCAAATATGTACCATAATTTTTATTTGAATAAATCCAATGTACATCATTGTTGCCCAAAGTTGTAGGCACACCGGACTGCCTTTGATAATAAGTAAATCTTATATCTTCGGGCTTTCTGAAATTATCATTGAACATAATCATGCCAGCCGTTGTTCCTACACAAACATGATTCATATAATCAGCTGTAATATAACGCGCTTTGTAACACCTGCCTATAGGATAGCCTTTCAAGTTATTGCGATTATTAATGAAAATAACTTTACCGTTTACCTCTTGCATATAATTAATGCCTCCTCCATATGTAGCAATCCACAAACGATGAAAATGATCTTCATATACGCAATATATATTATCATGACTTAAACTGTATAGATCATTTTCATTATGACGGAAACGAGTTATCCGATATTTTAGCCCATTCTTTTGCACTTTGATAAGTCCCTCACCTTTGGTGCCAATCCAAATAGTTCCAACATGATCCTGAGTAATAAAATAAGGAGCCCCACCGATCTTAGGTCCGGAATGAGAGATAGAACCACTTTGGGTGAGATACCCTAGATTCTGCATAGATTTATTATAGACATAAACCGTTCCGTCTTTAGTACCAACCCATAAATTACCATCTCTGTCTTGATAAAGGGCACGGGTATCATTTCGCAAAGATTCACCGGCAATACCGGACGGAGCCAGCATTTGGAATTGGCTTTTAATGAATGATATTTTCTCAAGCCCTTTTGAGTGAGTGCACATCCACAAATTTCCTTGTCGATCACTCATTGCTGAATGTATCTTGTTGGAAAAACGATAATCTGATGATCCCAACTGATTATAAAATGGAACCAACTTGTTTGCTTTTCGATCATAGTAAGAAAAACCGCCTCCATAAGGATGTATCCATAAAAAACCATTTACATCTTCATGAATATGAAACTCCGGATTAGAACGCGGAGAAGATCCAAGTTCAGAAGACACTATTTCTTGTTTGATCCGTCCGGTAGAAGGATTGAAATGAGTCACACCTTTGGCTCCGCCAAGATCAAGCCAAACCTCTTTAAGCCGATCAACATATACGTGGAGCACCTCATCCGAAGGCAATCCCGCGGCAGTGATTGTGCTGTAGTGAACTGATTTACCTCTCAATAAGTTATAGAGGAAGAAACCGTCGGAATTAGTTCCTAAAAGGACCTCATTATTATTAATAAGGTTGATAGTTGTCAGATTCGCGGTTGTGCCTAATTGCGACAAGGCAAAATGTCCATTCAATTTATTATAACGCCAGATACGGCCATGATCAGAAATAAAAATTATTTCCGTTCTGTTTTCTACGCCATCATAAAATGATTGTTTCTGATTATTGGGCCCTTCCGAAAAAAACATATTGGCACGTTGCTGACCTCTATGCAAAAGCCCTAATCCATTATTAGAAAGAATCCATTCATTCCCCTTCTTATCAAGAAACACCTTGAAGATCTTGGATGATGGGAATAGCCCTGTTTTAGGCGAAAACCATTGAGATTTAAGAGCTGAATCGCTAGAAGTGACTACACGTACAGCCCCATCATTAAGAGAAAGTAACCACATACTTCCATTAGCCAGCGGAATCATTTGTGAAATGTTCAGTTCACTAGTCGGACCTCTTTGTGGTACATGAATAAAAGTTTCTGTACGGGGATCAAGACGATGAACTTTATTATCATAGGTTATAGCCCAAATAAAACCGTAAATATCCTCTGCTATATAATCAACTCTATTATTTGTTAAGCTTATCAAATCACCTTGGCGTGCTTTAAATGTTTGAAAAGTATATCCATCAAACTTATTAATGCCATCCCAAGTTGCAAACCACATAATTCCTTTTCTGTCCTGCAACATATCCATTATTGTATTCTGAGACAGGCCATTCTCTGACGAATAATGAGTAAATGTGCATTTCAATGATTGAGAATAGGAGGTTAACGCTATCAAAAAAAATTGTAAAGAGAGTAGTAATATTCTCATCCTTTATTTTGTATTTTCTGTTAATATGACTTCGAAAATACAAAAAAAGTTGAACAAAAACATACTCTTTACAATTTATTAATATTTTAACGAACAATCTTCAACAATACATTACCATTCGCAGCAGGATCCCAATTATCCTCTCCGTGCAATACAGCATGTATATCATAGTTCTTTATAAGCTCCTTATCTGATAATTGATGGCTCCAGGATATACGAGAATCCTTTTTACCCCCGGCACCTATACTTTTATATTCTGCAAAGAAACTTCCTTTTTCAGCTTCCGGTTTTTCCCATTCGTTCCATCCCAAGAACTCTATATGGGGTCCCATATTGCAACGAATATATACAGATTTTGCATAAGGACGCCAAGGGCGACCTAAACAAACATTGCTTACACCCGAATCGGCCGTAATATCACAGTCATAAAAGATATAACCATATTTGCTGCCTTTATCCGTGGCTGGAGCCGTAACAAAACCGGCCCCTTTACTATGAAGTTCACAACGATTGAAAACAGCTTCGCTCCAACCAAAAATAAAATCAACAGTTCCTTCTATATAGCAATCTTCATAATACTGACGACTCTCTTTATCATAGGTATAGAGCGTGTCCTGAAAACCTAAGAAACGGCATTTCTTAAACATCACTCTATCACCGCTTACAAATGCAGCAACAGCCTGCCCCACTCTTCCTGCTGAATTTTGGAAAGTGATATTTTCTGCATAAAAGTCTGGAGCGTAAATATAACAAGTTGCTGAACCGGAGGTTGACATGGGCTCGCCAAATATATTCTCCTTATCAGCATAATCATTACCTGTTATGCTAGTACCGTCCTCTCCTATCAGCGAAATATTAATTTTACTTTCAGGAACAACTAGTTTCTCTTTGTATTCGCCTGCACGTACCAAAATTGTAGTGCGTTTTGATTTTCGGAAATTAGGGACTGCATCTATGGCTTCTTGTACTGTAAAGAAATCACCGGTTCCATCTTTTGCAACTACATAATCATACTGATTTATCTCTTTTCCTATTGTCGGAAGTATCTTTCCGACAGCATCAATCAACATCCCTGCAACTTTACGACCTCCCTGAATATTTAAATGCGTATTATCCTCACGCCCATGTGGGCAGCAAGCTTGTGTCATAGAATCTACCCACATAAAATACTTACGAGATGGTACATCACCAAGATTTTCCAACCAATCAGAGGTCAATTTATTTGCATCAATATATGGTACATTCAACTCTCTAGCTACCTCAGCAGGGACTTCACGATAAGCTCCATGAGTATCGGTCAATACACCTTTAACAAAATTACGTCGAGCTATGGAATTAAATAAAACAGGTATACCTCCCTTATCACGAGCATCATTTACAAACCTTTCCAAGTTTGCCTTAAACGTTGTTTCCGGATCTGTATGGCGAACTGTATCCGGTTTTTCATCATTGTGCCCGAACTGAATAAAGACATAATCACCTTTCTTTATTTTAGAAAGCACCACAGACCATCGACCTTCATTGATAAAACTACGCGTGCTCCGTCCATTTTGCGCATGATTATCAACCTGAAACTTAGAACTTAAGAAGCCGGGAAGCATCTCTCCCCATCCCCTTTCAGTGTTGCCACCTTTTAAATCTTTATTGGCCATTGTAGAATCGCCAATCATGAAAATAGTAGTAACAGGTGCAGTCTGAAATGCACTCAACCCTATCACTGCCAAAAACAAAACAATAAGCTTCTTCATTGTTTATTAGCTATTTATTTAACAATCCATTTATCTTGAATGGTAAAAATATTATCAAGAGTGTATTCTTGCACTTCCTTCTTTGTCAATTGATGACTCCACGAAACGCGTTTATCCGAAACACCGCCAACACCTTCCGACTTATACTCTGCATACCTGGCCGTTTTTTCATTTTCCGGATTGCTCCAATTATACCATCCGGCCTGTACGATATGTGATCCTAAATTGCAATTGATAAAAACCGTCGCAGCATAAGGACGCCATGGTCGCCCTAAAAAACATTTAGTCACGCCCGACTCTGCCGTTAATCTACAATTCTTAAACACATAGCCATATTTCATATCTTTAGGAGTAGATGCTGCAGTTACATAGGAATCAATCTTGCTATGTATCTCACAGTTTTCAAAAACAGCTGTAGACGGACCAAAAATAAAGTCGGTAGTTCCTTCAATATAGCAATCACGGAATAAAAGCCTCTCACCTGCACGGCCTGTATAAACAGTATCTTGATTACCCAAGAAGCGGCAATTGATAAAAGCCAACCGATCGCCTTCCGTATGCAAAGCTACAGCCTGCCCTAATCGGGGTGCATTATTTTCAATCGTCAAATTCTTAAAAAGAATATCCGTTCCCTCTACTTTCACCGAATAAGTGCGGAAAGTCCCCATCTTATTTATATTGGCATGATCATCATAAGTAATAATTGTCTTCTTGGAGTCTTGTCCCACAATCGTCACATTCTCAAGCCATGACGGAATAATCAATTTTTCTTTATACGTACCGTTTTTTATGTAAATGGTCACGGTATAATCCATAAAAGCACGTATGCTTTCCACTGCATCTTGAATATTGCGAAATTGTCCGGTACCATCGCGTGCCACCACCAATGTATCGCCAGCCTTCGGATAAGCAGCATAAGTAGATGTCATACACAACAACCCGAAAAGCATCATTATTAACTTTTTCATCTTATAACTTTTAAAATACTCTTCGATAACCGCTCCATTTCAACACTTGCCATAATAAACGGCCCAACAGCTTTCGGATCGTTATTTCTTTTCTTTTCACCTATATAATAGGAGTAGGTGCCCGAACGATAAGGCGTGCCACCTAATCCGGCAACTGCACAAGCATTCGTGATTGTGACCAATCCATCACTATCGACCTTAATAAAGTTTTTAATATAACCGGAATAGGCCTTCTCAGCTACTTTCAAATATCTTTTAGGAAGATATCCTTTCCTCACTCCTTTCAACAACGAATAGATAAACATTGCAGAGCAAGACGATTCAAGATAATTTCCTTCAGCCCCCGGTCGATCCATCACTTGATACCATTCACCGGTTTTATCCTGATAGGCTTCCAATTGTGATGCAACTCTATTTAATATTTTCAACAGATCGATACGATGTGGTACATTTACCGGTATGTAATCCAATGCATCAACTAACGCCATCGCATACCATCCATAAGCACGCCCCCAGCAATGCTCACTTTGACCGGTTGTTTTGTCTGCCCATTTTTGCTCATGGCTTTCATCCCAGGCATGTCTATTTAAATGTGTTACCTTATCATACGTGTGCTCATCAACAACCAAGAATTGCTTAATCACATCGGCATAATCATTGGGAAGATTATTACGAAATGCATACTCTGCATAAAACGGTGCTTCCATATAAATGCCGTCAAGCCACATTTGATGAGGATAAATATTTTTATGCCAAAATCCTCCCTCCGCTGTTCGAGGCTGAGTATTTAATTGACTACGTAATAGGTCAAGTGCTTTCTTGTACTTTTCGTCCTTTGTACGTTCATATAAGCGAAAAAATATCTTTCCTGAATTTATACGATCAAGGCTCTGCTCCGCCACGCTATATGTTTGTATCGTTCCATCTGCATGCACAAAAGAATCACCGAAACCTTTTACATAGTTGAGAATTGTAGAATCGGGAAACTGATAATAATCATAAACATCAAGCATCGCTCCTAACTCTAATCCATGACAATAGTCCCATTTTATTTTAGATTGAAAATCAAGTTGCCAAGCTTGGGGATAACGAATCATCTCTGATTTAGTCATTCGCACCGACCACTGATCACTCTTCGAGACCTTTATTTGGGCATTCGTTGAAGTCAGAAATACTTGAAAGATTAAAGAAAAAAAAAGGATTTTACTTTTCATAAGTACAATCAATTTATTGGTTCAATGAATGCAAAGATATAACATTGGAAAGATATAAACGTGGATTATTCGATGAATTTCGTGCATTTTTTCTATCAAAATGTACTATATTTCGTGTAAGAAGTCAATAAGTACAAGTTTTTGAATAAAAAAGACGGTTCCCCGTTGCATTTAATTTGTATCTTTGGCGTCAATTGGAAATTAAAAAAAAATCATAAAATCAATTATCATGAGTACATTAAAAATAAAGAGTAGCGGCACGGTCATGACTAAGTACCGATGGACGATTGCCGCACTGCTGCTCTTTTCTACGACAGTCAATTATATGGACAGAAATGTAATTGGCTACTTAAAAGATTATTTCTGCTCTAACGACGGATTCGGATGGTCTGCCACCGATTTCTCAATTTTAACTTCTGTCTTTACAGCTTTTTATGCAGGTTTCACATTAGTTGCCGGATTCCTTATTGATAAAATCGGTACTAAAATAGGACTTGCTGCCTCATTAATAGTATGGTCAGTTGCTGGTTTTATCAATGCCTTCGTGGGCAAAAGCTTAATCGGGCAGATTGCTGCTCGTGCTATCTTTGGCTCCGGTGAAGCAGGCAACTTCCCTGCTTCTATCAAAACGGTCGCTGAATGGTTTCCAAAGAAAGAACGTGCATTAGCTACCGGTATCTTCAATTCAGGTTCCAATATCGGAGCTATGATTTGCGCATTACTTATTCCCATGATTTTAGCGGCGTGGAATCCCAACGTGGGCAACGGCCTATTTCTGGGTATTTTTCATGGATGGCAAATGGCATTTATCATCACAAGTTTAATTGGTTTTATCTGGTTAATTTTCTGGGGAAAACTCTATGGATCTCCCAAGCAAATGCTTCAAAAAGGGAAAATCAATCAAGCAGAATTGGATTATATCAACAGTGATGATGAGGCTGCAGCCCCTGTAGTCGAAGAATCTACCCCTAAAGTGAAAATACCTTGGTACAAGATGTTAACTTACAGACAAACATGGTCGTTTGTTGCCGGTAAATTCATGACCGATGGTATTTGGTGGTTCCTATTATTTTGGCTCCCTACATACATTAAGCAACAGTTTTGCGTCGGCTTAGATCCTGAATCAACCAAACATATAGTAATGTACTCTACATTTACAGTTTATGGTATTGCAATTTTAGGATCCGTTTATGGTGGGTCAATCCCAATGACGTTCATGAACAGAGGATGGCAAACTTATAAAGCACGTATGACAGCGTTGTTGCTTATCGCATTCTTTCCATTATTACTTATCGGAACCCAGTTTGCTGCAGGTTTTGGTATCATTGCCGCTGTAGCGATAATCAGTATTGGCGGTGCTGCTCATCAAGCTTTCTCTGCAAACTTATTTACCACCGTTTCTGATATGTTCCCCAAAAAAGCTGTAGGTTCAGTTACAGGTATTGGTGCAGCAGCCGGTGGTTTAGGTGGTGTTCTAGTGCAATTATTTGCAGGTGGACTAGAAGACAAATACCGTATCAAAGGTGTAATGGAAGCGGCTCATGCGGGATTAATCAAAGCAACAAATACAATACCTTTAGACCATATAAAAATTGATAATCTGAAGGAAGTTATGGTTGATCCTAATAATACAGCAATGTTTGAGCAAGCTCGCCATTTAATTTCTTCGAATGTAGCAATTGGCTATGGCATAATGTTTACCACTTGCGCTTTTGCTTATCTTGTAGCTTGGGCTATTATGAAGCTATTAGTTCCCAAATACAAACCTATCACTGATCTATATTAATTAAATATAGATTCTGCTAGAATAGAATTTCACGATAGAGCTTAGCTATCACAAAATATGAAAGAGGGTGTGTCAAAATAAAACATTGATACACCCTCTTTTGTAAAGGGACTTATTTGTTAAATACTTAAGTATCCCACGAAAGCTCCATAAATCAGTTTGAAAAGCTATATAGAATGGGGGTGCGTTGCTATATAGGTTTAACATATGTTTCAAGCATTGATTAACAGTCAATCCATTATAGGAACGCACCCCAATCCTATATACCGACGCACCCTCCTTCTATATTTCCTGATATCGCTTAAGAGAATGGCTATACCGGCTGTTGTGAGTTATCCACCTCGTTACTGAGAGTTTGGGAATCCGCAGTAACGGGGTGGACAACTCGCCGTTATGGCTTGGTGAACTCGTTATTGGCGGGTGGACAACTCGTAATAACGAGTTTCCGAAAAGATGATTTACACACACAATATTCTGAAACATTAGAAAACAGTTTTCTTCATTCATCCTTCACTTTCCCTTTATTCATCGTGGTTTCCGAATGAACGAATGAAGGCTCCGTTTCGTTTTCTCCCTTCATTTCACATTCTCAAAAGATTGAGATCTTGACAAAATCAAAGGGTGTTTTGATTATCTCAACTTATTCAATTACTCAAATGAACTGTATGTTTTGAAGAACCGAACTGTTTGAGTTTACCAAAACATACAGTTCATTCCGGCGATAGCCCGTCGGTAATCGGAAATGAGGAATAGTGAATGTGTTAATTTTTGTCCATCCTTCACTCGTTCATGCGTAAACGAATGAAACTGTGTGAGTTTGAAGGGTGAAGGGTAATTTGCAAATATAGTTAGTATAGCATAATATTACAATCAATTCCTCGCATCACTGCGAGAAATTGATGGATGCCTGACAATTTAAAGAATCAAAATCGACTATTAATCCAAATCGTCAAACTTGATATTCTAATTGCTACAATCAATGCCATGCTATCACAACGAAGCAATCAATTGGGACGAATTTATATCTGGCCGATACAAATGTGAACGCCCATAGATACATTTTTAAATTAACTAGTAAATGAACCTAGTAAGCATCAATCTCTCGCATCACTGCGAAAAATTGATATTGTATAAATATGTTCTACTTACACCTAAGTAGACGGTCGATTAAATTAGTAAGTTGATCAAAATTTAATAATCACATGTCTAAAGCAAATATCATCACTTTACACTTCTTCCAAATCATAGAGATCTTATTCCAGTAATATATCAATCAGGTCTATGAATCCATAAATGCTTTTAAACGAGCAACAAAATTCATGGTGTCTAAAGGCGTTGCATGTCGCAAATCGTACATGCGAAGCTGGCTCAATACCGTCAGTTCCATCTTTCTACTACTCATCGGCTTATCTTCATCAACCACAGGGATACCATCAGGTGTTGGATTCACGCCTGTAAATTGCACCCAATCATCCGCAACCAGCAATACTTGCCCACCATGTTCTTCAATATGCTCCAATACCACCCCTATTTTATCAGCAGGAAATCCGGCAGCAAGAACCTCTAATCCATTTTTCCTTACTTTACGCTTCACACGGTAATGCATTACCCGAAATAATGCATAAGCCCCTGCATCATAGGCATGAAAAAATATGCCTTTCTTTACTAAATAGAGCACATGGTTTCTTGATTCCCGTTGTTCAGCAATCACGTCTCCTTCGCTCCTGTGTCTATTTTTCAAATTCCGTATCATTCTTCAATTCTTTTAGTTATTAATAGGGATAACACATTCTTCTTTTAAAAAATCAGTTCTCCGCATCACTGCGAAGGACTGACGAGAATCAAGTAATTATCTGTGTAAACAATTACTATTGTAAACTATAAGTATTTATGAGTATCAAATAGTTTCAAAATATCATTGAATCAGCCATCAGACCAATTTTTATTTTATTCTTGTTTCAATTTCTTGTTTCAATCCTCCGTTTTATTTAAAATCAATACCCCGCATCACTGCGGAGGATTGATGAAATTTCATTGCATGGGTGCACCCCGCAATGCTCTCTATAAGCGATTGTTTATATAAATCAACGGTCTTTAGATGATTGTTAAAGCCTGTTTCCAAGCGGACTTGCATCCGCTCGGGAACAAGGCATAACAAAATAGAAATCAAACGTATGAGATCAACTCTCATTTCTTTATGTCTTTTTATCAACATCATCATTCTCACCAATTTGTGTTGTTCCATCCGGCTGCGGTGAACCAATCACACGAGCGGTAAGCTGTGTAATCGGTGGTCATGCCGCTTTGTGGGATATACGTGTTCAACCCGCTAAAAGCATTTATCTCCACATACTGATTGCCACCGGGTGTTACCGAAAGGATGGTTGAAGTGGATGCCTCATAAACCACCGCTCTATTCAGTTCCGCCTCAAAAGCCGAACGTTCGCTCTCTGTGGTGAATGCTTTCACAAAATCGCCCAAATCGTAAAACAAATGAGGACTATATCCTTCCAAGTGCTGAACGGAAGTAGCATCAAACGAGTTTAATGCCGTTGCATGGGGCTTTATCAAAGCGGCTGTTTCAACAGCCAAACTATCCAATTCGCTGCACTTCACACAACCCACGGTTGCCGATGGATAGGATGAAGTGGTGATCGGAAGGCTTTTGTAATACGTATAATAAGCCGTTGCAGCTGCAATGTAATCCTTCTCTGTTTCACCGAAGAGTGATGCTAAAATGCTTTGATAAGGAAATCCATCGCCCATCACCTCTGTTGGCGAAGCGATGATATAGTCTGCATTTTTGCGAAGAGCATAATCGGTTTCCACCCCTCCCATAAAGCAAGCATCAAACAAAATGGTATCAAAATGGGGCGCACTGTTCAATGCAGTCACCAAATCCGATATATTCATTTTACTTCCATAGTTATCATCCGTTCCAAAGTAACGAGTCAACGCGTTGGTGGAGTTTTCACTCGGGAACCATCCATCACCATGTGACCAAAGGATCAAGCTATATTTATCCGATACAGCATAATTCACCATATCCGATAATACCGATTCCATCACGGTGGACGACACAGAGTTTTGCCTTGTATAGCATTTCACCGTTTCTTTAACCACCTCACCATTGGCCTTTTTTGTGATTCGCAGAAGTTCGGGTGTTTCATTCTTTTGATCCTTATAGACAAGCAAATCATCATCGGTGCTGCAATGTTTCATACCTGACACCATGCTATCTATATTATTGTCCACATAGTCGGACAAGTTGTTTTCAGCAGCCATATACACCAATATTGTTTTTCGGTAATGCACAACTTCCACGTCACTCTCGCTGCTGCACGATGTGATGCTCATTACTAAGGAGATACATAGCAACAACCGCATGAAATATTTCATTCCCATCAATTTGATCTTTCTATTCATCGTTTATATGTTCACCCAAATCACATCCTTCTACTTTAATATCAACTTATTTTGCCAAGGATGTTTCCGGAAATCCCAACGATACAATTTCTTTTTGTACATTTTTTATCATCTTCTTATTTATAGCAAAGGCTTCAACATTTGCTGAAAAAAGATAAGCTGATTGCTCATAAACTTTCCAGAATATTCCTTCTAAAAAGAGATTGATTACTCCTCCATTATTTGACTCTATTTCTAATATTTCTTTTATTTTCATCGCATTTTCGCCCGCCTTACGGCGAGATTGGAACTCCGGGCTTTAAATGCCCGGAGTTAAATAATCAAATACGCGCCACAAGGGCGCTCATTTATCTTGAACACACCTTACGCTCATGCCGTAAGCGCGAGAATGATTGACACTCACGGCCACGCTCGTGGTATACAGGTCGGTACCAGAGCCTGACTGAGAGCTGTTAGCAGACGACCAATAATAGCCAACCGATCCAACATTGCCGAGAGTACCGGGACCGTAGTCCAACAAACCGGAAAGCGGCCAAAAAGAACCGGACGAGGTATAAGTCCAACCATAAGTACCGGAAATATTTGTCATCGTACTAGTTGAAAAAGAGGTAGAGGTATAAGCTGCAGAAGGAGCAACCTTCCAACCAGCTGGACAAGGATCATAAACCGTTTTGAGAGTACCCCATAATCCATTATTTTGATTAGCCACTGTTGCAGCATACCAATCATAGGTTGGTGCTCCTGCATAATAAAAACTAGTAGGATTCAGAACCGAATTACTCAAATTATTGGTTGTTGGAGTGTTTGAAACAAGGGTCGGAACCGTAGTTATAGAGGTTCCACTACCGTTATAAACCGTCTCAAATGTAGTTGAATTCACTGTGGATGCCTGAGGGAAAGGATCCTTACGACCCCATTGATAATACAAACCCTTATAAGCCTGCCCCGGAGTGATGTTGGTCGCTCCCAAATTACGATCCATAAAGGTGTAAGTACCTATTGGTGAATTCGTGACATCAGGGTCATAACTTGTTATCCAGATATGCCAAGACCAAAGGGTTGTGTTGGAAGCACTCTTTACATAAACCACAGCATTACCCGTGTAACCCGAAGCCGCTGTGACCTTAAACACGCCGAATGCTCGATCCGCAGCGGACTGAGTTGCCGTTACGGCACTACTGCTTGCTCCTAAATCTTGCCATGCCACACCAACGGTATAACCACTTGCCGTTAAGTCACTGATCTGAGTACCCAAATCACTATCATTGGCACGAGCAAGAGGAATGTAAACTGATTTACCCGGAGCGACGATATAACAGTTGGCACGAGGGGTGCGAGTCACACGGGCATCGGCACCGGATGCTCCCGATATATCTGCTGTTACCGTATAATAGGTATTGCGACAAATGTTATAGTCATTATAGCTATCTGCACCGGGATATAGCTTGTAGACCACTTCTTGACCTCCTAAAGTGGCTCCCTTGGTATAGCCGACCAACTCTATATAGGTAGCATAACTAACACCTGTCTTCTTGGTGACATCTGTGGTGCTGTTAGTTCCCGTACTACGCTGATTTTCGGGAAGGTAAAAGGTACAGCTGCCATTGGTACCACTCACATCCGTATAGTCATACGTATTCACAGTAGAAGCGGATGGTGAAGCCGGAAAGACCGTGGTTAAAGACGTCGGAGGGTAATACTGCATCGTTTTAGGCACATTGCATACACGAATCTTACGTACTTCAAAATTGGCCAAGCTCGTCGTATAATTTAATGTTACACGGGCAAGCGTACGGGTCAACGTGATGGTTTGTGAAGCCATATAACCGGTAGAAGGCACCGTTACACCCGTTAATGAACCTTCCATGGGGATATAGGTGCTACTAGTCAACACATCCGTTTCGGCACTTAATGATTTCGTTGTTGATTGGAATGTGGTTTCTGTGGTAGTACCTATCGTAAAAGTTGTAAATGCAGAACTGCCTGCATTGGCTACAAAATAGATATTACTCAAACCGGATGTCAACTTCGTATCAAAAGCCGTAGGATCAATAGCGGAATAGTAAGTTTTGGAAACCAACGTTGCGCCCTGAAACTGAAGAACCCACAAATTGTTTACGGTACTCTCACTAACGGTAGTTGGATCAATGCTTCGAGTGCTGCCACCGCTTGATTTCAAGCCCGCCACCGACAAAGAGAAGTGAGCGGTAACCTGACCGCCACTCGAACTGCCTTGGCTGTCATCGTCCCTACAGGACGAAAACAACAGTGGTACAAAAAGCAGCATTAATAACCATTTATTCATAATTATATTCTTTTAGTTTTACTTTTTTATTCGCAAATCCGACCCCTTATACAGCGGGATTGGAACTCCGGGCTTTAAATGCCCGGAGTTAAATAATCGAATACGCGCCACAAGGGCGCTCATTTATCTTGAACACACCTTACGCTCATGCCATAAGCGCGGTAGGCGTTGCCACTCGTATTCACGCTACTGGTGCTAATGCCGAGATCAGAGGCACTCGCCGAGCTGGGAGCTGACGACCAAGAATAGCCGTTCGATCCAACAGTGAGGAGGGTACCGGCATTGTAGTTCAATAAACCGGAAAGCGGCCAAAAAGTACTTGATGCTGTATGAGTCCAACCATAATTACTGCTAGTATATGTCATTGTACCGGTAGAGAACGTTGAATAAGCAGCACTTGGCATCACCTTCCAACCGGCAGGACAAGGATCATAAACCGTTTTGAGAGTTCCCCATAATCCATTATTCTGATTAGCCACTGTTGTGGCATACCAATCAGAGGTTGTTGTTCCTGCATAATAAAAATTAGTAGGATACAGAACCGAATTACTCAAATTATTGGTTGTTGGAGTGTTTGAAACAAAAGTTGGAACCGTTATAGCCGTTCCACTACCATTATAAGACGACTCAAATGAATTTGCTGCCACTGAACCAGCCTCAGGGAATGGATCTTTACGACCCCATTGATAATAAAGTCCCTTAAAAGCTGAACCTGGAGTTGTGTTGACCGCTCCCAAGTTACGATCCATAAAGGTGTAAGTACCTATTGTTGAATTTGTGACATTAGGATCATAACTTGTTACCCAGATATGCCAAGACCAAAGGATCGTACCGGAAGGATTCTTTACATAAACGACTGCATTACCTGTATAACTCGAAGCGGCTGTCACTTTAAAAACGCCGAAGGTTTGATCAGTTGCAGATTGAGAAAAAGTAACATTCGTATTGGCTGGTGACATATCTTGCCAGACCACACCAAAGGTATAACCACTTGCCGTTAAGTCACTGATCTGAGTACCCAAATCACTATCATTGGCACGAGCGAGAGGAATGTAAACTGATTTACCCGGAGCTACTATGTAACAGTTGGCACGAGGAGTGCGAGTCACACGAGCATCGGTTGCAGCGGATATTCCGGATATATTTGCAGTGATGGAATAATAGGTATTACGGCAAATGTTATAGTCGTTATAACTATCTGCACCGAGATATACCTTGTAAACTACTTCTTGGCCGGCTAAGGTGGCTCCCTTGGTATAGCCGACCAACTCTATATAAGTGGCATAATTAACACTACCCTTCTTAGTGGGATCTGTGGTACTATTGCTTCCCGTGCCACGCTGATTTTCGGGAAGATAAAAGGTACAGCTGCCACTGGTACCACTCACATCCGTATAGTCATACGTATTCACTGTGGAAACGGATGGTGAAGCCGGAAAGACCGTGGTTGAAGACGTTGGTGGATAATACTGCATCGTGTTAGGCACATTGCATACACGAATCTTACGTATCTCAAAATTAGACACACCCGTCGTATAATTTAATGTTACACGGGCAAGCGTACGGGTCAACGTGATAGTTTTTGAAACCATATAACCGGTGGAAGGAACTGTTTCACTTGTTAACGAACCGAACATCGGGATATAGGCACTATTGGTCAACACATCCGTTTCCAGACTTAATGATTTGGTTGTTGATTGGAATGTGGCTTCTGTGGTAGTACCTATCGTAAAAGGCGTAAATGCAGAACTGCCTGCATTGGCTACAAAATAGATATTACTCAAACCGGAGACCAACTTCGCATCAAAAGCCGTAGGATCAATAGCGGAATAGTAAGTTTTGGAAACCAACGTTGCGCCCTGAAACTGAAGAACCCACAAGTTATTTATGGTACTCTCACTTACGGTAGTAGGGTCGATGCTTCGAGTGCTGCCACCGCTTGATTTCAAACCCGCCACCGACAAAGAGAAGTGAGCGGTAACCTGACCGCCACTCGAACTGCCTTGGCTGTCATCGTCCCTGCAGGACGAAAACAACAGTGGTACAAAAAGCAGCATTAATAACCATTTATTCATAATTATATTCTTTTAGTTTTACTTTTTTATTCGCAAATCCGACCGCCTTACAGCGGGATTGGAACTCCGGGCTTTAAATGCCCGGAGTTAAATAATCGAATACGCGCCACAAGGGCGCTCATTTATCTTGAACACACCTTACGCTAAAGCCATAAGCGCGGTAGCCGTTGCCACTCGGGTTCATGTCACTGGAGTTCAGGAGGAAACCAGAGGCATTCGTCGAGTAGGGAGCTGACGACCAATAATAGCCGCCCGACCCAACATTGCTGAGAGTACCGGTATTGGCGTTCAACAAACCGGAAAGTGGCCAAAAAGAACCGGAAGAGGTATGAGTCCAACCATAAGTACTGCTACTATAAGTCAGTGTACCGGTAGAGAACGTTGAATAAGCAGCACTTGGAGCAACCTTCCAACCAGCTGGACAAGGATCATAAACCGTTTTGAGAGTACCCCATAATCCATTATTTTGATTAGCCACTGTTGCAGCATACCAATCATAGGTTGGTGCTCCTGCATAATAAAAACTAGTAGGATTCAGAACCGAATTACTCAAATTATTGGTTGTTGGAGTGTTTGAAACAAGGGTTGGAACCGTAGTAGTAGTACTGCCACTACCGTTATAAACCGTCTCCATCGTATTAGTCGCAACCGCAGCCGCTTGAGGGAATGGATCCTTACGACCCCATTGATAATACAAACCTTTATTAGCCTGCCCCGGAGTGATGTTGGTCGCTCCCAAATTACGATCCATAAAGGTGTAAGTACCTATTGTTGAATTCGTGACATTAGGGTCATAACTTGTTATCCAGATATGCCAGGACCAAAGGGTTGTACCGGAAGCACTCTTTACATAAACAACGGCATTGCCTGTGTAACCCAAAGCGGCTGACACCTTAAAAACGCCGAATGCTCGATCCGCAGCGGACTGAGTTGCCGTTACTGCACTACTGTTTGTTCCTAAATCTTGCCATACCACACCAACGGTATTGCCACTTGCCGTTAAATCACTGATCTGAGTACCCAAATCACTATCATTGGCACGGGCAAGAGGTATGTAAACCGATTTACCCGGAGCGACGATGTAACAGTTGGCACGAGGGGTGCGAGTCACACGAGCATCATTTGTTGATGATATTCCGGCTATATTCGCAACTATGGAATAATAGGTATTGCGGCATATATTATAGTCGTTGTAATTATCAGCACCGGGATACACCTTGTAAACCACTTCTTGACCGGCAGTTGTGGCTCCCTTCGTATAGCCGATCAGTTCTATATAGGTGGCATAATTAACACCACTCTTCTTAGTGGGATCTGTGGTACTGTTACTTCCCGTTCCACGCTGATTTTCGGGAATGTAAAAAGTACAGCTACCATTGGTACCACTCACATCCGTATAGTCATACGTATTCACAGTAGAAGCGGATGGTGAAGCCGGAAAGACCGTGGTTAAAGACGTCGGAGGGTAATACTGCATCGTTTTAGGCACATTGCATATACGAATTTTACGTATCTCAAAATTGGACACACCTGTGGTGTAGCTTAATGTCACACGGGCAAGCAGGCGAGTCAACGTGATGGCTTGTGAAGCCATATAACCGATAGAAGGGACTGTTACACTTGTCAACGAACCTTCCATGGGGATATAGGTGCTACTGGTCAACACATCCGTTTCGGCACTTAATGATTTCGTTGTTGATTGGAATGTGGCTTCTATGGTAGTACCTATCGTAAAAGATGTAAATGCAGAACTGCCTGCATTGGCTACAAAATAGATGTTACTCAAACCGGAGACCAACTTCGTATCAAAAGCTGTAGGATCAATAGCGGAATAGTAAGTTTTGGAAACCAACGTTCCGCCCTGAAACTGAAGAACCCACAAGTTATTTATGGTACTCTCACTAACGGTAGTAGGGTCGATGCTTCGAGTGCTGCCACCGCTTGATTTCAAGCCCGCCACCGACAAAGAGAAGTGAGCGGTAACCTGACCGCCACTCGAACTGCCTTGGCTGTCATCGTCCCTGCAGGACGAAAACAACAGTGGTACAAAAAGCAGCATTAATAACCATTTATTCATAATTATATTCTTATTTTAGCTATAACTGATCTTGATTTAATAACCCATATCTCCGGCAGCTGAACCGTTTGATGTCCAATCCACAGATTTCACTGTGCCGGACCCATCGCCTATATTTCCTGCTGTTGAACTGGTAGAATTCCAGTCTACAGCATTCACTGTGCCGGAGCCATTGCCCATATTACCCAAAGCACCAGACACCGGTATCCAATCTCCTACGGAAATATTCCCGGAGCCATTGCCTACTTGTCCGGATGCATTGGACGTAACAGTCCAACTTCCCAAAATAATCGTTCCTGAGCCATTGCCCATTTGCCCCGATGCATCGGTTATGGCATTCCAATCGACCACCTTCAATTTCAAATAAACGATGGTATCCTTAAAATCTACCGTGAACACATACTTCTTTCCCGATTCAAAAATGATCGAAGGTATGATGGCCGACACAGTGTAGCGTATACCGTTTATATAGCAATCAATAGCCATCGGCACGGTACCTGTCAATTTAGGCAACACCACCAAACTGCCACTGTAAACATTGCTGCTACCCGTAAAGGATGATTGGGCTATGCTGCCCGTCCCATCCAAAGCAGCAGTTGCTAGATTAAATCCACCCGACAAAGAGCAATTTAGCGGAGAATGGGTTAAACCGGTTAAAGAGAGTCCATTGCTACCAACCGCAATTGAAGTAATAATTGTATTTGACGCATCACTCTGTAAATCAAATTCCAAGCAACTACACTTATGATCAAGAGATGGAAATGTAAGCGTTTCGGTACTAGCCTTTGCTATTGTGGCTGTAAGATTGCTAAGCAAAAGATCTGTACCTTGACTGATACTTATCGAATCGGTGGAGACTGTTGAAAAATCAATCACAGGTGAATACTCATACAAGGTATAAGCCTGAACAGGCATCAACATCATATTCAAATTATCAGTTGGGGTAATCGTGCCATTGGCATCCGACACCGCATAGGTTTTGGTCACAGGCGTGCCCGTTCCACCGGCATAGGCAGCGATCTTCACCCCACTTCCTTGCGACAGATAAGTCGCGGAACTGCTTTTGGTGATTGCCTGCGCCCCCACTGTAACCGAAGAGAAATCAACTGCACACAAATTTTCGGAGGTAACCGGTGCTGTTGTATCTTCATTGGCACAAGAATAGAACCCAACCAAAACAATAAGGGTTAACATATAATATTTCATACACAATATTTTATTATCATTTCATTTATTGTCATATCCTCATCTCATGTTTAGACCTACCGGTATTTCTATGAGAAAGTACATACGCTATTGAATTGAAGGTATTATAGTACCTGCGGCTACTTGGTTCCATGGATTCACAGTCACTCCGCTAATAGAGATGGCTGTAGGTTTGAGTTTCACACTTATCACATAATTGCTGCTTGCAGACAAAGCATTCAAGCCGGTTGCACTTGCCGGATCAACCACCGGAAGTGTAGCCGTATAGGTGAGTCCGTCAACCGTGAAAGTTAGAGTGGTGACATCCGTAAATTCAGCCGTTGCTGCCGGTATCATCAAGAAACTTGCCGTAACGGGAGTGCCACTTGTAATGTTGCTTATTTGAGGATCGATAGTAACCGTCCCGGCGGTCTTTGAGGTATACAACGTGCTTGCCGATGGAGTTAAATTGGCAACAGCCGTCTTGTACATAGCCGGTCCGGAAATAGAGATATTTGTAATGTTACATGCTTTGGTATAACCGGCATCTTTGTCTATTGAAAGGGTGATGCGAGAATATACATGATCTAATTTCAAGGCCACTGAAGTGTTGGCACTGCTCACACCGGATGCGGTTGCAGTGCAAAGATCATTGTCCTCACTATATTTTATCGAATTTAAGGTTGTTGCACTTATATTGAATGTGGATGTATAAGGTGCATAAGCAAAAATAGTTGCAGCGTTTCCACCAAGATATATCGTTTTGGTGAGATCATTAGGTGTCCAGGATGAAGTTCCGTAATCATATCTTACATTTGCATCGGAATATCCGTTATTAAAGCTATAAATACCAATAGAACCATTTGTTAAGGTTCCACCTGCATCGTAGACTCCACGGGTGGTTGCAGATATAGATGCAGAAGATACATTTAATGCTACCTTCTCACCATTAGCAACAACATCATCCTTCGAAGAACAACCCGGCAATAATAACATTGCAGTCATTCCGATAAGGAGTAAATTTTTATTCAGTTTCATATTTATTAGTATTTTCTGTTCTGTTTTTTGTGGAATATCTTCATGTCCTGAACTCTAAAATATCAGTTACTAAATATATCCGGGGGATATAATTATCCATCCCCCGTTTATATTTAATTATTGTGCAACCAATGGATCAGTTGTTGCCACGGAAGTAACCGTCCAAGGACTTATGGTTACACTTGACACAACTAATGAAGTTGGATTCACGGTTATTGTGTATTGATAATCATTATAACCCGACCAATCAGGTGCAACAGGGAAATTTGTCACTGTCATTGTTTTACCGTCAATGGTAACAGACAATGACAAATCGGATGCCGAATAAGCCACCGGAGCAGCCAAGAATGACGCAGTCACATTGGTTGACGGAGTGGTTGCATAAGCATTGATATAGGTGTCTGAAGCCGGAGTATAGGTTAAATCACCTGTATTATAGGTTGTAGGCGCAAAAACACCGGTTCCTACTACGGTGGTTCCACCTGTTACAATCTTTCCGGAAGCTGAAGACAAAGCAATATTCGTGATCTTGCCTGCACTTGTTGCTGCAGGATAAGTGGCACTCTTATTGACAATGAATGACACTTTTGAAAGTGCATGCTTCATGGTAATAGTAGTCTTCGAATTATTGGTTGAGTTACTATTCACCTTGGTTCCCGTACCCCACATATAATCAGTTGCACCGCTTGCCGTGAAATTGTCGGTAGTGGGCACGCTTACATTAAATGTACTGGCTGCCGTAGGATTATTATCGCTCAATTTCACACGAGCCGGATATACTGCATATACATTGGCATCATTACCGGTAAGTTGAATACCTGTGCTCTTTCCCCAGGTTGTACCGTAATCAGGAGTATTGTAAGCTCCATAAGCCCATGTGGTACCGGCATTCGCTGTGGCATATGATGTGACAACAGATGTGTAGCCTGCTCCGACAACAAACACGCCAATTGAATCACTGGTAGCAAAGAGGCTCTTCACACCGGTGGCTGCATCTGCTTTGGTGCTGAGATTAGCCACATTCACAGCTAATGTATCACTGCCTTTTGAAGCAGGAGCATGCGCCTCGTCATTTGAACAGCTTGACAAGAGTGCGACCGAAGCCACTGCACATAAAAGAAGTTGTTTATTCATAATTGTCATACTTAAATGGATTTACATCCGATTAATTTACAATACCGGCATCTTGAGTGGACGCTGTCCAAGGAATAATTGTACAACTGCTTACAACCAACTCGGTTGGTGTGATCGTGATTGTATACACGTAATTGTAACCTGAAGCCCATGCAGGAACTGTGCTGATAGGTAATGTTTTGGTCATCACTCTGCCATCTACAGTTATATTTACTTTAATATTTGCCAAACTGCTGCATGGTGCAAACAAACCGTAAGCAGTTACAGTTGTAGGAGTAGTTGCATTATATTCGTTGGCATTGGCTGTTCCGGTCAATGCTAAAGCACTTGTTGCATTGGTTGTAGAAGCGGTGTATGTGCCTGTACCCAAACCCAAAATTCCTTGAAGTGGAAAACGGGTAGCATCCAACGTAGCAAAACTTGCATCCGTATATGCGGTTAAACCAATCTTTGTGACAGCACCTGATGCTGTACCTGTAGGATAATAAGCATTTTTGTTTACTACAAAAGATACTTTTGACATGACATGGTGGAAATACAAGTTCGCTTTGTAACTGGTTGCTGTCATTGACGAAGCCACAGGGATCGTTAACGATGCCGGGGGAACATCACTTGCTGATCCGCCTGCCACCATATAATCAGTAGCTGCAGTAGCTGTGAAGTCTTGGTTGGCCGGAGAGAAGCATTGCAAGGTTTTAGCTGACATATCCAAAGATGTAGAGGGTGCAACACCTGCGGTATCAGGATAGAACGCGTAGACATTGGCATTTTTAGGGCTCAAATAAATCTTCTTGGTTACATCACTTGGGCCATTCCAAGCAGTTCCGTCATAAGCGTAACTAGCAAACTTTGAAGTGTAGCCTGTTCCTGAAACAAACACACCTACGGCTGAACCGCTACTAAATGCATCAATCAAACTACGAGTGGTAGAAGTGGAAGCGATGTTTACAGAAACGCCCAACTCCTTTGCCATCACACCGTCTTGAGCGGTAGGACTGTCGTTGTTTGAACAACTTGCCATCAATACCCCTAGGGCTGAAATAGCGAATAGAAATTGCTTTTTCATACTTTTCTTTTTTTAATTAATAATTCTAAATCATTTATTATTGAAATCGTTTTCATATTCTATTACTCTACCTTTCTCATAAATTGCCTGCATTTATTGAATTCCACGGAATGACGTTGCAATTCACTTCAAGCGGAGTGGTCGCATTGTTGTTTACGGTTATGGAATAGGCATAATCATTAGAGGATAAAGCTTTAAATATTACGGATGTGGTGTAAGCATACGTGCCTACAGCTACTTTTATTGAAAGTGTCATGGTGCCGGGAACAATGAATTTGGGTGTTCCGGCATCTGTGATGATTACCCCATCACCCATAATCGGTATTAAACTGCCATCTGCCAAATTCATGGTGCATGATGAATAGAAGCCGGAAACGGATAACTTAGCGTTGGTTAAATCAGGACCGTTGGAACCTGATACTAAATTGAAGGTAATGCGCGACATCTTGTGTACATAACCCAGTGTGGCACTAGCGGTGGTTTGACCTACCGATACGGTAGTCGGTGATGCATACAACACATCCTCGCCATAGCTGAAAGGTACAGCTGCCGGATCACTCACCGATTTATACGGAGCATAAGAAATGGCCGAATAAGCATTGATATTACTAACCAACACGGAACCTGTGGTTGAAAATACTCCTGATGCATCCACTGAATATTTTACATTCTGATAAGGTGCTGTATATAATGTGGATGCCGGTGATGCATCGGTTTGCAACACATACACCCCTACCGTGTTGGAAGTGAGACCGGGATCGGCTTTGGTGGTCAAGGACGAATTGGTATTGAACGAAAGGGGCACCAATTCGGAGGTTGTCGTCAATGTTTCTTTCGTGCATGACGTCAGAGAAACCAACAGGCAGATTAATATTTGTATCTTTTTCATATCCAATATCTTTTTGCAATTAGTTTACCTCTATATTTACGGTGTTACTGGTCCAATCTTTAACCGTGCCTTTGAAACCCACCGTAGCATTGCCGGTGATGTCAATATCCACATCTACATTCACAGCTACCGTCGCAGAAAGGTTGGTCAATGCCGACGAGATATCCTTACTCAGAGTTTGGGATGTGCCGTCAGTAAAGTTTAGTTGGAACGACAAGGTGTTTGTAGAAGAAGCTACGCGTCCCCAAAAAGTGATTGCGGATTGGTATTCACTCGTATTGGCAACAGCCGTGGGTGAAAAGGAAATTAATCCCGAAGTTCCTACCAATTCACCATTTGCTATTTTCACAGATTGTGCTAATCCTGAAAGTGAGCAACTGATGGATGACACATTTTTTACATTACCGGTTATATTAAAGATGATCGTCCCTTTTTCCACCAAAGGCACAGGCGTTATGGTGGAAGTGGATATGGACGTAGCTGTAATGGTTATGGTTGGCAAACCTACTCCGTAGAAGTAAGAAGGCTGAGACATATACGAAGTTGCTTTTGTGGAGGTTGGACTATATGCCGAGATATCCGAATATTTTGTATCACCGGAGATTGACACATTAGAGCCATCTTCATTGCAAGCGACAACCTGATAGGTACCAAATGGCAACTGACCGGTATATTCTTTACCGTCCGATTCACCGGTCACCACACTGCCATCGCTTCCGAAAAAGTAAAGTCGCATCTTTGACGGAATGGATTCGCCGGTCACAAGTTTAGACCAATCAAAGGTTAGTTTCACACCTCCGGTTGTGGGCACCGGGTCCAAGTCACGTTTGCTACACCCTTGTGCTACAAGCAAAAAGGCGAACATGCATGGCAAAAGCATCCACTTTTTTATCCGAACATTTCCCATTATCATTTATTTTTTTGTGTTTTACCAAACCGATAAGTAAGCATGAATCGAATACCGGTTAACTTCATCCCTTTCTGATTAAAAGAATTTGTTCTGTAATAATCCGAATTCATATATTCATAGGTGTTGCCGTCGGCAACACGATAACCATAGCGAGCTCCTATTTCAAGTCCGAGATGTGACGTAAACTGCAACGAATAGCCTAAAGAAGCTCCCCCTTCATAGAAATTACCGGTATAGCCATTGGCCAATTGATCTTTTGTTTTCAAATCAAACTGTCCGTACAAACCATATACTCCTGCATAAAATCCGGTGAACTTTCCGGCACGGCCAAACCAATAGCGCGGTTCAAGCCCCACATTCGAGATACCCCATGTTTTATGTTCAGGACGCATCTTACCTTTATTTAAATAGTTGTAAGTGAAATCTACATCAATTGAATAATGTGGCTGTAAATAGAGTTCGGCTTCCAAATTGGGAATAGTCCCCCTTCTCTTAAACTCGGAAGTGTAGCCTGCCCAATAAATAAGGTTGGTTTTAATGCCGATAAGAGGATAAAAATCAGGTCTCTTCTTTTTTATTTTCTTTACCTTTTCCACTTTCTGCTCCGCACAGGGAGGTGCAAGCTGAACTTTTACAGGTTCTTCTTGAACGGTTCGAACAGTATCTTTTTGAGCACTGTTTTTCTGAACGGGTTGAACGGTTGTTTTTTTATACAACACTTTGGGGGCTCGATGATAGATAACCGTGTCAACCACATGCCTAACTACAATAGAATCTGTAATATGCCTGACTACTTGCGTATCGGCTACCACACGTTCATCATTCGCGCCAATAGCTCCGGCAGCATAAATGGTGTCAGCTCCACATTCATCACCCAAGATCGGGAGCTTGCCAAATGTTCGGAAATAATGGTTGTATGCCGCATTCATGTATGCACGATTATTCATGTGAAGAGTGTAATACACACTTTGATTACTTCGCACTTTTACAGGCATCGGTATATATTTCACGCAAGCCCTATCCATCATTACTTGAGCGGTATCAAAATAAAAGGTGCAATGAGCGCAATTGAGCAATGCTTTTTGCTTTATTAATGACCTTAATATATTACCATGTATTGAGGCCGTGTTTACAACTCTTTTATTTATCAAATCTTCAGTGTTTACATAAACTGTAATTTGCAAATGGCTGCGTCCTGCTCTCAACTCGCGTGAATGATTCCTTATGGTACTCCATAATAAATTATCACCTGAATGATTTGATCTGTAATCTTTGAGTAGAACTCTTGCATTCGGTTGATAATAGAAAAGCATAGAAACAATCCCTTCTGAAGATTTCTTTTCATTACGGTTTTGAGCCAAAAGCTGTAATGGAAAAACTCCCACAAGTAACAACACCAGCAGCAACACTTTCTTCGTGTTTGATATTCTTAATTCACCACGCTTGTTATTATTCATAATTATTCAAATATTAAATGTGCTCCCTCTACTAGAAAGAGAGGGATGTGGAGCGAAAAAAGAATCGTAAGTGTTTAATTTATAATAGATTAGGAGAAATAGGAGGAAAGAAATGTTTCAGAAAAATAAATCGCAATTAATTAAAATTGCAGAAATTTGTTATAAGATAGTTGTAATCAATTCATTAAAGGTGAAATTTGCAGAAATATTTGCAGAAACAAAATGAAAAAACAAGGAAATGCTCAAGAGTAGGATATATAGCAAACAACTGATAATGAGTATTATCTGTTTTAATAAAGAGACTATTAACAGAAAAAAGCTAAAATTTGAAAAGGTTTTTGCTGAAACATTTTTAAGTGGTAGAAAGAAAAATTTAAAAAAAACAAGAATAGTGGAGATGATTAAAATCATTCGTTAATGGTAAGCAAATCATACACTTATATTGGAGAAAAAAACTGATTGTAGAATAAAAAGAGGAAGTAAATGATGAAATTTATTAATAGTCCCTCTCTTTCTAGTAGAGGGGTGAGAACTACCCTGCAAATATAAACTATTTTTATCTAACATTATACGAAAAAACATGAAAATTTAGTTAAAGATACATATCAGATATCTTTTTGTTAACATTGTCAATAGTTCTCGGATCTAAAGCGGCTAAGTAGATATATGTTATTTTTTCGGATTTATGACCTAAACATTCACTGATCACCGACACCGGAGTGCCATTCTGGTGTGCCAGGGTCGCCCAAGAGTGCCTTGCCACATAAGAGGTTAGAGGGATTTTAAGTTGCAAATATAATGAGAGTCTCTTCAGATCGTTGTTGAATTTTCGAAGCCAATTACGATATTGGTTATAGAGTGATTTATCACCCTCACGAAGAATAGGAAGGACAAATTCCCCTTGGTGACGGTATTTCTCAATAATATACTGAATTTGAGGTACCAGCTTCACTCGCATAGGTTGCTTGGTTTTTCGTCGATTGTAATAAATAACCCCATCTATTATATTGGTATATTTCAAACAGGCCATATCAATAAAGGACATTCCACGACAATAGAAACTAAAGAGGAAAAGATCACGTGCCAAATCTAATTGCTTATCATCTTCTATCTTTGCATGAGCTATTTGCTCGATGGACTCACTATCTATGGCACGCTTCAATGTTTGAGTACTTCCAAAAGAAACTTTTTTAAAAGGTGAAATGCTGCTCGTACCGGTTACACCTTCACTATAGGCTCTATTATATACGGCACGAAGTATACGGCAATAGAAATTAATGGTATTCTCTTGCAAACCTGATTTTTGAAGTGAAGATATAAAACTATTTAACCAGCGGGGGGTGATATCTGAAAAATATAAGTTTTCTCTTTTCCCTATGAAACGAAGAATACGGTTAAGCGTACTTTGATAAGAGTCCAATGTGGACATCCGGTTTTGCTCCCTGAATTGGGCCATCAATTTCCGCATGTAAACCAACACAAGGCAATTGCTCTGGTGAGATCGAAATAATTCTGTGATATCAGAAACCGAATAATGTTCCTTTTCTTCTTCCAACATGTTGACTGTTGTTTCAAGCTTACTTAGCATGCTATGAATATAATCATTTATTTCACAAGCATTAAAAACTTTTTTTCCTCTTCGACTTATCACACGGCTGTGTGCTTTATCAAAACAGTCTTCATGTAAATAGTAAGAGGAATAAATAACTCGTTTTTCCCTTTGATGAAGGATTTGAAAAACGAGCGGGAAGGTCCCTTTTTTAGTTGCACGATAAGTGTACAAACGTACTTTAATAGATGTCATTTTTACAATTTTAGATAAACTTTACACAATAAAAAATCAGACAGAGAATTATATTCCCTATCCAAAATGACTATAAAGCTAAGCCTTTTAAAGAAGCACACACAGATATTCACATTACTTATATTTAAAGAACTTCTATTTACTAATGTCTTTCTCTATACACAAAAAACTCAATTCAAAAGACAAAGATAAATATTTTTTATTTATATGTACTAAATTCTTTGAAGTATTAAATTAGAAAATCATTAGAAAAAACTTATGAGTTGATAAAACAATAGCCTTCAACCATTCCGTGTGAATAATGCCATGAAAGCTATTTCAAGTTTTTTTGTGCTCTACATGTAACCCTTTACCGTTATCCTAAAAAAATCTAACCTAATGCAACATCGTTATTGGTTAGTAACAAAAAAAATCAATCGTTTGACTTTAAAAGTTATTTGGAGAAAGTCTATTTGTGCGACTTCGAAAAATAAGGGGAACAATGCTAACGGAGCCCTCTCCGCCTATTCATAAATATAAAAAAGGCTACGCATTAACGTAGCCTTTTTTATATAACATGCTTTGTGTATAAAGTTCTGCAAATCAGAAACGATTGTCTACTAATTGTGATGCCATAACATATTCCTCAAAAGGAACAGAGATAGTCATCGTACGCCAATCATTCACATGATTTTCAATGTGAGCTGCTGTAAGAATGTTTGAAACGGCAGCAACCTCCCATGGACTTCCTGCAAAAACTTCAATTTGTTTATCTTCCATTATTCCAACCTTTTAGGTAACCGATTGCAAACATCCTAAAAATAATTGAGATTCATGTGGAATAATAGACTAAATTAGTAGAAATATTTACACAAACGTTTACTTAATATTCTTTGCACTATCTGCATTTCTTATTTCAGTGCGCCTAATTTTACCACTAATTGTTTTAGGTAATTCCTCAACAAACTCCACAACACGTGGATATTTATAAGGAGCTGTTACTCTTTTCACATGATTTTGTATTTCTTTTATCAAATCAGGTCCAGCCTTAGCTTTATACTCATTTGCCAGTACGATAGTAGCTTTGACAACCTGTCCACGTATTTCATCAGGAACACCTGTAATAGCGCACTCTACTACGGCTGGATGAGTCATCAACGCACTTTCTACTTCGAACGGGCCAATGCGATAACCAGAACTCTTGATAACATCATCCGCACGACCTACGAACCAAAGATACCCGTCTTCATCTTTCCATGCCACATCTCCTGTATAATAAATGCCATCGTGCCAAGCTTCTTCTGTAAGAGCTTTATTACGATAGTATTCTTTAAATAGTCCTAAAGGTTTGTTTTTGCCTACATGGATTACAATTTGTCCTTGTTCTCCAGCCTCAACACTTCGTCCCTCAGCATTAATCAAATCAACATCATATTGAGGATTCGGCATTCCCATGCTTCCGGGCTTCGGCGTCATCCAAGGCATCGTTGCAACAGTCAAAGTGGTTTCTGTTTGTCCGAAACCTTCCATCAATGAGATACCGGTTAGTTCTTTGAAAGTATTAAAAACAGATGGATTCAACGCTTCACCTGCTATCGTACAATATTTAAGAGAAGATAAATCATATTTAGTGAGATCTTCTTTGATTAAAAAGCGGAATATCGTTGGAGGTGCACATAACGAAGTCACACGATAATCATGAATTTTCTGCAGGATATCTGCCGGAGTAAACTTCTCATGATCATACACAAAGATATTGCATCCCACAATCCATTGTCCATAAAGTTTTCCCCACACAGCCTTTCCCCAACCTGTATCAGCAATAGTAAGGTGCAAATCCTCCGGAGTTAAGTTATGCCAAATGGCACCCGTAACAATATGTCCCAAAGGATATATAAAATCATGTGCTACCATTTTTGGTTCACCGGTCGTACCACTAGTAAAATACATTAAAGAAATATCATCATTCGTATTAACCACTTGTGGACGTACAAAGGGAGCTGCATTCTTGATACCTTCATGGAAATCCAAAAAGCCATCCGGAATTTCCGGACCAATGCTAATTATACTTTTCACCGAAGGAGATTCAGACATGGCAGCCTGAACATGATCCGTTATAACGGTTTCGCCATCACATACGATTGCTTTAATTGTTGCAGCATTACAACGATATACAATATCATTCTTCGTAAGTAAATGGGTGGCGGGAATCGCAACAGCACCGATTTTATGAAGAGCTACTATAGAAAACCAAAATTCATAACGACGCTTCAAGATAAGCATCACCATATCGCCCTTTTTGATACCCAATGACAAAAAATAAGAAGCTGTCATATCTGTATACATCTTCATTTCACTAAAAGTGAACTGCTTGTGTTCCCCCTTGTCATTGGTCCAAAGCAGAGCTTTACGATTAGGTTCTATTTTAGCCCATTCATCTACTACATCATATCCAAAATTAAAATTATCGGGTACATTTATTTTCAAATGTTGCTTAAAATCCTCTTGAGAACTAAAAGTCGTTTGTTGTAAAAATCTCTCTAGCATTTTTATTTATAATATAATTGCAAGGAATTTTACAGGTTCACGATTGAGAGCCTTCATTCCATGCGGTTGTTTTGAATCGAAATATATACAATCGCCTTCACCTAAAGTTACTTCATTTCCATTTATACAGAGCAACATGGATCCACTAATCACCATATTAAACTCTTGTCCTTTGTGACTGTTATAACAAATAGGATTATCATTGGGCTCAACCACTACTAAAAATGGATCGGCAACACGCCCCTTAAATCCTGAAGCCAAAGACTGATATTTATAGGCTTTTGTTCGTTCTATCGAAACACCTTTCCCAGCACGGGTCAGGAAATAACTAGTCATTTTCGGTTCCTCATCAAACATTAATTCATCTAAAGAAATCTGATAACGGTGCGCAATCTTTTGCAACATACTCACTGATATATCTGTTTCTCCACTTTCGGCCTCCCGATACTGTCCCAAAGGGATGTCACACTCATTAGCGACATCTTCTACAGGGAGTTGAAGGGCTTCACGCAGTCCACGTAAGCGCTCCGCTATTTGTTTTATTTGCTCATTCATGACTCTAAGACTTTTGGTTATACGACAAAAGTAACAAAAAAAGAGAGTATTAACATAAAAACGTTTGCACTTTTTCTTAGTGCAAACGTTTTGCTGATTTATTGTCGCTATGGATAATCAATATCCTAAATGATTAACCTCTTGATATTTTTATGGCTTTAATAACCGCCGAAGTAAATCCGGCATGGTCAAGTTCATTCACTCCACGAATAGTATATCCTCCGGGAGTGGTGACTTTATCTATTTCAACACTCGGATGAGTATCGTTATTTAAAATGATCGCAGCAGCACCTTTTAATGATTGTGCCACCATTTTTTGAGCATCCATGGGTTTTATTCCCATTTCTATTCCAGCTTGCATCGCAGCTTGAATATACTTAAAAACATAAGCAATTCCACATGAAGTTAAAGCCATTCCTGCAGCCATTTGCTCCTCGTTAATGAAGATAGAAGATCCCATTTCATCAAAAAGACCTTGCACCAAAGTTTTTTGAGCTTCACTGGCATTGTAAGCTGCAATCAGATTCATGCTTTCTCCTTCACTGATGGCCGTATTAGGAATGATTCTAAAGATCGTAGAATCCGGTGAATCAAGCATAGCAACATACTCTTCAAAAGAAATTCCAGCCGCAACACTTATCAACAGTTGTGATTTCGCATTAAAAGAAATGCCACCCAATACAGATTTTACTAACCAAGGCTTCACCGCCAGAATAATGATATCAGCACCTTTTGCTGCAGCTGCATTGCTTATTGTCACATTGATTGCATTGTTAAATTGTTTCAATGCATCCAGCTTTGGTTGTGAAGGATTAGAAACAGTAATATCGGAAGCACTCACTTTCGTGCTTTTTGCCAATCCTCTGGCAATGGCTCCTCCCATATTACCGGCACCTATAATTCCTATTTTCATTATAATACGTTTTTAAGTCGTGAAATAAAATCATCAGCCTCATCCATGCTCAAACACAATGGAGGTAAGAGTCGCAACACATTTGTACCACTAACACCGGTAAATACATGTTGATCATATAACAGGCTTTTGCGTAGATCTTTGATTGAATAATCAAATTCTAATCCAATCATTAACCCACGACCACGAACGTCTTTTATTCCTTCATTCTTTTTCAGTTCGTTCAGTAAATAGTTACCGACCTTAGCAGCATTATCAACCAAATGTTCTTCTTTCATTACGTCCAATACAGCAATCGCTGCACTACAAGCTAAATGATTTCCACCAAAGGTTGTCCCTAACATGCCATAAACAGGTTTGAAAATTGGACTAATAAGTATTCCACTCATCGGGAATCCGTTGCCAATGCCTTTTGCCACTGTGATAATATCAGGACGTATGCCTGCATATTGGTGAGCAAAGAATTTGCCACTACGCCCATACCCTGATTGAATTTCATCCAGAATCAAAACAGTTCCTGTTTCAGTACAAACTTCTCTAAGTTGTTTCAAGAAACTATCATCAGGGATTTTTATCCCGCCGACGCCTTGTATGCCTTCAATGATGACAGCACAAACATCTTTTTTATATAGTTCCTTGCGGACGGTTTCTATATCATTTAATGGTAAAAAAGTAACTTGTCCATGATCATTAATAGGAGCTACAATTTTGGGATTGTTCGTAACTTCTACCGCAAGTGATGTACGCCCATGGAAGGATTTATTAAATGAAATCACTCGAGAACGACCATTATGAAAAGAAGCCAGCTTCAATGCATTTTCATTTGCTTCAGCACCACTATTTATTAGGAAAAGAGAATAGTCGTTATATCCGGATATTTCGCCTAATCGTGACGCAACATCTTTCTGCAATGTATTAATTACCGAATTTGAATAGAATCCTAATTTACTTACCTGCTCTGTGATCATTTTCACATAATGGGGATGAGAATGTCCAATGGATATTACCGCATGCCCACCATACAGATCAAGATATTCTATTCCTTTATCATCCCATACATGGCAACCTTTTCCACTAATAATATTTACATCAAATAGTGGATACACATCAAATAATTTCATATTATCTATATTTTTTTGAAACTTACTTTCCTTTTCCGATTGCTTAGAATGCTGACGGTTTTAATTTCAATCCCATCGTTTCTTCCAAGTTAAAAAGTAAGTTCATATTATGCACGGCCGTGCCTGATGCACCTTTTAGTAAATTGTCAATGCATGACACAATCAATAATTTATTGCCGTGTTTTTCTAAATGCAAAAGACATTTGTTTGTATTGACCACTTGTTTAAGATCAATGCTTTGATCAACAACATGAACAAACGAATCATTCGCATAATATTCAACATATATATTCTTCAATTCATCCAATGGTAATTCGCTTTCAACAACAAGTGTTGCAAATATTCCACGAGGAAAATCACCACGGTAAGGAATAAAATTTATATCCGATTCAAAATTGCTTTGCAACTGTTTCAGACTTTGTTTTATTTCCGGAACATGTTGATGATCAAAAGCTTTATATATACTGATATTATTATTTCTCCATGAAAAGTGAGAAGTCTCTTTTGGTTTTACTCCTGCTCCCGTAGAACCTGTAATAGCATTTACATAAACATCATTATTAAGCAAATCGGCGTTGGCCAAAGGCAACAATCCTAATTGGATCGCTGTTGCAAAACAACCCGGATTGGCAATATATTTTGCCTTACGGATTGTCTTATTATTAAGTTCAGGTAAACCATATACAAATTCATGTTCAGGACTTTCCAAACGGTAATCCATTGAAAGGTCTATCACTTTCAATCCTTGAGGAAGCGTATGGGATTCCATGAACTTCTTGGTATCACCATGTGCTGTGCAAAAGAAAAGGACATCAATATCAGTTAGAGGTAAAAGATCAGTAAAGACCAAATCCGTTTCACCAATTAATCCCTCATGCACATCGACAATTCTATGTCCGGCATTACTTGTGCTGTTCACAAAACTGATTTCAGCTTCGGGATGGTTAATCAACAAACGAATAAGTTCGCCTGCTGTATAACCTGCTCCACCAATAATTCCTACCTTTATCATTTATAATCCTTTCCGTTCTTCTTCTGATTCGTGTAATATACACGAAGAGGAGTAGAAAGTACTTTTGTAAATCCTTTTACATCTTCAGCGGTCCAGCCTTTTTGTATCTCGCCATACTCACCGAAGTCAGTTTTAACCAAGTCAAAATCAGATTCTACGCCAACTAAGGTATAAGAATAGGGACGTAAAATAATACTTACGGTACCAGTGACATTGCGTTGAGAATTTTCCAAGAAAGCCTCACAATCTCGCATAACCGGTTCAAGATATTGAGCTTCATGCAAGAACATGCCATACCATGTGCCGATCTGATCTTTCCAATAAAGTTGCCATTTACTTAATGTATGCTTTTCAAGCATTTTATGGGCATTAATAATCAGCATAGGTGCAGCAGCCTCAAAACCGACACGTCCTTTTATACCTATAATAGTGTCACCAATATGCATATCACGGCCGATACCATATTTAGATCCGATCTCCTCTACTTTATTAATAGCTACAATTTTATCGTCATACACTTCTCCATTGACAGCAGACAATTCTCCGTTAACAAATGAAAGTTTCAAGGTTTCCTCACCTTTAGCTGTAATTTGTGACGGGTAAGCCTCCTCTGGTAAAGTTTGTTCGCTCTGCAAAGTTTCTTTTCCCCCAATAGATGTTCCCCAAAGTCCTTTGTTTATGGAATATTCCATTTTTTTGAAATCAGCCTTAATGCCATATTCCTTTAGGTAGTTTATTTCATACTCACGGGTCAATACCATATCACGTGTAGGAGTAATAATATCAATACCTGGAGCTAGAACATCGAATGTGAGATCAAAACGAACTTGATCATTACCAGCACCCGTACTTCCATGCGCTATTGCATCAGCACCTACTTCTTTAGCATACTGCGCAATCGCAATCGCTTGAAAAATACGTTCTGAACTCACGGAGATTGGATAAGTACCGTTACGTAACACATTGCCAAAGATCATGTATTTGATACTTTTCTCATAATAATCTTTCGTAATATCTAACGTAACATGCTGCTTTGCGCCCAAAGCATATGCTTTTTCTTCGACTATTTTCAACTCGTCTTCATTAAAGCCACCTGTATTAGCAATGGCTGTATATACATCGTATCCCTTCTCTTGTGCCAGATACATTGCACAGAAAGAGGTATCCAACCCTCCGCTAAAAGCTAAAACTACTTTTTTTTTCATCTTGATAGGAATTTAATCAATTGTAAAAACTGTTTTTGTTGGTTGTTCTACCGGCTTCTTATCGTCGATATGTTTGGCGGGATCGTAGAGCAGCGCTGTACAAATACAACGCTTAAAATCGTTACGTTCGAGTACATCGTAATTCACGCAACTTTTACAGCCATTCCAGAAAGCTTGATCATCTGTCAATTGTTCGAAAGTCACCGGAACGTATCCTAGTTTTGTATTAATTTTCATCACCGCCGCTCCTGAAGTCAATCCAAAAAGCTTAGCCTCAGGATACATCTTTCGTGAGTAGTTAAACGCAAAATTTTTAATACGTGTTGCTAAATGATGTCCTTGATACTTTGGTGCTACAATTAGTCCTGAATTAGCCACGAAATGTTTATTGCTCCACGTTTCAATATAGCAAAATCCTGCAAAATCATCATCGCACATAGCAACGATGGCTTTTCCTTCCAGTATTTTCTGCTGGATATAATCCGGTGAACGTTTAGCTATGCCTGTTCCACGTTTAGCAGCTGCTATTTCAATTGTATCTAAAATCGTGTCAACATACTTGATATGACTCTCGTTGGCAACTAGAATCTCAATATTATCCATTCTTTATTTATTTATAACCGATAAGCTCGGTTTATCTTAGTTCCGTTATTATTGCAGATAGAGCATGTTTAAATGGTTTTCTTGGTGTACCTTCTTTTAATACCACCAATATTGTATCATCTCCAGCAATTGTTCCTAGTACTTCATCCAATTCAGCATTATCAATATCATAAGCCAAACTGCTCGCATAACCGGGGCGAGTCTTAATAATAGCCAATGAGCCAGAGAAGTCCAGAGATTTAAAGCCGCTCAAATGCATCATCTCTTTTGTAGATGTTATAGGTACATCCGAATTTCGTCGGTACATGGTGTCATTAGGCAACACATATACATATTTACCATCCATACCAGCAGCCTTAGCCACTTTTAATTGTTTCAAGTCACGTGATAACGTAGCCTGTGTAAGTTCATAGCTTTCTTCATGAAGCTTCTGTAAAAGCTCTTCCTGGCTTCCTATTTCCTGACTGGAAATAATAAGCCTAATAGACTTTAATCTTCTTGTTTTCGTTGTTGTCATGAATAAATATCCTTTGGTTTGTTGCAAAAATATGCATATCCATTTGTATATCCAAATATTTACTCATCTTTTTTCGTTATTTTACATAAATAACCACTATATTTATCAAAATGCATAGACATAGAATCAAATAACGAATCAATCATACAAAATATATTCGTTACATTTGTAAATAATTTAATACCACAAAGCATGAGCTATAATAAATTCTTTGCCGTTGACTTAGGCGCAACGAGCGGACGTACTATCTTAGGTACGATTGATAATGGGAAGCTTCAATTAGAGGAAATCACACGCTTTCCCAACGCCATAATTCAAGTTAACGGGCACTTCTTTTGGAATATTTATGCATTATATGAAGAAATTTTAAAAGGATTGAAAGTTATTGCACATAAAGGCATAAATATACAATCTATTGGAATAGATACTTGGGGGGTTGATTTTGTCTTCTTCGGTGAAGATGGCGATTTATTGCGTGTACCTTACTCATATCGCGACCCACACACAGTTGGTTCCATGGAAAAATACTTCAAAGAAATACCCAAAGAAAAAGTATATGAATTGACAGGTATACAATTTATGAATTTCAATTCACTATTCCAACTTTACACATTATATAATAGCAAATGCAGTGCTCTGAAACATGCAAAGAAAATTTTATTCATACCAGATGCACTAAGTTATATGCTTACAAAGAAAGATGTAATGGAATATACAATTACATCTACTTCACAAATACAAAATCCACGTACTCGTGCATTGGAATCATCCCTATTGCAACCAATGGGACTGACCATTGACAATTTTGGATCTCCCATTGAACCCGGAGAGACTATTGCACCTATTACTAAAGAAATTCAAGAAATTACCGGACTATCTTCTATACCTGTGGTTGCAGTTGCCGGACATGACACTGCAAGCGCAGTAGCGGCAATACCAGCTAAGGACAAGCACTTTGCTTACCTTAGCTCTGGTACATGGTCCTTGATGGGTATTGAAGTTGACTCACCTATTATTAACGAGGAGAGTTTCAAGATGAACTTCACGAATGAAGGCGGAATTGAAGGTACTACCCGTTTCTTAAAAAATATATGTGGAATGTGGCTGCTTGAACGCTGCCGTAAGGAATGGGATGAAAATGGACAGAATTATTCTTATGATGAACTGATAAGCGGAGCTCTGACTGTTCCCGCCTTTGAAAGTATCATTAATCCGGATGCAACATGCTTTGCCAACCCTGCTTCAATGATAAAAGCTATAAAGAATTATTGCGAATCAACTGATCAGAAAGTTCCTGAAACATATGCCGAAATAACACGCTGTATTTTCCAAAGTTTGGCTTTGAGATACAAACAAGTATTCGAATATATAAAAGGTATATCTCCATTCAGCATCGATGTTCTTCATATCATTGGTGGCGGATCAAGAAATAAGCTATTAAATCAATTTACAGCAAATGCACTTGGAATCGTAGTTGAAGCTGGTCCTACAGAAGCAACAGCAATAGGCAATATCATGTTACAGGCAAAAGCAGCAGGCGTGGTTAAAGATATCACAGACATGCGAAAAATGATCCGTCAAGGAATTGAGCTGTTATCATTTGAGCCTCAAGATAGTGCTGAATGGGAAAAAGGATATTCACTATATCTAAAAGTTTACAAAGAAAATATTTAAAACTAATCATAATAATATCATGAAAGAAGAACTAATAAAAAAAGCATACGAGATCGCAAAAGAGCGTTATGCAGCAGTAGGTATTGATACAGACAAGGCTATGGAAGCTTTGGAAAACATCCATTTGTCATTACATTGTTGGCAAGCTGATGATGTTAACGGTTTCGAGAATCCCGATGGACAATTGACCGGTGGAATTCAGGCTACAGGAAACTATCCAGGCAAAGCTCGCAACATGGAAGAACTTCGTGCTGATATTCTTAAAGCTGCCTCTTTTATTCCAGGTACTCACCGTCTGAACTTACACGCAACATACGGAGATTTTGGAGGTAAATTCGTTGACCGTAATGAAATTGAGCCAAAGCATTTTGCTAGCTGGATGGATTGGGGTAAAGAAAACAATATGAAGTTAGACTTCAACTCAACTTCTTTCTCTCATCCTAAAAGCGGTTCATTGTCACTATCAAATCCTGATAAGTCTATTCGTGATTTCTGGATTGAACATACAAAACGTTGCCGTGCCATATCAGAGGAAATGGGTAAAGCTCAAAATGATCCTTGTATCATGAACCTATGGATTCACGATGGTAGTAAAGACCAAACAGTTAATCGTTTATATTATCGCGAATTATTAACAGATTCTTTAGATCAAATTTTTGAGACCAAATACAAGAATATGAAAGATTGTATTGAGGCTAAATTATTTGGTATCGGTGCAGAAAGCTATACAGTAGGTAGCTATGATTATTATTTGGGTTATGGCGTTAAAAATCAAAAGATTGTTACACTTGATACAGGTCACTTCCACTTAACCGAAAGCATTGCCGACAAGATTTCAAGTTTATTGCTATTCACACCAGAAATAATGTTACATGTTAGCCGTCCTGTACGTTGGGATTCTGACCACGTAACCATTATGAATGACGATACACTTGATCTTTGCAAAGAAATCATTCGTTGCAACGCACTAAATCGTGTACATATCGGCCTTGACTATTTTGATGCCAGCATCAATCGTATCGGTGCTTATGTTATAGGATCACGCGCGACACAAAAATGTTTGTTGCAAGCATTACTTGAGCCACTTGCAATACTTCGTAAATATGAAGCAAACAATCAATTATTTGAACGTTTAGCTTTACTTGAAGAAGATAAGAACTTACCTTGGAATGCAGTATACGACATGTTCTGCTTAAAAAATAATGTTCCTGTTGGTGAAGACTATATAAAAGACATTGAGAAGTACGAAACAAACGTGACTTCAAAAAGATAATAATCAATAAGAATTTTGTAATAAAGGCCTGGGATAATATTTTATTATCCTTGGCCTTCATCCATAAAAATTAATAAATGGAAATCATAATAGGATTATTGATTATAGCAATTGGCGCATTTTGCCAGTCTAGCTGCTATGTTCCCATCAACAAGATAAAATCATGGAGTTGGGAATCATATTGGATGGTTCAAGGTATATTTGCGTGGTTAGTGTTCCCTTTTTTGGGAGCTTTACTCGCTGTGCCTGAAGGTCACCATTTATTGGAAGTATACATGACCCACCCGAGTGAGACTCTATGGTCTATGTTCTTCGGAATACTATGGGGTATTGGTGGACTTACATTCGGACTATCAATGCGATATTTAGGTGTTGCATTAGGACAATCCATAGCATTGGGTACATGTGCAGGTTTAGGTACAATCCTTACTCCTATCTTCACAGGAAAGACGGATGATTTAACCATGCCGGTTATAGTAGGAGTTGTGGTAACATTGATCGGAATTGCCATCATCGGAGTTGCCGGTAGCCTGAAATCTGCCAGCCTAAGCGAAGAAAAGAAGAAAGAATCGGTAAAGGATTTCAATTTTAGCAAAGGCCTTTTAGTAGCCTTACTAGCAGGATTCATGAGTGCTTGCTTCAGCATTGGTCTTGGTTTTGGCGAGAATTTATGTTTTGAAGGTACCGCTGGTATCTATAAGACTTTACCAGCAACATTTATGGTCACTTTTGGAGGGTTCATCACAAATGTAATTTATTGCTTTTATCAAAACTCCAAAAACAAAACATGGGGAGACTATGGAAAAACCTCTCTATATGCAAATAACATCTTGTTTTGTGCTCTTGCCGGTGTCTTATGGTACAGCCAATTTTTCGGTTTAAGCTTAGGCAAAGGATTTTTGGCATCTTCACCCGTATTGTTGACATTCTCGTGGTGCATCTTGATGTCGCTTAATGTAACTTTTTCCAATGTCTGGGGAATTATCCTCAAGGAATGGAAAGGTTGTACACAGAAAACAATTATTGTTTTGATCGTAGGTTTGGGGATACTTATCATATCATCATTCTTACCTCAAGTATTGAAATAAATAAAACTCAATTATAAAAAAATGAAATCAATATTAGAAAATCGTCCAGCTCTTGCCAAAGAAGTCAATAAAGTGGCTGAAGTTGCCGGGTACCTTTGGCAAAAAGGATGGGCTGAACGCAATGGTGGCAACATTACTATAAATATAACAGACTTGATTGATGATGAGATTCGTCAATTAGCTCCTATTAGCGAAGTAAAACAAATAGGCGCAACATTACCTTACTTAAAAGGTTGTTATTTCTTCTGCAAAGGAACTAATAAACGTATGAGAGATTTGGCACGTTGGCCTATGGAACATGGTTCTGTTATCCGCATTCTCGATGATTGCGCCAGCTATGTAATCATTGCTGACAATGCAGTTCAACCAACATCAGAACTACCGTCTCATCTAAGCGTACACAACGATTTGATTCGCAAAGGTTCACCCTACAAAGCCTCATTACATACGCACCCTATTGAGCTTATTGCAATGAGCCATAACCCTGAATTCTTGAAAAAAGATATTCTCACCAATCTATTGTGGAGTATGATCCCTGAAACTAAGGCATTTTGTCCAAGAGGTCTTGGCATTATCCCTTACAAATTACCGGGATCAGTAGAATTGGCTGACGCAACATTAAAAGAATTGAATGAGTACGACGTGGTTATGTGGGAAAAACATGGTGTTTTTGCTATCGGTCCGGATGTAATGGAAGCATTTGATATGGTAGATACATTATCCAAATCTGCTCAAATCTATATCAATAGTAGAAATATGGGATTCGAACCTAAGGGTATGTCAGATGAGCAAATGAAGGAACTGACACTTGTCTTCCACTTGCCGAAATGATATTGTTACTGTTATTTAATGATATTTTTTCCACCAAGGATTAGATCCTTGTCTTTTTAGTTAGTGATTGAAAATCCTCTGTAAATAAATTATTTGCAGGGGATTTTTCGTTCTATATAGCAACTATCTATTCCCATAGACAAAAACTAATACATCGAAGATCGCATCCATTACAATTTATATTATCCATCCACCAAAAATCAATAAAAGACAGCAGAATAAGAAGTAAAAGCAGATGCGTCATTTCACGGAAAGTTCTACAAAGAATGCACTGCGAGATTCTATATCTTGCTTCGATTACATTCCTCCAAACAAGCAACTATCAATCGTCACGATACAACAATATTCAAATCCATTTAGAACAAGTACAAATTATCAAAAAAATTCTTATTGCCATATACTAGATAATAAAAAAATACCTACATTTGTCACAAACATTATTAACTAAAATACTTAATAAAATGGCTTACGTAATTAGTGACGACTGCATCGCATGTGGTACATGTCTTGATGAATGTCCTGTTGAAGCAATTTCAGAAGGCGATATCTATAAAATTGACCCAGAGAAATGTCAGGACTGTGGTACTTGTGCCGATGTATGTCCTCAAGAGGCAATTCATCCTGCAGAATAATTGAATCAGGAAGAATTTAAGATTTATATCAAAAAAGCGAACCCAACAGTTCGCTTTTTTGATTTTCTTTTTTGTCACAAGCTGTCGATAGCTAAACTAATTCTATAGAAACACTTACTTTTTCTTTTTTCCATTGAGTATAAGCCAAGAATGATTCGTATAAAGATTAAATCATTTTCAGTAAGATAACCAATCATATGCCGAAGTTGTCTTACGGTAAATAGATTTATATTTTAATAATGAAAATACTATATGGAAAGAAGTGGATCTTTTTATAGAGCTCTCCCGATTTTATTCGGTTTTTTTGTAATGGGCTTTTGTGACATTTGTGGCATCTCTTCAGACTATGCCCAAGAAGCATTTGGATGGTCAAATACGATGACTGGATTTATCCCATCATTGGTCTTTGTCTGGTTCTTATTTTTCAGTATACCAATAGGTATCAAGATGAATAAATGGGGACGGAAAAATACAGTTTTAGTGAGTATGTCCATCACTATTGTTGGAATGATATTGCCTCTCATTACATATAATAGTGTAACTTGTATGATTGCATACGCTTTACTAGGCATCGGGAATGCTATTCTACAAGTATCGCTAAACCCATTACTTAGCAACGTGGTCACCGACTCAAAACTATTGACGAGCAGTCTTACAGCAGGACAAGTTGTAAAAGCATGTTCTTCACTGGTAGGTCCCTATATTGTATTATTCGCTGTTAACTATTTTGGTCATGGCAACACACACTATTGGTTTTATTGTTTCCCCATACTCGGAGCTATCACTTTAATATCAGGATTGTGGCTGGCTATTACACCAATTCCTCATGAAAACAACGCACAAAATACCAACAGTGATTCTATCACCAGTACATTACAGCTTTTAAGAGATAAGAAAATATTACTTCTTTTCTTAGGTATATTTTTCGTTGTAGGAGTTGATGTATCCACTAATTTTCTAAGTTCTAAAGTCATGATGATCCGCTATAACTGGATAAAGTCAGAAGCGGGAATAGCCCCTCAAATATATTTCCTTAGTCGAACGATCGGAGCATTATTGGGTGCATTCTTAATGACAAGAATAACTGAGATCAAATATTTTAAATTTAATATACTTTGCTGCATCGCAGCTTTACTATTACTTGCTTTTATCAACCAGGAAAGCATCAATTTGATCTGTATCGGAGGTGTTGGATTTTTAGCTTCATGCATTTTTCCCATTATCTATTCGATGGCTGTACAGCACCGTCCGGACAAAGCGAATCAAATATCAGGATTAATGATTACAGCCGTAGCCGGAGGAGGAGCCATTACCCCAATCATTGGTGCAGCCATTGACCACACCGGTATTGTAGGAGGTATACTCGTTATTTTAATCTGCGTGCTATACTTAACCTATTGTGCCTTTGGCATCAAAATAAAGTAATATACTCAACTAGTCAGACAGTATGAAAAAGCATATCTTATATCTTCTATTATTGTGGATAGGAGTTACATCACAGGCAAAAATAAATGTTTGTAAGTCCATAAAATATTGTACCAATAAAATGCAATGTACACTTCTGGGAATGACTCTTCCCGGTGATACATTAGACTATACAATGGTACCTCGCCATATATTAAAAGGCCAGCATGAATGGGAACTCTCTAAAGTATCTCAAGAAAACTGGATCGCAGGATTTTGGCCGGGAATATTATGGTATGACTATTCCTACACACATAATCCTAAAATCAAAGTACAAGCAGAGAAATATACAGATTCGCTTCATTTCATATCACAACTACCGGCATATGACCATGATTTGGGTTTCTTAATGTTTTGCAGTTACGGGAATGGATATAAAATAACCCATAATCCTGCTTACAAAGATGTAATCATACGCACAGCTGACACACTTGCTACATTATTCAACCCAAAAGTAGGAACAATATTATCATGGCCGCGAGAAGTGGCTTCAAAAGGTTGGCCGCATAATACGATTATGGACAACATGATGAATCTTGAGATATTATTCTGGGCTGCAAAGCACGGAGGTAGTAAACATTTGTATGACATTGCTGTAAGCCACGCAACGAAAACAATGGAACATCAATTTCGCCCTGATTACGGGAATTATCATGTTGCCATATACGATACTATAGACGGACATTTCATCAAAGGAGTCACTCATCAAGGATATGCAGACAATTCCATGTGGGCTCGTGGACAAAGTTGGGCCATCTATGGATTCACAATGGTATATCGTGAAACTAAAGACAAGAAATTTCTTAACTTTGCACAAAAAGTAGCGGATGTCTACCTTAAACGTTTGCCCAAGGATTATATTCCTTATTGGGATTTTGATGCACCGGACATACCGAATGCCCCCAAAGATGCATCAGCAGCATGTGTCACTGCATCAGCCCTGATTGAGCTTAGTACCTATGTGCCCTCTAAATCAGGAACAAAGTACCGCAAAGCAGCAGAAAAGATGTTGGAAAGTTTAAGTACATCACACTACCAAAGCCGTAATATAAATAATGCCTTTTTGCTACATTCTACCGGTCATTTCCCAAATCATAGTGAGATAGATGCATCTATCATTTATGCCGATTACTATTATTTAGAAGCATTGATCAGATTAAATGCATTGCAAGAAAACAAATCTTTATTACTTGAATAAAATATAGAATTATGAAAAAACTCATTAAGTATATCCTTTTAGCATTATTAATCTTGATACCTCTTATAGCATGGGGGCAAACAAATAATGTTATACCCAATACAGAGCAAGAACTGACTTCACCGGACGGAAACTACCTATTCAAATTTTATCAAAAATACATTTCTTCCGGAAAGAAACAAATGTATTACATGCTTTCATATAAAGGAAAGAGTGTCATAAAAGAGTCTGCATTAGGTATTGAAATAAAAAATAAACTTTTTGAGAATGCTTTAGGAGTCCCCAACGACACTTGCACACATTGGTGTGAGAATTTAAAAGTCATTGGAGTCAACAGTAATAAAAAAGACACTGTATGGACTCCTGTCTATGGAGAATGGTCATCAATCCGTGACTGTTATAATACAATGACTATCAAATTTATGAAAGGTAGTGATATACAAAGCAATGAAGGATATGTCAAAGAAAAATGCTATTATCTTAATCTTGAGATAAGGGCTTACAATGAAGGAGTTGCTTTTCGCTATCTTTTTCCTGAAACAAGTAATGGATTGTTTCTACATATAACTGGAGAACAAACCTCTTTTAACTTTGAAGACGGCACATTGGCTTACCATACAGCTTGGGCACAAGGCCCTTACCAACTAGTTCCTTTAAAGAATTGGAAGAATGAAGCCGAACGTCCACTTACTTTGAAGCTACCCAACGGATTGAATGTATCATTGCTGGAAGCTGAGATGGTAAATTATGCTCGCACAAAGTTCAAGTTAATCAATGACAATGAACTACAAGCTTCGATATACGGTAGTGTTGATTCAATGACTCCCTTTGCAACTTCATGGCGTACAATCATGGTAGGTGAACAACCCACGGATCTCATTAATCACGATTATCTTATACTAAACCTCAATGAACCCAGTAAAATAAAAGAGACATCCTGGATTAAACCGGGCAAAGTATTCAGAACCGGCCTCAAACAAGCCGAAGCCATTGATGCTGTTGATTTTGTAGCAGCCCATGGCATGCAATATATACACTTTGACGCCGGATGGTATGGACAAGAGATGAAGATGGATAGTCGTGCAACGGCTGTTGCTCCCAACAAAGACCTTGACATTCCGCAAATAGTAAAATATGCCTCTTCAAAAGGTATCGGCGTTATATTATATGTGAATCAACGTGCGCTGTACACGCAACTCGATTCGATTCTACCACTTTATAAGAAGTGGGGAATTAAAGGTATTAAGTTCGGCTTCGTTCAAGTGGGTAATCAAATGTGGAGTACTTGGCTCCACAATGCCGTCAGGAAATGTGCTGAATACCATCTCATGGTTGATATTCATGATGAGTATCGTCCTACCGGATACTCCCGAACTTACCCCAACTTAATGACTCAGGAGGGAATACGAGGAAATGAGGAAATGCCTGATGCCAATCATAACACCATTCTTCCTTTCACTCGTTTCCTGGCAGGACCGGCTGACTACACACTCTGCTATTACAATTCAAGGGTTAAAAACACACATGCTCACCAACTAGCTATGGCTGTGGTGTATTACAGTCCGCTTACATGGATGTTTTGGTATGACTCACCTAAACAATACCACAATGAACCTGAAATAGAATTCTGGGAGAAAGTTCCTACTGTATGGGATGAAACACGTGCACTGCAAGGGGCTCCCGGAGAATATATTGTAACAGCCCGAAGAAGTCACGACAATTGGTTTTTAGGTGCTATGACCAATACAAGCAGCCGTAATATTAAAGTGAATACTGATTTCTTGTCTAAGGGGAAAACATATCTTGCACATTTCTACGAAGACGATTCCAGCGTAAAAACTCTTACTCACGTACGTTGCACTACAAAAAAGATAAAAGCCGAAAAGGATTTTATGCTATATTTGCAACCTAGTGGTGGAGCTGCCATTTGGTTTGAACCTACAAAATAATATTAAACGTTCAAAAAGACATTAAGATGAAAAAGATATTCATATCATTAATATACTTTGCTTTTAGTATAAATGGGTGGACACAGATAAAGCATCCGTCGCTTGTTTTCACCGATCAGGTGGTGCATACAGCTCAAAAGGCCATAAAAAGCAATAAACAAATGGCTGATGGTTGGGATAGCATACAGAAGAAGGCTGACTCCTATCTCAATACAATGGATTTGGCAAAGACCGATTATTTGGCTTTAGCATATAGGATGACAAATGATAAGAAATATTCCGACCAAGTGAAAAAGATCTTATTAAATGCCGTCAAAGCCGAATCATGGGCCGTACCTGAAATGGTTATGCGTAATCCTGCATGGCACACCGAGCTTCAAGTAGCCCATCGTAGTTTTTCATGCGCAGTCTCTTACGATGCCATTTATAGCACACTGTCCCTTAATGAGAGAAAAACAATAGCTGAAGGATTACAACGACTGGCCGTAGTGCCTGCCATGAGCGACTGGGTTAATGACGATACCCGCATCCATTGCTTAAATTCAATGGGACACAATTGGTGGTCATCCTGTGTATGCATGGGGGGGGTACTTGCAATGAGTTTGGAAAACGAGATTCCAACGAACAAGGCATATGTAACAAAAGTTCTTACTATATTGCCTGAATGGTTTGACTTTGCCGGTGACGTGCTGCAACATAAGCCTAAATCATTTGATCGCAACGGAGGACAATATGAAAGTATTAATTATGCCAACTTCGGCATTCAAGAAGCAGCGCTCTTCCTTATGGCTTATCACAATGCTTATCCGAGCAAAACTTTACCGGACATCCCTCAACTCAAACAAGCATCTAACTATTTTTATCATGCCTGCTATCCACGCACAGGCGACTTGTGGAGTATAAACTTCGGTGACAGCCATAAAAACATTACCGCAGAAAGTAGCCTGGAGCCACTATACGCCCTGGGAATCTGCACTGGAAACAATGCACTATGGTACTTCAATCAAGTACAAAATGGACAGAATCGTGATGGATTCTTTCGTGACAGACCTATGGGATTTCTATACATGCCTAATACTCAAAAGGCTCCTGCAACCCCTAAGTTAAAGAACTCGGAATTATTTCCTGACTTCGGAATTGCAACCATTCGTGATTCATGGGAAAAGGATGCGACCATGCTTGCTGTGAAAAGTGGATTCACATGGAACCATTCTCATGCTGATGCCAACTCATTCATTTTGTTCCACAAAGGATATGATTTATTGAAAGATGCCGGGAATTGCTTTTATGGTAGTCCCGACTATCGAAACTATTTCTTTCAAAGTCAAGCACATAATGTCGTATTGTTCAATGGAAAAGGACAATCGATGGAGCAGCAATATCACGGTTCACCCGAACGAGGCTATCTATATGATTTACTTGATGCCGACAATATCAAATATATATTAGCAGACGGTACCGGCCCCGTATCCGATAACTTTAGTCGCAACTTCCGACATCTACTTTGGTGGGATAATGTGATTTACGTCATTGATGATCTAAAGACTCATAGTGCCGGCAAGTTTGAATGGCTCTGGCACCCGGGAGGTACTTACAAAAAGAACGGTTCGGACATTGAAATAACCAAAGAGAATGCATCCATTACTCTTCGTCCACTCTATCCGCAAACATTGATACCTTCAGGATTTCTACAAGATTACCCTGAAAACCTTACGATGGAAGAGATTGAAGCACCATCGGAAGATGGAGGAAAAGAAAAATATATCTCTTTGAAACTCCCTAAAGAAACCGATCAAATAAAAGGCGTTACGGCTATCATTCTAAAAGATTCAGCTAATCAAAGGGACATGCCTTCGATCACGCGCCGACAAGGAGAGAACTGGATTGGACTTAGAATAGAATATAAAGACAAAGTCACTGACTTATACATCAACCAACTGGCTGACGGACGGTTGATGCACTGCAATTCATGGATCACGGCTGACAGATGGACGACAGATGCTTATATGTTTGGAGTAAGTTATCGCAAAGGTGCAGATACAACAAAGCCACATGAATTGTTTATTTGTTACGGCAGTTCACTTCGCCGAGACAACGCCCTTTACTTCTCTTCATTGTCCAAACTCTTTGTCATTCAAAAACAAAAAGAGAACAAAGCATTCATTTGGGCCGATGGACAACCTAAAATGCATTTCTCCATCAAAACCTCAAGTAAGCCTTCAGCCTTGATGATAAATGAAAAAGCGGTAGACTTTGATTACAACGAAGGAATATGTACGATAGAATAAAAGAATAACAAAAACATTCTCTTCATTAAAATAAAGTGTATGGATTCAGACTTTACGAATCAAAGTCATCCATACACATTTTTTATTTGAGCACAAATTATATTGCAGACCTTCTATAGCATATTAGCACACCGATAATCAAACTTATGGGTCTATATTGTTAAATAATATTATAATACAAGGCTTATAGAGTCACAACCAATACTAAATAACCTTACATTTGCATCGGTTTTAAGCCTCGCCTAAGGGACGATCAAGAAAAAATATGAAAACAGTATTAAATTTATCTTCATCAATGTATAAGAATAAGCTGCATAAATTCCACTCTTGGGGAGTTGCGGCAACTTGTTAATTTCTAGATAACTTTTCAGAGAGAATATCAATTATTTTTTAATAAACATCACTTACTTATGAGTAAATCAGTAGAACTCATAATGACATTTATTTTGTCGTTATGTGTCCAACAGCTACATGCCCAAGATAGCTCTCGCTATACCTTAGGCATTGATGAAATGTTTCGTTTAGCAAACGAAAACAGTAAAAGTATCCGTACTTTCAATACCGGCATTGAGCAAGCAAAGGACGGTATAAAAGTTGCCAAAAGTAACCAGTTACCGAGTATCGATGTGGGACTTTCCGTCAGCTACTTGGGAAATGCCTATATCATGGACCGAGATTTTTCAAATGGGGTAAAGGGTGAAATGCCTCACTATGGTAATAGCTTCTCAATAGAAGCATCGCAAGTTATTTACGCCGGAGGAGCAATTTCAAGCGGAATAGCCATAGCCGAACTTCAGGAAAAAATAACAGAATTGGAAAGAGCAAACAATCAGGAGGATATTCGTTTTCTTCTGATAGGCTATTATTTAGAGCTGTACAAACTAAATAACCAAGCGATAGTGTATAAAAAGAATATAGAGCAAACTCAAAAACTTGTACATGATATTCAAGCTAAACAGAAAGAAGGTACTGCTTTACAAAACGATATTACACGCTATGAGTTGCAGTTAAAAAATTTAGAATTGGCACTCACTAAAGTCACCAATAATCAATCTATAATTAATCACCAACTGATTACCGTGCTGGGATTAGCCAAAGGAACTGTAATCGTACCTAATACAACAATATTACAAAAAGAATATAATTTATCTAGCGAAAACGATTGGCAACAAATGGCATCTTCTTCGTTACCTACATTACAGCAATCAGCCATAAGTGTAGATATAAGTAAACAACAAGAAAAAATAGAAAAATCAAATAAGCTACCACATATTGCTCTGATTGCAGCCAATCATCTAGATGGACCAATTACTTTTGAGATACCGGTAATTAACAAAAATTTAAATTATTGGTATATAGGGGTTGGGGTAAAATATAACATTGCATCTCTTTACAAAACAAATAACAAATATAGGCAGGCTCAACTTGCAACACGCCGTGCTCAAGAGGAATTATCACTAGCACGAGAAAAAGCAGAAAATGAAGTACAGGCAGACTACATATATTATCAAGAATCATTTACCGAACTTGATACACAAGTGAAAAGCCTAGAATTAGCACGCCAGAATTATGAAGTAATCAATAATCGCTACCTCAACGATTTAGCACTAATTACTGATATGTTGGATGCAAGCAATTCAAAACTAAGTGCAGAATTGCAAGTTGTGAATGCCCGAATTAATATTCTTTTTAATTATTATAAGCTGAAAAAGGCGACAGGAAATCTATAAAAAACAAAACAATAAAAATCATAGAAAATGAATCATAAAAGAAAAAAGCTAATTAACAATATTGTTATTGTATTAATACTTGGCTGTGGAATGACTTGGGTCTGTTCTCGATTCGTTCATCTCGGGAATGTAGAGTATACCGATAATGCACAAGTAAGGCAATTAATTGTACCGGTAAACTCACGAGTTCAAGGGTTTATAAAGAAAATTTGTTTCGAAGAGAACCACTATGTCCACAAAGGTGATACTTTAGTTTTAATTGAAGATACAGAATTCCGTTTCAAATTAGCACAGGCAGAGGCCGACTATCAAAACGCTATATCAGGTAAAACCGCGATGTCCTCAACAATTAATACAACGCAAAATAATATTTCAGTATCAGATGCAGGTATTCAAGAAGCTAAAATTCGCTTGGATAATGCTGAACGCGAATACAATCGTTATAAGAACTTATTAGGACAAGGCGCAGTTACGAAACAACAATATGACAATATCAAAACTGATTACGATGCATCAAAAGCACGATATGAATTATTAGTTCGACAAAAGCGATCAACTTCACTTGTCAAGCAAGAACAAACATATCAGTTAGGTCAAAATACCGCAGGGATCAAACTGGCAAAAGCGGCATTGGGATTGGCAAGATTAAACCTTTCCTACACTGTTATCACAGCTCCATGTAACGGAATAACAGGACGGAAAAATATACAAGAAGGTATGTTAATTCAACCGGGACAAGCCTTAGTTGATTTAGTTAATGAAAACGACAAATGGATTATTGCTAACTATAAAGAGACGCAAACCGCAAATATACGTGACGGTCAAACAGTTAATATTAAAGTTGATGCCATTCCGAATGTTGTTTTTAAAGGAACAGTAGAATCTCTTGCACAAGCTACAGGAGCAAGTTTTTCTCTTTTTCCACAAGACAATTCTGCAGGAAACTTTGTAAAAGTAGAGCAGAGGATACCAATACGAATTAGATTTTCTCATGCGAATAGACCCTATTATTTGGAACGTCTTCGTAGCGGTATGAATGTTGAATGTGAAGTAAAGTATTAATTATGCATGATATCTGTCCTTTTTCTATTCCCGCAATGCGACCTTTCGTCCCAGAAAAGCTCAGGCCGTGGATAATCATTGTTTTTGCTATAATTTTCCAACTCTCTGGAGGTGTCTATTTAGCAACAGTTAGTGAAATGGTTGGCTCCACAGCTTTAATGCAGGAGGACATAACGATGGCAGGTGCCGCCTCTTTGGTCGGTTTAGCATTAACCTTCACCATCATGTTTCGATTGAAATTTCGTTTCCCATCAAAAATAACTTTGCTTGTATGCTGTAGTGGTATTATCATATGCAATTTGATCTGCATGCATACTACTAACGTTCCTATTCTCATAGCAACCTGCTTTGTTGCTGGAGTTTTCAGAATGTGGGGAACATTTGAATGCAACTCAACTGTTCAACTATGGATTACCCCTAAAAGGGATCTCTCTATTTTTTTCTGTTATATTAATTTATTGGTACAGGGGATGCTCCAATTCACAGGACTAACAGCTATCTATACATCATTCCTATCGGAATGGGAATATATGCACTGGGTCGTTGTCGCATTATTACTACTAGTAATGATTACTACAGTTATTCTATTCCGAACTTATCGCTCAATGAAAAAATTGCCTCTTTTCGGAATAGATTGGTTGGGTGCTCTTCTATGGGGATTGATTGTATTATGTGTCATTTTTGTATGTGTATACGGAGAACATTATGATTGGTTTGATTCCGAATACATAAGAATGGCAATCCTATTTGCTGCAGTGATGCTAACCATTAACTTATGGCGTGCATCAACTATACGCCATCCATATATTTCACTACAAACATGGAAATTCAAGACAGTATATTTAACCTTATTTATATACCTCATAGTTTTCATACTTCTCTCACCCATGCATGTATTGGAGCATGCCTATATGGAGCAAATACTGGGCTACGATTCTTTGAATCTTATTTCTATTAACTGGATAGCGATCTTAGGCATTGTTACTGCTTGTATTTTTATGTATAAAACATTTGCTCTTAGAAAATGGAGTTATAAAAGAGCTACAGTTATTGGTTTTTCAGCAATTGTCACTTATTTAATAATATTTTATTTTCTGATTGACTATAATTTGCCAAAAGAGGCATTGATCTTGCCTATATTTTTACGAAATTTTGGTTATGTGGTGATTTCTATTTGCTTCATTACAGCATTATCGCAAGTTCCTTTTCAGTACTTTTGGGAAGCATTGACGATACAAGCCTTTGTTGATGCTTGCTTCGGAGAATTCTTCGGTGCAGCTATATTAGGACATGCATTAAAATTTGTTATGGTCAAAAATGCAATGCTTTTAGGAGCGAACTTGGATAATGTAAATATACTTGCCAACCAACTACCAAAGGGGGAACTATATGAAAACCTTCAAAAGCAGGCTTTGATGGTCTCAATGAAAGAATTGTATGGTTGGCTTGTCATATTTGGCATATTTTGTCTCATGGCATTTCTATTAAAAGAAAGCTCGCTACGCCCCAAATTTGCAATACATCCAAAATTCAGAACTATTAGAAGATCCATCAAACACGTATTGAGAGAAAAAACAAATTAAGTTTAGCAAGTTCGCATTAAAATATAACCAAGGAAAAGGATCTATTTCCTTGGTTATATTTTAACTAGTCAATGTATAGATCAAACCAAGACATATAGCTCTTCGGCGACATTGTCTTATTGTTTTGATTAGATAAGTTAGAGTAACTCTTTGTTATAAACATATTTACATTACATCTAACTATTTGAAAACAACCTCTTCGATTTTTGTATTCAAAGAGCCTATCTTTTAGCTTTTTTTGTATATTTGCAAAAGAATATTCAATTAAAGTCTTGATGAAAAACATATTATCCCGCATTTCTTTTATTGTCTGTCTCCTATTGAATTGCACACTCTTGTTTGCATTTGATGAGCCGGAAATAAATAACCTTACTGTTCAAAACGGATTGGCGGGAGAAACAGTTTTCAAAATATTTAAAGGCCAGTCCGGATTGATTTGGTTAGGGACTTCAAACGGGTTGAGTTGTTTCAATGGAGTATCTTTGAGGACATACAATGCAAGTTCGCAAAAACTACTGAATGCCATCATAGACATCACTCAGACACAAGACAAACAACTCTATTTCAGTACACGAAACGGAGTATTTAAACTAAACCCGAATAGAGACCAGCTTGAACGCATCATTCCTACTATAAAATGTTACACCTCTGCTTTGGCTTCAGATGGGAATACTCTTTACATCGGTACAGATGAAGGCTTATACGTATATAATGGCAAACAAGTGGAACACTATCTTGTCAGTAGGGATATTATGTCTGAAAGCAATATAATTAAAGATATATTTGTAGACAGTCAACATCACGTCTGGCTGGTGACAAACCGTGATCTGTTCCTTTTTGATAGTCAGCGCAAACAGTTGCAAGGATTCAATATCAACAAGCAAATACATTTTGTAGGGAATCTACATGTTCTCACGGCAGTTGGCAACAAGATATACATCGGCTCAAACAACGATGGAATATTTGTATTTGATATCTCAAGCAAAAGAATCACACGATATACAAATATAGGTTGCAACGTCATCACTGATCTATCCTCTGACGGGAAGTTCCTTTATGCAGCTACCGACGGGAATGGTGCACACATCATTTCATTACGAGACAACAAAGTGGTGCAATCCTTTAACGTGAACACCTCTCCCCGCTTACAAGATAATTCTGTTTATTCATTTATGCACGATGCTTCGGGAGTCAATTGGTTCGGATATTTTCGTCAAGGACTTTCATACAACTACTATGTGAAGCCGCTCTTCCATATCTATTCTTCAGGGAACTTTACTTCAAGAAATATCAATGTACGTAGTTTTTGTATTAATGGTCCGCAAAAAATCATTGGTACAAGGAACGGACTTTACTTCATTGATGAGAACAAGAATATTGTAAAGTATTATTCGGCAACAGAGCTTGGAGGAAGTATCGTCACCTCTATCTGCGAATACAACCATCAATACTTCATTGCTACTTACGATGGAGGTGTCTCTGTGTTGAACCCTTCCACCCTACAGATAAAACGATTCGATTTATTACCCGGATTAATTCATGGAAGTTTTAGTAAACTTGTCGTTTCACCCAACAATGAGCTTTGGATGGGCAGCAATCAAGGAGTGTTTGTGTATAACGCCAAAGGTAATAAGATTATCAATTACACGCAGGAGAATTCACAACTCTACGACAGTTATGTGAACAATCTGATGTTTGACCGGCAAGGACGTTGCTGGATAAGCACACAAAAGGGACTCTGTTTATACAACCCGCAAGATAAGATTATCAGGTCATCCGGATTTCCTTCCGGCTTCTTCAATGGAGAATCCGAACTCAATTGCACACAAGGTGAAGATCAAGATGTCCTATGCTTTTCTTTCAACGGTTTATTCAAGACGAACGAAGACATGACACATTTCGGTGCAGTGAATCTTAGCCGCAAAATATACAATAACTACATCAGCTTCGTTCTTCACGACAAGTGGGGAAGTTATTGGATAGGCACTGAACACGGACTGTTTCGCTTTGACAAAGGGTTTAAAGCATTTCAACATTACGGGAATGACTATAATCTGCATAGCTTGCAATTCAGCATACAATCCTGCGATATCGACAACAAAAACAATCTATGGATAGGAAGCGATAATGGGTTGGTGTATGCCAATATTCCTTTAATAAACAAAGAAAGCGATACGCTGTTCAGTATCATACCCGACAATCTTTGCATCAACGGGAATAGAGTGATTCTAGATAAGTTCTTCCACTTCATCAACAACCGCGAGATTAAACTCTCATGGAACTTGGGAAGTGACATTCTTACGTTCAAGCCCGTATTATTGAATTATGGCAATCCAAACGGACGTTACTTTGAATACCGTTTCAATTCACAAAAGGAGTGGACACTTATTTCAGGTAATGACGTCGTTATATGCAAGCATTTAGGAATAGGAACCAACAAGTTGTATATTCGTATTGCAGGAAGCAAACATATCATGGCATTTGATATCAAAGTGATACCGTCGATATGGGCTGTCATTGAATTTATTCTATTCTTATCGCTTGTTATTGGTCTTTGGATTGTACTGAGAAATAAGAGTATACTCAAAAGAATAAAAGGGAACCTGCCATCCAGAAACATAGAAGAACCCAAAGAGGATGAAGAGAGATACAAAAGGGTGAAGATGGATGAAGCAGAGTATAAAGAAATTTATGGCAGACTGCTTGACTATATCGAGAAGAATAAGCCTTATCTTGATCCGTCCTTGAAGATGTCGGACTTAGCCAATGCATTAAACAGCTCAACTTTCAAACTATCGCAATTGCTTAACCTTTATGTCAAACAGAATTACTACGACTTCATCAACAACTATCGACTAGAGGAATTTAAGCGTCGTGTCTCTGATCCAAGCTACTCAAAGTATACCATTACAGCACTCGGTGAGCAATGCGGTTTCAAGAAGACATCGTTCTTCAGTACATTCAAAAAGATTCAAGGAATCACTCCGGCTGAATACTTACACCAAATTGAAACAGAAAAGAATAAGTCTGCTCATTCCTAAAGACCTTATTGTAAAATGAGAGGATTATGCTTTCCTCACATTCTTCTGCCTAAAGTAAAACAGTACGCACGACAAAGAACAAAAAGAACTTATCACAAATACGATCCCGGTAGATGACATGATATTACCCAATCCTACAATTGGCGAAACCAATCCTCCTATAGCAAAACATACCGCACCAAGAAGTGCCGATGCAGCCCCCGCATTCTGTCGTTCGCTCTCCATTGCCAATGCCGTGGAAGTGGTAAAAGTCATTCCCATAAAGAATAAAAGAAGAAATAAAAGTGTTTCGTATATCCAGAACGTACAATTGGTAAATAATGCCACACACTCTAATATCGAAAAGATGCACATACCGATGCAACCGATCAATGTGCCTTTTTCGGGTGTTTTAAACTTAGCAGACAATGCTGCAGCAATACCTATGGCCAAAGCATTGATTCCAAAGATCACACTGAAGCTAAAGGGTGAAAATTCATAATGCTGCTGGATAATGAATGGAGACGAAGCTATATTTCCAAATAACACGCCTTGCGCAAAGGCCATTTGCAGTACAAAACAGATGTACATCGGATTACGGATAATTACTTTGAAACTACGAAATGTGTCAACAAGTTTCACATCCGAGCGTTCTGAAAAAGGCAATGTTTCTTGAAAGAGTATTGAACCGACCAATAAGATACACCCTAAAAGCAATAGCACCAAAAAGATCCCTTTCCAACCGACTGAATCTGTCAGCAGTCCGCCTAAGACTGGAGCCATAACTGGAGCTATTCCGTTTATCGCGCCAATGATTGCCAATACTTTTGTCAAGTCTTTGCCATTAAATCTATCCGTCGCCACCGAACGGGATATTACAATTCCTCCTGCTCCGGCAATGCCTTGTATCAAACGCAAGGTTACAAAAATATAAATGGTCGGTGAGAATAAACACAGAATGGTTGACACTACAAACAGTAACATCGCTGACACCAACAATGGGCGACGTCCATATCGATCACTTATCGGTCCGAAGATAATCTGCCCCACGGCCAAGCCTATCATACTTGTAGTAAGACCTAATTGAACCAACGACGATGAGGTATGAAAATATTGTGCCATAGAAGGCAAACTCGGTAAATACATATCAGTAACAAACGGACCAAATGCAGTGAGCATTCCCAAAAGCACAAGCAATGATTCCTTGGTGTTAATCCAACATCTACTTTTCTTAATAACTAATGAAACTATCATATATCTAATCTCCCTTTCAGGTAAATTTACGATGAATCTACTAAATCTTTCGTAAAAAATATACTAATCAACCATTTTCAAGAACCAAAATGCGGGATAAATCGATGGATATGTCAATTGACAATTTACCTTCTATTTTCTGAATTCATATAGTGCAACATGAAGGAAGAACGCCTCCAAGAAAAAGACCTAACAGCATGTTAGGTCAATTACAAAGGGAGAAACCATCTGTTACTGACCTGCATTTCTTCTGTTGGCAAGCAACATTTTCATTTTTTACAGTTGTAGAAAAGCATTTTTACAATTGTGGCACATATGTTTTACGGTTGTAGAAAAGCATTTCTACATTCGTAAAAATAAGTTTCGAAAGGCAGCAATAGGAAGAATGCACGAATGCAATCTATTCAATGCCCCTTTGCAATATCTCAGATACCTCCCTTGAAAGTACCGAACTATCATAGAATGACGAGAAAAAGTCTTCATTCATGATCTGTGGTTCAACATGAGCGATAAAGAATCCATATACACCATCATGCTTATTGATCCATGGATAAGTTCCTGCCCAACCGGGAGAACTAACTTGATAGGCATTACCGATGGAATCTACCAATTCTCTCCATTCGCCCAGTCCGTATATACCGGTATGAGTTTGTCCCAAAGCTTTCTGCACATATTCACCCGGCAACACTTTGGCCTCACCCACTTGATCCGTCTGCATCTCCTCTATTGACTGAGGTTTTATTACTTGCTTACCTCCGAATGTCCCATCGTGATAAATCATATCAAGAAAGACCATATAGTCATGCAACGTAGTGCACAGTCCACCAGCCAGCATAGGAGCATGTCCGCCACTTCTTTCCACAGGAGAGAAATGTGAATGAGTCATGCCTAACGGTTTCGCTATATTATCCTGAAAGATCTGTTCAAACTCTTTATGCGAAGCTTTCTCGGCCATACGACCTGCAATCTGCATAGCCAAGCCTCCGTATTGAAAGCGTGTACCTTGTGCGAACAATGTATCCAATGGAAGGATTTCTGCAACAGCAGAGTCCAGATGATTGTAATTGTCAACACGCGGTTCAGGCAAATAAGGACGAATGCCTGAAGTATGCGACAGCAAATGTTTTAACGTGATGGCACCTTTCGGATCCTTCTTAAACTCAGGCAACCACTTATCCACACGGTCATTCCATTTCAATTTGCCTTTATCAACCACCGAAGTGATAGTAGCGGCTGCCGTCCATTTACCGGCGGAAGCTACATAAACCTGCGTATCATCCGTAAAACCTCCATAAGTCTTATGAAACAAAACGTGCTTATCTTTCATCACACACAAGGCTCCACCCGGATAATAGTCTTTATCCATCCATGCTTGTATATTATGATCGATTAGCGAATTATCAAATTTGTTTACAATATAGAAAGAACGCACAACCGGTTCTGCTGTTTGCACTTTAGGTTCCACACTACGTCCGTATTGCCATGCCACTACTGTTACTTTTATAGGAAACTTCGCTCTAACCGGAATCTCCGTAAGATATAATCGTCCATCTTTTACTTCAGCCGGTCCTTCTTGTACGTAATAATAAACCGGCATACCACTATCACTTGTGCCATTCAACGGCAAGCTAGGAGTTCCTTTCAATACATCCGGTAGTGGTGCAAAAGTGATGTGTTGTGCCATTCCCACTGTATTTCTCATAGGAATATGCAAATTCAGTTCCTGCACACTGCTCTTATAATGATCATCCCCATCGTTCATTCCCAACAAATAAATATCCCCGGTTCTTCTCTCATTATTTAATCCCATACGATAGAAACGAACAGAGAATGTAGTATCATTTATTTTAATAACAGGTCCGCATATTCTTGATATGGAAGGAGGTGTAGATGCATGTTCATCACTCAAATATTGCCTCAGAGTATCTGTATAAGCAGCCTTCAAATGAAAAGTCAATCCGTCAGCCTCCTGTTCCCATTGAGCAGAAGAGCGCACATGAGATTTCGTATTATAACCAAGTAAATGCCCATCTTGCATAAATCCGATGTATTGCAATTTCTTTCCTCTCATCTTTGCGTAATAGTTCTCAGTAGCCAAAGCTATCTCTTTGTCGAAATACCAGAATGCATCGTCCTTATTACCCATATATTTTGAATACGGAGCAGCGGCTGCACGTTTGATGCCATCAAGCCTCCACCGATCACACAACCAACCATCTGCAGGATTCACAGGTTTCAATGCTACCGGACCATCTTCAGGAGAAACGGCAGGTAACCGATACTCTGCTGCTTTCTTCAAGAAAAGGCACAAGTAATGAATCATACCATCCGAATAATCAAAATGACCGCGACCGGCGTCACAAAGAAATGATACAGGTGACTGCGGATGAGCTTTACGATAAGCTAAAGCAGGATTCACACGCGCCTCCCACCATTCAAACTCACCTTCAACCATTAGCCCCGGCACCCCATCAACGGTGCGATTGCCCCAATCCATGTTTTTCCTTCCATAACCTGTCAGATTGGTTTGTGGAGCATCTCCATGAACTGAAAGTATAGCCAACGTTCGGTCAGGATTCCAAGCAGCAAAGTTCCATGGGAAAGTTGCAGCGGCCGAGTGTCCCAAAGGTACAACGGGAGCATATCTCAACTCTTTATAACCCGACACTTCAGCCAAATCATTCAACATTTGATCAAATGATTTCTGTACACCCGAATTCACATCCCAAGGCATATCCAACATCGGTGTAACCCAAACGACCGCAAATCCTAAATCACTCATAGATTGACGGAAGTAAGGATCCTCAAAGATACCTTCTTCAATCATGTTATGCATGCCGAACACGACTGCCCTCACTTTCTTGCAATGAGGAGGTATCCATAAGAATGCCCGAGAGCGCATTTTAGTTTCACTCGACACGGAGCCATTCACTATTACAGACCATTGCCAATCGATGGCTGATAGTTGCATGGATTGCAATAGAACTATTAAGATAAGTAATATCTTTTTCATATTCATATGTATTATTTCGTTGTATAAAACAAACAACGTATCGCTATTTCCCTACTTTACTTTGATCGTTAACACTGTAATTGAATATGGAGAAGCTACATATTCAAAGCTCCTGCTTACACTGTGAATACTTTTGTTAATGGGCACAATCTTCTGAGGTTCTGCTATAGTATTTAAATCTTTCAAACTTTTAGATGAAAGCACAACAGATTCAGCCTTAGAATAAATACTTATGCCACCTTTCAAATCAATCCTTACTGATTGCTTGAGACCTGCCGAATTAACCAACTTTAAATAGATCAAGCCTTTCTTGCTATCTTCCGTTGCACCAGCAAAAAAAGTCGGAATCTTTTGAGATACCGGTTGCATTTTGTTAGCAACTTTAGGAGCCTGCCAGCTTTCCTCAGGAATATTTTCTTCTATTAAAGAAATCACTTTATCTCCCAAATGCGAATTAAACATGACCTGTGTATAATATGATGGTGCCCCAAATCCGGTAAGAGCATCATAACCAATTAAATTCCATCCCCATTGAAAAGCTCCTTTATTTATATTGGCAAACATTGGAGCATAACAACTCATCTTCACTATATCAGAGTTCCGCTCAAGCCCCAACATCCACGCGGCATCGCCAAGTGCCGAATTCATATTTGTTATCGGTGTTCCTTCCTGCGAAGCCCACTCACCAACAATGATAGGTATGTCGGTTCGATTATAATTATCATATTGTTTAGCCATACTTCTCATTGCTTCAGGACTTCTATAAAAATGTTCATCCAATAAATCTGCTGAACGGCTTTTTATTGGGGCCGTTGCAATTATTTTAAGCTGAGGATACTTTTCCCTTATTGCATCAAAAAAAAGTGAGAATCTCTCCTCATAGCTGCCTGATCTATCAAAAAAGTCTTCGTTACCAATTTCAACATATCCAAGATTGAATGGTTTTGGATGCCCATCAGCAACTCGCATAGCTCCATATTTTGTTTTTTTATCTCCTATTATATATTCAATTTCCTCTAATGCTTCATCAACAAATGGTTTAAGATCATTTCCTGTAGCTAGGTAGCCTTCACCAACCGAATACCCGGCATAAACAGCCAAAAGAGGTTCCATATTCAAATCTTCACACCACTCCAAAAATTCCAATAATCCCATACCATCGCTCGAGCGATAGTACCATCTCGAGTTTTTACCTGGTCTTTGAGAAATATCATGTATCGTATTTTTAAATGCGAAACGGTCTTCCAATCGCTTTCCTTCCAAATAATCGCCTCCAGGAAACCTTAAAAATCTAGGCTGCATAGCTTTTTGGAGCTCCATTAAATCAATGCGATTACCATTTGGGCGGTTATTAAAGGTCGGAGGAAATAAAGAAACCAGATTAAACCAATATTTGCCAGGAGTAGTTGCTACTATGACAAACCTCGCCTCTTTCGTAGCAACCACCTTTCCATTTGTTTTTAGTTTAAGCGTATATTTCTTCCAGCTATTAGATGACAGTACTACTGTTCCAGCAGCATAAACGTTTTTCCCGTCATTACTTTCAATCCGCACATTCAATCTAGGTCCAATACCAGCCGATGACTTGGTATAAAATGATACAGAGTACATTGCATTATGTCTTACGGGTATTCCCCAATAACCATCGTTTGCAATGCCTACCTTGCCACGTCCTTGACTAACAGTCAACTTCAAGCACACAGCCAGGGCATTATTTATTGACTCATTATTATCCAAAACAATACTTCCTGATTTATTCTGACTTTTTATTAATGTCCAATGAACCGCTGTATCTGGTTTATCTCTAAATATTCTGTTTTGAATAAGTTCGGCGTATAATCCTCCATCATACGAATGATTTATCTCTTCAGTCATCAAACCATATAATAGTGGACTAACATCAACGCCCGGTTTATTAAGATTCAAAATTAAATGTACAGCCTTTTCTCGAGGTAATAATGATACTCCTTGAGAAAATGCAGGAGAGACTATTGATATTAAAATCAAAATACAGAATGTAATCTTTTTCATTTGTTATTTATTTTAATCCAACTTACTAACTATTTATCTAACGTTGCTTCCACACAAAACTATTAAAAGATTTGCCCTTTACATATACACAATTTAACCTATCCTTCACACAAATAGTTACTTTTTTATCCATTGCATCAGTACTGGCAAGCAATAATATAATCTAATTATCCGGATTTATAAAAGCCATTTGTTTTTTCCCTCCAAATCTTTCCAATCTGTAAGTACCAGGTAGCACAAAATGAGACAAAAGTTTCATTAAAAACAGAAGGAAGATACAAAGATCTTCCTTCTGTACAATTTTTATTCATTTACCACTTAGGATTTTGCAATAATTTAGGATTTAATGAAATCTGATCAGTAGGAATAGCTTGCAAATAATTTTTCTTTGAGAATATTCGATTATTTGCTGTTTCAATAATCAAAGCACCTGGTTCTAATTTAGGCATACCAGCGGTATACGTTGATTGGCTCTGCTCCTCTGTTGTAATATAGCCTGTCCACTTTGATGAATCATAGATTGTCGTTGAAGATCCCAATTCTGTAGAACTTCCTCCATAACTTACATAATAGGAACATGTTGGACGATCTAGTTCCTTTTCGGCAATTCCCCACCGACACAAATCCGAGATACGAAAACCTTCACCCATTAACTCTATAGCACGTTCACGACGTATTTCTTGGAGCATATCTAATCCATAAGTACTAACTAAAGAGTTTGTAAGATCTGCTATGTGAGCGCGTCCACGGATGACATTTATGGTTTTATTTAACTGATCATCTGTAATAGATCCATTCAATTCATAAGTTGCTTCTGCATTAATAAGAAGTAACTCCGGCAAGCGGATATAATTGTAATCCGCTGATTCATAGTATGTTTTTCGATACTCTGAACACCATTTACGACCACCATAACCAATATTTGAATAGGAAGTTAATCCTGGTACGTATTTATTTGCTCCTCCCAATTTTGGAGTTGTTGAATAATTAGCTTGAACATATTCTCCTGACCAATAACATGAATCAATTTGTTCATACAAAGCACTCATACGTGAATCTCGATTTTCGAATTCAGAGTTTAGACCATTATATCCTTGAAACAAAGGAGAAATATTTACAGGCAATCCATCTATACACAAAAACATATCCATTAATTTACGACTACCACCAGCCGGTGCTGTATGGGTCAAATTGGACCCACCATATACGCTCAATGAATAATCATAGACTTTCCTCCATATTGATTCGTTGTTTGAGGCTTTCGTTAATCCTGCAGGATTAGATCCTGCATCTTCCAAACAAAAATAATAAAAAGGAGATTGCTTTTCATAGTTTGTAGTCGTTTCTACGCCTTTCCAAATAGAATATTCACTAGCATAAGTTCCTCCAGATACGAATTTAGTAGATTCTGTTTGAGCCATTGTTAATAACTCGATCACAGAAGGGTAATTAGAAGGAATTGTTGTTCCTGCTCCAGAGGTAGTATCATCTCCATTGGTTGAATCACTAGAACCACGCCCATTGTATTTCTCCCAAGTTCCTTCAAACAAACATACTCTAGCTTTAAAAGCACAAGCTGCTTCAATATCGACATGCCCATCATTGCCTGTTGAGGTTTTTGTCGTAGCACTAAGCAATGAAATAGCCTTATCTAAATCTGTCAAAATTTGTTCAGCAACTTCATAACGTGAAGCACGTGCCCCTGTAACTAACTCACTATCCGTACTAGGTAAAGATGTGGCAATAGCAACTCCGCCATAGCGTTTCAATAAAAAGAAATGCCAAAATGCTCTGAAGTAATAGGCCTGTCCCATCGGTTCACTTATATCATCCTTTCCTGAATAAGCTTCTCCCTGATTGATCAAATTATTAACTAAACGCAATGATTTATATGGATTTGTATAATAATCGCTGGAACTAGGGGCTCCATCTGTACCAGAAATTTCTGAGTTTGGAGCCGAATTTAAATCTGAACCCATATCATAATTAAGTGCGAGGGATTCATTAGAACTAAAATTTGTAGCATATCCATAACAATTAGATTGTATCGCATCTGATCCTGCTTGAAACTGAGCCAAGTTTTCGAAATAAGAAGCTTGGGTCACATTTGACAAAGGCTCCTGATTCAGCCAATCAGTACAACCAGCATTAAATATAACTGTTACTACTGAGGCCACAAATAATATGTATTTTTTTGTATTCATGATAAACGTTGAATTAATAAATTATAATGACAGATCAATACCAAATGAAATCGTACTAGAAAAAACATCTACCCCACTATATGTGCTACTACTAGAGGATGTCTCTGGATCATATCCGTCTTTTACATTTGAAATATCAAACAAGTTTTCACCGGAAACCCAAAGTCTTAAATTATTAATACCTACTTTGGAAATAAAACTTTTAGGTAGAGTATATCCCAATTGAATTGATTTACAACGAGCATACCAGTTATTTACGACATTAATATCATTATAGTCTTTATAATTCCAAGTATTACGATTTCCATTACGTGACATAACCGGGTACTTCGCATTTGAGTTTCCACCATAATATGGATTATCTGCTTGCGTCCATGTTCTTCCTAAGAAATATCCGTTAGTATTTGTCCAACCGCTATAAAAAGCACAAGCCATTTGTCCACTTCTAACATTATATTGTTGCCCTACTCCTTGAAAAAAGCAACTAAAATCAAAACCTTTATATGACAGCCCTAAATTAAGACCAAAATTGTAATGAGGATCTGTATCACCATAATTATAAAGGTCAGCAGTAGTAATGTCATTATCACCATTCAAATCAACACGTCTTACACTACCTGGAGTTAACTCATTTACTGTCCCATTTTTTACATTTGCTATCTTTGATCCTGATACATTCCCAGTCATTGCAGCATAATAGGCATCCACTTCTGTTTGTGATTGAAATAGTCCATTAGTCTTATATACCCAAAGTGAATTTTTTGCATATCCTTCAACAATACTATTTACGCCTGGAGAAATTGAAGTAGAACCCTTATAAGATTTTATCTTTGTTCTAGCATCATTTAAGCTCAAACTCACATTATAACTTAAATCCTTATTAATACGATCATGCCACGCGAGGGTAAATTCCCATCCATGAGTACGATATGAACCGGAATTTGTTGCAGGTGCAGTAGCACCATAAGTTGCCGGATAAGTTATACTCATTAACATACCTTTATTATGGCGCCAAAAATAATCGAAAGTTCCACTTAAATGATTCTTTAATAAAGCAAAATCCATGCCAGCATTTTTACTTACAACTCGTTCCCATGTACGTGTATCATCTGTCACACCTGAAATCCATGCAGTAGAACTTTTAGCAGGAGTTGTTCCAAACAATGTAGTTCCTGTAGATATAGCAGAATATGCATCGTAATTGCCAATGCTACTTAAATTACCGGCCTCACCCCAAGTTCCACGCAATTTCAAATTATCAATAAATGAGATATTTTCTTTAAAAAAGCTTTCTTCAGATATACGCCATCCAAGTAACACCCCAGAGAAATCTTGCCAGCGTTGTTTGCGGACTAATTGAGAGGAGCCATCATGACGCCAAGTACCTTCTAATAAGTATTTACCTTTATAATCATAGTTAAGACGTCCCAACGTAGAAACAAAGGCATATTTATATGAAGAGCTTGATATAGCATCAGTTGTAGTATCATAAACATTCAAATCTTCCAAAGTAACAATGCTTGAACTTGAACGATAACCAGACGTATAATAATTTTCTCTTAGCTCATTCGTATTGCCCAACATTGCAGATATATGATGTGAACCAAAAGTTCTATCATAATTCAGGAAAAATTCATAATCTTGGTACATATTTCTAGTATTTTCTTCCTTAAATGATTCTTTACTAGCCTGTGAACCTGTCTGCGCATTATTACTCGTAGAAGGTGTTACTGTTCCATCTGCATTCACATCATAATAAGTATACATTTGAATTTTATGAGTAATGGTTCTCTTATTTGTATAATCGCCACGCATATTTCCTTTTGCTAAAAAAGATAATCCTTTGACATATTTGCTTAAATCAACATCTAAAGTGGCTCCTAAACGAACCATCCATGGATTATCTTTTGTACGACCTCCTTGTGCCAAATGAGCTAAAACATTGTTTCCTCCAAAATTGTCATAATAATACTTTCCACTTTCGGTATACAATGGAAATATATAAAAATCCTGTAAGCCATAACCAATGCCATAAGTTGGAGTATCCGCTTCTTTATATGAAAGAGAAGAGTTCGTTGATAATTTTATATACTTTCCTAATTGATAATCCAGATTGTTTCGGAAAGTGTATCTTTTCAAACCATCATATGCAACCTTTATTAATGATCTATCATTACTATAACCAAACGAAGTTATACTTCTTACGTTTTTTGATCCACCTTCAAACGTTATATTTTGAGATGTTCCCCATGTATTTCCATAAACATAATCCGGTTGATATGCATGCAGAGGATCAATGCGATAAACATACCCCGTAGACGAATTAGTCCAATCAAAGGCTTCATTATTCATGATTCTTTTATATACATCCGAAGTAAAATTAAGAATAGACCACAAACTTGAGGCCCCTTTATTATGGTTGGTATCTTCATAATCAGCACCAAGCATCATTTCAGCCCATTGAGATCCGGTAGCTGCAGGATATTTCTTCCCCTGATAATTCATATTCATGGATCCGTTATAAGTTATCTTTAACTTTTCATCTTTTCCTCGCTTGGTCGTAACTAAAATAACACCACCAGCCGCTTGGGCTCCATATATTGAAGCAGAAGCATCCTTCAAAACTGAAACAGATTCAATATCATTCGGATTCAACATATTCAATTCCCATTGATAAGCATTAACGCCATCAATGAGGATCAACACACTATTTGAATTTGTAGATATTCCACCTCGTAAAGTAATCGTCGGATCTGACGTTGGTCTTGATGACGAACGAGTAATTGTCAATCCAGGTATGGCCCCTTGTAAGGAAAGTTCCACATTAGATGTACCACGGCCTTTTAACACTTCATCTCCTTTAATTTGACTGACAGAACCAGTTAAAGTCGATTTCTTTTGAGTACCATAACCTACTACAACCACTTCATCAAGGGTCTGTGAGCTCTCTTTTAACGTTACCGTTAGAGTCCTTTGTCCATTAAATTCAATAATCGACTTTTCTAACCCTACACTAGTAATCTGCAAGGAACATTTAGTTGGTAAATTAAGAGTGAAATTACCATCTATATCAGTGATGGCACCATTTGAAGTGCCTCGTTGAACTACACTGGCACCAATGACAGGTTCACCAGATGTATCAAAAACTTTACCTGTAATTTTCGATTGGGCAAATACAATGACAGGAGCCATTAGTATAAGCGACATTAATACAACTTTCTTAAACAGTTTCATAATACCATTTTTGAGGTTAAACAAATATACATAACAAAGGATAATTGCATCCTTAAAATTGACATAATACATTTCATGTTTCTCATTTATTTTAAATTTCAAATAATTCTTCTAAGGTTTTCACGCACTTCCCTTCGAGCCATGAATTGATGTGATTCTACTGTACGTCTGCTCAAATGAAGTTCTTTGGCAATTTCATCCGTGCTTTTCTCTTCTATACGTGACATATAATAGATTTTGCAACGCTGGGGAGGAAGTTTTCGCATACAACGATTCTCCATCATCAATAAATCATGAGTTCCGGCCTCTTGTTCTGGAGTATAAGTGGTAACAGAGGGTTGCACATCATATATATAAGAGTAAATCTCTATCTTTTTATTGATACGTCTGATATAATCTATGACTCTATTTTGTGCAATTGTGAATATGAAGTTCTTGATTGTCTCTTCACATAATATTTCTTTATATTCCATCAAACGCAAAAACACATCTTGTGACATATCTTCGGCATCGTCAATATTATTGATTCGACGATTAATATAACCAATGATCATCTGATGATATTGTTTGAATGCTTGTGATATCAAAGCACTTTTGGGACTTGTAGTATTTTCCATAATATGATGTTCTTCATGTCTTTAATAAGAATGTAGCAAAAGTAGATATTAAGAACTATACTATAAGAACATTTTGAGGCTAAGAAGTCCACAACAATACAGACGGATTTTATTTATTCAGTACATTCATTATCAATAGATTAACATAGTATATCTAATTTAGACGAACTAAGATCAAATATTATATGAGTTCAACTCCAGTCCAATTGAACTTAGAAGCAACTAATGGTTCACTAAATAATATAGAGTTTATAATTTAAGACTGTTTATTTTGAGCTTTTCACAGATACTATATGCTCATGCAAAAGATTCGGAAGACTATTTTGCATGACCATTATTTATTTTCACCACTCTATACTTATTCCCCGTATTCATATGTACTTTAGGTATATTCATTGCTACCAATGTTTTAATAAAACGATTGATTGTTGATCCACGCATGGCGGCTGGATTGGCTTGGCATGCTTCACTGTAGAGTTCGGCTGCCGACAAAAACAACACATCCTTTTCATTGGTTCTTGCCGAACGAAAGATACAATTGAAGACATCCTGTTCCACAAAGATTTTGTTGTATTCGGTGTTTCGCTGCATTATTTCCGATTCATCCTCTTCGGTATACCAATAACGGGCACCACCTTTCAATTCATGTAGTAGTTGGGCATAAATCTGGCTGTGATCAATGGGTGAACAGTCTATTTTCCCTTCAGGCTCAATGCAGATGAAACGGCGGCTTCCCGTTGGATCCGTCAATAAATCCTTGCAATTGGACGTCGCTATAAATGAAGCGGTACGGTGCAGTTCACAAATGCCTTGTTGGTAAGCCTTATTCACATTCATCCCCGCCATCTGCATCAAGTTTTTCAGTGATGCCATTCCTTTAGAAGAATATTTGTCGATCTCATCCAAATTAATAAGTGCAAACTCCGCCAACTTCTGCTCCGCACGTCCTGTGGTAGAGATGTTCAACCGATCCATATAATAAGGTTGCAATGCCTCAGGCAGGAGTAATTTACAAAAAGTCGATTTTTGCCGTCCTTGTCGCTTGCTGATAATGACCGGAGCCACACTATTGCCGTGCAATTTATTCACTCCCATCCATTGGGCTGTCACAGCAAGCATCCATGTATGAAAATGGTTTACCCAATAGTCCGTGTGGGATACACGTTCAGCAAGCAGAGTGATGCGGTCGCATCCGTCCCATGCAGGTAAATGGCGCAAATAGTCGATTATCGGATGGCACGATTTCACATTGATGGATTCCACATGGCGACGCACATCCTTGTCCCAACAGTTCACGCCCTGTTTGCGAGCTTCAGTACACATGGCATTCAAAACACGGTGTGTCACTTTCCGGAAAGCTTCGCGAGAATTTGCAGGTCGATATTCAGTTTGATCCGTCACCACATTATAATGCAAGTCGTAGTGGGCATCCATGAATATTTCAAGCTTGATGATCTCCTTTGCTGTGTCCTCTACCTCTTTGGCAAGAGAAGGCTCATGGGAAATATCCTCCTTTTGTACAGTAGTAGTTTCATCCTTCTTTGAAACAGTTGAGCACACCTTCGTTTTTTGATCGTCGTTCATAAACTTAGTCCTTGATTCTAAGTTCCATTGAGCATCCGGGTCTCCCGTTGCCCAAAACATTGAAAAATTTGTTATCATATTCTTTCTCTTTTTTTTTGAGATGCAAATATACGGCAGCCGAAAAACCCATTGTGACTTTATGTGACTCTTTGTGCGCTTTTGTGAGTTTTTGTGACGATTTATTCCTTATTTATATTTATTTAATAAGCGTTCACACAAAAGAAAGACTTCAATCATTTATGGCAAAGCATCCGACTGACAAACTTTAATCATTTCCTCACATAACAAGACTATCCCAAACATGAAAAATTCATTCACCATTCACATCCCTTTATTCATGGGCGTTCCAGGATGAACGAGTGAAGGCTCCACTTCAATATACAGCCTTCACAATTTTCACTTTACAGGATTCATTCCAATATTTGTTTTTTACCAAAAAAGAAGATTGATAGATGTATACGATCCATAATATATGAAACAAGGAAACAGCCGGCAATAGAAAAAACAACAGCTACACACATAAAACAAATACCAGTCGGATCAAACGCAAAAACGGGAATAAATAACTTGGAAAGGATAGTAAAAATAGGAGAAAACAACAAGATAACGAGTGTATTTCTTCCTATATAATTAGTAACATTCTTCACAGAGGAAGGGATGTAACGATATAAGGCCAGCAAAAGGCTAATAACTAAATAAGTGATAACGACTCCACTTAGTAAGGCTCTATGCAAGTTTTGAGAATAACAACATAAGACAATGAGTGGAATAACTGAAAGCAACGACGGTTGAAAGAAAGATAGAAAAGTTTTGCTACGTCTTTTAACCCAAACGCCTATCAAGAAATACATTGCATTTTCAAAAGACAGCAAGTTCAACGGAGAGCATGACACAAGAAACAAGGATAATCCTAAAACAATAAGATTGGACAATTCCGTCTTTCCTACATCAAGCCTGTATATTACATAATAAAAAACATCACAGATTATAATGGTATGGAAATACCAATAAGGTCCCAAAGGTTCTTTAAATATTTTTTCAAGTACAATCTTTATATTCAGTCCATCTATATGTTCCCGTATAGGTAAGATGGACGCCATAACCACATAACCTGATTCCATAATGACATATGGGATAAAGATCCATAACAACATACGAAAAAAGGATTTAAAATCCTTATTTATATTAACCAAGTATCCGGACAGAATCAAAAAAGCCGACATATGAAAAGTGTATACAAGTTCCTTTGCATAAGGATATTTATCTCCAAAATACACGAGGTGGAACATAACCATCAAAATAATAAAGATAGATTTTAAGTAATCTAACTCTTGAATTCTAGTTTTCAGCATGTGTTAAAAATAATAATTAAATAAGCATTGTACAAAGATCTAAATTATAAAGTAAATACGCAAATTTTATACAATATTTGATCAAAAATGATTACAACCGGACGCTTTTTTTGCTATAGCGTTTCGTTCATCTCATAGTTATGAGTTGTTCACCTCGCTTAAGCGAGTTTGTCAGTCCATAACTACGATGCAGGAAACTCTCAGTTACAAGTAGAGCGGAACGCTATAGCGAGTTTTGGTTCTTATTACATTGAAGTGGAGGGATACTAAGGAGCAGTACAAATGAACCCTTGAGAAAATTTCGCGCCTTCACTCGTTCACTCGGAAACCTCGATTGACAAAGGATTGTGAATGGTGAATAATAAAAGCAAGAAATAATTCAATAGAAGATACTTCAAAAATAAACTCTTTAAAGTGAAGATCAATTACCCTAGTTCATCACGATCGGATTTTCAGCATGAAATAATATAGTATAGGACTTAATACAAGTATTCATTTAATTTTTTTCTCATTTTGTTTTTCTGTTTAATAAAAAACATTTATTTTTATCCAAGATATATAAAATGACATTTATATGAGATTAAAGTTAATACAGAACATTGAAAATAAATTATCGGGTAACACTTTACCATTAAATTATCAACATGAACAAACAGCAGTGATATATTATGCAATTCATTTATAATATGTCTTACTTATATGATTAATTAATAAATATATTCATGAGAATTTACATAAATACAAGTTGTAATACGGAAGAGGTTCCTTTCAATTATCAACAAAAGATGATCGGTCTACTTCATAAATGGCTAGGAGAAAACGAGTTGCATGATCTGATATCGCTCTATTCTTTTTCCTGGCTAACGAATGGCAATATTGCTAACAACGGATTTTCATTTAAAAATGGAGCCAAATGGTTTATCAGTTTCCATGAAGATAAATACGTTAAACAAGTAATTAGAACTATTCTGAACGACCCAAAGATGTTCTCTGGATTGAAGGTAGCAGATGTTACTATTCAAGAAGATATAGATTTGAGCAGAATAGAATATTTCAAATTAGCCAGTCCCATACTAATTAAAAGGAAAAAAGATGATAATATCAAGTTTTATACCTATGAAGATAGTGAGGCTAATGGCTTCTTGATTGAAACGATTCATCATAAGATGCAATTGGCTGGTTTGCCCATGGATGATTCTTTAGAAATTTCGTTTGACCTGAAATATACAAATAAAAAGATAAAAAAAGTGCAGATTCATGGTATCGACAATAAGTGTAGTATGTGCCCGGTTATTATAAAAGGGAAAGAAAGTACCAAAGAATTTATTTGGAATGTGGGTCTGGGCAATTCAACAGGTTCCGGGTTTGGATCAATATTTTAAAAATTAAAACAATGTATTATACTGTAAAATATAAAGGACCATTTGGTTATATCAAACCATGGACCGCTGTGAGAGATAGCAAAACTTTCAGTCAGCAGTTTTTAACGCCATCTATTATAGAGGGAATAAGACAAAAGCTGGAAGTTGGTTCAATCGTCAGACATAAACTGCGGTACTCTTCCATTAGCGTTCAACAAGAACAAACGCAACCACGTGGATGGGAAAAAAAATCCAAAACGAAAGAGATGGTTCGTACAGCGTCAATCATTGAACGAGGTGTTATAATTGATCCCGTTTTATACCTTGCTTTTGATACGGAAGAAGATGCTATTAAGGCGAGTAAACAACATATCTGTTTATGTCGAAATGAAGATGTATTATTCCCCGATGCAGAGATTTATGCAATGAACGAAAATGAGTTTAATAGTTTAACAGGCTTTGAACTACACTTTGAAGAAAAAGAAAATTCATTTCTAGTAGGCTTCAATCGTTTTGACAACGCCACACCTATGTACGGATGGTTGGAGATAACGGGTAAACCGGTATTGGGGTTATGATAAATAAATATGATCATATATTATCCAAAAGTGCGAAAAATGGTGGGACGCCACTTATCAAGCATCTATCTGAAGTAGCGAAGTTTACAGAAATCATTGCTCGTAATTTAGGATTAGATGTTAATATTGCTCGTAAAGGAGCCCTATTACATGATATTGGGAAAGCCAGTCCACTCTTTCAGCAAACTTTGAAAGAACACTATAAACGTCCACCGGGATTTGTGTTTAGACACGAAATAGCTTCTTTGTTCTTCATTTCTATCATACCTGAAGAAGAAAGAGAACCTGTTATGGAAATGATTGTAGCCCATCATAAATCCATTTTTCAAGACCCTGGAGAGAAAGGACTTTTAGATTTAATCGATAATGATCCGAATTGTCTTGAGGGGCATTTACAAGGCTTCGAGGAATGGAGCATTGATGCCTTAGGAATATTAGACACCATGGGATTAACAACAAAGCCGATCTCTTTAGAGCAGGCTAAGAGCAATTTCCAAGAGGCTGTAGATTTTTGTGAATCAAGGCAATATGGTTATTCTATATGGAAAGGAGCATTAGTTGCTGCTGATCATTTAGCATCTGCACTAGAAGAAAAGATGGATACATTCTCCGGTCATTTATTTACCACTCCGGATTTAAGTTATTATCGTTCCAGAAAGAATGAATTATATCCTTTATCTATGATCTCTACGGATGATGACCGATCACATACCATAGTAACAGCACCTACAGGTGCCGGGAAAACCGATTTTCTTATTCGCCGCTGTAATGGACGTATATTTTATACTCTTCCTTTTCAAGCATCTATTAATGCAATGTATGATCGAATTTCTACTGATTTGGAAGGAACGGGTGCAGATATACGCTTGCTTCATGCGTCATCCAGCATAAAAATAGAAAATGGGAAAATAGAAGAAAAAATATTGCAAAGGCATATTGGTGCTTCAATAAAAGTTCTCACCCCTCATCAAATGGCGTCGTTGGTTTTTGGAACCAAAGGATATGAAGCGATGATTGCGGATTTAAAAGGTTGCGATGTGATTCTAGATGAGATACACACTTATTCGGGCACAATACAAGCCATCGTATTAAAGATTGTTGAGATACTATGTAGTTTGGGATGTCGAATACATATAGGGACTGCAACAATGCCTACTGTATTATATGATCGCATAATGACTGCATTGGGAGGAACCGGCAATGTTTACGAAGTGAAATTACCTCAAAAGATATTAAATACATTTGATAGACATATTGTGCATAAATCCGATACGTTGGAATCATTAGCTAATATATTGGATCAGGCGATCTGTAGCAAGCAGAAGATTTTATTGGTCTGCAATCAAGTAAAGAGGTCTCAGAATTTATATGACAGATTGGCGGAACAATATCCACAAGTTGATAAGATGCTGGTACATAGTCGCTTTAAAAGAGGAAGAAGAAGCGAATTAGAAGATCTATTAAGGAATAAATTTAACGTCGGCAATGAAGCATGCATTGTTGTATCCACTCAAGTCTTAGAGGTCAGCCTTGACATCAGTTTTGATCTGATGATCACAGAATGTGCTCCGATAGATGCTCTTGTCCAGCGATTCGGAAGAATAAATCGGAAACGTTCCAAAGAAACGATCGGACATTATAAGCCTGTTTATGTGTTGCAACCTCCTGAAAAAGAAGGAGAAGCAAGACCCTATCAACTTGAAGTGTTACAACGTACATTCAACATATTGCCGGATGGAGAGATTATTAAAGAAAGTAATTTGCAACACCTTATTGATGCGGTATATCCAACAGCTCAGTTTATTGATATAGATTGGCATTCGGTTTTCATAAATGGGAAATGGAGAATTAAAGAGTTATGGCATAATCCTAAATCAGCTCTTTTAGAGGCATTGGATATAGATTCAGTATCGTGTATAGACGAAGCCGATCAGGAAAAGTATGAGTCAAGTGATTTTGAGGAAATGGTAAAGATGGAAATTCCGGTATCATTCCGTTCAATAGGTTACAATAAATTGAATCATTCAAGAGTCGGATCACATCCATTTATAATACCATCCAAAGCCTATGATTACGATTTAGGCTTTCTTTCGGAGTTTGCAAAACCGGAATTTTACGACACCTCATTATGTTTTTTATAAAACTTAATTAATTATGATAGCAGCAAATATTGGAAAAGTCTTTTTAGATGCTTACAATGAAAAATATAAAAGCAACTATTCTGCTAAAGAATTTTTTATAGAGAAATATTTTCAATTATTTTTTAATGATGGGAAATATATGCAATGGGTTACCAATTCTCCTTTTGTTCAAGGATTAAAGAAGGGAATTCCTCCAACTGAATCCGAACGAAAATTGAAATTGGATGCTCTGATAGAAAAAATATCAAAGAATGAAGCGGATGCCAGTATAGCAATAGGATTCCCATCACTTGATACAACAGCTACCACATCAGGACAAATCACCAATATGAATCTTCCATTAAAGGAAAACGAAGTATACTTGTCTTGGATCGGTAGCGGTTTGGGAGTTGGCGTACAAAGTGGCTTATCATTACTTTTTGATAACAAGCAAATATTATTGGACATATTCCAAGGATGGGAATTCTATAGAGGCTATTTAAACAAAATGCCTGACTTAAGAGGGAATCAGATTAACACCTGGAACGGACAATGGTTGGCTCATCGATATAATAATCGAACTTATGATGAATTCGATCCGACCGCTTCCTTTTCCCCTTTTTCACCAATTAAGGGAGGAGGAATGGAAATAAGCACACAATCCTGGCTAAAAGTGATCATCGGTATAGCAAGAATCCATCCTGATTCTGTAATTACTGCTTATGTTTACAGTCTTGGGCAAACGAATATAACAGTAGGTTTCATTCCCTTTGAGTTGCCCAAAATACGAACTCCATTTGAATTATTCCATAAGTATTTCGGAGAGATTTACAAAGAACGTTATGATGATCTTTTCGGCACAGCCTTTGGCTTTACGAAAGTATGCCAAATGGGTGCAGTTGGGGTTAATGCACTAGAACCTAAAGGTTTTCGGGATTGCTTGGACAAAGGCACTATACCGAAATACAACGAGAAAGATGAAGAAAAAAAATTAAGTTTTAATACATATCAAATTTGGTTATTATCTATGTTAAACAATGAACAATTATGGGAAAAGTCACTACATATAGCGACTCTCCTAAATACGTATTCCACTTGTGACAAGAATGCAAAAAAGACGAAGAGTCAGCAAGTGACCAACTTATTAGGTTCTGTGAATAAAAGGCAATTCATTGAAGGACTAACCACCATTGTAAAGAATATTGAAGATCCAGAAACATTGCAATCATTCATCGAAATAGCATCGTCTATAAATGCAATGCCGATAGACAATGTGCCTTACTTTCTGACATTGATCAGATTCCAATATGCAGTAGTAAATAAATCATAAAACGTAAAAATATGAATCCTTACATTTATCTTAGAGTGCTTAAGCACGCTGATCATACCGTATTTTGTGTACAAGATGGTCAAAAATCTTATTATGATCCGATTTTTAATAAATCTGTCGCATATTCAAGCGGACAACAGGTTAAACGCTCTATACTTGAAGCTTTAACCTCTAACCTCAATGTACCTCTAGCTCCTATTACGTTCAACTATAATATAACGAATAAAGAAGAGCTTGAAAACAAAGAACCTTGGTCTCCTTGCGACCCTGCTTATGTAGATCAATTGCTTGGTGGTTGGATGCGTGCCGGTGATGGAATAACAGTAAAGAGAAGAAGTCCATTGTCCATTTCAGCGATGAGACCATTGCATCCTTTATTAGCAAGCATGGACAAAGAAAATCTAACATTTGATCGTAGTGACAAGCCGGATAGAAATCCTGTGAATGTAAGATTAGGCAATAAACTATTGAATGAAGAAGAGATAGAGGATTTTCTATCTTCAAAGAATAGAACATTACCTCGTAGAAATTGGATTCCGGATAATGCACGTACCAGCGGATTATTTATATATGATGTTGCAATAGATCTTAGAACTCTATTCTCCGTATCCACCAACCAACACGAACCTGAACTTTCTAAAGAAAAGATAGAAGAGTTGAAATCAAAAGGTTGGATTGAAAGCCAAAATGTTTTCGGCAAGTGCATTGTCATGCCGAAGGAAGAACGTGAAAAAATCATTCCTGCCCTTGCAAATGCATTATTAAATTGGAGAATTACGTCTAATCAAGCCCGTACATTCAGCTTAATGGAAACATTGACCATTGCGATCAGTGATAACGCCAATACATTAGCAGGAGCTATTCGCGCAAAATTAATCGACGATGGGGAAAAGCCTAAAGCAAAACCGATTCTTGATGAAACAGCGGGAGCTGATCTATTTGTCACGCTACCCTGTTCAAACTATATTGTAACAGTGAATGAAAGTGCAGATGCCATAACAATGGCCGAAGAGAAACTCAAAAGTTTGATGAACTCATTCGATTATGTAAATCAATAATTTACCTTGAAGGAGAAAGATATTTCATGCAAGTGAATGCCTTTCTCCTTATTTGAATATAATAATGTATATCTCTTATCTAAACTTATGCAAATAACCGGCACTCATTTTAATTATTATCAAATTTGCAAAAGGAAGCTTTGGCTTTTTGCAAATGGCATCAATATGGAACAAACTTCAGACTTGGTATATGAAGGTCAACTGATCCATGAAGAATCTTATCCACAACGTTCTACTAAATATGAAGAGGTTGCATTGGATGGAATAAAGGTCGATTTTTATGATGCACGAAACAAAGTTATCCATGAAATAAAGAAATCTAATAAAGTAGAGAAAGCACATGAATGGCAATTAAAGTACTATTTATATGTTTTTGAACAAAACGGCATCTTGGGTGTAAAAGGAATCTTGGAGTATCCTGTACTTCGGAAAACTAATGAAATTATCTTGACAGATATTGATAGAGAAAATATACTAGAAATTAAAAAGTATATTCAATGCATTATTGAAGCAAACGAATGTCCGCCATTAGAAAAAATGCAAATCTGTAAAAAGTGCAGCTATTATGAATTTTGTTATAGTAAGGAGGAAGATATATGAAAAAAACATATTACCTGTTTAATCCCGGTTCGCTTGAGAGAAAAGACAACACACTTAAATTCACCCCTATATCTGATGCTGAACATCAGACATCAGGTTCTCCCCGCTATTTACCGGTAGAAGATATCAATGAGTTTTATGTCTTCGGATCATTAAATGCAAACAGTGCATTATTTAATTTTCTAGGTCAAAAGGATATAGCTTTACATTTCTTTGATTACTATGAAAATTACACGGGATCGTTTATGCCTCGTGATGGATTGTTATCCGGACGTATGCTGTTGGCACAAACGTCAGCGTATAACAATAAGAAAAAACGTATTATTATTGCGCAAAAATTTATAGAAGGAGCCGTATTCAATATGCTCAAAAATCTTCAATATTATAACAGGAGGGGCAAAGTTATGGATGACATTATGGATATAATGAAAGCATTATCAACCAAAATACCGGAAACGAATTCTGTAGAAGAACTAATGGGTATTGAAGGTATGATAAGGCAAACATATTATGATGCATTTAATCTCATCTTAAATGATTTTGAGATGGGAAACCGTACAAAACAACCTCCGAGAAATGAAGTGAATGCACTTATTTCATTCGGTAATATGATATGTTACACTATTTGCTTGCGTGCCATTCATCAAACTCAACTTAACCCAACAATTAGTTATCTCCATACCCCAGGAGAAAGAAGATATTCTTTAGCGTTGGACGTTGCTGAAATATTTAAACCAATTATTGTAGATAGAGTTATATTTAAGGTCTTAAATAAGAAAGAGATACAAGCAAAACATTTTGATAAAAAGATGAATAAATGTTTGCTAAATCAGGAAGGAAAAAAGATCTTTGTAAAAGCATTAGAAGATCGGCTTCAAGAAACCATTCAACATAGGAGCTTAAAACGTAATGTCAGCTATAGGCATCTCGTTAAATTAGAATGCTATAAATTGGCAAAGCATCTCTTAGAGATTGAAGAATATAAACCTTTTAAAATGTATTGGTAGCCTATGTATGTGATTTTGGTGTATGACTTTGGAGAGAAAAGAGTGGCTAAAATATTGAAACTCTGTCGTAAATACCTCAATTGGATTCAGAATTCTGTCTTTGAAGGTGAGATTTCAGAAGTCCGGCTGCATGAACTGCTTATTACTGCAAAAACTTTTATGAAAGAAGAGGAAGATAGCATCATCATTTTTAAAGGAAGAGATGTAACATGGACAGAGAAACAGATAGTAGGAAAAGAACGAAATAACATTGATGTTTTTTTATAAAAACTTGTCGACACCCGTTCTTGATCACTTAATATTAGAGCATCGCCACCAAATAGTCCTTTGACTTATTGAAAACCAGTAATTTACATATAGTGTCGATCTCCAAGCATTTTTATATTATTGGAGATCGACACTTTTTTCATTAATATTTACTACTTTTGTAGTTGGTATTCAACTGATAATCAATGATTACTTTGATTTATATTGAACTCCTTTAATTGTACCTTATGGAATTGAAATACTTATGATAACTCTACAGGAGTATATAGATTAGACCTTTAATTGTACCTTATGGAATTGAAATAAATTAAAATGATCTTTAGCACGCTGAGTACTTGGTTCCTTTAATTGTACCTTATGGAATTGAAATAATAAATAATAATTTGGCTCTTCAATCGTACGACTATCCTTTAATTGTACCTTATGGAATTGAAATAATCGTCTGCTTTGGTCTCAATGGGAAGACTTTATCCTTTAATTGTACCTTATGGAATTGAAATAGCGTCAGAAGAATGTACACCAAAATGTGACAAGACCTTTAATTGTACCTTATGGAATTGAAATAATGAGGTCTATAATATGGCTCTCTTACGTAAAACCTTTAATTGTACCTTATGGAATTGAAATTCTCTACTATTAAGATTAAGTTTCAAGTTGGCAATTCCTTTAATTGTACCTTATGGAATTGAAATACCTTGAGCAAGCTACAATATAAATTGAGCCATGGCAACCTTTAATTGTACCTTATGGAATTGAAATAACAGGACAAAGAGGTTATACTTAATAATCTAAAGACCTTTAATTGTACCTTATGGAATTGAAATTGAAGTCTTTAGAGGATGAGAATAAGACCGAACAGGCCTTTAATTGTACCTTATGGAATTGAAATATACAAAGAAACAGGGTAAAAAGCTCGTACAGATACCTTTAATTGTACCTTATGGAATTGAAATGTTTTATCGATTTTTCAATGAATGGAATTGCTAAATCCTTTAATTGTACCTTATGGAATTGAAATGGCGTTGTTGATGGGGGCTTGCCATTTGCAGATTCCCTTTAATTGTACCTTATGGAATTGAAATAAGAAAGGTCTTACCGCTGCCGAGAAAGCGAATATGCCTTTAATTGTACCTTATGGAATTGAAATTCATATTGTTTGATTATCGTTTGAGCAAAAATAATTCCTTTAATTGTACCTTATGGAATTGAAATAATATGAATTCTACAATCAAATTCGCAACAACAACGCCTTTAATTGTACCTTATGGAATTGAAATGAAGATTCGCGTAATAAGATTACAGATCGGGCTACCCTTTAATTGTACCTTATGGAATTGAAATAATACATACTCTGATTGCATGATAAATTTCATCAACCTTTAATTGTACCTTATGGAATTGAAATCTATCAAATTCAATAGAAGCTAAAATAAATTGATCTTCCTTTAATTGTACCTTATGGAATTGAAATACTATTAATGATGTTAGACGTTCGTTCCAACTTCAACCTTTAATTGTACCTTATGGAATTGAAATAGCTTGCAAGAAAACGCGAGATTGGTCAAAGATATTCCTTTAATTGTACCTTATGGAATTGAAATAGTTGACATGATGCTGATTTTTCCCAAGGGTGATTGTCCTTTAATTGTACCTTATGGAATTGAAATAATGGCATATATAATTTGTATTCGTCAATAGATTCCCTTTAATTGTACCTTATGGAATTGAAATGGGCAAATAAATTGGTTAGAAGAAGGAGAAACAATGCCTTTAATTGTACCTTATGGAATTGAAATAAAATTCAAGAAATAGATCCTTTAAAGGAAACAACCTTTAATTGTACCTTATGGAATTGAAATCTGCAAGAGTTTTATATTCAATCTCTTTACCCTGCCTTTAATTGTACCTTATGGAATTGAAATCTATGGTAGAACTTGTAAAGAGTTTTGCAATGATGCCTTTAATTGTACCTTATGGAATTGAAATTGTTTCAGATTCCAATCGCTGACAAATTTAGAAGCCTTTAATTGTACCTTATGGAATTGAAATATTATTTTATCTTCGCATTCTATTGATTCGCTAGATCCTTTAAATGTACCTTATGGAATTGAAATGATAAGAGCAAAATAGATGGCGCTTGCATATAAAGCCTTTAATTGTACCTTATGGAATTGAAATATCGGTGCAACAATCAAACTCAAATTTAAATATCTTCCTTTAATTGTACCTTATGGAATTGAAATAACGCATGATCGCCGCCACATCCGATTGCATCAATTCCCTTTAATTGTACCTTATGGAATTGAAATTTATAGCATCTTTCATCATAGAAAGGACAACAGTCTTCCTTTAATTGTACCTTATGGAATTGAAATTAAATATTTGTTGGTTTTATAAAGTTTAACAGATTACCTTTAATTGTACCTTATGGAATTGAAATTCCGTTATTGTCGCATCTCAAAGAGTTGGTATTGCCTTTAATTGTACCTTATGGAATTGAAATGTCGTTGCAGGTGTTGAGGCTACAATCGAAGATGAACCTTTAATTGTACCTTATGGAATTGAAATGATATTGCTACAGCTGATGAAGGTATTGCTTTCTGTCCTTTAATTGTACCTTATGGAATTTAAATAATTGGCGGATCATCACGATATCATGAACATTCGCGCTTTTAATTGTACCTTCGAAGTAGTTTCTTCCTACTTTCGTTTTCGAACCTCCCACACCACTACGCATGCAATTCGGCACGTAGCGGTTCTTTATCTACGATGCAATTTACTATAGGAATCCATTAGGGAGGGAGATCCCGCCAATTTCAGTCTGTCATTGTTCATGGTAGAAGTCAATATTATACTCCCTGCTATACGCCAATAGCCCAAGCGGGTATTGGCATGTTACCAAGCACGATGGGCACCCTTGGCTTTGGCTAAACACTTCCCACTATCAGGGCATGCCAGGGACTTACACCCGTTAGAATATGCTCATGCTGGGTGAACAAGAAAAATCCCGAATCCGCATTGAAGGATTCGGGATTTTTACTTCTTATGTATAATCCATTACTTCTGGTTCGGGATCGTGCTTGGGTCCGAAGTCATGGTCACTTCAATGCGATGTTTCTGCATCAAAAGCTTTTGAGCGAATTCTTTCACATCATTTACCGTCAACTTATTGACCATTGAATCATAACCGACATAGAAATCAATATCTCTATACAATTGGTTATATATTACATAATCCCAATATTCATTGGTCAATAAATTCTGTAGATATGTCTTGATCAAATAGTTCTTGATCTTCGACAATGTCTCGGGTGAAGGTCCCTGCTTTGCCATCACATCCAACTCCCTGTATATAATAGGAATGAGGTCGGCATATTTGGCTGGATCGGTACGGAATGAGATGGTCAACAATGCTCCCGGATTAGGGTATTTGTCAAGTTGCCCATTCACACTCACTCCGTATGTGCCACCTTTGTCCTCACGAACTTTCTCAGTATAGACGATACGCAATGCTTGTGCCAACACATCAAGAGTCAAGTCATTGTGAGCATTGTAATCGACTTTGCCCGTATTATAGATGCTTACCAGCGTAGACGGAGTCTGTTGCTTGTAAGCAAACATGTGGGTTTCATCTACAGGACGAATATCACTGTGAGTATCCTTGAACATCATCTTCTCTCCTTTTACAGGCAAAGTAGCCAAATATTGACAAAGCAACGGACGGATAGAATCAATATTCACATTACCTACAAGAATGACGGATAGCCCCGAAGCATTGGAGAAACATTTTTTATAAATCTCCATAATACGATCATAATTGACATGATCGAGTGTCTCTAGCTTCACCGGCATCACACGAGGGTTATTGCCATAAAGAATAGATGCAATAGAGTCTGTGTAAGTCACTTTAGGATTGGCATCTCTATTGGTAAGAAACGAACGCATGCGATTCATTAATCCGGCAAATGCGACAGTGTCACGGTGTGGAGAAGTGAAATACAAGTGTGACAACTCAAACATCGTCTTGAGATCCTTGCCACTGCAGGCTCCTTTGATACCTTGCGTAGTTTCTCCCATAAACGGTTCAATCTTTACCAGCTTTCCGGCAAGTATTTTTTTTAGATCAGACGCGCTAAACTGCCCTGTTCCGGAAACTGATATAGCACTACTGAGCAAAGCTAAATTGGGAATATCCGCATTAGAGAAAAGAGAGTTGCCACCCAAACCGAACATATTGACATTTACCAAATCACCACTGAAAGTAGTGGGTTTGATATACACTTTCACGCCATTGGAAAGAACAATTTCTGTAATACCATGTTTGAATAGCCTTCGAGAAACAATCTTTCCGGGAGCTGGTAAATGAGGGATTAATTTGGCACTGACAGCCTTATCTACATAAGCAGCGTAATCGGCACGTTGTACTTTACGAACCACCGAAGTCAACTCTTCTTCACTAGGTATCTTCACTTCCGGTTTATCGGGAGCATATAATGTAACTACTTGATTCTTATCGGTGATCAGCTCGCGTGCCACATCATTCACTTGCGACAATGTCACTTCCTGAGTAAACCTTGAGTAAGTGGTATATTGGAAGCCAGGGGTTAACATCGGTTCGCCATTCAAGAAATTCTGCAAGCAAAAGCGAATAAATGAAGAGTTCTCTCTCTTACTGCGATCATCATAGGCTTTCTGAATACGTTTGAAATAATTGGCTTTTGCACGAGTCAATTCCGATTCGGTGAATCCATAACGACGCGTACGTTCAATTATTCCCGCAAAAGCTGCGACACCATCAGAGATATGATCCTGTTTGCACATTACATTGCCTGAAAACGCATCTTTGGTTTTGGATATGAAGAAAAGGCCATCGCGCACCGATGCTGAAATGAATGGAGGATCAGCCTGCTGAGCCAGCTCTTGCAAACGCTCATTAATCATTATAGTGACTAGTGATCCTTTGTAATCATCCAACAAATAATTGACAGAGTTCTTCTCGGCATCAGGTGTCACATCACGCTTCATATATAAAGCGACATTTACCGTAGGCTGCTCTTTGTCTTTAGCTTCTGCCACAATGATAGAATCGTTGTCATTAACGGGATAATAGATTCTTGGTGCCGGATCTTTAGGTACAGGAATCTTGCTGAAAAGTGCACGGATCTTCGCTTCCACTTTATCTACATCAATATCACCCACCACAATTATTGCCTGTAAATCGGGGCGATACCATTTCTTATAATAATCACGAAGATCTTTATAAGGAAAATGATCGACAATGTTCATATCACCGATAGGCATGCAATCGGCATATTTGGTGCCTTTGTACATGGTGGGCATCACCTCCTCCATCAACCGCTGCGTAGCCATACCGGCACGACGGGTGCGCCACTCTTCGTGAACGACTCCGCGCTCTTTGTCTATCTCGGTATCACTCAACAGCAATGAATGACTCCAATCATGCAGGATGAGCAAACAGGAATCCAACACACTCTCACGTTCCACAGGGGCAGAAGAGATATTATAAACAGTCTCATCTATGCTTGTATAGGCATTGAGATTGACCCCAAATTTGATTCCTATGGATTCGCACCAAGGAATGATACCTCGTCCGTTTGCATTCCCAGGAAAATGTTCAGTACCATTGAATGCCATGTGCTCAAGGAAATGAGCAAGACCACGTTGACGAGGCTCTTCAAGAATAGATCCTACTCGCTGAGCAATATAAAAATCAGCTATATGTGGTGCCTTAGCGTTGTGCCCGATATAATAAGTCAATCCGTTAGGCAATGTTCCTTTGCGCACCACTGTATCTGGAGGTAACGACTGAGCCAATACCGACGTAAAGACCGGTACTAGTAGTAATATCGAAAGAAGTTTTTTTCTCATATTATATTTTCTATTATTAATTTCTAAAAAAGTAATCCTACATTGACTTCAAATGTACGAGTGGTGACATTCTTCGTATATACTCCTAATGCATAACTGCTCTGCGCATAGAATCTATACGAGCTTGTCACAGGATGATTCCAATGCAACAAAACCGATATCTGACTATGGTCATGGCTATTGTAGAGATAATTATCAGATAATGACTGATAAAGATCGGATGCTGTGCTCAATCCGGAAAGATTGAACACGCCCTTGGATGCAAACACATGCGATAGAGTGGACTTCACCACCCATAGAGTTTTCTTCATTTGGTAGTCGATAGCAGCAGATGAGCCCACTGATAAGTGATCATAGTTGATTTTCCGCAAAGGTAACAAATATTTCTCATTACTGCTTTCCCATCTAACAAAAGGAGACAATTCCAAACGTGAGGATTTCCATCTTCGCCCAATCTCACCGGATATACCTGCCACAATATCCCTACGCTTATATATATCGGAAACGGATATTTCGGGATATATGCCTGACTGAGGCGAACCGAAGATATGCTCATTGCCTTCGCCTTGAACATAACCTCCGAACATACGAAATCCCAACACATAGCTTCGCCACCTGTGGAGCCAAGATATTTCTCCACTAAGGAGATCCCGATCCAAATCATTTAAAGGTAAATCGCCTGCCGATGTCAATATCTTGTGCACCATAAAATGCTTGTAGTCGACAAACACACTCCAGCCGTCAACATTTATAGGCAGTAGCCCCACATTTGCCCCTACCGCCCATCCCTGATGATAGGTGGCATCATTGCTACCTGCAAATCGGGCATAATCGGTACCCAAACCGGTTTCATGATATACTGACGTGGATCCCTTCAACGAATAATATTCAATGTCTGAGTTCTGCTTATACTTACGTAGACATCCTCCGATAAATAATTTGTAATCTTTGCTCACGGCATAGGCTCCTCCTATCTTCAAAGAGATGTCCACCACACTATTCCGAGGACGAGGATCACGATTGCGATATTCGAGTAAGGCACGACATGAAGCCTCAACTCCCAACGTATAAGCACCCTTATCATAAGCCCATCCCCCACTGAACATATAGCTTTCCCCTTTAAGATCGCCCCCGATAGAATCACCCATCAGAAAGGGAGCAACCATATCATAATCGGCATTCTCATTCCAACGCACATTCTTTCGAGTGTAATTGTCATAAGATGCTCTGCCCCACACTTTAGTATTAGCTGAAATGGAATGATAGGTCCATGCACGCAAAGCTGTACCCGAGATGCCATCCCCCTTCTCAACAAGCAACGGACGGCTTTCATGTCGGTCATAAACCGACACGAAAACATTGTCCGTATTCAACTTATAATGATAATATTGTGTTACCGGATTTTCATATAGACTATTGCGCACAGCAAAATACAGCGTATCACCAACGTTTTCCGTTTGCCTATTTTGAGGTAAGGCACCAATTGATAGTACAGAGGCAAATACCGACAATATAAGTATGCGGGGGTTTATCATATACCTAATTATACTTATTTACTTTTCTTCGCAATCATCGAAGCGGTCGCTCCCATCTGGAAATCTTCAGAAGAATTGTTGGTATCCTGCAGAACCACTCTCCCATCTGGATTGACAGCTTGTATCTTACGAATAACTGATTTGCCTCGATTGGTCGTAGCCGATCCAATCTCACCTACATAAGCATATCCCATATCAAGCGATGCATCCACAACATTCCACTGCCACTGTGTGGAAGGACATAAATCGACAGCATCGAGAATCCAGCTATTAGGCACTTCGTAACATGATCCCGTCATAGTTTTTGTCAACGATGCAGAAACGAACGGATAGGTATAGTTATATACATTGCTCGTTAAGAACCCGCTTGAGGTAAAATCGGATGAAGGACGTGCAATAGCATAAGCATGATTACCCTGAACGGAAGGAATCCAAACAGACTTAGTATAACTGTATATTTTATTCAAGTTAGGCACATCGGGATTGTCCACATCTTGTGAGGAGGCAACCGAGCTCTCGTCATACCACTCAAAGTCCGCCTTTGACAGATCAAACGAATGGGCATTGGCGGATGTGTGATCTATTGCACGGTCACAAATGACAAGCGAATCACCCGATGCAACAGGATGCTCCGTACCACTGCCCGGTATCTGATAAGCTGCATCAACAGCAAAGCTGGAACTCATGATATCAGGTGTCAGCTCTTTCTTGCCGGAGGTAAGAAAATTGCTCTCCAACAAAAGGACTCCATCGGCATAAATGGTGCTATCACTATTATTGTAAATGACGAAATATGTATCATAATTGTATGAAGCACCGACGGGTGTAAGTGTACCCGCAAAGAAAATTTCTTTCAACACCAGACCGGCTTTATTGTTGTATACATACAATTTGAATTTCAAATTGGTTGAACCTTCAGAAATAGTAACATTCTCTAGTGAAGAACGCACATTCGAGGTAGAAGCAGAACCGTTATCCAAAGTATAGTTGCAAACACCTTGAAGTGAAACATTATATAAACCTTCGGGTAATTGGATCTTTGATAAGTCGGAATATGTGATAGATTCCTTGGTGGTCAAATTAGTAAAGGTCACCGAATAAGAAGCCAACGAAGCATTGTTCAGTCCAGTCGGATAGGTGAATGATGATTCGGCAGAAGTAACAATCTTTACCGAATCATTGCTGCTACAAGATGATAATATGGCACTGAATGCGCATAATATCAAGGTTAAAGTAAATAATCTTTTTACCATATTATTGTTTTTAAAAATTAAAATTCAATTCCATTCCGAAATACGGAGATAAATTACGACGAACAGTGATGCCATTGGAGGTATAATTAGGGGTGTAGTCTATCATCTGATTGACAAACAAGGCCAATCGGGCTATTCGGCCTATCTCTTTCGTTGCTTTCAGATTGATAAACCCACTTATCGGTACACGATTGAAACCTGTAAGATCATTGCTGACGCTCTTGGTCAACCACTGTAGTACTGCATCCTTGGCAGACTCAGATGTGTATGCGTGAAGAATACCATCCGTTGATAAATAAGCTATCGGCGTACCATCCTGCCACTCTCGACGAGAAGCCGTGTACCAGGTCACTTGCACCGATGTGGAGAAGATTAATCCAAGCTTGGGTAATTGGGTATCAAGTATCAGGTTGGTATTGAAACGATCTTTGACATAGCCATCATTCCAACGATACAACCCCACATATTGATCGCTTACAGCTGTATTGTTAATCACAGTACTTACTGTGCTATATTCAGGTATACTATTGACATAAGTAGTGCGGTACCATCCGCCATTGAACGTGACTCCGGTGTGTAAACTCCGAATGCGTCTGAATCGGAATTGGAATTCCAGTCCACGTTTAAACACCTTACTGCCATTTTCAGTAAATGAATATCCATTCAGTACCGTGCGTTGGGCATAGCTCATATTGGATATATCAGGCTGGGACGTAAGTGTACTACCGTCAATCGTGGAGGTATCATACTTTTTGTATGTAAAAGGCATATAGCGGGAAACGCTTCGAAATCCATCGGCCATATTCTCCATGAAGTAAGTTACAGTCATACTATTGCCTTGATAATCCGCATCTAATGTAACCTCCCATTTATAATTCCTCGCTGCTCCCAAATGATAATTGGTCACATCCGTTATATAGGTCTGCATCACAGCTCTTCGATAAGCCGCATTGGCATTATAATAATTCATCTCTACGATGTCATTATACCATTTTTGAGGATACAGTTGCTCCAACGTAGGCATGCGAGATGCCACTCCATATCCCCCTGACAATGCCAAATTAAAAGGTTTGCCGTACACTTTGAAAGAAGGAAAAGCCCAACGCATATTAACACGAGGATCAGTATACCATTTACCATGAAGCATATAATCACGTGCAATGCCCGGACGCGTCAACAATCCTATACCGGGAGCTAACCTAATGTGATTCTTACCAATAGCAAATGCTATATTATCTTCTGCAAACAAATATAAATTCTGCATTCCCGGAATACTATTGAATGAATAAGGACGAGAATCCCATAACACAGACAATGGTCTGGATAGATCATATCTCAACCCGGTACCGTAATTCTTCAAATAATCCCAATTTGCTCCTGCATCAATGCGATTAAGCATTCCGAATGAGGACAGCAGCCATTCACTTTTTATCTTCAATCCCGCATTGAACGGGCGACCGGTAACGCTGACATCTGCAGTATAAGAAGATGGTAAATAAACAGCATCGTGCTCACCTGCATCCATGTTGGTGGCAATAGCCACTAAACCCGTAGAAGACACATATCGATGTTGATAGATACGGTCGGCTTGATAAGACAATGACGGAATGATTTCTAAAGAACGCCACGCACCTTTTCTAGAAGTATACAACAATCGAGATGAAAATTGGAATTTAGCATAAGACGATTTATATTTATCATCACGTCCTAGACTGATCTCCGGATCCACTTTCGAATTATCTATAGATCCGGTATAATCGACAGCCGGTGTCCAAAGCAGACTTCCACAAGTTGTTTTCCACAGTCTGTTGGCACGCAAAGAGAATGTAATACGTTGATAATTCTCCAGAGAGTTACGAGGATCTTCTTTTGAATTAAGATAACTCAAATCAGTATTCAGCAGCCATTTACCCACATAGAATCCTTTCCCCATTGAATAAAGTTTGCTATATTCATCTGATTTGAATCGTGCCGTAAATGGAGTTTTTCTAGCTATTCTATCAATCTTTACCAATCCGCTTGTCAAGTTGCCATACTCCACAGAAGGGATGCCCCGCACAATATCTACCTTTTCAATATTATCGGTAGAAATCGTACGCATATCAATGCCTCTATTTACAGAAGAACGAGTACCGTCAGGACTGGAAGTGTCCAACTCTTGCAGATTGGCATCCTCATTTTGCGAAACCCCATCAATAACAAATGCAGTACCTAAAGAAGATGTCTCATAATTGGAAAGAGCGGATGTAGATGCTTCACGAAGCCTAATAGCATTGACTCCTGTAAGAGATGGAGTCTGTGCATATCCCCCGGGCAAAAGTTCTAACAAATCAGTGAAGCTGCTGGGTTGAAGATGCTGCATGGCATCTCTTCCTATCTGTGAAGTGGAGGTGAGTCCATGCAACTCCCGAGCCGTAATCACGACTTCTCTCAGTAACTTGGAAATAGGAAATAAAAATAGGTTGATAGAAGACGGATATGAAGCATGAGATATTCTCACCTGCTTCATCGAATATCCCATATATTGGGCAGTCAATATGTAAACAATATCGGGATTCAATATAAAATCAGAGTTGCCGGTGGCATTGCTCAATGAAGACGGCACTTCAGCGTGCTTTACCATTGGCACCAACGAAATAGAAACACCGGATAACGGTTGCCTTGAGGCTGAGTCACAGACGGTAACAGATAGATTCCACTTTTTATTTTGAGAAGAAGCAATTCCCGCTCCATCAAACAACAGAACGACAAAAAGAATTAACTTGAAAGTTTTTATATGATCCATACGATAATTAATTGCACAAAATTACCTCTATTAGCCACTTCTGCCAATACCTACTATTCAGTAATTATCCTAGTGATATACCTAGATATAATTATGCGATATACCGTTCGGTATGATAATTTTGATTATTCTGTTGTATTTGCCTATGCGAGATTATTCGATAATGCAAAAATAAAGAGATATGAAGATGAAAAACATGACATATTAACGTCATTTTAATACCATCTTTGTGCGAGCAAAGTCAGATTTATTCCGCCGCCATCCTTCAAATTCCAACTCACGATGCCCCCTTGGCTTTGGCTAAGCACTTCCTACTATCAGGGCGTATCTGGGACTTGCACCCGTTAGAATATACCCATGCTGGACGAACAATAAATCCCGGAAGCTCTATCCGAACTCCGGGATTTACACCTTCCTATAAAATACTCGAAAGTATTTTTTTTAATGTTGCATCAATTATATCCCGGATTTTGCTTATATAAATTGGATGAAGTCTGGATTTCGGTAGCCGGTACAGGGTAAATTACATAATCGGGTATCACTTCATCAATCGTCGTTATCCCATCACTTTTAATCCAACTATTCATCGTAGTAACAGCCATACCTTCACGAATTAGATCATTCCATCTCAAACCTTCGCCAAGGAATTCTTTTCTGCGCTCTTCCATCAAATCAGCCAATGTCACATTACTAACTGAACCCAATCCGGCACGCTTTCTCACCTGATTAACGATTGCATCTACATCATCTTGAGTACCGCTGGCACCATGCAAAATACATTCCGCTTTCATCAGTAAAATATCTGTATAACGAAGTACAATGAAATTTATAGGCCAATCAGTTCCACTCGTTCCTTTTTTTGTAACATCCAAATATTTTTTTATAAAAGGCGAACTATAACTGAGTTGCACATTAAAAGTACTACGAGCATCAGTAGCACCATTTGTTCCTGATTTATAAGAATTCAGAAGATTCGTTGATACCGCAAAATTGCTGGCTCCCATACCGTTACCGTAAGTATTGGAAATTCCTATGCTTGTAAAATAGGCTACAGGAACAAGCAAGGAAGGAAAAGAAGCACCATTGGAACTACTCATATACTGAATGTCGAAAATCACTTCTTTGTTATCTTCATTGCTATAGGAAAAAATAGAAGAATAATCGGAAAGAAAAGCATAGTTATTACTATTCAATATTTCGTTAAATAGTGATAGCGCTTTATCATATTCTTTACTATCCAGCCCAGGTCCATTAATTCCATAAGTGGGTCCGGACTTTGTAAGATAAACCAATCCTAAAATGCCCTTTGCCGCATAAGAAGTAGCACGACCGACATCCGAACCGGTATAGGAAGCAGGCAGACTATCCGCTGCAAACGTTAAGTCTTTTATGATAAAATCGTATATATCACTTACACTAGTCCGCCCTACAGTGGCGACCTGAGTTGCCGTCATAGGTTTATCTATCAAAGGAACTTGCCCAAACAACCGGACTAACTGGAAGTAGTAGAAAGCTCTAAGAAAACGGCATTCAGCCGTAAATCGAGTTCTGAGCGAATCACTGGATATATTACCTCCTTTACTGTCAAGAGCACTTAATACGTTATTAGCATCATAGATACCGTTAAAGTTCGTATCCCAAGCACTGGAAATAAAACTTGCGGAAGCAATATCAGGAGAAAAATTGTTGATGCCCTGCCAATCTCTATTTCCATCAGAAATTACATTGAGATTATCACTACGCATTTCATCCAACCAAAGTACTTGAGCAGGGTAACTAGTGAGTTGTGCATAAACTCCATTAACGGCCTGGGTAAAGTCGTTGGTATTGGAGTAAAAATTGCTTGTTGTAATATTGGATACCGGTTCTTGATTCAATTCACTGTTACAGGAATCAAACAAAAAGACCAATAGAACTATTCCGATATAATTAATGTATTTCATTTGTCTGTATTTATTATATTATTGATCATAGAAGAGCAAAATCAAAAAGTAATATTTACTCCCGCTATAACGGTTTTACTCAAAGGCATTGCACTGTAATCTCCGGGAATCTGATAACTGGAGTTTCCGCTAAGATTCGTATTCTGTGCTTCAGGATTGACTCCTCCTTTGTATTTATCTTTACTAAACCAGTTTTGAGCAGAGAGATACAAGCGCAAAGTCTTTGCCAACTTTGTTTTCAAATTATAGCCCAAAGTAATGTTCTGTATACGCCAGAAATCTGTAGAATAAATCCAATCGGAAGTAACATAAGGCACCGTGTAGGTGGCACCGAACTTGCCACGAGGAGCTTTATAATTTTGATTTTGAGTGGTCCACCTGTCACGCCAAATGCCTAAGACATTCGCGGTAGTGCTACCAGAGAAATCAATAGCACGTCCTAAATAAGAAATAATAGAACCTCCATGTTGCCCATAAGCCTGCACACTCAAATCAAAATTCTTATATTTAAATGTATTGGTTAAGTTCCAAGTATATTTAGGTGAAGGATGACCATAAACAACCCGATCACTTGACGTAATCGAATGATCACCGTTTCTATCGAAATATTTGGGATCACCCACTGTTTCATTCTTGATCTTTGCGACAGTAGGATCATCCATATCCTCCTGGGTAAGTATACCAACCACTTTCGTTACATAATAACTGTACATAGGCAATCCTTCTTGCAATAGATAAGGTGCATTACTGCCACTGTATGCTGAAGGTATTTCTATGGAAGACCCTGCAGATCCTAAAGAAATGACTTTATTACTATTAAAAGCAATGCCGGCATTGGTAGACCATTGGAAATCGTTGGATGTGATGTTTATCGTATTCAAGCCGATTTCCAATCCTTTGTTTTCAACTTTTCCAATGTTCTGGAGGCTAGAAGTAAAACCACTGGCTGCAAGTACCGGTACATTCAACAGCAAATCTTTATTTTGTTTCTTATATACATCAAAAGTAAGACTGATTCTGTTGCTCAGTACACTTGCATCCACACCGGCTCCATAGGTTTCTGCAGTCTCCCACTTCAGCGAAGGATTGGCCAGCCCTGAGCTAACTCTGCCGGTAGCCACAACAGGAGTATTGCCCCCAAGACTATAATTGTCACCGGTTAGCGTAGAAATCGCATTGTAGTTACCAATATTATTGTTTCCTGCTTTTCCCCAACTTGCTCTCAGTTTCAGATCATTTACAAAACGCACATTCTTGAAAAAAGATTCATCAGAGATTCTCCATCCTAAAGAGAGGGAGGGAAAAGTACCCCATCTATTGTTTGCTCCAAATTTTGAAGAAGCATCTCTACGAAAACTGGCAGAAAAAAGGTATTTACTGCTGAAACTATACTGCAATCTTCCATAATAAGAATAAAGTGTATTGTTACTCTCGCTGGTAGAACCATTAATCGTGACTCCGGAGGAATTAGCGATAGCATTATTCAGTGTATTGACCAAATCATTAGCATATCCACCGGCGGTACTCAATGAATAGTTTTCACTGTGAATCCAATTATACGATATTCCGGCGACAGCAGATACATTGTGTTTGCCAATGCTGGTATTATAACTTAAAGTAGCCTCGTTCAGAAAATTTTGACTCATTAGTCCGCTGTAAGAACCCGATGAATTCTTCCCCGGATTTGTAGTACGTTCGGTTGCCGCTCCTACCGTGACATAATCGGACACATACTTCTTTGTATTTTGATTGACAAGATTATAGTTGATGCTTTCCTTGGCAATCAATCCTCTGAAAAGTTCAACCTGCGCATAGGCAGAAGACAAAACCCTTGATATTTTAGTCAGATTAATAGAATTTTTGATATAGGCATAAGGACTGATTATCTTCGGACTGCTCCATTGGTAAGTTGAATAACTACCAGCCCCGGAAAGAAGTCCGGCACTTTCCTCAACCACCGGTGATATCTGAGCGGCTTTCATTAATTGATTATCTTTACCTTCCGCATCAGGAGAATTAAGTTCAGAATAAGTCGGGGCCAGATTAATTCCTAATTTTATCTTTTGATTCACATTGGCCTCTACATTTGCACGCAAACCGTAATTCTTATAATCTGATTTGATCAGCGTTCCAGACTGATCTAAGAAGCTTCCGGAAATGAAGTAATGGACATTCTGGTTTCCTCCACTGGCTGATAATTCGTAATTTTGAACAGGTGCTGTTCTGAAAAGAGCATCTTGCCAGTCTACATAACGCAAGCCCGGATGTCCGGGTAAAGCCCATCGTTCATCTGTCATATAAGAAGTATTGTAGCTAGTAGATCCTAAACCAAGGATTGTCCGTCTTTCACTATTTGTTTGATCAGCCGTTCGATTTTTGCCGGAATTAACCCAATTGGTATTGGCAACTTCCGTTGCCATATTCACCCATTCTTCAGGGCTGAGCAAATCAAGTTTTTTTGCGACTTTACTTATTCCGGCATAAGCATTGAAAGATATTTTAGCTTTTCCGGTCTGTCCTCTCTTGGTATTGATGATAACAACTCCATTGGCTGCACGTGATCCGTAAATAGCAGCAGCTGCAGCATCCTTCAAAACTTGTACACTCTCAATATCACTTGGATTAATGCTGTTCAAGGGATTATTGGAGAAACCTCCGGCTGAATTCTGGCTCTCCACATCAAGAGGAAAACCGTCAATTACATACAATGGTTCGGTCCCAGCCGTAACAGATCCCGATCCACGTACCATAATGCTCAATCCTGCTCCCAACATACCTGTTTGTTGCCGAACTTGTACACCCGGCATCTGCCCTATCAATGCCTGCTCAACCCTCGTTAAAGGTTTCTCTTCCAAGTTTTTTGCATCAAAAGAGGTGACCGAGCCGGTGATATCTCTTTTTCGCTGAGTACCGTAACCCACTACTACAACTTCATTCAGTTTATTGGAGGTTTCCGTTAACGCAACAGCCACAGGAGTTGTATTTTCACTGATAATAATTTCTTCTTTCTTATAACCCACATAGCTTATTATCAACGTAAGCGGAAACGATTGATTCACCTTTAGTACAAATTCACCTTTATCATTTGTAATGCTCCCGGTTTTCCCGGCTTTTACTGCTACAGAAGCTCCTGCAATTGCTTCATTGCTTTTGCTGTCAAACACTTTGCCCTTTATAAAAGAGCTCTGCGCATGAGCCGCAAAAGGTGCGGCTCCAAGTAATATGAAAAAAATGCAGACACAAATCTTTACCCTCAGAAAAGCAGAAGCCCTTCTGACACAAACAAACAATACTTTTACCATAAATTTACTTTTACACAAGAACCTCGCTCTAAAAGTTCGTTAATGAACAAACTAATAGCGAGATACTCATCCGTTTATACATACTGACATTAATAAAACTAACCTATTTTTGATCGAATTCTCCCGGAAGCGGCCAATTGGGAGAAGGGACATGTTCCTTTTTCATAGCCTTATCAAACTCTTCAACAATCTTAGGATATTTCGAGGCTAAATTATGCTGCTCTGCCAAATCATTTTTGATATTATAAAGTTCTAGCGGTGCATTCGGATGAATCGTTACTGCTTTCCAATCTCCCCGACGTGCTGCTCGTTGCTTTCCCGGGAATTCCCAATAAAGTATACGATGATCTGTATCGACCGACCTTCCATAAAATAATGGCAAAATATTGATTCCGTCGATATGCTGCGGTGTAGGTGCTTTTGCTATAGCAGCGAAAGTAGGCATCATATCAGGGAAATAAACAATATTATTGAGCTTTTGTACTTTCACTTTACCTGGTTGATTCACAATTAAGGGGACACGGATTCCACCTTCATAAAGTTGCCCTTTCCTACCTCGCAATGAAGCATTGCACTTTAGTTCGGCAAGTGGTGCCTGCACAGCAGCTCCATTGTCTGAAGCAAAGATTACAAGCGTGTTTTTACGCAGTCCCAAACTATCGAGCTGATGTAGCAATCTTCCTATAGCGGCATCCATATGGGTAATCAGCGAGGCATAACGTTTCGTATTGCCTGTCCATGTTTTATTGCTATACCAAGTGGTATCATTAATATTATATGGCTCATGAGGTGCATCATAAGCAAGATAAAGGAAAAACGGGTTCTTTGTATTTCGCTTGATAAAACTAATAGCATCGTCAGTAGAGATATCCGTATTATGCTTTGCTCTTTTATCATTCTCGTTGGCTTTAATATTCTCTAATTTATAATTATTGAAACGCCAATAAGGATAATAATAAGGATCATTACTGTATGATGTGCTAACAAGCCATCCATAAAACTCGTTGAACCCTCTATTAAGAGGAGTGGCTTCGGGATTAAAGCCATCTAAATGCCATTTGTTAACGATACAAGTCCGATAGCCTGCTGCACTCAAAACTGTAGCTATAGTTGTATCTGTGGGAAGTATATTTGCCCTGCGGATCTTCTTTCCCTCTTTCAAGCCTTCAAAACCTCCTGCTTCACAAAAATTATCACGAATAGTCGTATGACCAGTATTTCGTCCTGTCATTAATGAACATCGCGAGGGACTACTAATCCCTGAGCCGGCATAACATTGTGTAAATCGAGTGCCCGTACGTGCCAATTCATCTATATTAGGCGTTTTAATTTCTTTATTCCCGTAACAAGCCAAATCTCCGTAGCCCAAATCATCGGCAAGAATAAAAATGATATTCTGACGGCTCTCTTTCGCTTGTTTTTTTACTGCTTTATGCTGCGCTACAGTAAAAACAGAAGAACACAATCCTAAAAAAGTGAGAAGATAATTTAACCTCATAACATATAATTTTTTATTAAATTCGGTATCATCGACAGATACGTTTACACCACAGCTGCTTCGTTTATTATTGATATCATGTAGACAATATCCTTTTTTTGATTACTTTTCTGTGATTACGAATACGTTTGCAAAGGTCAATTTATTTGCATGAAGCCACAATACCCTTGTTATGGTATTTTAACTAACTCCTTAGAGGTACTTAATATAACTAAACATTGATATAATTAAATTAATCGTTAAAATAAAGCATGATTCTGCTATATCATATGAAAAGAATGAGACTTCTGCTTGTAAATATTATAGACTACTTTCTGCTTCGGGCCCAACGAATCACATTTTCAGGCGATCTATTGTTTTTTAGTTCATTGGCCATAAATTGCATATAAGGCTCTACATGATTAAAATAATGTTTTAAACCTTGGCAAAGATAATTTTGAGTTGATCCGTCCGGAAGTCTAATAATACGATTCTTAGGACATTCTCCGTTACAAAGTTTTAAAAATTTACACTTTAGACACTGGCTAGATAAACTTTTACTTTTATTGCTGCCGAATTTGATTTGTTCAGGAGAAAGCATCATCTCGGTAATCGTTTGTTCGTGAATATTGCCTTGTTTGAATTCAGGAAAAACAAAATGGTCACAACTATATAAGTCTCCGTTTGCTTCTAAAGCTGCAACATGTCCACAAGTTTCAGCATAGACACAGGTTCCTGCAGGCACATCTACAAAATTAGCTAAAGTGTCATCAAAAGTAATAACGAATATTTCACCCACATCATTCCGTACCCACTCATCAAAAATAGTGTTTAGGAACTTTCCATAATCCAATGATCCTACAGACCAAGGAGTCAATTTCCCCTGAGTACTCATTGCAGAAGTGAGTAAACCGGATTCGGAATTAAGTCTTTCTACCACTGGTGAGAATTGAATGTATTTTGCCCCTATCTCCTTGAAAAAATGATATATTTCTAGAGGATACTGCACATTATAATTATTTACCACAGACAATACATTAAATTCTACTTGATATCTTTGCAGTAGCTTGATACCTTCCAACGCTTGTAAAAATGAACCTTCGTTTTTAATAGTTTTACGATAACGATTGTGACAATATGCCGGTCCATCGATCGATATTCCAATAAGGAAGTTATTTTCCTTAAAAAAACGACACCATTCATCAGTCAAAAGTACTCCGTTCGTTTGCAGCACATTGTCTATTTGTTTGTGCCTCCCAAAGATTTTTTGTAGACGGATAGCCTTACGATAATATTCAATACCCAAAAGTAATGGTTCTCCTCCATGCCATGTAAATAGAACCTGTCCGATGGGTTGTGCATTAATATATTGTTCGATAAAGAGCTCCAAGGTGGCATCACTCATTTTGTTCGAACCATTTAGCGGACTTAATTCTTTTTTATCTAGATAATAGCAATAGTCACAATGTAGATTACATATCGAACCTATTGGCTTGACCATTACATATAGAGGATTTTTGAGTGGATTATATTGAATTGTTTTACTCATAGAAATTAAACTTAATAACCCTTTAGCTGATTTAATTTAGCCAATGAGTTTGTCTTTTAATGTTTTGCTGTATTACAAGATTATATTTCAGCTACATGCAACGCTTTTTATTCCTGCAAAAATATACAATAATCACCTATTTTTCTATCCCGTTAACAGGGTATTTTGAATACCATCTACATGGTAATATGACTATATTAGCATGAAAAAGTGATAGAAAAAGGTCAGAACTTATCAATGATCAATACATTGTGCTTAACGACAATCCATGCGCTACACTTGTAAATGCATCTCCATAGCAAATTTTACTGCTATCAAATATCTTGTTCAAAACATTCCTTATCGGAATTGCATAACTGGTTCCTCCGGTAATAAACACGGTGTGAATATCATCGGCGGTCATATTCACGCGATTCATTAAAGCGACTATACGTTGTTCAACCTCTTTAGTCTCTTTTTCTATAATCTGTCCGAATTCAGAGAGAGACATAGCATCTTCGATTTTCAAGTCTTCTTTTTCAAAAAGGATAGAAGTAATATCCTCCTTCGATAAGTTCATTTTAGATTGCTCGATGCATCTGAATAAGGAATATGTATAATTCTTATCAATCAGCACTCTTAAATTATTAATAAGGGGGTTATTCCCTGAATCTATGTAATAGTTATTCAAAGACCGTCTCATTTTGCTCTCTTTCAACATAAAGGCACGCTCCCAATTCTTCAAATCATGATAAATAGAAATAGGGAGAAGCAATTCCTTGTTGTAAGATTTATAGGTGACACCTCTGCCTAAATGAGGGGTTATCTTATCCCACAATATTTCAAAATCCAAAGTATCGCCTCCAATATAAGCCCCGTCATAAGCAAGGATATCATTGTGACGGTCTTTATTCAAACGCTTTTTAGCTGAAAGTTTCATGATTGTAAAATCAGATGTACCGCCACCGAAATCTGCTACTAATACGTTTTCCTCATCGGCTATAGTTGCCTCATAATGAAAGGCTGCGGCTATAGGTTCCATTTGAAGAACAACTTGCTTAAAACCGGCATCATGTGCTGCTTGAGTTAATCTTTTCACAGCCAATTGTTCCCTTTTAGGATCTTCTGAAAAGATAGCCGGTCGCCCTAAAACGACACTATTTATTTCAGTCCCTAAAAATGCTTCAGCTTTCTCTTTCAGATGGCGAATGATAAACATGCACAATTGCTCGGGTGTTACTTTTTTGCCGCAAATCCAAGTAAAAAGGAAGCGTTCCTGATTCAAAAGAGTCTTTACGGATTTCAGCAATCGCCCCTGCATTTGTTCCTCAACATACTTATCTTGCGCCTCTTTCCCCACATAATATACAAACTCATTTGTTTGCGGGAAATATAATATGGACTTATCATTATAAGTGAAGATTTCTTTGCCGCTCTCCTTATCTGTTAATGTTATAACAGAATTAGATGTTCCGAAATCCAATCCACAAGTAATATTATTCAAATTCATTCCAATCCAATTTTCCTAAAAGATTCTCATATACTACAAAGCAAAAGACACCTCTCACTCAGAAAGAGCCTCAACAATCTTAACTCGACCGGCAACTACATCTTTTTGTCTGTTGCTGCCACGAAAAAGACGCTAAATCTTAGCTGGGCGCAAAGGGGCTGCAAAAGTGAGAAAAAAATATAATCTGAACAAATATTTTATTGGATCTTTCATTATATAGCCCCTATTCTTTAATATTTATCTACCGGATTCAGGGCGGAAGACTCTTCCTTCGTCAAAAAATAATATAATACTTTTGGTATAATTCATTCGTCAGGAGGAACTGCGTCAATAAATTTATTTCCTTAATAAAAGACAATTCTAATTTACAGGGTTTATTGTTTGAACTAAATGTCCTATATTTGTCAACGACAAAAAACAGAGTGAATATACAATTAAAACGTCTAATCAGATGAAACGCATTTGCATTACCTTTTTCCTTTTGGGATTTTTCATTTCTCTATCAGCAAGAAACTATTTCATAGCTGTCAATGGCAATGATTCAAATAGTGGAACTATTGACTCTCCGTTTGCAACAATTAATAAAGCTCAATCTCTGGTTGAAGCCGGAGATACAGTTTACATCCGTGGAGGCGTGTATAAAGTAACGGAGGAACAAGTCATGAAATACAAAAATATATGGGGGCTTGTATTTGATTTAGAGAAAAGCGGAACAAAGGATAAACGCATTTGCTATTTTGGATACCCTAAAGAACGCCCTATATTTGACATGTCGGCTGTTAGGCCAACAGATAAACGGGTTATTGCATTTTATGCAAAAGGATCATACCTTCATTTTAAAAACTTCGAGGTAATTGGTACTCAAGTTACAATTCGCACTCATACTCAATCCGAATGTTTCCGCAATGATGGAGGTAACCATAATATCTATGAATGCTTGGCTATGCATGACGGAATGGCTATCGGATTTTATCTTACTCAAGGTGCCAACAACTTGATTCTGAATTGTGACGCTTATAATAATTACGATCCCGTTTCTGATGGAGGATCAGGTGGTAATGTAGATGGTTTTGGAGGACATCCTCTCAATGCAAGTAGTACCGGAAATGTTTTCAGAGGTTGCCGGTCATGGTATAACAGTGATGATGGCTTCGACCTTATTCGTGCACATGCGCCTGTCACTATTGACCACTGTTGGGCTTTCCTTAATGGATACAAACCCCAGTCGAATAAACCTGCAGCAGATGGCAATGGATTTAAAGCGGGTGGATATGGGATGCTAGCTGAAGTGAAAGCACCAGATACGATTCCCATGCATACTGTGAAATACTGCCTAGCATACTATAACAAGAATAATGGCTTTTATGCAAACCATCAATTAGGTGGCATTGCATGGTATAATAATTCAGGCTATAAAAATTCCATAAACTTTAATATGGTGAACCGAAAATCCGCCGCTGAGATTGTTGACGTTAACGGATACGGACATACTCTCAAGAATAATTTATCATACGAACCAAGGCAAAGGGACAAACAGATAGCAAATGTTGATCTGGATAAATGTAATATCAGCAACAATTCATTCTTGCCGAACTCAATGACTGTGACGGATGATGATTTTGTGAGTCTAGACGCATCACAATTAATGTTGCCTCGCAAGGCTGACGGAAGCCTGCCGAATATAGACTTCATGAAATTAAAGACAAAAAGTAAACTTTACAAAGCCGGATTAGGCTTTTCTGCAAGAAACAACGAGAATATAATAAAATGAAAGAATAGATTCTGCCTCGTAATTATGAGGCAGATCATTTCTCCATACGATATTCATTAGGCGAACATCCCACTCTATTTTTAAATACTCTGCTGAAATGCTGAGGGTATTTAAAACCTAATTCGTAGGCAATTTCATTTAAAGTTTTGCTGGTATCAAACACCCTATCCTTTGCTACATTTATCAATTTTATTTGTATGTACTCTTGGGCTGACTTACCGGTCTCTTTCTTTATCAAGTCACCAAAATAGTTGGAAGAAAGATGTAACTGATCAGCAAAATATTGTACCGATGGAAGTCCTATGCTTTGAGATTTACCGGAAACGAAGTAATCATCCAGCAAGTTCTCAAAACGAGTAAGTACATCTTTATTGACATTGCTGCGAGTGATGAATTGGCGGTCATAAAATCGAATGCAATAATTCAGTAATAGTTCAATATTAGTAACAATCAAATTTTTGCTGTGACGATCAACGGCATGTTGTAATTCAGCTTCAATCTTGTGTAAACAGTCAAGCACCGTTTCACGTTCTTGTTCTGATAAATGAAGTGCTTCATTCGCTTCATAAGAGAAAAAGGTGTAATCCTTCATATTATGGCCAAGTGGGGTGCCGAGAAGTAAATCAGGATGAAACAACAGAGCCCAGCCTTTCGGTTGAAAAGATACTCCATTATTGTCGATTCCACCAGTCTGACCGGGAGCAAAAAATACAAGTGTACCTTCTTGATAATCGTAATAGTGACGTCCATATCTTAACTCTCCACATTTAAAATCTTTCAACATAACGGCATAAAAACCGAATGATTTATGCGAAGGTTTTACCGGGGAACATTTTGAAAAGTCAACTACGCTAACCAATGGATGAAGTGTTTCACATCCCATCATTTCGTTATACTGACAGACATGGTCTAATCTCAATATTTCGTCCATAATATTACTTTTATTTGTTACAAAGTTAGTATATTTTCATTCACTTGTTATTGAGTATATCCCGAATCTGTAATAATGGTAGGACAAACCGTAATTCATATAACAATGGAATGAACCATTGTCTCTAATTTTGCATTATCAATAAAATGAGAGAAAATAAAACATTTAATTTATAGATTATGAAGTATCGAAATTTAGGAAAAACAGATGTCAGTCTTTCTTCTATAGGACTGGGATGTATGGGAATGAGCGCGGCTTATGGAATATCCGATGAGAAGGAAAATATCGCCACTCTTCACCATGCGATTGAAAGAGGTATAAACTTTTGGGATACAGCCGATGCTTATGGAAACGGAGCGAACGAAGAGCTGATATCTAAAGTACTAACCGAGCACAGAGACAAAGTATTTATTGCAACAAAATTCGGCTTCCGCTTGAAAGACAATAAGGGAGATGTGTTCTCAAGCAACAATACTTACATTGATTCTTCGCCACAATGGATCAAACAAGCTATTGAAAACAGTTTACGCAGATTGAAAATCGAAACTATCGATCTCTATTATGCGCATAGATTAAATCCTGAGATTCCTGTTGAAGAAACTGTAGGTGCTATGGCTGATTTAGTGAAAGAAGGGAAGGTTCGTCATCTAGGATTGAGCGAATGTTCTGCCGAAACTCTTCGTAAGGCTTATGCTGTACACCCTATCTCTGCATTACAAAGTGAATACTCATTACTCACACGAACAGTAGAGAATGATATATTGCCCACTTGCCATGAGCTAGGCGTATCATTGATTCCTTTTGCTCCATTGGCACGCGGACTTATGAGCAACACATTGAATGTAAGCACCCTGGATACAAATGACTTCCGTCGCAATCTGCCACGCTATAGCGGGGATTATTATGAGAATAATCGTCATTTGACAGCTGCATTTGCAGAAATAGCTAATACAAAAAAATGTACTCCGGCTCAATTAGCATTAGCATGGGTACTAGCTCAAGGCGAAAACATTATCCCCATACCGGGAACTAAAAGAATAAAATACTTGGATGAGAACATCGGAGCCATTGATATCGTTTTGAACAAAGAAGACCTAACTGCGATTGAGGATGTATTAAAGAAATATCCAAACGTCGGTCCACGTTATAGTGAGCGTGAAAATAACTTCGTGAATAAGAAGTAAAGTATAAAATATCCAGACATGAATCAGAAAAGAGGCTAACTTAAAAAAATAAGTTAGCCTCTTAGAGATATTAGATAGTTTAATGCCTAACACACAACCGTCCTATATTTAAGTTACAACCTTGAACCTGTTCTTTAAAGGCTTTTCCGAAGGAAGTTCATTCAACATTCATTAACATTAAAAATCCTAATAAATAAGGATTGCCTAAGGTTAAAAAAAACTATACCTTTGCAACAAGATTCAATATTAAGAAAATATAGGTAAATGCAAGTGAAACTTAATGATCGAAAAGATTACCAAAACATTATAATAACTGCACCTAAAGGATATTCCTCAGGGTTATCAAAGGTTCTTCAAAAACTTCCTTTGACAATCAAGTCTTGTCCTGCAATAGAAACGGTAATATTGGATGCAACCAAACAATATGACTTATTATTCTCTACTCCCGAAGAATTCAACTATATAGCTTTCTGTAGCAAAAAAGCCATAGAATCTTTCAATCAATATTTGCAGCAACACCCCAATTACAAACAAATACTGGGCAAATGGATATTCTGCTCCATCGGCAAAGATCAAGAGTGTATGAAAGAACTCTTGGGAACCGTAAAAACACTCACGCCCTTGGAACCTAGTCCGCATGGAATAGCACAAGTATTGAATGTTCCAGAAAATTCAGGAAAGAGCATTGCAGTACTTGCTCCTCAAGTGGAAGGAATGACAGAACCGTCTATCGTACCGACATTTATCAAAGAGTTATCGCAAATACCCATGCATGTAACCCGCATCAACGCATATGCAACACGTCCTGTTGAGGAACGTAAAATAAATGAGCTCATCTCATTCATTAAGACCGGTGACTGCTATTTAGTGTTTACCAGTGGAAGCGAAATCGAAGCGTTATCTATGCAATATAATCCGAAAGAGTTACCACAAAAGGTAAAAGTGGTCTGCTTCGGTCCATATACAGCTTCTATTGCAAGGCAAATGAATTGGACAGTAGATTTAATAGCTCAAGATTATCATTCATTTCAAGGTATTGCAGAAATTATCAGAAAAGATTTAGTCACAAATATAATAGACAGATGAAGAGATTATTGATTATAGTAGTTCTATTAGCCAATTGGCAATCCGGCTTTTGCACAAAAAACGAAAAGGATTCTATTACTATACATAAACAAATTGATGAAATTGTCATTACCTCTTTTAAACAGGGACATCGCATAAAGCAACTTCCACTTTCAGGAACGGAGCTCTCATTAAAGACACTGAATACACAGAAAGTAGAGAATGTGAAGGATCTAAGTGCAACGATTCCCAACCTTTTTATGACTGATTACGGATCAAAACTCTCATCTGCTGTATATATACGCGGCATCGGCAGCACTAGTTCTCCTGCTGTAGGACTTTACGTTGATGGTATCCCGTATTTCGATAAATCGTTGACTGAGTTCAATTTTGCTGATATTGATCGCATAGAAGTGCTACGAGGACCGCAAGGCACACTTTATGGAAGAAATACAATGGGAGGATTAATTAATGTGTATACTAAATCTCCTTTTACCAATCCGGGAACAAATATTCAAGTGGAAGGCGGCAACCACGGTCTCTTTAATGGAACGCTCTCTCACTATGGAACAATAAATAATAAATTCGGCTACTCGGCATCCGGCAACTACCGCCATTCAAACGGATATTTTACCAATCACTACAACAATACGAGGGCGGACAATTTTGACGAAGCTACAGGACGCATTAAATTAAGTTGGCACCCTACGGATCAGCTAAGTATGCACTTATCTACTTCATATGAATATACTCGTCAAGGAGGATATCCTTATGGAACAATGGATGATAAAGGAAAGATCAATAATGTTGATTACAATGATAAATGTCTTTATCTAAGAAAATTATTTACTGCCGGATATACACTTTCTTATAAGAATGACGGCATCTGGTTGAACTCACAAACATCCTATCAACGATATACCGATAAAGTGAGGATGGATCAAGATTTTTCTGAAAGCGACAAATACTACGTAATTGAAGCTCAGAAAGAACACATGTGGTCTGAGGAGCTCAACATCAAGAACTCCTACGAGAGTAACTACAATTGGCTGTTCGGCGCATTTGGATTTGTCTATGGCATAAACCGTACAGTTGACTTTAATTACAAACAACTAGGTTACAGAACTTTTAAAAACTATGATGATCCTTCAAAAGGATTTGCGCTCTTCCATCAATCAACAATAAATGATCTGTTTGTTAGCAATCTTTCCATGATTGTAGGTCTACGATGGGATGTAGAATGGGATAGTCAAAACTATGACAATAATAAGATTGTAAGCGAGAAAAGTACCCGTTTAGACGAAATTGATAGAACGAATCACTATTCGCAAGTGACTCCTAAAGCAACACTGCAATACTCTTTTGACCACACCGGAACAGCATATGCTTCTGTGACTCGCGGATATAAGACTGGTGGTTTCAACACCTCTTTTGATACAGAAGATGAATGCAGCTATAATCCTGAATACAGTTGGAACTATGAGCTGGGAACCAAACTCAATAGTAGTAACAATCGCCTACACTTAGAAGCTGCTCTCTTTTTAATTGACTGGAAAAACCAACAAATCTATCAAGCAACGGCTAGCGGAGTGGGCAAATTTACTCGTAATGCAGGGCGTTCACAGAGTAAGGGATTTGAACTAAGCGGTTCGGCCGAAATAATGAAAAACCTTACGATTAATGGGGCATATGGTTATACTTACGCTAAATTCAAAGACTATGTATTAAGCGACAAAGTGAGTTACACGGGTAATTATTTACCATTCGTGCCCAAGGAAACAATCTATGGAGGTGTTACTTATTTAATTCCAATGCGAGGATTATCACTTAGCAACATCCGATTGAATGTAAACTACGTGGGTACCGGCAGACTTTATTGGAGCGAGGATAATATAGAGAATCGTCCTTATTATGGACTACTAAATACTTCAGCTGATTTCAATTTTGGAAAAACAACAATTAGTATATGGGGAAAGAATGTAACCAATACGGATTACACGGCATACTACTTTACCATGACAACGGGAAAATTCGGACAAAAAGGTAAACCTATCACTGCTGGCATCTCAGTTTCCCTACACTTATAAAAGAATGATGATACAAGAAATTATTGAAAAATACAATAAACCGGTACCAAGGTACACAAGTTACCCACCGGCAAATTTCTTCAACAGTGACTACACTAGTGAAGATTATCTTCAGGCTGTAGATGCTTCAAATGAAGAGCAGCCTGAAACCATTTCATTTTATATTCACATACCCTTTTGCCGCAGGCTTTGTTTTTACTGTGGATGCAACTCGTATGCAATGGGTAAACCGGAAATGGTTGAGGCTTACTTACAAGCATTGGAGAAAGAGATGGATTTGATCATTCCCCGCCTAAAAAAGAATCGGAAAATTGCTCAGATCCACTATGGAGGAGGCACTCCAACATGTATACCTGCTGCTAGAATAAAGCAATTGAATGACCATCTACTTAGTGCGTTCGATACAATAGAGAAGCCGGAGATTGCCATTGAATGCCATCCCGGCTATATGGATGAGAACTATTGGAAGGAATTAATTGATGCCGGATTCAGTCGTTTCAGTATAGGAATTCAGGACTTCAATGAGGATGTATTGAGAATAGCAAATCGCAAACCTCCCATGATTCCTATTGAGAATATATTCTCAATGCTGAAGGCGGCCGGCAAGAGTATCAACATGGATTTTATTTACGGGCTTCCCCATCAAACAGCAGAAAGCTTTCTCCAATCCATGAAAAAAGCGGTGGAACTTCGTCCTGATCGTTTGGTCACATTCTCGTATGCTCACATTCCATTTATCAACAAATTACAGTTGAAGCTGGAAGAAGCCGGACTTCCAACAAATAGAGAAAAGGAAGAGATGTATTTGCAAGCGAAACAATATCTGATATCACAAGGTTATCATACCATAGGAATGGATCATTTCGTCTTAGATACCGATGAACTGTACAGTGCTCTCTCCGAGAAAAAGTTGCATCGTAACTTCCAAGGCTATTGTACACGTCGCACCACAGGGCAAGTCTATGCTTTCGGGGTATCGGGTATCAGTCAACTAAATGCCGCTTATGCTCAAAATACAAAGAACATTGAGGAGTATATCTCCGAAACGAATGCCGGGCGATTGACTATTCGCAAAGGATATGCTCTCAGCAAGGAACAGCAATTAACCCGTGAAGTGATTACTTCTCTGATGTGCAATTGCACATTGAATTGGAAAGAATTGGCTGATCATTTGCATATAACAGTTGATGAATTGAAAGCGGCTACAGCTTATGATCCACAAATCATGAAACAATTTTCAACCGATGGCTTGATTCATCTTGAAGATGATTACTTGGAAATGCTCCCTGATGCAACTCCCTTTGTAAGAACAGTTGCAGCCTCGCTTGATAAGCTTCTATTACATTCAAACAAACAATTTTCAAATCCCGTATAAGATGAAAGAAATTATTGCTGATGTGACAGTTATAGGTGCTGGTCTTACCGGTTTAACTACGGCCTATCTACTCTCTCGCAAAGGATTGAAAGTAAAAGTTATCGATCAGAATGCTTGGGCTGGCGGTCAAATCAAGACTTTCAAGGAAGAAGGTTTTGTATTTGAATCCGGACCAAACACCGGTGTGGTCTCTTATCCTGAGATCACAGAACTTTTTCAATCACTCAATGGAGAGTGTGAATTGGAGAATGCTCGTGAAAGTGCGAAACTTCGTTTCATTTGGAAGGGTAATCAATTTCATCTATTACCCTCCGGATTGACGAAAAGCATTACCACCCCTCTATTTACATTAAGTGATAAAATCAGAATACTTGGAGAACCCTTTCGCGCTAAAGGAACAAATCCTGATGAATCTGTCTACGATCTGGCAAAACGTCGATTAGGCAAATCATTTGTTGATTATGCTGTTGATCCGTTTCTATCAGGAGTCTATGCTGGTAATCCTCAAACCCTGGTAACTCGCTATGCTCTGCCTAAGCTTTATAATTTAGAACAAAACTACGGAAGCTTTATTAAAGGGGCTATCGCAAAAATGAAGGAACCGAAAACAGATCGGGATAAATTAGCTACAAAGAAAGTATTCTCATGCAAAGGCGGATTAGACAATTTGCCCTTAACTCTAGCAAACAAAATAGGGAAAGAGAATGTGTTACTCAATGCCAAAGAGGCTACAATCACACCAATGGAGCAAGGCTTTGATACAACCTTTAATTTTGAGAATGAAAGGATCAGCATTAAATCCAAAAATGTGATCACTACGGTAGGAGGATATAGTATTCCTAGATTGCTTTCATTTATTGATGAGCAACAAACTTCTTCCATCAGCAATCTGATCTACGCGCCGGTGATGCAAGTAGGTGTAGGCATTAAAAATACAGGAAGCCTAAAGTTCAATGGGTTTGGAGGATTAGTGCCAAGTTGTGAAAAACGAGACGTATTGGGTATCCTCTATCCCTCAGCTTGCTTTGAAGAAAGAGCTCCCCAAGATGGTGCCTTGTTTTCTTTCTTTATCGGCGGGCGCATGCATGCCGATATGCTTAATCAAACTGACGAACAAATAGAATCTATGATCGTAAAGGATTTACATACGATGTTGAAGTTCCCGCAAGGGACAAAGCCCGATATGATTCGAATATTCCGTCATCAACAAGCAATACCTCAATATGAAGCCTCATCTGGAAAGCGTTTTGAAGCCATTGATAACATACAACAACAATATAAAGGATTGATTCTGGGCGGCAATATAAAGGGCGGCATCGGCATGGCTGATCGCATACGCCAAGCATTTCAACTGGCTGAATTGATCAAATAAAATACTCATTCACACAAATAGAGAAAAGATGAAACTACAGACCAAAGGACAAGCGTTTAATTTATTTACCTTCTTCTGCTTATACATTGCACAAAGTATTCCCCTATCCTTTTTCTCTGCAGAAATACCTATATTGATGCGACAAGAGAAGTTCTCCTTGTCAGCAATCGCACTCTCCAATTTAATTCGCCTGCCTTTTCTAATCAAGTTTGTGTGGTCACCTTTTGTTGACAAGTATACACGTGAGTTGCCCAATTATAAGCGTTTTATTCTTGTATCTGAATTAATATATGCAATCTTCATTATGATTGCTGCTGTTTTCGATTTCAGGCAAGACTTCCTTACGGTTATTTTTCTCATCATGTTTGCATTTATCGCATCTGCCACTCAAGTCATTGCCACAGATGCATTAGCTGCTCGTTCATTTGATCATCAAAACAAAAGTATGGTCAATAGTATGAAGTCGATGGGAGGTTTTGCCGGAGCCATTGTCGGTGCAGGAGTACTTCTACTATTATTCACAAAAATAGGATGGCACTACATTCTTCCCTGTCTGTCACTTATTCTCATGTTAGTGTTAATACCTTTATTAGTAAACAAGAACATTAAAGTGGAACCACGCAAGAAGCAGGTGAAAGTGAAAAAAGCGGATATGATTTATTTCTTTACTCAGAAAGGAATAAGCAAGCAAATTATATTCTTGATCCTTTACTATGCAGGTCTGGCAGGAATCTTCGGCATGTTGAAGCCTTTTCTTGTTGATTGCGGTTATTCGATGAAACAAATAGGATTAATGGATGGTTTGTTTGGATCTGTCTGCGGTTTAGTTGCGTCTTTCTGCGGTGGACATATTATTCGTAAGATGGGAAGGCACCAAGCCCAAATGATCTTTGCCGCTATTATATTAATCATCACACTCTATTTCGTGGTTCTTTCTTATATTCCTGTTTGCACACCATTAATCTACTTAGGAATAGCACTTTTATGGAGCGGTTGCGGCATGGCATCTATTGTTGTTTACACGATGGCTATGGATTGTGTGCGTCCGGGACGTGAAGGAACAGATGTCACTGTTCAGATTGTGATTATGCACGCCAGTGGAATGATTCTCACGCTTCTACTTGGCAAGCTAGCTGATATATCCAACTATTCAGGGATGTTCATTGCAGAAAGCTCTCTAGCGTTAATCTCTTTACTCTATGTTCGATTCGGAATGAAGAACTATCGACTAAAGGAAATATCACAAGACAAATAAAATCCAAAAATAGTAGACATCATCTTGTTTAATCAAATATTGCTTTTTACATTCAACCCTCACCGCCCTTTATTAATAGGCATTTTAAGATGAACAAATAAAGGCTGACTATTTGTATTTTGCCTTCACGAATATATGATGTTACTATATCAGAACTTTTATTTGTAGAGGTATCAGTACATTAATAACTAATGTGTAAATCTTCTTAGGACTATATTGTTTCATTGTATACCTCCATCAGTACGAATATGCTAATTGTATGCCTTTTCAGCATGGTCAGTCAACTATTACCAGTCTACAAGTACATTTCTTCCATCTTGTAAGCAGGATTATTCTGTTTTACCTGGGTGAAAATCATTTCTTACCCAGGTGGAAAACGTTTTTCACCTAGGTAAGAAACATTTTTTACAACTGTAGAAAATGAAAATACTGCTTTGAAAACGAAACTTTTGAAGGGACATTGCTATAAAAAGTAACTATTCTTTATTCAAAGGCATTCATATTAAGAGTAAATATGTACTTTTGTAAAAGTTCATAGCCACAAACGTCTTTCTTTGCGTTTTGGCTTTCATGCATTATAATCGATCCTTATATATGAATAAACTAAGTACATTTACTTCGCTGTTGATTTGCCTTATGGTGACTCCAGCATTTGCTCAAAAAAGAGCCTTTACAATTGCCGATTTATACAAAATCCGCAGTGTTTCCAGTCAAGTAATCTCACCGGATGGCAATCGCATTGCCTTTGTAGAAAGTAGTTCGGACTTGCCAAAGGGAAAATCACAAGCTAACATTTACGTAATGAATGCCGATGGCTCTAATAAAACAGCCATTACGGTCAACGGAAAAGGATACGAACCGTTCTGGGGAAATGACAATAAAAACCTTTATTTCGTTTCATCAGATAGTGGAACGACACAAGTTTATCGCTATGCCTTTGCTGATGGGAAAACCCAAAAGTTAACGAACTTCTCAATGGGTGTAGACGGGCCGGTATTGTCTCCCGACAATCAACTGATTGCTTTTAGTGCAAGCGTTTACCCTGAATGTGGAGCCGACAGCAAAGCCAATGAAGTTACTGATTCAATCGCCAACAATGGTCCGACACAAGCTTATCTTGCCGATCATCTATTGTTTCGTCATTGGACGGAGTACTCTGCCGGCAAATGTACACACATTATTATCTATAATTTTGCGAAACAAACCTACACGGATGTGACTCCCGGAAATTATGTTTCTCCTGTCTTTATGCTCGGTGGGGGCATTGGCTTCAATTTCTCACCCGACAGCAAGGAAATGTGCTATGTATCTAACCATACCGACCATCCCGAAGCAAACACAAACGCGGATTTGTTTCTAGTACCCGTTACAGGAGGAGAAGCCGTGAACATTACAAAAGAGAACGAAAGCTGGGATGGATCACCTATCTATTCACCTGACGGTAAATACATTGCTTATCGCAAACAACTAATTCCCGGCTACGAATCCGATCGTTTCAGACTTGCAATCTATAACCGCAAGACCGGCACATCCGAAGTGCTATCCGATGCGTTTGACAACTGGATTGATGACATTAAATGGAACAATGATTCTAAATCGATCTACTTTACAGGCGAAGTGAATGGATTTGAGCCTGTTTATAAGATTGACATTGCTTCCCGAAAAATAACAGAAGTAAGCGGCGATAAAGCTATCTCTAGTTTCGATCTCGACTTTAAGGGAAACCTTTACTATACAGCAAGCACTACAGAAAAACCTACAGCCCTCTATCGTCAAAGCTTGGCTAAAAAGAAAGTAACACAACTCACCTTTCTTAATGAAGAGCTAGAAGACAGTGTAGATATCCGTCCCTCTGAAACAATGTGGGTAGATGGAGCTGAGGGTCATAAAGTGGAAGTATTTATTGTAAAGCCTCACAACTTCGATCCGAATAAGAAATATCCGCTGATCCTTAACGTACATGGTGGTCCGCAAATGCAATGGATGGATTCTTTCCGTGGCGACTGGCAAGTTTATCCCGGTGCAGGCTATGTAGTTGCATACCCTAATCCTCATGGATCAACCGGATACGGACAAGAATATACTCGTGGAATATCAAACGATTGGGGCGGAAAGCCTTTTGTTGATCTAATGAAAGTAACTGACGCGCTGGCTAACCTCTCGTATGTAGATTCAACACGAATGGGTGCGATGGGTTGGTCGTTCGGAGGCTATATGATGAACTGGTTTCAAGCAAAGACCAAACGTTTCAAATGCCTGGCATCTATGATGGGATTGTATGATTTGAAATCAATGTGGGGAACAACAGAAGAATTATGGTTCCCGAATTTCGAGCTGAAAGGACAACCATGGAATTCGGATCTTTACAAGAAGTTCTCGCCTTCAGAATATACTCGCGACTTTGCAACGCCTACTCTAATTATGACCGGTCAACTTGACTTCCGTGTATCCTATAATCAAAGTTTGCAATATTTCACCACATTGCAAACAATGGGTATTCCATCACGCCTCATCATTCTGAAAAACGACGGGCACTGGCCGAACAATGTAAAATCAATGCCGCTCTATTATGATGCGCACCTCGATTGGTTTCACAAATACCTTGGTGGCGATCCGGCTCCATATGATGTAGAGAAGCTGATCAAAAATCAAGTATTCAACGAAAAATAAAGAAAGATTATATCAAAATCCCCGATGCGCTTCACAGCACACCGGGGATTTTTAGTTTTATTTGTTTCGAACATCCTTACAACTATCCATATATTAGCTAAGTATGCTTGATCTTATCATCTCTTTTATAATGTAGAGCAATAAAAAGAGACTAAATATCAGCAGCTCAACCAATTTTATATGAACCTCAAGGATAATTCATTAATCTGGATAAGTTTAAATGCCTTTACCCATTTCATAAGCCTCTTTCATTGCAGGCTTTGATTTTATTTCGCCTTTATTCCAAGCACCTACTCCTGCAATTATACCTTGACGATGGGGATTGTCCAAACAATCCAAGAATCCTTGCAGCTCCATAGTTGCTTTTTCCATAGCACTTGATGTAGAATCGGCGGCCGTAAAAATATAATAGAAATTATTGGTGTCCGGTAAAACCT
>DCFW01000023.1 GCA_002315435.1 Bacteroidales bacterium UBA1794
GCACTTCCTTGGTAAGGAAGAGGTCCCGGGTTCAAGTCCCGGTAACAGCTCAAAATTTTGAAGCTGATTATTAATTAAATAAATAAAAGTAACGCTATGGCTAAAGAGAAATTTGCACGTACCAAACCGCATGTTAATATTGGTACAATCGGTCACGTTGACCATGGTAAGACCACTCTGACTGCTGCTATTACAACTGTATTAGCTAAGAAAGGTCTTTCTGAAGTGAAATCTTTTGATCAGATCGATAATGCTCCTGAGGAGAAAGAACGTGGTATCACTATCAATACAGCGCATGTAGAGTATGAAACTGCTAATCGTCACTATGCTCATGTGGATTGCCCGGGTCATGCCGATTATGTAAAAAACATGGTTACTGGTGCTGCCCAAATGGATGGTGCAATTCTAGTGGTTGCTGCAACTGATGGTCCTATGCCTCAAACTAATGAACATGTACTATTAGCTCATCAGGTAAACGTTCCTAAATTGGTCGTTTTCTTGAATAAATGCGATATGGTCGATGATGAAGAGATGCTTGAATTGGTTGAAATGGAAGTACGTGAGTTGCTGAATAGAAATGATTATGATGGCGACAATACTCCTATTATCCGTGGCTCAGCACTTGGAGCATTAAATGGTGTTGAGAAATGGGAAGAAAAAGTAATGGAATTGATGGATGCTGTTGATTCTTGGATCCCACTTCCTCCTCGTGATGTTGAAAAACCTTTCTTGATGCCAGTAGAGGATGTATTCTCTATTACAGGTCGTGGTACTGTTGCAACAGGACGTATCGAAACTGGTAAAGTAAAGATTGGTGATGAAATTCAAGTTATCGGATTAGGTGAAGATAAGAAATCAGTTGTAACTGGTGTCGAAATGTTCCGTAAGATTCTTGACGAAGGTGAAGCAGGTGATAATGTAGGATTATTACTTCGTGGTATTGATAAGGCTGATATCAAACGTGGTATGGTACTTTGCCACCCAGGACAGATAACTCCTCATAAAGGATTTAGAGCCTCTGTTTATATCTTGAAGAAAGAAGAAGGCGGTCGTCATACTCCGTTCCATGATAAATATCGCCCTCAATTCTATATTCGTACAATGGATTGCACAGGTGAAATTACTCTTCCAGAAGGAACTGAAATGGTAATGCCTGGTGATAACGTTGATTTAAAAGTAGAATTGATCTATCCTGTAGCATTGAACATCGGTTTACGTTTCGCAATTCGCGAAGGTGGACGTACAGTTGGTGCTGGTCAGATCACAGAAATTTTTGATTAAAATATATAATCAGTTCTCTTTGGAGAGCTGATTTATACGGAAGTAGCTCAGTTGGTAGAGTCCTGGTCTCCAAAACCAGTTGTCGGGAGTTCGAGCCTCTCCTTCCGTGCAAAATGCAATAAAGATGATTAAAAGAGTAGTTAAGTATTGCAAGGAATCTAGTGATGAATTATTACATAAGGTTTCTTGGCCTACACGCAGAGAACTAACGAACAGCGCAATTGTTGTATTAGAAGCTTCCCTTTTAATTGCGTTAGTCGTGTTTGTTATGGACAAATGTTTCCAAACTTTTATGGAAAATATTGTTTATCCCCATTAATTTTGTAAGTAATGTCTGAGACAGAAAAAAAATGGTACGTTCTTCGTGCCGTGAGTGGTAAAGAAGCTAAGGTGAAAGAATATCTTGATGCTTGCATCAAGAATGATCCTCAGCTAAGCAAGTTTGTTGCTCAGATTTTGATTCCTACAGAAAAGGTTTATCAAGTTCGCAACGGCAAGAAAATCTTGAAAGAGAGAAATTATCTTCCAGGCTATGTTCTTGTTGAAGCTAAATTGGTTGGAGAGGTTATTCAGGAGCTTGTTACAGCTCCGAATGTGATTAACTTCTTGGGGGGACAAAAGAATCCTACACCTGTTAAGCAGTCTGATGTGAACAGAATTCTAGGTAATGCTGATGAGATCCAAAATGAAGACACTGATTTTGCCGTTCCCTATGTAGTAGGTGAGCCAGTTAAAGTGAATGAAGGTCCTTTTTCAGGGTTTAGTGGTGTTATAGAAGAAGTGAACAAGGAAAAGAAGAAGCTTAAGGTTATGGTTAAGATTTTCGGTCGTAAGACTCCTCTTGAATTAGGCTTTATGCAAGTTGAAAAAGAGTAATATTAGTTACGTAATATTACTAGAAATTATCTATTAAAATTAAGAAAGAATGGCTAAAGAAGTTGCTGGATTAATCAAATTACAGATTAAAGGAGGCGCTGCAAATCCATCACCACCAGTAGGTCCTGCATTGGGATCTAAGGGTATCAACATAATGGAATTTTGCAAGCAATTTAATGCCAGAACCCAAGACAAGGCAGGTAAAATTTTACCTGTTGTTATTACTTATTACACTGATAAATCTTTCGATTTTGTTGTAAAAACCCCTCCAGTAGCAGTCCAATTATTAGGGGCAGCTAAATTAAAGAGTGGTTCTGCAGAACCGAATCGTAAGAAGGTTGCTGAATTAACCTGGGATCAAATAAAAGCTATCGCTGAAGACAAAATGCAAGATTTAAATTGCTTTACTCTTGATAGTGCAATGAAACTAGTCGCAGGTACGGCAAGGAGTATGGGTATCACTGTTAAAGGTGATTTTCCAAGTAATAATTAAAAACTTCAATTGTAATGGGAAAACTGACAAAAAATCAAAAGTTGGCTGCCTCCAAAGTTGAAGCAGGAAAAGCATATACATTAAAGGAAGCCTCAGCTTTGGTGAAGGAAATCACTACAACAAAGTTTGATGCTTCATTAGATATTGACGTACGCTTAGGTATTGATCCTCGCAAATCTAATCAAATGGTTAGAGGCGTTGTTTCTCTTCCTCATGGAACGGGTAAACAAGTAAAGGTTCTTGTACTATGTACAGCTGATGCCGAAGCTGCTGCCAAAGAAGCAGGAGCTGACTATGTAGGTCTTGACGAGTATATCGAAAAGATAAAGGGAGGTTGGACTGATGTTGATGTCATCATTACCATGCCTTCTGTAATGGGAAAAATTGGTGCTTTAGGACGTATTTTAGGTCCTAGAGGATTAATGCCAAATCCTAAAAGTGGCACTGTTACTATGGATGTTGCAAAAGCTGTAACTGAAGTAAAACAAGGTAAGATTGACTTTAAAGTTGATAAGGCTGGTATTATTCATACATCTATTGGTAAAATTTCATTTACTGAAGATCAGATTCGTGAGAATGCTCGTGAATTCATATCAACATTACTTAAATTGAAACCAAGTGCAGCCAAAGGTGCATACATTAGAAGTATTTATCTTTCTACTACAATGAGTCGTGGCGTTAAAATTGACCCGAAATCTATTGAGGAAAATTAAAGCTAAAGAACAAAATGAGAAAGGAAGATAAAAGTACAGTAATAGAGAAAATAGCAGCTGCAGCTAAAGAGTTTGCTCACTTCTATTTGGTAGATCTTACTGCGTTGGATGCAACCGCAACTAGTGATTTGAGAAGAAAATGTTTCGAATCTCAAATCAAATTGATGGTTGTGAAAAATTCATTGCTTCACAAGGTGCTTGAAAACAATGATGGCGATTTTTCTCCATTATATGATTCTTTAAAAGGATCTACAGCTATCATGTTTAGTAATGTTGGAAACACTCCAGCAAAATTATTAAAAGAAGTTGCTAAAGGTGGCATCCCAAGTTTGAAAGCTGCTTATGTTGAAGAAAGTTTCTACATAGGTGCCGATCAATTAGAAGCCTTAAGTAATCTTAAGAGCAAAAATGAACTTATTGCTGATGTTGTTGCATTGTTGCAATCTCCGGCGAAAAATGTCATTTCAGCTTTACAATCAGGTGGAAACACCATTCACGGAGTCTTACAGACTTTAGGTGATAGAAAATAATTATTAGTATATAACAAATTAAATTCATACAAAAATGGCAGATTTGAAAGCTATTGCAGAACAATTAGTTAACTTAACGGTAAAAGAAGTTAGTGAACTTGCAACAATCCTAAAAGAAGAATATGGTATTGAACCTGCTGCTGCGGCTGTTGCTGTTGCTGCTGGTCCTGCTGCTGGTGCAGCTGCTGAGGAAAAAACAACATTTGATGTAGTTTTGAAATCAGCTGGCGTTGCAAAACTTCAAGTAGTTAAAGCTGTTAAAGAGCATTGCGGTCTTGGTCTTAAAGAGGCTAAAGATATCGTTGATGGCGCTCCTAAAACATTGAAAGAAGGTCTTTCTAAAGATGATGCTGAAGCATTGAAAACAGCATTAGAAGAAGCAGGAGCTGAAGTTGAAGTTAAATAAGATTAACCTGATTATAAGGTAATTCGGTTAGGAACCCTCAGGAAGAGGGTTCTTAACCTTTTTATGTCTATATTTATTTCAAAGTTCACCAAATTCATTATCAGATGTCTTCAAATACAAAAAATCAAAGAATTAATTTTGCTTCCGCCAAAATCCCAATGGATTTTCCTGATTTCCTGGAAGTGCAGTTGAAGTCATTCAAAGACTTTCTACAAATTGATACTCCGCCTGAAAAAAGAACTAAAGAGGGTTTGTACAAAGTATTTGCAGAAAACTTCCCTATAGCTGATACAAGAAACAATTTTGTGTTAGAGTTTCTTGATTATTACATTGATCCGCCTCGTTATTCAATAGATGAATGTATTGAAAGAGGATTGACTTATAGTGTTCCGCTAAAGGCTAAGTTAAAACTTTATTGCACTGATCCTGATCATGAGGATTTTGCGACTGTTATCCAAGATGTATTCTTGGGTACCATTCCATATATGACGAAGCAAGCTACATTTATTATAAATGGCGCTGAGCGTGTTATTGTATCGCAACTTCATAGATCTCCAGGCGTATTTTTTGGCCAAAGTGTTCACGCAAACGGAACAAAGCTATATTCAGCTCGTATTATTCCGTTTAAGGGATCGTGGATTGAGTTTGCTACAGACATTAATAATGTCATGTATGCATACATTGACCGTAAAAAGAAATTACCGGTAACGACTCTGTTGAGAGCTATCGGTTTTGAAACTGATAAAAACATTCTTGAAATTTTTAACTTGGCTGAAGAAGTTAAGGTTAATAAAACAAATTTGAAGAAGTTTATTGGGCGTAAATTAGCAGCTAGAGTCCTGAAAACTTGGACTGAAGATTTCGTCGATGAGGACACCGGTGAGGTTGTGACGATTGAACGTAATGAAGTCATTATTGATCGCGAAACTGTTGTTGAGCAAGAACAAGTTGATTTGATTCTTGATTCAGGCGTTGATACCGTTTTGGTTCATAAAGATGAACCAAATCAATCAGACTATTCTATCATATATAATACACTGCAAAAAGATCCGAGTAATTCGGAAAAAGAGGCTGTTTTATATATTTATCGCCAATTACGTAATGCTGACCCTGCTGATGATGCAAGCGCACGTGAAGTAATTAATAATCTATTCTTTTCTGAGAAAAGGTATGATTTAGGTGAAGTCGGAAGGTATAGAATTAATAAGAAGTTAGGCCTTAGCACAAGTATGGATGTTAAGGTATTAACTAAAGAAGATATTATAGAAATCATTAAATATCTTATAGAATTAATAAATTCTAAAGCGGATGTTGATGATATTGATCACTTGAGTAATCGTCGTGTTAGAACTGTTGGTGAACAATTATCTAACCAATTTGCAATAGGTTTGGCAAGAATGTCAAGAACCATTCGTGAAAGAATGAATGTTCGTGATAATGAAGTCTTTACTCCTATTGATTTGATAAACGCAAAGACGATTTCATCAGTGATTAACACGTTCTTTGGTACGAATGCATTATCGCAGTTCATGGATCAAACTAATCCATTAGCTGAGATTACTCATAAGCGTCGTATGTCTGCGTTAGGTCCTGGTGGATTGACACGTGATAGAGCTGGATTTGAGGTTCGAGATGTACACTATACCCACTATGGTCGTTTGTGTCCAATTGAAACCCCTGAAGGTCCAAATATTGGTTTGATATCTTCGTTATGTATTTTCGCTAAGATCAACGATTTAGGTTTCATTGAAACACCGTATCGTAAAGTTCATAGTGGAGTTGTTGAAAACGATGATGAAGGACTGTTATATTTGACGGCAGAGGAAGAAGAGGGTAAGGTTATAGCACAAGGTAATAGTGAACTTGATGACGATGGAAAATTCATTAAGAGTAGAATTAAAGCTAGAAAAGATGCAGATTTTCCTGTAGTTGAGCCGCTAGAAGTAGATTTGATGGACGTTGCTCCTCAACAAATTTCTTCAATTGCTGCAGCTATGATTCCGTTCTTGGAACATGATGATGCTAACCGTGCTTTGATGGGATCAAACATGATGCGTCAGGCAGTTCCTTTGCTAAGAACAGAGGCTCCTATTGTAGGAACAGGTATTGAAAAACAATTGGCATACAATTCTCGTACGCAGGTTACTGCTGAAGGCGACGGTGTCGTAGAATTTGTTGATGCAACTGTGATTAAGATAAGATACGATAGAACAGAAGATGATGAATTTGTTAGTTTTGAAAGTGCACTTAAAGAATATAATATTCCTAAGTTCCGTAAAACTAACCAAAGCATGACCATTGATTTGCGTCCAATCTGTTCTAAAGGTCAAAGAGTAAAGAAGGGTGATATACTTACTGAAGGTTATTCAACTGAAGATGGGGAATTAGCTTTAGGTAAGAATCTTTTGGTTGCATATATCCCTTGGAAAGGTTACAATTATGAGGATGCGATTGTTTTAAACGAAAGAGCCGTAAGAGAAGATATACTTACTTCTATTCATGTTGATGAGTATTCGTTGGAAGTTCGTGAGACAAAACGAGGTGTTGAAGAATTGACAGCCGATATTCCAAATGTAAGCGAAGAAGCAACTAAGGATTTAGATGAAAATGGTATTGTCCGTATAGGAGCTAGAATAGAACCAGGCGATATCATGATTGGTAAGATTACTCCCAAAGGAGAGTCTGATCCATCTCCTGAAGAAAAACTTTTACGTGCTATATTTGGTGATAAGGCCGGTGATGTTAAAGATGCATCATTGAAAGCGTCTCCTTCATTGAGAGGTGTTGTCATTGATAAGAAGTTATTCTCACGTGTAGTAAAGACTCGTAGTTCAAAAATGGCGGACAAAGCGATTTTACAAAAAATCGATGAAGGCTTTGAAGAGCGTACTACAGAACTGAAGAAAGAACTTGTTCAGAAACTTATGGCTTTGACGGAAGGTAAAGCTTCACAAGGTGTCAAGGATTATATGGGTACTGAAGTCGTTGCTAAGGGCTCTGAATTTACTATTGGAGTACTTACGAATTTGGCATATGATGCAATTCAGGTTACCAAATGGACAAATGACGCTCACAAAAATGATCTGATCCATTGTGTGATTATGAATTATTTGAAGAAATTCAAAGAATCTGATGCTGAACAAAAACGTAAGAAGTTTGCTATTACTATAGGTGATGAGCTTCCTTCTGGCATATTACAAATGGCTAAGGTTTATATTGCTAAAAAACGTAAAATCGGTGTTGGTGATAAGATGGCCGGACGTCATGGTAATAAGGGTATTGTTTCTAAAATTGTACGTCAAGAAGACATGCCTTTCCTTGCTGATGGAACTCCAGTTGATATTGTATTGAATCCGTTGGGTGTACCTTCTCGTATGAACTTAGGGCAGGTATTTGAAGCAGTCTTGGGTGCAGCCGGTAAGAAGTTGGGATTGAAATTTGCAACTCCTATTTTTGATGGTGCATCATTGGATAACATTACTGAATGGACTGATAAGGCCGACCTTCCTAGATATGGAAAAACATATTTATATGATGGTGGAACAGGTGATCGTTTTGACCAACCTGCTACTGTTGGTGTTACATATATGTTGAAATTGGGCCATATGGTTGAGGATAAGATGCATGCGCGTTCAATTGGACCGTACTCATTGATTACTCAACAACCTTTGGGTGGTAAGGCTCAGTTTGGAGGACAGCGATTTGGAGAAATGGAGGTTTGGGCACTTGAAGCATTCGGTGCAGCTCATGTTCTTCAGGAAATCTTGACAATAAAGTCGGATGATGTTTCAGGGCGTTCAAAGGCTTATGAGGCAATAGTTAAGGGTGAACCGATGCCAACACCTGGCATTCCTGAATCTCTTAATGTGTTGTTGCACGAGCTGGCTGGTCTTGGTTTAAGCATACATCTTGAGTAATTTTAATAGAATAGATAACTCTTTGCAATATTAATAATATGGCATTTAGAAAAGATAATAAGATAAAGAGTAACTTTACGAAGATTTCAATAGGATTAGCTTCTCCGGAAGAAATCCTTGAGAATTCTTATGGTGAGGTTTTGAAACCTGAAACCATTAATTATCGTACGTATAAACCTGAACGTGATGGCCTTTTCTGCGAGCGTATATTCGGTCCTGTAAAGGATTATGAATGTCATTGTGGCAAGTATAAAAGAATTCGCTATAAAGGTATTGTCTGCGATAGATGTGGCGTTGAAGTTACTGAGAAAAAAGTAAGACGTGAGAGAATGGGACATATCCAATTGGTTGTTCCTGTTGCTCATATCTGGTATTTCCGTTCTTTACCTAATAAAATAGGTTATTTACTAGGACTTCCGACCAAGAAATTGGATTCGATTGTTTATTATGAACGTTATGTTGTCATTCAACCCGGTATCAAAGAGGCTGATGATGTCAAAGTATTTGATTTGCTCTCTGAAGAAGAGTATCTTAATATAATAGATGCACTTCCCAAAGACAACCAATATTTAGATGATTCTGATCCCAATAAGTTTATTGCTAAAATGGGTGCAGAAGCCATTTACGATTTACTTTGTCGGGTAGATTTAGATGGTCTCTCTTATGAATTAAGACATAGAGCAGGTAATGATTCTTCACAACAACGCAAAAACGAGGCTTTAAAGCGTTTGCAAGTTGTAGAGTCGTTCCGTTCATCTCGTGGGCGTAATAAACCTGAGTGGATGATTATGAAGATTATCCCGGTTATTCCACCAGAATTAAGACCTTTGGTTCCATTGGATGGTGGGCGTTTTGCTACCTCTGATTTGAATGACCTTTATCGTCGTGTGATTATTCGTAACAATCGTTTAAAGAGATTGATTGAAATAAAGGCTCCTGAAGTGATTCTTAGAAATGAGAAACGTATGCTGCAGGAAGCTGTTGATTCATTGTTTGACAACTCTAGAAAATCCAGTGCTGTTAAAACTGATTCAAACAGACCGTTAAAGTCTCTTTCTGATAGTTTGAAAGGTAAACAAGGACGTTTCCGTCAGAATCTTTTAGGTAAACGTGTTGACTATTCTGCTCGTTCAGTAATTGTCGTTGGTCCCGAATTAAAAATGGGCGAATGCGGTATACCTAAGTTGATGGCTGCAGAATTGTTTAAGCCGTTTATCATCCGTAAACTGATTGAACGTGGTATTGTCAAGACGGTTAAATCAGCAAAGAAAATTGTCGACAGAAAAGAACCAGTTATTTGGGATATTCTTGAATATGTAATGAAAGGTCATCCGGTATTATTGAACCGTGCCCCTACATTACACCGTTTAGGTATTCAAGCATTCCAACCTAAAATGATTGAAGGAAAAGCTATTCAATTGCACCCACTAGCATGTACGGCATTTAACGCCGATTTTGATGGTGATCAGATGGCCGTTCATTTACCTTTGGGTAATGAAGCCGTTCTTGAGGCTCAATTGTTGATGCTTGAAGCTCATAATATTTTGAATCCTGCCAATGGCGCTCCTATTACCGTACCTTCACAGGATATGGTGCTTGGTTTATATTATATTACCAAGTTAAGGACAGGTGCTAAAGGCGAAGGACGTATTTTCTATGGTCCTGAAGAAGCAATTATTGCTTATAATGAAGGAGCTGTTGACATTCATGCTATTGTTAGTGTGATTGTTAAAGATTTGGATGAAAATGGTAATATTGTTGATGTCTTGATGAAAGATACATCAGTAGGACGTATCATTGTAAACCAGATCGTTCCTAATAAAGTAGGCTACATAAATAGAATTATATCAAAGAAGTCTCTTCGTGAGATTATTAGTGATGTAATTAAGGCTTGTGGTATTGCTGAAACTTGTGAATTTCTTGATGGAATCAAGAATCTTGGTTACTATATGGCTTTCAAGGGTGGTTTATCATTCAACTTGGATGATATTATTATACCAAAGGAGAAAGTAACTTTAGTAAAAAGAGGTTATGATGAAGTTGAGCAAGTGGTGAACAACTATAACATGGGATTCATCACCAATAATGAAAGATATAATCAAGTAATTGATATATGGACTCATGTCAACTCTGAATTGACAAATATCTTGATGAAGACTATTTCTACAGATGATCAAGGTTTCAATTCTGTATACATGATGTTGGATTCAGGAGCCCGTGGTTCTAAAGAACAGATTCGTCAGTTGTCAGGTATGCGTGGTTTGATGGCTAAGCCCCAAAAGGCAGGTGCCGAAGGCGCACAAATTATCGAGAACCCTATTTTGGCAAACTTTAAAGAAGGTTTGTCTGTGTTGGAGTACTTTATTTCAACCCATGGAGCTCGTAAAGGTTTGGCAGATACTGCGTTGAAAACAGCTGATGCCGGATATTTGACTCGTCGTTTAGTTGATGTTTCTCATGATGTGATCATCAATGAGGAAGATTGCGGAACTCTTCGTGGTTTAATTTGTTCTGAATTAAAGAACGATGAAGATGTAATTGCTTCTTTGTCTGAAAGAATTTTAGGACGTGTGTCTGTCCATGATATTATTCATCCTACTACAGGAAAACTGATTGTTTCCGGTGGAGATGAAATTACTGAGTCAATTGCTCAAGAGATTGAGGACTCTCCTATAGAAAGTGTTGAAATCCGTTCTGTATTGACTTGTGAATCCAAACATGGTGTTTGCGCTAAATGTTATGGACGTAACTTGGCAACAAGTAGAATGGTTCAGAAAGGTGAAGCTGTGGGTGTAATTGCTGCTCAATCTATTGGTGAGCCGGGTACACAGTTGACACTTCGTACATTCCACGCCGGTGGTATTGCCGGTAATGCTGCTGCTCATGCAAATATTATCGCAAAATATGCAGGTCGTTTGGAATTTGAAGAATTAAGAACCGTTGATTCTGTTGATGAAACAGGTGCTACTGTGAAGAATGTAGTAGGTCGTTTGGCAGAGTTGCGTGTTATTGATGTCAATACAGGTATTGTACTTTCAAATCATAATATCCCTTACGGATCAACATTATATGGTAGTGAGGGTGAGCTTGTAGAAAAAGGAAAACTCATTTGTAAATGGGATCCGTTTAATGCTGTTATCATTACTGAAGTAACTGGTAAGATCGTATTTGATAGTATGATTGAGAATATTACCTACAAAGTTGATTCAGATGAAACAACAGGTTTGCGTGAAATCATTATCATAGAGTCCAAAGATAAGCTGAAAGTGCCATCTGCTCAGATCGTAAATGAGAAAGGTGAGTCACTTCGTACATATAACTTCCCTGTGGGAGGTCACGTAGTTGTTGAAGACAATGACAGCGTGAAATCTGGAGAAGTAATTGTGAAGATCCCGCGTGCTGTCGGTAAAGCCGGTGATATTACGGGTGGTCTTCCTCGTGTTACAGAGTTGTTCGAGGCTCGTAACCCATCTAATCCTGCTGTCGTATCTGAAATTGATGGTGAAATATCAATGGGTAAGATCAAGCGTGGTAATCGTGAAATCATTGTAACTTCTAAGACAGGTGATATCAAGAAGTATCTTGTACCTCTGTCAAAACAGATATTAGTACAAGAAAACGATTATGTACGTGCCGGCACACCATTATCTGATGGCGCTACGACTCCTGCTGACATTCTTGCCATCAAAGGACCTACAGCTGTACAAGAATACATCGTTAATGAAGTTCAAGATGTATATCGTTTACAGGGTGTTAAGATCAATGATAAACATTTTGAGATCATTGTACGTCAAATGATGCGTAAAGTTCAGATTGTAGATTCTGGTGATACCATATTCTTGGAGCAACAGATTATTGATAAATTGGACTTTGCTGAAGAGAACGATCATATTTGGGGTAAGAAAGTCGTTGTTGATGGAGGTGACTCTGAAACAATGAAACCCGGACAGATTGTTACAGCTCGTAAGTTGAGAGACGAAAACAGTGTATTGAAACGTCATGACTTGAAGTTAGTTCAAGTTCGTGATGCAGTTCCAGCGACATCTACTCAGATACTTCAAGGTATTACACGTGCCGCATTGCAAACCAAGAGCTTTATGTCAGCTGCTTCCTTCCAGGAAACAACTAAAGTATTGAACGAGGCCGCAATCAAAGGCAAGGTTGATAAACTAGAAGGTATGAAAGAAAATGTAATCTGTGGCCACTTGATCCCTGCCGGAACCGGTCAGCGTGAATTTGACAAGATTATTGTTGGTTCAAAAGAAGAGTATGATAGAATTCTTGCAAACAAAAAGAATGTTCTTGATTACAGTGAAGTTGAATAAGTGAACAATAGATAATAAAAAAGAGTGCTGAAAGGCACTCTTTTTTTTGTGTCCTTATTTTAAGTTCGATCTTTTCTTATGATATGAATTCAATAGCCATTTGTTCAAATAAAAGTTCAAAATAGCACATCCTGAACCTAGAGCGGCACCGGCCACTACATCTGAAGTGTAATGCACTCCCTGATTCATTCGAGCGAATCCTATAGAAGAGGCCCATGCATAGCTTGGCACGATTATATACCATTTGTGATACTTCATGGTTAAAGAAGTTGCTAGAGCAAATGCTGCGGAGGTATGATTTGAAGGGAAAGAACTTCCTGATTCTTTAGTGCGTGCTGTTATCTCATCAGGATATTTCTCATAAGGACGTTTGCGGTCAACTATCATTTTTAAGGAAGTCGATAGCATTACAACTTCTACCATGCTACTACCTATATATATTGCATTTTCTATCGAAGTTTTATCTTTGTGGAAATATCCATAAGATGCTATAGCAATGGGAATTCCTACAATAATAAACGGCTCCGTATTTACAAGTCTCTTGCTAGAGTTTACAATAAATTTTCCATCCATTCTATTTGCCCATTTTAAAGAATTAACATCCCAGTTCTGTCCGCTGACTTGCTGTATAGAACAAATAAAAATAACCCCAATAAATATCAGTTTGTTTCTCATAAACTATTTTCAGGCAAAAATAAGTTTAATAATTAAAATGCCCAATAGATTAGAGAATTTTTTCCTTAATCTATTTGCATTATATCACTATTTCAGCTAATTTTGCAAACTTAGAGATGTTCAAATAATCATAAAAAATAGTTCATCAAATAAATAATTTAAAATCAATCATTTATGTGGTTAAGTAATTCTTCAATCGGAAGAAAGCTGGTCATGAGTATTTCGGGACTCTTTCTCATCCTTTTCCTTACATTTCACATGGCGATGAACGCTGTAGCCGTCATTTCAGAAGAAGGCTATAATGCTGTCTGTGAATTTTTAGGAGCTAATTGGTATGCCCTGGTAGGTACAATGGTACTAGCTTTTGGTTTCGCGGTTCATATTGTTTATGCCTTTTTCCTCACAGCTCAGAACCGTAGAGCAAGAGGTAATCAAAGCTATGCAGTGACAGATCGCCCCAAGTCTGTTGAATGGGCTTCTCAGAATATGTTAGTTCTGGGATTGATCGTTTTGTGTGGCTTGTTGTTACATTTTTCTCAATTCTGGTACAATATGCAATTTAATGAAATTGCAAAAGTTAGACCTGAAGTAGATCCCAGTGATGGCGTCGCTCTTATTAAGGAGACATTCTCTCATCCTGCTTTTGTAGTAATCTATTTGGTATGGTTCGGCGCTATTTGGTTCCACCTTACACATGGATTCTGGAGTGCATTACAAACCATTGGTTGGAATAATAAAATCTGGTTTGAACGTTGGAAAATGATTGGTAAAATTTGGGCTACAGTTGTTTGCTTGGCTTTTGCATTGGTTACTATCATTTTCTTCTTTAAGTATGGACTCTGCGGAGCTTAATAAAAGTGAAACATAAATATTTCAGATAAAAGATTAATCATTATGACTAAGATAGATTCAAAAATTCCTGAAGGCCAATTGGCTGAGAAATGGAGTAACTATAAAGCTCATCAGAAACTTGTTAATCCCTCAAATAAACGCCGCCTTGATATTATCGTTGTTGGTACCGGCTTGGCAGGAGCGTCTGCCGCTGCATCATTCGGCGAAATGGGATTTAACGTACTAAATTTCTGCATTCAAGATTCTCCACGCCGTGCACACTCTATCGCTGCACAAGGTGGTATAAATGCTGCAAAGAATTATCAGAATGACGGTGATTCGATCTATCGTTTATTCTACGATACAATAAAAGGCGGTGATTACCGTTCTCGCGAAGCTAATGTTTATCGTTTGGCTGAAGTTTCAAATAGTATTATCGACCAATGCGTTGCTCAAGGTGTTCCTTTTGCAAGAGATTACGGTGGCACACTTGACAACCGCTCATTTGGTGGTGCACAGGTTTCTCGTACATTCTATGCTAAAGGACAAACCGGACAACAGTTATTGTTGGGCGCATATTCAGCATTGAGTCGCCAGATTCATAAAGGTAGTGTGAAACTTTACACTCGTTATGAAATGGAGAACCTTGTTATTATTGACGGACGCACTCGTGGTATTATCGTACGCAACTTGGTAACAGGTAAGCTTGAGCGTTTTGCTGCTCATGCTGTAGTGTTGGCAACCGGCGGTTACGGTAACACTTATTTCTTGTCGACCAACGCTATGGGTTGTAACTGTTCAGCTGCAATCTCTGCATACAAGAAAGGTGCTCTTTTTGCTAACCCTTCTTATGTTCAAATTCACCCGACATGTATTCCTGTTCATGGTGATAAGCAATCTAAATTGACATTGATGTCTGAATCATTACGTAATGATGGTCGTATTTGGGTTCCCAAGAATTTGGAAGATGCCAAAGCCATTCAAGAAGGTAAGATGAAGGGCGATGAAATAAAGGAAGAAGATCGTGACTACTATTTGGAGCGTCGTTACCCAGCATTCGGTAACTTGGTTCCTCGTGACGTAGCTTCACGTGCTGCCAAAGAACGTTGCGATAAAGGATTTGGTGTAAACCCAACCGGTTTGGCTGTATTCCTTGATTTCTCTGAACCAATTGCACGTTTAGGAGAAGACGTTGTTCGTCAACGTTATGGTAACTTGTTCCAGATGTATGAAGAAATCACAAACGAAAATCCTTATAAGACACCTATGATGATCTATCCGGCTATCCACTACACAATGGGTGGTTTATGGGTTGATTATGAATTGCAAACATCAATCAAAGGTTTGTTCGCTCTTGGTGAATGTAACTTCTCTGATCATGGAGCCAACCGTTTGGGAGCTTCGGCATTGATGCAAGGTTTAGCTGATGGATATTTCGTTATCCCTTTCACCATTCAAAACTACTTATCAGATCAGATTACCGTTCCTCGTTTCTCAACCGATCTTCCTGAATTTGAAGTGGCAGAGAAAGAAGTACAGGATAAGATCGAAAAGTTGATGTCAATTCAAGGTACTGAATCAACCGATTCTATTCACAAGAAACTTGGTAACATCATGTGGAACTTTGTAGGTATGGGACGTACCAAAGAAGGTTTGACCGAAGGTTTGAAGCAATTGGCAGAGGTTAAGAAAGAGTTCTGGACAAATGTTCGTATTCCCGGAGCTAAAGATGATCAGAATACCGAGCTTGAAAAAGCTCTTCGTGTTGCAGACTTTATTGAGATGGGTCACCTCATCGCTTACGATGCATTGAATCGTAACGAATCTTGTGGAGGTCATTTCCGCGAGGAATATCAGACTGCAGAAGGTGAAGCTAAACGTGATGATGAAAACTATTCATACGTTGCTTGCTGGAACTACACAGGTGAGGACAAAGAACCTGAGTTAATTAAAGAGGAATTGAACTATGAATTTGTTAAAGTTCAAACTCGTAACTACAAATCTTAATTTAATAAAGTAAGTAAACAATGGAAAAAGTTATAAATTTCACGCTAAAAGTTTGGCGTCAAAGAGGTCCTAAAGCCCAAGGTGCTTTTGAATCTTACCAAATGGAAGATATTACCGGAGATACTTCTTTTCTCGAAATGCTCGATATCTTGAATGAAAACCTTGTAAGCGAAGGAAAGGAACCAGTTGTCTTCGACCATGATTGTCGTGAAGGAATTTGTGGAATGTGTTCACTCTATGTAAACGGACATCCTCATGGACCCGAAGGTGGAGTGACAACATGCCAGTCATTTATGCGTAAGTTCAATGAAGGTGACACCATCACTGTTGAACCTTGGCGTTCGGCTGCATTCCCTGTTATCCGTGATTTGATGGTTGACCGTTCAGCATTTGACGAAATCATGCAAGCAGGTGGTTATGTAAGTGTAAACACCGGAGCTCCACAAGACTCTAATGCCATCCTAATCTCTAAAGAGGTAGCTGACGTAGCAATGGATGCAGCTTCATGTATCGGTTGTGGCGCATGTGTAGCAGCATGTAAGAATGGTTCTGCCATGTTGTTCGTTTCATCTAAAGTCACTCAGTTGGCATTGCTTCCACAAGGAAAGGTAGAAGCAGCACGTCGTGCAAAAGCTATGGTTGCCAAGATGGATGAGCTAGGTTTCGGTAACTGCACAAACACTCGCGCATGCGAAGCTGAGTGCCCGAAGAGCGAAACCATTATCAACATTGCTAAATTAAACCGTGAGTTCATCACAGCGAAATTGCAAGACTGATATACAAACAAATAACCTCATAAGTTATCATATAAAAATCTCAGTAAGGTTTCCCTTGCTGAGATTTTTTTCGTTTAAACAACCAACAAAAGATTTTTTCATAGAGAAGATGTATTACAACTAGGTATGGCTACCAATAAATAAAAATTTTAGCAATGTAATGTGCGTATTAAATATTATCAATCATTTTCAATAATGTAATAGACGTATCCGACTGTTAGTATCTTATACTTCTATTCTTACAAATTTACCATTCATTTTGCTGTAAAAATATCCCATTTTTATGTGTTTCTGTTACCATATCTATGTTATATTTGCTAGTCATAGTGTGGTATTTTGATTATATTTGCATAAAGGAAGTGTTTGTAAAGCACATTAATGAATTAAAAAAGAAGAAGTGATTATGATAGAGAATGAAAGAAACGCCCGGTGCGAGCATGTACTTCATGTTGCCAGGCAAATAATGACAGCTGCGCGCACGGCACCCAAAGCAAGGGGAATGGACGTTGTTGAAATTGCTCTTGTCACAGGGGATGAGAAGGAACAACTCTCTCAGAGAATGGAAGAAATGGGATCACAGAATCAGATGAAGTTCTTCTTGCGTGACGCCGACAATGTTCGTCAAGCCGAAGCCGTGATCTTGATCGGTACACGTGATGTTCAAAGACCTCGGGCGCTCAATTGCGGTTATTGCGGTTTCCCGAATTGTGCGTCTAAGCCGGAGAATGTGCCTTGCACATTTAGTTCGCTTGATGTGGGCATTGCCATTGGATCGGCATGCGCGATGGCTACTGATCTGCGAGTTGATACACGCGTAATGTACTCGGTAGGAAGTGCTGCGCAAAAGATGGAACTATTGAAAGATTGTGGTTGTGTGCTTGCACTACTTCTCAGTGTCTCTTCAAAGAGTCCTTTCTTTGATCGTAAATGGCCTAAGTGAAGGAAGATAGAGCAATAAACTTGTAAACCGTATAGGCATTCCTCGACATGCTAACGTGCATTTTATGATCTCTCTTCATTCAAAACTTATTTCTACAGCTGTAGAAATGCTTTTCTACAATTGTAAAACAGTCGTGCCACAGTTGTAAAAATGCTTTTCTACGGTCGTAAAAAATGAAAATACAAACGTCCAACACAAAGAATGCATTATAGGAACCGGCAAAAAGCTAAGCAGGAATAGAAACATTACATGCCATCGATTACTATTAGATAGGAGGAACACATCTACTGCTAATATGCTATAGATCAAAGATCAATCAATGGAAAAAGGCTGGTTGTCGAATGGATTTGCTATTATTTAGGAAGGTTATAACTACTAATTTTAAATGCGTTTTTCCTATCGTTATTAATAAACAAATCCTCTATGGTTTTGGTGAATATACTTGCATCATAGCATATAGATTTTTATATTTGTGAATTGCATATTTGCAATATTTGTAGAACTAATAATCTTCTGATTATGGAAAATCTTAATTACGGTGTTATAGGTAATGGGCGTACGGCTGCTCTTGTTTCAGATAAGGGAAGTGTTGATTGGTTTTGCTTGCCGGATTTCGATTCACCATCGATATTTGGGAAGATACTTGATAAAGAGATAGGAGGAAGTTTAGGTTTTATAGTGTCTTCGAGCTATTCGATAACACAGCAGTATATTGAGCATACGAATGTTTTGATAACTACTTTTGATTCTACGAAAGAGGGGTGTTTCGAAGTTATGGACTTCATGCCACGATATAAAACAGGTGAAGAACAGGATTACTATATTCCCTCTGAGTTGTATCGTTTGATTCGTGTCAGAAGAGGGAACCCGAAGTTTGCAATTAATTATGATCCCAAATTGAATTATGCTGATGGAGAAGTGATTCATAAAGATGGCCCCGAATACGTGAAGACCTGTATGAAAGATAATCTTCAGAATGCTATTTACATGTATTCAAGCATTAGTTTCAATCATATACTGAATAACGAAGAGATAGAATTGGTGAGAGATGAATTCATTCTCATCTCCTACAATCAGAAAGTCATTAAAATTGATATTGAGAGGGTGTACCTTGAATATGAGCGTACCAAACTCTATTGGATGAATTGGTCAAATCGTTCAAAGAAATATACTTACTTTGATGAGTATATTGAAAGAAGTATGCTGGTATTAAAATTGATGTCATACCAACGTACAGGAGCTGTGCTGGCGGCACTCACCACCAGTATACCCGAAACCGTAGGCGAAATGCGAAACTGGGATTATCGATATTGTTGGCTGCGGGATGCTTCAATGTCTATTGAAACTCTTATCCAGGTAGGGCATAGCGGTGCAGCCAGACGTTTTATGGGATTCATTCAAAACATTCTGCAATCAAAATCCGATAATTTCCAGATCATGTATGGCATCAGGTATGAGCGTACTCTTAATGAAAGAGAGCTTCCATACTTGTGTGGTTATAAAAATTCACGTCCGGTTCGTGTTGGCAATGCTGCTTACTATCAAAAGCAAAACGACTCCTATGGATATTTGATGAACGTTATTTATCAATATTATCTCTATTTCAAAGGGACGCTTGATGAAGTGGAGGATATGTTTGAAGTGGTCAAGCATATCGGTCGTATTGTGATGAATGAATGGCGCAATCCCGATAACGGTATATGGGAGATACGCAATAAGAAAGAACATTTCGTGCTTTCAAAAGTGATGTGTTGGGTGGCGCTTGATCGGGGAGCCAAAATAGCGGCAATGCTTCATAAAGATGGTTATGCCGAAAGATATAGAGAGGGGGCAGATGTAATTAAAAAAGATATTCTCGCTTATGGTTGGAATGGGGATATTCAAAGTTTTACACAAACCTATTCAAATTTAGAGCTTGATTCATCACTGCTGTTGATGGAGAAGTATGGATTCATTTCTCCGGATGATGAGCGGTACAAAAAGACTGTAAATGCCATTTATGAGAAACTGTATTACAAAGGACTGATGTTCAGATACAATAATCCGGACGATTTTGGCAAACCCAAATCGGCATTTACTATTTGTACTTTTTGGATGGTTCGGGGATTGTATGTAACCGGTCGCGAGAAAGAAGCTAAAGAGCTGTTCAGACGATTGCTTACTTATTCAAATCATGTGAAGTTGTTCAGTGAGGATCTGGATTTCACAACCAAAGAACAAATGGGAAACTTCCCGCAGGCATATTCCCATTTAGCTCTGATTGATACGGCTATCTTATTTTCGGAAGAAGTGACGTTCTCAAAATTCATTCGCCCATAATAGTTAAACATTAATTATATCCCATTCAAACAGACGTTTCTTAAGAAAGAAATCACATCTGTTTGCAATGGGATATTATATTTTGCCAGGTCCGAACTACTGCCTACTTTCACACTGTAAGCATTATCAGGCAGTTCTCTGAACATCTCCTCATCGGTTACATCATCACCCATTGACAATATAAAGTCATAATCACTTTTTGCCAGCAATCGTTTTATTTCCGAACCTTTCGTGTAGAGAGGAGATTTAATTTCCACAATTTTATTTCCCCGCATGATCTGTAATCTATGCCTGCTGCAAGGTGACATCAGTGCATTTATCAACTGCTGTTCTCTTAGTGAGGCAAACCATTCGTCTACACCTCTATAGTGCCACACCAGAGCTGTTCCCTTTTTTTCAAGATGTGATCCCGGAGTTTTGTCCACAAAAGTTTTTAATATATTCAGTATCTCACTATCCCATTCACCTTGTCTAATATATTCATGCCACTTTCCATCCTCTTTGTAGGTAGCCCCGTGCTCAGCAGCCATGCCTATATTGAGATGTCCGAACCATTTCTCCAATGTCGTTTCATCCCTACCACTGCTAATCACCACATGATTGGCTGGATCGGCAGACAATTGCGTCAACATCTCCAATAGTTCATCATTAGGATACGCTTCATCAGGATTGTCTACAAATCCTGTCAACGTGCCATCATAGTCGAGCACTAGCAAGCGGTGTGAAGCAGCTTTGTAAGCAACACTTATTTCCTTGCATTTTTCCTCATTAATTTCTTTATCATTTAGAGTTTTGTTCTTCTCGCATACTTCCACTAATTCATCCACAAAGTCTGCAGCCCATTTCTTCACTGTATGGATTGACAGCACTTTTTGCATCTTTCGTAAGCGTTTCATCTGTTCATTCACAGGCATCTCAAGAGCCTTTAAAATAGCCTGTTCAATCTGTTTTATGTCATTCGGATTAATTATAATTGCATCTCTCAGTTCAATGGAAGCACCAGCCATCTCACTCAGAATAAGCACTCCGGGAGAATCACCCTTTGCAGCCAGATACTCCTTTGCAACAAGATTCATACCATCTCTCAAGGGAGTGATCAGGGCTATATCCGCGATGTAATACATGGATACCAAATCTTCAAATTGAAAGCTATGATAGAAATAGTATACCGGTGTCCAGTTAATATCTGAATACTTCCCGTTAATAGAACCAATTCGTTCGTCTATATCTTTTTTCAGTCTGGCATACCTGCCTACCATATCACGCGACGGCACTATGATCATTACTAATGATACCTTTCCCTTATATTCAGGGTGATTTTTCAAGAAGAGACCAAATCCTTTGATGCGGTGTAAGATACCTTTGCTATAATCCAGCCGGTCAACCGACAAGATCAATTTGTTGTCCTTGCCGTAATTTTTCCTTAGTTCCTTTGCCTTTTCCTTTATTTCGGGTTTCAAGTAAGCATCATGGTATAAGTCGTAATTTATACCCATGGGAAAAGCATTTACATATGACTTGTGGTGTTCCATACGAATACAGTCGAGCTTAAATGGTAAATGCAGTACTCGGCCGATACTACTGGCAAAGTGCCTCATGTAGTCATGTGTATGAAAGCCGATTAAGTCAGCTCCCAGTAGACCTTGCAGTATCTCGGCACGTTCAGGCAGCACCCTGAACAGTTCATATGAAGGAAATGGTACATGGTGGAAATATCCTATACTTATCCCTTTTATCTCTTCGCGCAGCATTTGTGGGAGCAGCATTAAGTGATAATCCTGTACCCACACAATATCTCCTTCACGTATGAGCTTTTTAGCCATTTCGCAAAAGAGGTGGTTGACATCCTTATACACCTCCCAATATCTATTGTCATATTCTACAAATGAATAGAAATAGTGGAATAATGGCCATAAAGTGCTATTGCAGTATCCCTCGTAGTATTGATGGATCTGTTTCTCAGTCAAAAAGACAGGATGATAATTGTATTTGTCCAGTGATTTTACAATTTCCTTTTTATCTTTTTCATTTCTAACCTCCATGCCGGGCCATCCAATCCAATGTTTCTCAATGTTTGGCATATCTAATGACGCTAACCCTGTGGCCAAACCACCCTCGCTTTTCACAAAGTTGAATACACCTGATTCTTCTGCAGTAATTTTCACAGGAAGTCTATTTGATATAATAAATACTCTCATATTAATTGATGAATTAAGGTACGCGAAAAATAGATTTATATAAAGTCACTTGTAAGTAGTCAACCCCGTAGAAAGTGAAAGAAAAAATGGAATGACGAGGTCGAAAGATCAAGAATTCTTTTGCAATATACAATAAAAAAGGGAAGGCGCAAAATAAAAATGTCTATTATATCTTATTTGATCCTAATGATGACGCGGTTAGTGGGTTGTAATAAGTAAGTATATTGATATAAAAAAGTGGTACCGATTGAGCTTAATCAGTACCACCTTTAAGTTTAGGTTGGTTATATAAAATAAATAATAGGCTTATTTGTCTGCATTACGGAGATCCCACCACATCGGTTTTCCCCAATAGTTATCAACAACATCTGCATTGGATGACTTCACATTGATTGTATTTAAGTCTAACTCCGTTTGCGGATAAGGATAGCGCAAAGGTGGTGTCTTGTGTGCTTTAGTTTTAGCATAAGTAGATCCTGGAGCAATATAGTTACTTGTCGGCACACCGGTACGACGATAAAGCGACCAAGCCTCCATTCCTTGTTTGAATAATGAAATCCATTCTTGTAGATAGAGCTGATTTGCTGTTCCGTCGTATTTACCTTTACCTGCAAGATATGTTGATATATCAGCATCTGATACACTATTCTCAGCCAATGATAATGTTACAGCTTTATCATAAGCTTCTTCTTGCGTTCCATAGCTTCCTGTATTCCATCCAAGCAGATTTGCTTCTGAAATGATAAAATATGTTTCGCTAGCACGAAAATAGGGCGTGAAGCCGGTGCTACCATCATGAGCCATGAATCGAGTACCTATATGTGAGTATTCGTTTACAACAGCTGAAACTGAATCGCCAATTACATATCCTCTATATGTTGTGTCACTTGCTGCAGGAAGTGCATATACAGACAATCTAGGATCATTTAAAGACTTCAAAGTATTAATCATTATATCCGAAACTCCATATTCATCCGGGCGTGTCAAATAATATACAGCCCAAGGTTCACTCACGCCTGTCCATTTATAAAAAGCATTATCATCATTACTTGTAATGATAGGATAAGTGGTGGGGTTCTGTAAAATTTCCTCAATGGTGCTCTTTGCCAATGTTGGATCTATACCTGAAATCCTCATAGCAATACGCAACCGTAAAGAATTGCAATATTTTTCCCATTTGGTAAGATCCCCACTATACAATATATCACCTGATCCAAGGCTACCTGTAGCACCTGATGAAACAAGGCTGTCAGCCGCTTCTTTTAATAGTGATAGTAATGCCGGATAGATAGTTTCTTGAGTATCATATGTGGGAGAATAAATACCCGAACTAGCTTTACACATATCAGAGTATGGTACATCTCTCCATCTATCTGTGGTAATTTGTGCAAGTTGAGCTTTCCAAATTTTACCCACGTTTGATAGATTCGTATTGCCTGCTGCTTGTGCATTCTTTATAAGATCTACAACTGTGTTTTGTGTACGATACAAATAATACCATTCCTGATTATTGACAGAAGCACGAAATGAATACCTAGACTCATCAATGTATTGCAATTTGCATATTTGCCCGCTGAATGTACATGACTCGTTTAGATCGAACCAGCTATCAAAGAAATCTGATGAACTTTGGTAAATGGCATTGGCAAGCTCATTTGTCGCGGCAACAGTACTTGGACTGTCCGGATCGGTATTGACTTCATTAAATGATGAAGTGCAGCTCGTTGCTATCGTCATACTGAATAGCAACAGCAATAATATTTTAGATAAATATTTTATTTTCATCTCTTTTTAATATTAAAATGTAAGACCTAATTTGAAACCGAAGCTACGAGATGGTGGAAATGAGTTTTGTTCCAAACCTACACCGGCATTATCTGAACCGAAGGATGATTCAGGATCTACGTGAGCCTTATTAGACTTTGATAACCACAAAATAGCCAAGTTGTTGCCTACTAAAGAGAAATTAGCAGCCTTGATGAATTTTGTCTTTGCTAAGAAAGTTTTAGGTACACTATATGTAATATGTGCTTCACGCAACTTCAAATAAGATCCGTCATACACGCTAAGTTGTTTATTGTCGTAATAGCTGTAGTAAAAATCTTGCGCTTTTACCCTTGTAGTATTTACAGTACCATCAGCATTTTCAAATTTCTTATTTGACAATACATCTTGACCGACAATCAAACCGTTTTCACGAATATTACCCGCAGCGGTATAATCCAAAAGTCCTGTATAGCTTGCAAACATAGCTGTTGAACTAAAGAAGTCACCACCTTTTCTGTATGCTAATAAGAAACCTGCACTAAAATTTTTGTATGAAAATTCGTTTTGTAAACTGGCTAACCAGTCAGGAGTAACATTTCCTAATTTTGTACTTGATGCTATTACAGGAAGTCCGCCAGAAACGAGTATGCTACCATCGCTATTATAGGTATATCCAGCTCCTTTTAGAGTTCCCCAAGGTTGTCCCTTAATTGCGTATACATATGTGCTCCATACATTTCCTATTGTATAAGTTGATAATTCTTGCCCTGAGTTCGGATCTGTGTATAGATCTTCCACCTTACTTTTATCTTTTGACCAATTAAGTGTTGCTGTCCAACTAAATCCATTATCATTCTTCATAATATCACTTGATAATTGAACTTCCAAGCCATCATTAGAAATTTTACCGGCATTTATTCTCGTGCTGTATACACCTGATGCTTTAGATACTTCCATATCCATAATTTGATCACTCGTTATTTTATGATATCCGGAAATATCAGTTCTTAAACGATTATTGAAAAATGATCCTTCAAATCCAATCTCTGTTGTAACAACTTTTTCCGGTTTCAAGTTTGTACTAGCATAAGTGTATGCCATACGTGTTTGGGTTACTCCATTAATAGAGGGAGACTCAATTACATAATTATTTTTATTATAATAAGCCTCAGTTGCAGAACCTACTTTTGCTACACCTCCGCGTAATTTCAAATAAGTCACTTCATCTGATTTAAGAGTCGGAAATGTATTTGTTATTAACCAGCTTGCACTAATTGATGGATAGAAGAAATTTTGAGTAATAGTGCTGCTCCAGTCATTTCGCAGACTCATATCCACATAGATTTGATCAGCCCATCCTAAAGATGCTTGTGCATATACGCTGTTTGATCTCACATGTGTATGATCTGAAATAGCCAATGCACTACCGGAAACATTTGACAATGTGTATAATTCTGGAATTGTTAATCCATAGCCTTCATTGTCACCTGCTACTTCTGATTCATATTGTGTATCTCTATAATTAGCTCCTGCCAATGCATTAATAGAAAGTTTACCAAAATTTTTATTGAAATAGCCAATAAAGTCGGCATTCAAATCGGATTGATTTCTATTAAATTGGCGGTAATAGCCATTTGGATAATCTGTAGTATAGGCAATACGGTTTGATGTTTCGGTATTCCAATAATCATAACCAACCCTTGCCTCAAATTTCAACCAATCTGTAGGTTTGATGAAAAGTGACGTTTTCCCAAAAAGTCTGTTACGTTTATATGGATTGGTATTTTTGTACATGTTGTAATATGGATTCACATGATAGGATTGATTCCAGTTGTAACGATTTCCATTCTCATCAAGGGTATTCCATTTCGCTTTCAAGTCTTTTGTATCAACTTGACGCCCGAACCATTCCATAAGTGATTGAACAGGGTTGTTTGCCGAGTATCCACTGATTGGTAGATTTTTACTTTCTGTGCGAACATATTCAAGGCTACCATTCCATTCAAGGTACTTGTTTATAGTAAAATCATTATACAGATTTGCTGAATACCTTGATTCATCTGTATTAGGTAACGTTCCGTGTTGATTCCGATATCCGATGGAATAGCGGGATACTGAATTCTCTTTTTTGCTAGCAATTGAAATATTATGACTTTGAGAATAACCTGTTTCAAAGAAATCCTTTACGTTATTAGGATGAGAAATCCAATCAGTTGCCTGGCGTACGCCATTTACAATTGGACTGTTATATTGTGGAATTTTCAACCCTATATCTAAACGAGGTCCCCAACTTTCGTCGTCATTATCATATTTTCCGTCCCCTTCTCCATCAACATAACAGAATGCATTTTTTATTGCCCAGTCATTGTAACCTAGCGATGAACCGGAGTTTTTATAGTCATACTCTCCACCACCTGATCCTTGGCCATACTTGTTTTGATATTTTGGCAGATTATAAACTTGATCCAAGGTAAAACTAGCATCATAATTTACAGTAACACCTTTATTTTTGGCTTTTTTGGTAGTTATTAAAATAACACCATGTCCAGCACGCATACCATAAAGAGAGGCAGAACCTCCTTTTAGTACAGAGATGGATTCTATATCTGAAGGATTAATATCGTCAAGACCACTTCCTTGATCTTGTACACCGTTTTTTAATCCATAACTATCAGCACCTGATGCATCAGTATATTTTGTTGATTGACTGTCATTAGAAACAGGCACACCATCTACAACAATAAGAGGTTGATTGTCTCCGAATGAACTGTTACCACGTACAACTATTCTTTGTGATGCCCCAATTCCACCTCCTGCGGATGTGATATCAACACCGGCAATTTTACCGGATAGAGAACTACCTACACTCAATTCTCCTGCTTTTGCAAGGTTATCGCCTTTTATTTCCTGAATTGAGTAACCTAGAGATTTTTTATCTCTTGTAATACCGAGTGCTGTCACAACAACCTCGTTTAACATTTTAGAGTTTGCTTCAAGTACAATCCGCATGTTTGGCTCTATTGCAATCTCTTTTGACTTCATACCGATAAACGATATGGTTAATGTTTTTGCCTCGGGTGGAAGATTGCCTAATACAAATGCTCCATCCATGTCAGTAATTGTACCGACTTTTGCACCCTTCACGGTCACTGACGCTCCAATAACCGGTTGCCCGTCATCCGCTGAAACAACAACTCCTGCAACCTTTGAGGTTTGGGCTGTTATTGATCCTAAAAATGCGAATAAACAAGTAAACAACAATAATAATTTACTTCTCATAACTCCTTAAATTTACTATATACTATCTCTATTAATAATTTATAAAAAATAACATTTATTTGCCAATCTTCTGCGCTTGTTCATAACTGTATTTATTCTGTATTTATTTAAATTAAGCTATTGATTGTTTTGTAGTGTTTTTGCAAATGTAATGTAATAATATCAATAATGCAATATCTATATTTGATTATTTTGAATAATACTGTCATATTGTAAATTAAATTGCATGTTTATGTGTCTATTTGATTGTATTCGGTACTCATTGCTGTTAGCTAAAAATGATTACATAATCAAAATGGTATGTTAAAAATGAAAGTTTAACAAAGTTAATTCTATTTTTTATCCAAATATATTCAATTATGAGTATTTGTCCGTTGAATAGATTCTTGTAATGGGGCTTTAATGTCCTAATTACTTTGTTTGTGATTCTATGGAAATTCATTCCATTAATATGTGTTGTGTTCGACATGCTCCAACTATGTCATTACTCTTTTATTGATAATGTACAAAGCATTAGTGCAAACTTTATACTTAAATGGTTAAATTTTTCTTATGATTAATTAGTGCAAATTTATGATATGGTACAACAGGTTACTATCCCTCTTTTGGGTGATTCTTCTACCGTATCTATGGTATATTATGTACTAACTTTGTGGCATTCAGCAAGAAAACGCTCTTATTACTCATTTTTCACTTACCGATTTTATGACATTAAAGTTTTGAGATTATCTTTGTGAAATGAAAAGATCAATACCCCAATATCACTTTTATGAAAATAAATATGGAAGTGAGTTGTTGGTTGATGTGGTTGAACTGAAGTATGTGAAGAAATTTTTGACAGAATGTTCGGTTCATACATTGACTTACTATGATATCACCTTCATTACTGAAGGCGAGGGGAGATTTTCTATAGATAATCAATCATTTGATGCCATCCCCGGAGATGTTTTCTTTTCCAAACCAGGAGAGATTCGTTATTGGGATATCGAACATATTACTAGTGGTTATGCATTGATCTTTGAGGATGAGTTTCTATCTTCTTTTCTTAAAGATTCGTTGTTTGTTCAGCACCTTTCTTATTTCAATATGCAACAAATATCTTCAAAGGTACATTTGTCCGACCCGCTTTATTCTCGTTTCATGAAACTAATCCAAAGTATAAAAGAGGAGATTGATGCATTTAAGCACAATGATGAGTTGGTGCTTCAAGCATTGTTGTATGAGATGCTTATTCTGCTGGATAGGACTTATATGAATGGTGTTGTGGCAGACGGAGAGGCAAGAGAGGGGAGAAATATGCATGTTGATAAATTCGTACATTTAGTTGATAAGTTCTTTAAGGAGAAACGATCGGTCTTGTACTATGCTGACACGATGTGCATTACTTCCAATTATCTTAATGAAATAATGAATGCCGTAATGCATGTCAGTGCCAAGCAATATATTCAAAACAAAGTGATGGATGAAGCTAAACGTCTGCTCACATATACAGACTTGCCTGTGTCGGAGATCGCATTTATGCTCAATTATGAAACTGCATCTTACTTTATTCGTAACTTTCGGCAACAAACACAAATGACTCCCTTGGCTTATCGAAAAGAACATAAACCGTGAAAAGTGACATTTCTTCCTGTGTTTCTGTTGCAGATACTTATAGCATTATCTCTACTTTCGCATTCGTAAAACAAAAATGAAATAATCATGAGAGATGTAGAAAAGACTATCGGGAATATGATAGACAAACAAAAAGTATCTTTTATCGGTTCGATTGATTCGGAAGGTTTTCCCAATGTAAAAGCCATGTTGCAGCCACGTAAGAGGGTAGGTGTTAGAACTATTTATTTTTCAACAAATACCTCGTCAATGCGAGTGTCACAATTTAAAGAAAATAATCGCGCTTGTGTTTATTTTTGTGATTCAAGGTTTTTCAGAGGAGTGATGCTTAAAGGAACAATGGAAGTGCTCACTGACAGTGAGAGCAAAGAGATGATTTGGTTGCCCGGTGATACAATGTACTATAAAGAGGGAGTTACTGATCCGGACTATTGCGTACTAAAGTTCACCGCAATCTCTGGGCGTAGCTATAGTAACTTTAAGTCTGAAGATTTTATAGTGGAATGATTCTTTTCTATAAATTTGTGATGAAGAATCGTTAATAAAACAATTGCGCATACAGCCAACATTCTGATGTGGTTGTATGCGCAATATTTGTATTATTGGGGGCGATTAGCTGAGCTAGTCGATCACAGAATTATTTTGATTTTGACGACTCTGGAGCTTTATTCATAAGGTCCATAAACTGATCCAGCTTAGGAGTTATTATAATTTCTGTTCTTCTATTACGTTGTTTGCTTACAGCAGAGATGTTGTCTGCAATAGGGTTGTATTCGCCACGCCCTGCAGCGGTCAGGCGTTTAGGATCGACTCCGTAATTGTTTTGTAATGCTTGCACCACAGATGAAGCTCGCAATGTACTTAAATCCCAGTTGTTGCGAATGTTCGGACGGGAAATAGGATCATTGTCGGTATTGCCTTCAACGAGAACATCATAATCTTTATAGTCCATTATGATTTTAGAAATCTTGCTTAGCGTTTCACCGGCTCTTTCATTTATTTCGTAACTGCCCGATTTGTAAAGCATGTTGTCGGCCAATGAGATATATACAACGCCTTTTAATACTTTAATATTTACATCCTTAAGTTCACTGTCGTTTAATGAACGTGTCAGTCTGTTTGTCAATGCTAGATTCAGTGAATCTGATTTGCTTTTGGTCTCGATGAGCTGTTTGATAAAGTGGTTTGAAGCATTGATTTCATCCACTAACTTAGAAATATTTACATTTCCTTGAGAACTTTGTAGGAGACTTTTGTCGAGTGAACCTTGTAGACTCGCATAGTCCGAACGCAGTTCTTCATTATTCTTTTTGGCTTCAGCCAAGCGTTCCTCTAAACTTTTGACTTTTGTGCTACTTTCAGCCAACTGAACTTGAGAATCTTGGTAAGATCTCTTTAAATCAGTATTCTCGGTTTGTAGCTGATTGTAATTGGTTTGCAAACCTACAAACTGCTTTTTGCTTACACAACTTGTAAACAATAAGCATCCTGTTAGAAGTGACAAAGAAAAAATATAATGTTTCATGACTGCAGATTTTTAATTTGTTTCAAATATAGATATCCTATCATATTATTTAAATGTAGTGCAAATTAAGTGATTTCTTTCTTATTTGAGAACTTATTATTAATAAGTAACAATCTATTAGATTCTTTAAAATGCTGAATATCCTAAGAAATAGGAGTCTTTCTGTCTTGCTAATGTAACCTCTATTTCATTTGCTAACATTTCTTTTTGTTGCAATTAACAAGAATATCGGATATTCTCTTACCACTCCATTTTGAGTTCTTGACATCGTAAAACATTGCTCAGCAGTAATGTCTACAAAACCTATTCGTTCTAGTTCTTGCTTAAGAATTTTTACATCAAATCCGTTGTGGCCTGTAAAACCTTTACCATGAAAAGAACCATCTTCGGAATACAAATCAGCAATTGCTAAATGTCCACCGGGATTGAGCAATTCATAAAAACGATTGAGAAGTAGTTCGGTATTGGGTATATGATGTAGCACCATTTGTGTGAAGATACAATCAAATGTTTTTGTCTGGTATGGTGATTGCCCCAAATCGAATAATACAGGGTGGAAGTTTTTTAAGTTATATTTACTTGCAATTTCTTTTATTGTTTCTATCATTTCAGGATCAATATCCATTAATGTTATTTCTGAGAACTTGTCTGATAATAGAGCACTTAATATTCCTGTCCCTGCACCATAGTCTAGTGCTGTCATGCCAAGGTTCATTGGCGTCCTTTTTAAAAGATCTTTTGCAATTGCCTTGGAGCGTTCCCTGTGAATAGAATCCCATCCACCATAATTCATTTCAAATTCATCCATAATGTTGAAGTATAATATTGTATTGCAAAATAACGGATAAAATTTGTATTGCTTGAAGAAATACCGAATATAATTGTATGTTCGCAATAAAATATGCGTAGAATAGTACAGTTATTTACCGCAAAGAATTATGAAGAAAAGCGCTAACGATATATTGATATGTGGAGAACGGGATGTTCTAAAAACAATAATCCCTGAAAACTTAAGTAACTTAACCTTTCAGGGGATATAATTTAGAAAAACGTGGTGCCAACGGGAATCGAACCAGTGACACAAGGATTTTCAGTCCTTTGCTCTACCAACTGAGCTATGGCACCATGCATTTTTATTTTGCGGTTGCAAAGGTAGATAATCTTTTTTAAAATACAATATTATTTGAAAAAAAACTTCCATTATTTTCGAAAGTTGAAAATAAGCATTACCTTTGCGACACATTTTTGGAACGGAATGTAGCGCAGTTGGTAGCGCACTACGTTCGGGACGTAGGGGTCGGGCGTTCGAGTCGCCTCATTCCGACAAAAATAGCCTAGCTAAACAGTTAGGCTATTTTTGTTTTTATTTCCAAAGTCATTTAACCGCTCGTTATAATCTCAATATAAGGGCTTTTAATCATTTTATCATAAATAAATTCAGACTTTTCACGAATTGAATAGCATCGTTTCGTTTATACTCAATTATGTACATATTTTTATTAATAACCTTCTTACATTCAGGTAGAAACAGATTGATTATAGTACATAAATGTAATATTAATCAGATTCCCCGAGGATTGTAACGATGCATTTTACTAAGAATCAAGAGGTTTGCTGTTTTGGTATAATTGTTGCTAGCATGTTTCTGTAAAACATTAATTTAATGGATTTATAATATGAAATTGATAACATTTGCGGGTCCACCGTCATCCGGTAAGACTTCTGTATTGCTCAAGTTGATAAATGAAATAAATCATACAAGTAAAAAAGCGGGAGTAATAAAATTCGATTGTTTGTATGCGAATGAAGCGAAAGAATTTGAAAAGATAGGCGTGCCTGTTAAAATCGGACTATCTGGAGGGATATGTCCTGATCATTTTTTTGTAAGCAATATTCAAGAAGGAATAGAGTGGGGAATAAAACAACGATTAGATTTTCTTTTTACAGAAAGTGCCGGTTTGTGTAACAGATGCTCTCCACATATAAAAGATATTTTGGCTGTATGCGTTATTGATAATTTAATGGGAATGGAGACCCCTAAGAAGATAGGTCCTATGTTAAGAATGGCGGACATAGTGGTGATAACTAAAAGTGACATTGTCTCTCAGGCAGAAAGAGAAGTGTTTGCTTTCAGGGTGATGCAGGCAAATATAAAAGCAAAGCTTTTGTTTGTAAACGGGATAAGCGGGCAAGGAAGTAATGAGCTTTTAAGCTTGGTATCTGAGGCAATAGATACGATTACTTTGGACGGTAGTAGGCTAAGATTTTCCATGCCGGCTGCGTTATGTTCTTATTGCTTAGGTGAGACAAAAGTAGGAAGCGAATATCAAGTGGGCAACATTAAAAAGATAGATTTTTAATAATCATTTAAGTGTATATATTATGGATGGTGGTTTGTTGATAAATAAAAATGCAGATTCTCTGCAGATGAGTGTCCTTGAAGATGACTCATTGTATTTGAATCCCAAGGCTATTAATTTGCATGTATCAATGCCGTGCCCGTTAAAGGTGCCTTTTAAAAATATGTTTGCTCCTTTTGTTGAGGAGTATAATAATAAGCACAAGGATTTTCCGATGCATTGCCCTGATATCACGGATTGTGGCTCTGCAGACATAGGAACGATGCTTGAAACAGCTATGAGTGAAGATGATCTTCCTGATATAATCATCACAACAAACTATAGTATATTGTTTTCAGATAAATTCTATAATAGATTTTTGAAGACAGGAGTATATAAGGGACTCATAAAGGATTCTTATCTAAAACTGCTTCCTGAAAGTATAACAAATGATCTTCTTAAAAGTAATTTGGGGCTGTTGTGTTTCAGCTCATGGAGCATTGTTCAAGATCTGACAGTTGAAGGAATGCCACAAGACATAGATTCATGGAAATATATACTTTCATCTGAAGCGGAAGGTAAGCTTACAGTGCATGGTCATCTTGATAAGGCTTCTTTCGGCATAGTCTATTTCTTAAAGAAGAATTTCGGAGATGAGGCTGTTGCACAATTTGCCAATAATATAGCAGATATAAAACATTTCTCTCAGGTTATCAAAAGGATGGGCTCTAGTAATCTAAATAAAACTGCATTAAGTCTTTTGCCTGATGTTGCTGTTTCAAAGATTCCGTCTAATAAGAAAGTCAAGATTCTTAATTTGAAAGAGGGCAAAGTAGCAAACCCAATGGTTTTGATTGTTAAGGTATCTAAGGAAGATAAGGTGAAAGAAATAATAGATAAATTTTGGAGTCCTGAATTTACAGCCATGCTACACAATGGCGGATGTATTATGCCTGATGAATTAAAAGATGATGTAAATTATTTCGTGCCCGATTTCCCTTATATTGCTGAAGATTTTGAGAACTTGGAAAAGACATTGAATGATGAATATATGGATCACTTGCAAATTGATAAGATTAAAGAGAAAGAAACCTTAGGAGGGGTCTGCGGAGTGCATTAATGCAATGTGTATTATGTTTGAAGAAATAAAGAGAAAAGAGTTGTTGCTTTTGTGGAAAGATTTTCCTCAAGTTGCAAAATATATAACCAATTACGGTATAAATATTCCTGAATCAAGTGGGATGTCATTGGAAGATTATTTGAATAATATTTCCGAAGAAACTTATGAAGAAATAGGGATAGACAGGATAAGTCTATTGGTTAATATAGAAGGCTTTGTGGAAAAAAGCGAGGCGTCTACAAGTGTGGAGGATAATATAGAATCCATCACTATAATAGGCGGGTATGATAAATCAGGGAATAAAGAAGACATTGAATTTGAACTGACTGTAGGAAGCATAACAGGCATAGTCGGTCCTACAGGATCAGGGAAAAGCCGTCTTTTGGCTGATATTGAATGGATGGCGGACAAAGATACTCCAACTGGAAGACAGATTCTTATAAATGGGAAAATAGCGGATAAGAAATCACGCTTTGATCCTCAAAAAAAGCTAGTAGCTCAGCTGTCGCAGAATATGAACTTTGTGATGGATGCTTCAGTGGGTGAATTCATTCAGATGCATGCAGAAAGCAGATTCGTCACTAATGCGGATAAGGCTGTAAAGGAAGTGATTTGCAATGCCAATAAATTGGCGGGAGAAAGTTTTTCAGAAAGTGTTCCTTTGACAAGTCTTTCCGGCGGACAATCCAGAGCGTTGATGATCGCTGACGTCGCTTTTTTAAGCTCTTCACCGATAATCTTAATTGACGAAATAGAGAATGCCGGAATAGATCGGAAAATGGCATTGAGTCTATTAGTGGATAAGGAGAAGATTGTATTGATTTCAACTCATGACCCTATGTTGGCTTTGCTTGCTGATAAGAGAATTGTTATAAGGAACGGAGGAATTTCTCAGATCATCCAAACTTCTAAAGAGGAAATAAGTATTCTTTCTAAATTGGAGAATTTGGACAACAAGGTTCAGTCTCTGAGAAACCAATTGAGAAGAGGAGAGAAAATAAAATTTTAGTAACAACTTCTGTTTGTATTGTTGAATTGTTGCGGAACAAGAAAGCTTATTTTAAGGAATTGTTATAATATAATCGGGACGAGAGTACTCGCCCCGACCGCAAAAAGTTTTTTTTATCTCAATTCTGTAATTAATATCCAATGGTGAAGCGTTCTTGATGATGGGCAGGCTTCTCCAGTTCATCAATCATTGCTACAGCGTAATCTTCTACTGAGATTTTACTATTGCCATCAGCATCAACAACTAAATCATCTTTTCCTAAACGAAATTTTCCGGTGCGTTTGCCAGGGCTTATATTGCTTGCAGGTGAGAAGAACACCCAATCAATCTCTTTCTCATTCGTCAATGTTTCCAGATAGAATTTACCTAATGACTTGATTCCATCAGCAAGTATGGGATTCGGGAAATTAGCAGCATCCATCACACGTACTCTCGGTTTTACAAACAAAGTACCAGCACCTCCTACACATAACAGGCGTTTGACCCCTGATCGTTTGGCGGCTACGAGGATGCTGTTGTAATTGTTCTGAGTATCCTCATAGATGTTAGGATTCGTCCATCCAGGATTATAAGCACTAATAACAGCATCTTTGCCTTTGGCTATGGAAATAAGTGTTTCGGTATCTGAAACATCACTTTTGACTACAGTAAGATTATTGTGTATCAGTGTGATTTTTGAAGGGTTACGTACTACGGCTGTCACTTTGTGACCACGGCTCAATGCTTCGTTTAACAGGGCTTTACCTACAAAGCCACTTGCTCCAATTAATATGATATTCATTGTTATATATGTGTTGATTGACTGCAAATATATTCAGTGGTAAAGACATATGCAAGATAATACTTTTTCCTCACTTAGTTACTTGAAGGTTAGTTTTTTATGAATAAACGCTTTTATGAATTAGGAATTAGTTTCATTTAACGATAATGTGTATTTATTTCTTTTTTACATTAGGTTTCTTTTGGAGAGTATTGTATATTTGCAGGCAAATTGGATGTCAATAGTATGAAACAAGTAGATGCTCGTTATTCGGACTGTCCGATAAGAAATGTGATTAGTCATTTCGGCGATAAATGGTCGATGTTGGTGTTATATACGCTTTTTTCAAAAGGTACTTTGCGGTTTAGCGAACTGCAACGGGAAATGCTTGATATTTCACAGAAAATGTTGTCAAAGACATTGAAACGTTTGGAGCAGAACGGATTGGTTCTTCGTAAGGTGTATCCGGAAGTACCTCCTCGTGTGGAATATGCGTTGAGTGATTTAGGAAAGAGCCTGATACCTGCAATGGAACCTCTGTTAGACTGGTCCAAACAACATATGATCAGTTTTGTGCAGATAGCAGAGAGAGCAGAGGTGGTCGGATGACTATTTTAAGAGAAAAAGAATGAACCAACATAATAAGAGAACTGTCTTTCATATTGAAGCTATTCTCACCTCAATCATTTGGGGTACTACATTTGTGTCTACCAAAGTGTTGATAACTCACGGAATGGTGCCTGAACAAATCATGTTGCTGCGTTTTTTGCTGGCATATGTGTGCATCTGGACGATCTCTCCTCATAAGCTTTGGGCTAATAACTTGAAGGATGAACTGATGTTTGTTGGGGTTGGATTGGCTGGAGGATCGCTTTATTTCTTAGCCGAGAACACTGCTTTGAAATTTACGCAGGCATGCAACGTGTCGATACTAATCAGTATAACTCCCTTGCTGACTGCTGTGGCATCGTCATTCTTTTATAAGAGTGAACGTATAAACAAGTCTTTGTTATTTGGAGCTGTGGTGGCTCTTATTGGAGTAACTTGTGTGGTACTAAATGGTCATTTTGTATTAAAACTTAATCCACTAGGGGATATACTCACTATAACGGCTTCGTTGATGTGGGTAGTGTATGGGTTGATATTAAAGAAATTGCAGATACAGGGTTATTCCTCTATATTTATTACCCGTAAAGTTTTCTTTTATGGTATTATTACTATTTTACCGGTATTCCTTATGACAGGAGCATCTATTGATTTCTCTGTACTGAGTGATTTTACAGTGCTAGGTAATTTGTGCTTCTTAGGTATTGTTGCCTCTTTCCTTTGTTACTTGTCATGGAACTATGTGGTGAACAAGATTGGGGTGGTGACGGTTACCAATTATCTTTATATTCAGCCGTTTGCAACATTCATAGTTTCAGCTATTGTATTGCATGAACGTATTACTCCTATAGCTATACTTGGTGGGGTATTGATTTTAGCAGGTGTATATCTTTCACAAAGGCTGAAATCTTCTAATTAATTTGATACACTGTAGTAAATAAATGTCTAATTTTGCACCATATTTTTCATAAGAAGATCATGCATGTAAAAATAAAAGCTGAGCAAGTAAAAAAAACGTTGATAATAGTACTAGGAGTATTGGTGGTAGCACTGATCATTCTTTTTATTGAACGTGATGCATTGCTTAATTATTATGTTAAGAAAAAAGTGGCAAGTCTTGAACAGGAAGACAGCCTGAGCATTAAATATTCGGGATTACACATGGTAGGCTTGTCGCAAGTGCAGGTAAAAGATGTTTCAGTGGTGCCTGTTGATCGGGATACATTGATGCGTATGAAAAGGGCTGCCATTGATTTGAATGTGTGGAAACTGTTACGCCTCACTCCGAGCGTGAAAAATATAGATATGGATGGGCTTGCTGTTACTTTTGTGAAAAAGGGCAGTAGATCCAATTACGATTTCTTGTTTAAGAAAAAGCAAAAGGAAGAGGATCATCGCCGTGACTATGCAGCCCGTGTTCGTAAGTTGCTTGATTTAGCATTTAATGTGATGCCTTCTAACGGAAGTATGACCAATATGCTGTTCAGCATGAAGCGTGACAGTAGCTACCTATCGTTGAGTGTGCCTGATATGAAGGTGAATAATAATAATTATTCAGTGGATTTAATGGTGAAGGCTGACAATCGAGATTATACGTTAAGGGCTGACGGTGCGCTTGATCCTGGTGATGATGAAATAAAAGCATCTATATATTCCAAGGATGGCGGTAAAGTGGAGCTTCCTTATGTACATCGTTTTTCAGGCGCAAAGGTTGCTTTTGATCGTGTGTCGTTTAGTTTGAAAGAGGAAACTTTCAGCGGTGATGTGTCGTTGTTCGGTAGTGCAGCGGTTAGTGGATTGGAAGTGTATCATCCGGGCATATCTCCTAATTTGATAAACCTTGATAATGGGAGCATCAACTATACGGTGAATGTAGGTGATGATTATTTTGAGTTGGATCGTTCCTCTGAGGTGAGATTCAATCATCTTACGTTTAATCCATATATTAAGGCTGAAAAGAAAGATAAGAAATGGCATCTGACGATGTCAATAGACAAACCGATGTTTCCTGCTATTGAATTATTCTCGTCTATTCCACGTGGTTTGTTTTCCAATATTGATGGATTGAAAGTGACTGGTGATCTGTCATATCATTTCTTGTTTGATATGGATTTTGATAATTTGGACGCTCTCAAGTTTGAGTCGAGCTTGACTCCTTATCATTTTCATGTGATAAGTATGGGAGCAACGAACTTGGCCAAGATGAATGGTCCGTTTATGTATACGGCTTACGATAATGGTCGGCCTGTACGCACCTTTATGATCGGGCCAAGTAATCCAAACTATCGCTCACTTGACAGTATTTCTCCCTATTTGCGAACAGCTTGTATGGAATCTGAGGATGGTATGTTTTTCCGTCATCAGGGATTCCGTATGGATGCATTGCGCAATGCTTTAGTATATGATTTGAAAAAGAAGAAATTTGCACGTGGTGGAAGTACCATTTCAATGCAACTTGTGAAAAATGTTTTTTTGAACAAGAATAAGAATTTACTCCGTAAACTTGAAGAAGCGATGATTACCTGGTTGATAGAGAATGATCATATAACCAGTAAGTCGCGAATGTACGAAGTATATTTGAATATATGTGAATGGGCTCCTATGGTCTATGGTGCTAATGAGGCTGCCCAATTCTATTTTTCAAAAGATGCTTCACAGTTAACCCCAGAGGAGGCCATATTTCTGGCATCTATCATACCGAAGCCGAAGCATTACCGTTCAGAATTTACTTCTGATGGTCAGTTGCGTGGATATTTATTGGGTTATTTCAGGCTAATTGCTAAATATTTGCGTATAAATGGGTTGATAACCCCTGAACAAGAGGCAAATATACGTCCGGTGGTGCATCTCGGACCGCGTGCAGCAAAAGGATTTTCTCCGGTAAAGCAGGATTCTATTCTGCTAGATTCATTGAATATTAATAATGGAAATTTGATGCCTGATGAGGATGGGGATTTGCTAGAAGATCCAACAATGCAACAGGATAAGGCGAACTAAAGATATTATGCTTGTGATACCCATGTGGCATTGATGATTATAAAAAGAGAGGGGCTTCTCAGTACCTCCCTTTATTTACCTTTGTAAAAACTATGACTTTAGAAAACTATTATTGAAAATGAATTATTGCTGTCCGGTAAAAATT
>DCFW01000024.1 GCA_002315435.1 Bacteroidales bacterium UBA1794
ATTCCGGAGACGCTTACGATACATCAAACAATCTTGTCTTTGGAGCTTACAGATGAGTCTTTGAAACGTACACTCAAATAAGATGGTAATTGTAATTTATCGGATGGTTTATATAGTTTCAACATTTCACGACAAACATCATAAGATGACATGATCAAATGACCGGACATACGAGTAAATACCAATTCACTTAAAAGACGATATTGGTGCAATCCGACCTTTTCAGGATTATCCACCAACAGCTTATCTATACGTTTGCTACATTCGGAGTCCTTTATATCTCTCAATTGGTATATGCGTACGGCTTGAACAGACTGTAAGATATCCTCTACAAAATCCAAAAGTTTACAATCCGTTTCACTATCGATAATTATCGAAATATTCGATATCTTACTAACTTTACGTTTACTAATAAGAATGATCACAGTACACTCGGCACGTCGTAGTATCTCTTGCGTTTTCTCTGTGAGTATTATACCTGAAAAAGCGAAAGACTTTTCCCGAATACTTTTTAATATAGAAGAGAAATAATTCGTTCCTTTCTTTGCAGGAACCTTTTTCGCATCAGTCTCCATCAATCCATAAGCTGAACCGATCAACAGATACTCTACATTCTCGTTATTGGCTACAGTTACGATTTCATCAACAATATTATCAGTCAGCTTGTAGTGCTTGTTTAATTGAATGCCATACTTGCTTGCCTCGTCAATCACCGGTCGAAAGCTGTCACGAGCATAATGTTCGGCTGTCACCATATTAAGATCGGTTCCTTGTGTGAAATGGGTAGCTATGATATGCTTCTTCTGCACCTTATCGCCAAACAACAATCGGTAAACGGACAAAAGATTGGGACCGCTCTCAGAGAGACCAAAGCTGAGCATCAAATTCTGCGGATGCCCTTTTACTATTGTTTTCTTTTTAGCAAAAAACTTAGTTATCAAATGCAAAGCCGGAGTAGTCATAAAAGTTGTAACCAACGCCATTACCACCAACACTGCAAATATCGGCTGAGGAAGAATACCCATTTCATAACCTATGTTCAAAGCAACAAGTTCCATCAATCCTCGCGTATTCATGAGTATTCCAATAGTCAAACTATCATGCATCGTTTCGCCCATTAATCTTGATGCAACAGCACATCCGCCGAACTTTCCAATAATAGCTATCGCAATAAACATCGCACAAACGCCCCACATGGCTCCGCTATTAATAAGCAATATATTTGTATTCAAACCTGTATATGCAAAAAAGAGTGGCAAGAAGAAAGCCAAAGTAACATCTTCTACCTTTTCCATCATGATATGGCGAAATCCCAGACTGGGTGGCATGACAACTCCTGCTATAAAGGCGCCGAACAACGCATGAATTCCGATCACCTCTGTTAGTGCGGAAGATGCTATCAATGTAAGGAAAATAAAGCCTACAAAGTTCTTATTTACGACCTCGCTGTTTGCATACATCTTACCCACTTTACGGAAAAAGGGACGGACAACAAAAAACATAAATAAGATATATAGTAGAGTAAAACCAATAGCAAACAATGAGCTTACAAAGGTACCGGCTTTTGCCACTGCTATAACTACCGCCAATAAACACCAGGCTGTCACATCATCATTCGCAGCAGAAGCTATAGAGAGCACCCCCAAAGGAGTATACGTCAATCCACGTTCCTGCACAATTCGAGCTAATACGGGAAAGGCCGTGATACTCATTGAAATACCTATAAATAAAGCAAATGGGAGGAAAGACGTTAATTGTGCAGCGTATTGCTGATAAACATAATGAGAAACTACAATACCTAAGAAAAAAGGGACCAAAATGCCGGCATGGCTGATTACCAAGGTCTCATTGATCTTATTCTTCAGCATTTTAAAATCAACCTCAAGCCCTATGACAAACATAAACAGAATAAGTCCGATCTGGCTTATCATGTGTACATTTTCTAAAGATGCCTTGGAAAAGATGAAACTGAAAGCGCCCGGAAAGAAATGTCCTAGAAAAGACGGACCTAAAATGATACCGGCAACAATTTCACCGATAACTCCCGGCTGCCCCATGTAATTAAATAATGAAGAAAAAATACGACAAACAAAAAGGATGACTATTATCTGTATAAGTAAGACCATTAGCGATGATCTCAAATTATCTTTGATAATATGACCAAACATCTGAAAGGGTGTCGTTGTGACATTCGTTTCAACCGGTATACTTAATTTGTTAAGGTGTATTCCACTCTTTAAGGCAACAAAGATTAAGAAACTGAAAAGAATAATCATTATTACATATATAGAAAGGCTCTTTCTGTTCTTTGTCATATTCTTATATTTTTAATGACTACGGCAAAAATAGTACATTATTGAATCAAATACAAATCAGATTAAGAAAATTTCAACCTGTGTTTTTCAGTAAACGATAGGATAAAAATGCCCTGAATTCATATTTATGAGATTCAGGGCATCACTTTTATTTTATGGAATACCTTACTTTCCTAGTACGATATCGTAAGTATCTGTAGCAATTGTCAACTCTTCATCGGTAGGAATAATCACAACTTTCACTTTTGAATCAGCTGTTGATATGACAGCTTCTTCTCCATGAATCTGCAAGTTTTTCTCGATATCAAGCTTCACTCCCATGAATTCGAGTCCCTTTGTAGCCTCTTCACGACACTTGGATTGATTTTCACCAACACCTCCGGTAAATAGGATAATATCTACACCGCCCATTGCAGCAGCATAAGAACCGATATATTTACGAATGCGATAGTAATACATTTTCTCAGCCAATATAGCGCGTTTGTTGCCGGTTTTAACAGCAGCATCAAGTTCACGCATATCTGATGATACTCCGGAAACACCTAAAATACCTGATTTCTTGTTCATCAAAGTATCCATTTCTTGTGGGCTTAAGCCTTCTTTCTGTTCAATGAAAGTGACAGCAGCAGGATCCAAATCGCCGCAACGTGTACCCATCATCAAACCTTCCAAAGGAGTTAGTCCCATAGATGTATCCATACATTTACCATCTTTCACTGCACTGATTGATCCTCCGTTACCGATATGGCAAGTGATGATCTTAGTACCCTCAACTTTGATTCCCAAAAACTCGCAAACACGTTTTGAAACGTATCTGTGTGATGTTCCGTGGAAGCCGTAACGACGTATGCCGTACCTCTCATACAAGTCATAAGGGAGTGCATACATATAGGCATAATCAGGCATAGTTTGGTGGAATGCAGTATCAAACACAGCTACTTGAGGCACATTAGGCAATACATCAGTAATGGCGCGAATACCTTTCAAGTTAGCCGGATTATGTAATGGTCCCAGCACGCTACAAGCCTCAACCTGCTTGATCACTGCATCGGTAACCAACATTGATTTTGTAAGTTTTTCGGCTCCATGCAATACGCGGTGACCAACGGCATTAACCTCTTCCAAAGATTTGATAGAACCGTATTCTTTGCTTACTAATATATCGAGTATGAATTTAACACCCGTAGTATGTTCGGGTATGCTTTTTTCAAAAATCTTCTTGGAACCATCGGGCAAAGTAATTTTCAGGAATGATCCTTCCAACCCGATTTTTTCTATACCACCTTGTGCGACTACGGATTTTTTATCCATGTCGAACAACTTATACTTAATAGACGAACTGCCGCAATTTAAAACTAATATTTTCATATCCTTTTACTTCTATTTATTATTCAGCAGCTTTTGCGGCAATTGCTTGATTAGCTGTAATAGCAATCATTGTGTAAACATCTTCAACTGAACAGCCACGTGACAAATCGTTTACAGGGCGTGCAATTCCTTGTAGAATAGGTCCTAAAGCGATAGCACCACCTAAACGTTGAACTAATTTGTATCCGATATTTCCAACTTCAAGGTTAGGGAAAATCAATGTATTAGCATGTCCGGCGATAGTAGATCCCGGAGCTTTGCTTGCACCGACTGATGGAACCAAAGCTGCATCTGCTTGTAATTCTCCGTCAATCTGCAAATCAGGAGCTAATTTTTTAGCAATACCTAATGCCTCAACTACTTTATCAACTACTTCATGTTTTGCAGAACCCTTTGTCGAGAAGCTTAATAAAGCAACTTTAGGCTCTTCTATTCCGGCAATAGTTTTAGCTGTATTTGCTGTACAAACTGCGATCTGTGCCAATTGATTAGCATCAGGAACCGGAGTAACAGCTACATCGCCTACAACCAACAATCCGTCTTTACCATATTCTTTTGCTTTGGTGATAAGCAACATACCACCTGATACACAAGTAATTCCAGGGGCTGTTTTAATAATCTGCAATGCAGGACGCAATACATCACCTGTGGTATTACGAGCACCTGCCAATTGACCGTCAGCATCTCCACTCTTGATGATCATACAACCTAAATAAAGAGGATCTGTCACCTTCTTGCGAGCATCTTCAATTGTCATGCCTTTTTTAGCACGAAGCTGGGCCAAATATTCAGCATATTGCTCACTCTTCGGATTGTTCATCGGATCAATGATGGTAGCTTTGTCAATATTCTTCAATCCCCACTGAGTAGCCAAGCCCTTGATTTCTTCAGGGTTACCAATGATAATTAAGTCAGCCACTCCATCAGCCAACACTTTGTCTGCAGCTTTCAAAGTGCGCTCTTCTGTACCTTCGGGCAAAACAATCCGTTGACGATTTGCCTTTGCACGTTTTACTATTTCTTCAACTATATCCATGATATGTTTATTATAATTTACATTCTTGCTGCAAAATTACTGATAATTGCAATATCAATATGGCAAAATATGATATTTTTTGAGTATGAAAATATAAAAGTTGTTCAAAATTTCCAAATACTTACGAATTAATATCTAATAGAGTATCTGAATGACGGTTGCTTGATATTTCTGTATAAAAAGTAGAGGTTCCTTCAATCTTTTTGTAATTAAGTTGTTTTTTCATTCATTAATTTATCATCTAAAAATAAAGCATTATATTTGTCCCACATAAGCCAGGAACAATATACAACTATTATTCATAACTACTAGTTAATGAAATACATACATTTAGCTGAGGCTAACATTCGTGAGCTCCCCTTCTACTTAGCGATGGAAGAGTTCATAGCGCGCCATTTGGACGAAGAAGATGCATTCTTCATATGGCAGGTCGATCCTACGGTTATTTTTGGAAGAAATCAATTAATAGAAAATGAGGTGAATTTGGCCTATTGCCATGAGAAAGGTATACACACTTATCGCAGAAAAAGCGGCGGCGGATGTGTATATGCCGACATGAGCAATATTATGTTTTCATACATAACTAAAGATGAAAATGTACGGTTTACCTTCGACAAATACATACACATGGTTGTAGATGTATTACGCCAATTAGGTATTGATGCCCAAAGCAGCGGTAGAAACGATATAACAATTAATGAAAAGAAGGTATCGGGCAATGCTTTTTATCATATACCGGGGAAAAGCATCGTACATGGTACCATGCTTTATGACACGGATATGGAAAATATGGTACGTGCCATTACTCCGTCAAACGAGAAACTCATCTCCAAAGGAGTGGAATCTGTGCGACAACACGTCACTACATTAAACAATTACATAAATATCAGCCTGAATGAGTTCAAAGATTTCGTACGCGATAATCTGTGTGACGGTATTATCGAACTAAACGACGAGGATGTAAAGGTTATTGAGGAGATAGAAAGTGAATATCTTACTGAAGATTTCATTTATGGAAACAATCCTCGATACAGCATTAATCGCAAACAACGAATTGAGGGTGCAGGAGATATTGATGTCCGCATCGAACTTAAAAATAACAAGATCAAGGAAGTAAACTTAATGGGTGACTATTTCCTTGTAGGCGATCTTGACAATGAGCTGCTTGACAAACTGATAGGAATAGATTATACTCCTGAAGCGGTAAAAGAGGCATTGAAAGATGTAAAACTCGAGAATATCATTTTGAATCTACAATTAGAGCAATTTATAAAAATATTATTTCAATAAAGATGGCAGAGATTAAAAGAACATGTCTTTACGACAAACACGTAGCTTTAGGTGCTCTTATCAGTCCGTTCGGAGGTTTTGATATGCCTATTCAATATTCAGGCATCGTCCCGGAACACAATGCAGTTCGCAATGATTGTGGAGTATTTGATGTTTCGCATATGGGTGAAGTGAGTGTCACCGGCCCCGACGCTGAAAAGTATGTAAATCATATATTCACAAATGACGTGACAGGTGCTCCCAACGGAAAGATATTCTATGGAATTATGCTTTATCCGAATGGAGGCGCTGTTGATGATCTACTAGTATACAAGCGCGGTGAGAATGACTTCTTTCTGGTAATCAATGCTGCAAATATCGACAAAGATGTGGATTGGATGAGACAACACACAACGGGCTTTGACATTAATCTGGTTCATGAAAGTGAACAATATGGAGAAGTGGCTGTACAAGGGCCGTTGGCAGAGTCTGCTGTCGAAGAGATCTTAAACATTCCTTGTGCTGAACTTGCTTTTTACACGTTCAAGCAACTTGAATATGAGGGAGAGAAAATCATTATAAGCCGTACAGGATATACGGGTGAAGATGGATTTGAACTTTATGGCAGTCATAAATTCATCAATAAAGTGTGGGACTTGCTGATTGATTCACATAAAGTGGTTCCTTGCGGATTGGGATGTCGGGATACGTTACGCTTTGAAGTGGGACTTCCACTCTATGGTGACGAATTAAGTCAGGACATTACACCTATTGAAGCCGGACTCGGAAGTTTTGTGAAAACGGAAAAAGAAGAGTTCATCGGCAAGGATGTAATGGTAAAGCAAAAAGAAGAGGGAGTGCAACGGAAGTTGGTGGGCATCGAACTGGTCGATAAGGCTGTTCCCCGCCACGGATATGAAATAGTTGCAGACGACAAAAAGATAGGTGAAGTGACAACCGGATATCATGCCATATCAATTGACAAGAGTGTGGCTTTGGCACTAATTGACGTGAAATATACTAAATTGGGTACTCCTGTTAAAGTACATATTCGCAAGAAGTTTTTTGATGCTGTGGTTACTAAAAAACGTTTTTATAAGAAGAGTTATAAGAAATAATAAATAATACGATTATGAGTAAAGTTATAGAAGGTTTATTTTATGCAGAGTCACATGAATTTGTGAAAGTTGAAGGAGATAGTGCTTTTATCGGTATCACTGATTACGCTCAAAACCAATTAGGTAATGTTGTATACGTGGATCTGCCTGAGGTTGGCGACGAGATCGCTGCTGGCGAAGAGTTCGGTGCAGTTGAAAGTGTAAAAGCGGCTAGCGATTTGATCTCTCCCATAAGCGGAACGATTGAAGCAATAAACGAGACTCTGGAAGATAAGCCTGAATCAATAAACAAAGATGCTTTCGCTAGTTGGATTATTCAAGTTAAACTGTCTGACAAGAGTGAATTAAGCAATTTAATGGATGCAGCAGCATACACCAAATTTATCGAAGAATAATACCATATCCCCAACTATCCAATGAGTTATAAATATTTTCCTCATACAGAGGATGACATGAGGGATATGCTGAAGACCTGCGGGGTGAAGAGCCTTGATGATCTTTATGCTGAAATTCCTGACGATATACAATTTAAACGCGAATACGATCTGCCTTCAAGCATGAGCGAAGCAGAAGTTCGCAAATTCTTTAAAGATTTGGGCGAGAAGAACAAGTCATTGACTTGTTTCACCGGAGCCGGATGTTATGATCACTACACTCCAGCTGTGATTAACTATATCCTTCAACGCTCGGAATTTCTCACTTCATACACTCCTTATCAAGCTGAAATATCACAAGGTACTCTACAATATATCTTTGAATTTCAGTCTATGATGGCTGAACTTACAGGTATGGAAGTATCAAACGCTTCCATGTATGATGGTCCCACAGCTACGGCTGAAGCCATGATGATGTCTGTAGCTCATGCTCGTAAAAGAAATAAAGTGCTTGCTTCATCGACTTTGAATCCAAACATCCTAAGAGTTTTGGAAACCTATGCAAAGTTTCATGGAGTGGAATTGGAAAAGATTGCAGAAAAAGACGGTGTAACCGATAAGGCTGATTTCGAAACAAAGGTAACCAATGGCGACGTAGCAGGAGTAATCGTAGCTTCGCCCAACTATTACGGTGCATTGGAAGATTACACCGGTTGGGCTGATTCTTGCCATGCTAAGAAAACATTATTCATCATGAATTGCAATGCATCTACTTTAGGATCCATTAAGACTCCAGGTGAATGGGATGCTGATGTAGCTGTAGGTGATGCACAAAGCTTGGGAATACCGATGTGCTTCGGTGGTCCGTACGTAGGATACATGTGTACGCGCAAATCCTTAATACGTAAAATGCCGGGACGTGTAGTTGGAGCTACCGCAGATGCGGATGGTCAACGGGCATTCGTACTTACATTGCAGGCACGTGAACAACATATCCGACGCGAAAAAGCGACTAGTAATATTTGTTCCAATCAAAGTTTAATGGCACTTTTTGTTACCATTTACTTATCTGTAATGGGTAAAAAAGGACTACAAGAAGTAAATGAACTAAGCTACAGTGGCGCTCACTATCTAGCTGATGAGCTGTGTGCTACAGGAAAATTCTCCATGGCACACAACCAACCTTTCTTGAATGAGTTTGCCGTAAAAACAACTGTTGATATTACACTGTTACAGAAGAAATTCATCGAAGCAGGTATCTTCGGAGGTTTGAAAATAACTGAAGACACACTTCTATTTTGTGTCACTGAGATGCGTTCAAAGGAAGAGATCGACCAGTTGGTGAACATAGTCAAACAACTATAAACATACTGAAGAAATGAACAACAGATATTACGGAAAACTGATTTTCGAACTTTCCAAACCTGGACGTGTCGGGTATTCATTACCATACAATCATTGTGATACCCATCATTTAGCAGAAATCCCAGAGCAACTGAAACGCAAACAAGCTGCCAAGTTGCCCGAAGTGGATGAGCTGACGGTTGTACGCCATTATACCAATATGAGCAATAACAACTTTGGGGTGGATACTGGTTTCTATCCTTTAGGATCATGTACCATGAAGTACAACCCGAAGATCAATGAGGAAATATGCAATCTACCCGAATTCACCTCTCTTCATCCCTTACAACCTGACTGTACCATTCAAGGTGCTCTTGAAGTATATTATAATGTGCAGAAAAGTTTGGCCGAAATAGCGGGATTGAGTGAATTCACATTAAACCCTTTTGCCGGTGCTCATGGTGAACTTACCGGTTTGATGACAATGCGTACTTATCATATGAAACGCGGAGATCTGAAACGCACAAAAGTGATTGTTCCTGACTCTGCACATGGAACCAATCCGGCAAGTGCCGCAGTTTGTGGCCTGGAAGTGGTTGAAGTGAAAAGTACTCCCGAAGGAACCATTGATGTGGACGATTTAAAGCCTCTGCTTGACGATACGATAGCCGGCATCATGATGACTAATCCTAACACTTTGGGTATCTTTGAAAAAGAGATTCCTGAAATAGCTAAATTGGTTCATGCATGTGGTGGATTACTCTATTATGACGGAGCCAACTTAAATCCGCTACTCGGCAAATGCCGTCCGGGAGATATGGGATTCGATATTATGCACATCAATCTTCACAAGACCTTCTCAACTCCTCACGGAGGTGGCGGTCCTGGCTCAGGTCCAATCGGCGTACGTGCAGGACTGGAAGAGTACCTACCGAATCCTCGCGTTCGTAAAACAAACGAGGGCAAATTCATGGTAGACTTTGATAAGAACTCATTAGGATCCATCTCAGGATTCCTAGGCAACTTTGCAGTAGTTCTACGTGCATACGCTTATATTCTGACACTAGGTAAAGAGAATGTTAAGATGGTAGGTCCGTTAGCTACATTAAATGCCAATTATGTAAAGGAATCGCTGAAAAGTCACTACTTATTGCCTATTGAAGGTATCTGTAAACATGAGTTTGTGTTTGACGGATTGATTGATAAGAGCACGGATGTCACTACATTGGATGTGGCCAAACGTCTGCTTGACTACGGATTCCACGCACCTACAATCTATTTCCCGATGCTTTTCCACCAAGCGTTGATGATAGAACCCACCGAGAACGAAAGCAAAGAGACCCTCGATGAATTTATCGCAATCATGAAGAAGATCGCTGAAGAAGCTATTTCAGATCCTGACAATGTGAAGAGTGCGCCGCACAATACACCTGTTAGAAGACTTGATGATACATTGGCAGCTAAGCATCCGATTGTCACTTATGCAGAAATGTTGAACGACACACCATCCGACGAAGCATGAAATCTGATTTAATCATTATAGGATCCGGCCCTGGAGGATATGCTACAGCGGCACAGGCTGCTGCAAAAGGATTAAGTGTAACTATCTTCGAATCAAAAGAATTTGGTGGCACCTGCCTCAACAAAGGTTGCATTCCTACAAAAAGTTTCTGCAAAAACGCGGAAGTATTGGATAACCTGAAAGAAGCGGAAAGCTACGGGATAAAAGATGTATCTTTTATATTTGATATTAACAAAGTCGTTGAACGCAAAGACGAGATCATATCACAGCTACAATGTGCAATTATTAGTTTGTTGGATAATCCTCTTATTAACGTGGTAAATGAGGAAGCGACATTCAAAGACAGTAAAACACTTGTTGCCAAAGGCATCAAATATTCTGCCGATAATATTATTATCGCCACAGGATCGGAACCAAAGTTTCTGCCTATTGAGGGTGCTCACCTCCCAAATGTACTTACATCTGACGAGATACTTGACATTGACCATGTACCTGCCAGCTTGTGTGTAATCGGCGGAGGAGTCATCGGAATGGAGTTTGCAAGCATTTTCAACAGCTTTGGAACAGAAGTTACGGTGGTGGAATTCTGCAAAGAAATCCTTCCCAACTTTGATAATGATATTGCCAAACGTTTAAAGCTGTCATTATCAAAAAAAGGAATCAAATTTATTACCGGCGCGGCAGTCACCTCCATCAAAGAAAGTAAAAAGGAAGTGATTGTCATGTATGACAAAAAAGGCGAACAGCAAGAAATTGTATGCGAAAAGGCTCTAATGGCGGTGGGGCGTAAACCTCATCTACCAGCAAAGATTGAAGCTTCCGGTGTAGAATACAATCCGCATGGCATTGTGGTTGATAGCACCATGCAAACAACCGTCCCCGGAATATACGCCATTGGTGATGTAAACGGATTATGCATGCTAGCTCATGCTGCCACTTTTCAAGGAAAGAGGGCCTTGAATAGTATTCTTGCTCGCCGTAATAACGAAACTCCTGCAGACAAAATTCGTTTAGATATTATTCCATCTGCCGTATTCACTCGTCCTGAAGCTGCGATGGTAGGACTAACCGAAGAAGAAGCCAAGGCAAAAGGAATTGACTTTACTAGCAAGAAATCATTCTTCAGAGCTAATGGTAAAGCATTAGCCATGAATGAGCCAGAAGGTATAGTGAAAATACTTGTTTCAAATACTGACCGTAAATTATTGGGTTGCCATCTGTTCGGTGCCCATGCAGCTGATTTAGTGCAAGAGATTGCCGACCTTATTTATACAGGTACGACTATCGATGATTTTGCACAAATGATTCATGCCCATCCGACATTGGGTGAAGTAGTTCAAGCTACAGTCCAGCAGTTTTAATACAGTAGGATTAAAGTATAAGAAAGGATTCCCGGAAAATAGCTCCGGGAATCCTTTTATATTTATTTCTGAAAACGATGATTATTAAAAAATCTCATTATCTTTGTATTCATAGTATGGATTCAACAGTACCATTTCATTATGGCAATGAGCTCCGCATGGGAAAAGTTTAATCTTTACATCAGAACAAACACACTCAGCTCCATATTATTTTCATCAATTACACAGAACAACGAAAACGAAAGCATCCTTGTCCATCTGTAATACGAGTCATCTATTTAATTGAATACATCTGTTTTTTTTTACGATAAATCTATTAATTTCTAAACTTATACATAATGGAAACAAATATTTGCCCAAAAACATGGATGCTGGAAGCCATTCTTATAACCATTTTTTGTTGTTTACCTTTTGGCATCGTCGGAATTGTGTATGCAGCCAGAGTAAAGGCAGCTTTCACCGCCGATAAATTCGATGAAGCCCAACGATTAAGCAGCGAAGCAGAAAGATGGACTAGGATCGGCTTTATATTAGGATTAATTCTATACATTTTTTGTGCCATTGTGTCCGTTAATAAGATGATATGAGAAAATACATTGGAGGGATATTGATTCTTATCATATTAGGGTATATCTATTACTCATTTAACCCTGATAAAAGCTCCATATTCCCTAAATGCCCTTTTTATCTTCTCACCGGGTTAAAATGTCCAGGATGCGGATCTCAAAGAGCTACATATTACTTGCTCCACTTCCATTTTATAGAAGCACTGAAGTGCAATGCACTAATGGTAATATCATTGCCGATTGTTTGTATATTGTCCTATATTGAATTGATTAGAAAACGTAATCCTCATCTTTATGCCATAGCTTACAAGACAAAATATATCTGGGCTTATTTAATTATTGTGATCATCTGGTGGATCTGTAGGAATATCTTTGACCTGTAAAGATATAAATCCTCTACAAATCCATCCATTGATGACCACTTTGCTAAAAAAAACACTATTACCTGCCTGTCACTTGCATATACTTCGCTCTATTAACATAATAATTAATACATGCATCTGTATAGCCGTTTTTACTCTGTGCGAACATGCTTTCCGCTTCAAGTACTTGAGTGATATCAGTGGTACCAGCTTTGAAATAGTTATTGTTTAGTCTTAAATTTTCCGTAGCCTGAGTGACGCCCAGCTCTGCCAGCCCTACTTGCTTATAGGCCTCCTCAAAACTATTTTGAACCTGTTTCATTTCCAATAGTAACATTTGTTTGCCCTGCTCATATCTATTGTATGCTACCTGTTCCTGTATCTTTTGCTTTTTCATCGCATGTGAACCTCCCCACCAGTCGGATATGGGTATACTCACAGTTGCAAACACAGTTCCATTCATATGATTTCCTGTCGTAAAGTTGTCGTACCCATAATTTACTCCTACAGCAACAGACGGTAAATACTCGCTTTGCTTTATTTTTGTTTCAATTTTACTTGCCTCCACACCCTTGTCCAAGAGTTTGTACTCAGGACGGTCTGCTACAGCAACATTATGTTGAACAGAATACACTAAAGGAGATTCTATCTGCTTGAAATCAGGAACATCTATGTCAAATATATTCGCAGAATCAAGAGGAAGGCCCATTTGCTGGCATAAATTCATCTTACTGAGAACTATGCCATTCTTGATTTTCGACTTCTCCGCATTCAACTCATTAATTCTCAATTTGACCTTCAAGACATCGTTGGGAAGACTCATTTCCACTTTTTCAGAAGATTCTACCTTTTTCAATATGGAATTCAATTGCTCTTCAATCGACTTAATGGTTTTCAGCTTATCCACAAGTGCAACTAATTGCCAAAAACTGTTTTCAGTTTCAATCAACACCTCATTCTTTGAAACCTGACTTTGATAACGACTGGTTTCTACACCCAATTTAGATAACTTGTTACTATTAGTAATCTTCCCTCCTGCATAAATAGGTTGTATCGCTGTAATGCCGGCTGTTGTACCAGACTTGAGCATATTCACCTGAAGCCCGCTAAGATCCACAGAAACAAGTGAATTGGTACTACTGAAGCTAAATACGGAGGCTTTTACATTAGGGAAATACTTCGTATAAGCTTCTTTGGAGGTTTGCTCGGCACTCATCACTTCAAGGTCACTGTTTTTGAGAGTGAGGTTATTTGTCTCAGCCATTTTTTTACATTCATCCAACGAATACTTCTTTTGCGCAAAAAGACTCATTGAAAATAAAATGAGAAAAGACATTACTATCATTATTTTTGAATTCATCTTGTCTAATTATTTATATTGTCCATCTATTTTCTTTCTATATATCAACCAATAAGCTACAGGCAAGATCGTAGTTATCAATACCATCGAGAAGAGAGTGCCAAAGCAGATCACAGTCCCCATAGGCGCCCAAAGAGGACTTTGACTAATAATCATTGGGACAACACCCATAGATGCCGCTGCCGAGGTTAAAAAGATAGGACGCATTCTTCGCTTACCGGCTTCAATGGCCGCACTCCTTGGACTCATCTTCTGCTTCGTCCTCAATGTTTCTGCATAATCAAACAATATCACAGCATTCCTCACCACAATACCGAACAAGCAAACAATGCCCAATACGGCGGTAATGCTAAACTGAGAATTCGTAATCCATAATCCGAAACCGGCGCCAAAGAAACACAACGATATGGAGACAATGGTAAGTAACGTAAGACGAATCTTCTTAAAGTGAAATAACAATACAAAGAAGATGATCAACAATGCAATGATCAATCCATAAGCAATCTCCGGGATGGTTTTTGCATCAGATTCAGCTACACCTCCATATGATACTGAAACCGATTGGAATTTTGCTTGCTTCAGCAATGAGTTTATATTCTTTTCTACCTGAGGAAATATATCCCCTGAATTAGTACCTCTTTTCAAATCTACCATTACACTAATGGTTTTATCCCCGTTTCGTCTCACAATCTGTCCATTCTCCCACTCGGGTATAATCTGCGCTATTTGCCCCAAAGGCACGGATGCTCCTGTCTCTGTAGGGATATACTCATCTTTCATTCCTTCAATGGTTGTCTTCTTATCATTCCATTGCGGTTTTAGTTTCACATTAATTGAATAATCTTTCTCCCACAACGTAGTGATGTCAAAACCATCCAAAGTAGTAGATAAAGCCATGGACAATGATGTTTCGTCCACACCCAATTGATTGGATTTCACCGGATCCATTTTAATACTTGCATAAGGAACAGTTCCTTCAACGTCCGTTCTTACCCAACTTGTTTCTTTTATTTTCTTTAATTTCAATACTAAAGAATCAGAAAACTGTTTCACAACTCCCATATCATCACCCGTGATCCTGGCTTCTATTTCAACATTCGCATCTTGATTGTCGACTTGTTTAAATCGCACATAAGCATTGGGGAAATAAGAGGAATAAGTATCGGCGTATTCATCAAGCATCTCCTCTGTTGCATCATTCGAAACAGTGTTGACTATGAATTGTCCAAAGTTTTTAGCAGGGATATGAGGTGAATAGGATGATTGAAAACGAGGAGAACTTGTACCGATAAAAGACGTTACAGATACCGTTCTTTTATCCTTCTTTAAAATATGTTCCATACTGTCACATACCTGAGCTGTCCTTTTCAAAGGAGTACCTTCCGGAAGATAGAATTCCACCACAAACTGATCTCTTTCAGCTACCGGCATAAGACGTTGAGGTATATTCATAAACAGCACGCCGGCCAACACCACAGAAAATACTCCGGCAGCGATAACCCACTTCGGATGTTTAAAGAGTTTAGGAATTATTATATCATAAAAGCGTTGCAGTTTCTCAAGAAAAGAAACCGATTTCTTTGTGTCTTCCTTCTCTTTTGCTAACCCTTTTTTAATAAAGACATATTGAAGAAACGGAATAATCAACATGGCCACTCCCAAAGATACAAAAAGGGTAATAGCAATAGTCCAAGGAAACGACTTGATGAAATCATTCAGTTCACCGGTGAAAGTAAGAAGCAATGGAAAAAATGTAACACTGATAGTTAGAGTAGCAGTAACCAACGATTTGAAGTAGAGCTTTGCACTGGCTATTGAAGCATGCCATCTGGACATACCTTTATCTATTTCCTCAATATATCCGTCAACTATCACAATGCAATCATCCACAATCAATCCCAGCACCACAATCAATCCGGCCAGTGTTACCGTATTCAGTTCAATACCTATTGCATACATGATACCTAGAGATGTAAAAATGGTAATCGGTATAGAAGCAGCGGCAACACTAGCCACACGGAATGGCATTAAAATCATGGTAACCAAAATTACGGAAGCGATTGCAATAAGCATTTCCAGCAAAAACCGATTCACTGAATCATTAACAACTTTTGCCTGGTCAGTTATTCGGGATATTTTCACATCTTGAGGCAAAGTCTTCTCATATTTATCTATTATTTTATTTACCTCTTCACCATAACTGGTGATATCATTCCCTGCTCTCATCTCAATAGACAGTAACAAGCACTTCGTACCATTGTTTGTAATGTAACTGTCAGGCTCTGGATATTCTCTTTCCACACGAGCAATATCCTTGAGGCGTATGATGTTACTTTGTTGGTCAACATATACGATCTGCTCTTCAATGTTTCTTTCAGTCTGATAATTCTTAACCACATGCACCGGAATATTTACTTTTCCCGATTCCAACGTACCGCTTGAAGTGATCAGCCCATGCATAAAGAGAGTCTTTCCCAACATGTTCATGTTGATGCCATAGGACGCCATTTTATTCTTATCCAAATAAACACTGATCTGTTCCTTTTGCATACCGGTGCTATGAAGGTTAGCAATCATATCTACCTTCCTGAGTCTATCTTCAAGCTTTTCCAGATAGGTTTGCAATTGCCTGTAAGTCTTAGTCTTTGATTCCAAAGAAAGAATCGTAGCAGAAGTCTCGCCAAAATCATCATCCACAATGATTGACAACACCCCTAGAGGCAGCTCTTGTTTGAATTCATTGAGACCGTGACGCAGCTTCGACCATATCTCATTTTTGTTCTTCACATCATCATTAAGAGTGACATACATATACACAATGCCATCTTTTGATTGAGCATAAGTCTTCTTTCTATTTATTTCCTTATAACTAAAGAGAAAATTCTCTAAAGGTTTGCTTAACTGCTGGTCGACCTGTTGAGCAGTTGCCCCGGGATAGACACCCACAATGACTCCTTGGCGTATTGTATATGTAGGAAATTCCTGTTTGGACATATTCCACAATCCGAATATACCGAACAGGATAAGCATTCCTGTTATTAGCAGTACAATCTTCCTATATCGCATTGCTGTAGCAACAATATCTGTTTTCATCATAATCGTATGTATGTATTTACTTTTCTATAACTACAGATCCTTCACTTATTTTCTGAAATCCTTCAGTAACAATACGTTCCCCGGATTGCAGACCATTGAGGACAACCACTCCATCTTGGGAATAGGAACTGACTGTAATCTGCCTTAAATGCACTCTATTATTATTTATTACCCACACATAACGGGCATTATTCTCATATAATTGAACACAACTTGCAGGAATTACGATGGTTTGAGACTTGGCATTGGATGAAAGATAAATATCACACAGCATCCCCGGCATAACCTCTCTTGAGGGAGAGATCAGTGTTATTTTTACTTCATAGGTATGAGACAACTGATTCCCGATAATTCCCTTCTGACTTACTGCACCTCGCAACACCAAATTATTAAGTGCACTAATCTTCACTTGTGCATTTGTTCCCAAATGTATATTGCCTATTTCATTCTCAGGAATAGAAACTTTAGCCTTCAGTGTTTTCGTCTCAAGTAATTTGAAAGCCGGCAATCCTGCCATTATATTTGTTCCGGGTTCTACCAATCGTTCGCCAATGATTCCTGAGAAGGGAGCATATAAATAGCAATCATTCATCTCTTTTTTTGCAGCTGACTCAGCAGCATGTGCCTTATCAAGTTGAGTTTTAGCATCTATGTATTGAATCTTTGATATGCTTTTTTCCTTGTATAGAATAGCTACTCTATTGTATGTATCCTGAGCTTGTTTCAATGTAGAAGATGTGCCCGAATAATTATTTGCTATATTCCCTTTATTTAATATAGCCAGCAGCTGCCCTTTAGCCACTTTATCACCTTCCGAGACCAACACTTGTTTTACATTTCCCGAAACTTCAAAACTTAACGTGGAGGACTGGGACTCTACAATCGTACCAATGTATTGATCACTTTGAGCGATGGGAGCACTTTCAACTGTAATTGATTTTACAGGAATCTTTTCAACAACCTTTTCTTCTTTATGCCCATTAAAACAACTTGTCAACATTAATGTAAAAGAAGCAACTGCGATAATTCTCATTGATAGTTTCATTTGACTTTCTAATTAAAAAATTTAACACCTACTGTTCGGATGCAAAAGTCAGAAGAATTACTTAATGGCAAATAGTTCAATTTCATGCAGAAATAGTCAAATGGACTGTTTTTCATTATTATAAGACTTTGAACCTATCAAAGAATTTATCATATTTGTAAAAAAATCCATTATGGGAACAAAACCAGATCTACCAACTATCAACTTATCGACTTTAAATAAAGGAAAAGGTGACTTCCTCCACAATAATTTTGCCATATCCGATACGGATAAGGACCTTCCGGAGGATGTCTATCAACATCCTACAATCATCAACGCCATCTTCTTCGGAATATGTATACGTGGAAAAGGGAAGCTGCATATCAACCTCAACGAATATGAGGTGGATGAAGAGAGTGTGGTTGTCTTGATTCCCGGCACCATTCTACAATGCCATCTTGAAGAAGTTACTGAAGATTTTTTAATCTACTATGTGACCTTTTCGGATGAATTCATCAAAGAGTTTGATTCCACAAACATTTATTCAAGCTTAAGAGAACGTCCCTGCATAAAATTGGAAAAAGAGAGTGCAAAGACAATGCTTGATCGCTATTTCTCTTTGCAAGAAAAGCTTAATCACAATGACTACTCTTTTCACAAAGAGATTCTTCAATACTCTTTGTTGGCTGATATCTATGAATTCTACTCAATCTACCTGAATCATATGATCTCTGAACCTGAGGTACTTTGCAAAGAAAGTGATTTTCAAAAGAGGTTCTTCGATTTGATATTTACCTACTACGGTACAGAAAGGAAGGTTCAGTTCTATGCAGATAAACTATGTTTATCGCCCAAATATTTATCGGCAAAAATAAAAGATCTAACCAATAAGACAGTAACCGAATGGATCATCGAATCACTGATTCTAAAGGCAAAAGCTCTTCTTAAATCAACAGAGATGAACATACAAGAACTATCGAATTACTTTAACTTTTCCGATGCATCGGCCTTTGGCAAGTTCTTTAAGAAAAATGTAGGGATGACTCCTAATGAGTATAGAAAGAATGGAGATTAATCATATAGATCTCTTTCACGATACTCCGAAGGTGTATAGTTGGTATTCTTTTCAAGCTATATCTGAACTGATCACAAGTAAGAAACAGTCGGAACCTACAAAACATATTCCGTCTGTTTTTTCTATATCTGACTAATTTGACAGATCTATTATACCGTGGGGATTACACACAATGTACCATACATATTCATAGAATCTATTCTTTTCTATGTAAATCTCATCCTTATTGAACGAAATAAACCAAAAATCCCTTGTATATATAATGTAACAATACGGGGATTAACTAACTATATTTCAGCTACATAGGAGATGTGTACTTTTTGTGTACTATTAAAGGTTAGAATATTCTACTGAAATAAATATATTTGTAACCAATAATCATAAGACCTAAGGAGATGATTCATAACATGAAAAATATTCTTATTAAACAACTATTTTTATTATTTGCCTTGTTGATGAGCTTAAGTGTTTCGGCTCAATTGAAAGTCGGTGTACAAGCTGGAATGAACGCTTCACAGATTCATGGGGATGGATTCGCTACAAATGGATTAAAGAGCGGATTCCAAATCGGAGCAACTGTAGATTACCAATTAAAGAATCATTGGGTATTGAAGTCGGGATTGAGTCTCGTACAACAAAGCGGTAGCTTACGTGAAAACGGAAATACTGATGGATCTTACTTTTTCCACCAAATCAATCCACGCATCAATTATTTAGTGGTTCCAGTAAAAGTGGGATACAATATCCATGTGAACGACCATATCAATATCATTCCTTCTATAGGTATTTATGGTGCATACGGACTGAGCGGAAGCAATAGCAACATTGAACAAAAGGAACTGGATGCCACCAACAAATATCCTAAAATCGATTACGTCAAATGGAATCCTTATAACAGCGAACATATCAAATTCAAACGTGCTGATTTCGGAGTAACGGGAGGCGCAGACATGATCCTTGATAAACATGTATTCATGTCCATTAATTACTTATATGGCCTCAAGGATCTTGAACCGACAAAGAAGTTCAAGAATACATCCCTGCAATTGTCTGTCGGATACATATTCTGATCTCGCACTGCAAAGAGACTTTCAACTAAATTATTCTTTAGACAAAAGGGAGTGATTGCCAACGCATAACTCCTTTTTGTTTGAAAAACATTACGAATCTATAGATAAGAATTCATTCTGATGACACTAATACAGAAACATTCCACATTGTATATTCCCTTCATTTTATCTTTATTTTTCTATACTTCATGCACGGAGGATGCATCTATCAATCCACACATAGAAAACGTTCCAGTGGCTAATTGCTTGTTGGTCAATGATAGTATTCAACATTTAAGCCTTACACGCAGCGGTAATATTCCTAATTACAAGAACTTTGAGAAGATAACGGATGCGCAAGCTTCACTTCTGGAGAATGACTCACTTGTGGGCAACTTCACCTACAAAGAGAATGATTGGCAATTGAAATTCACACCGCGAGCCGGTAAGCATTATTCGCTAAAGGTGGTACTTTCTGACCATACGGTACTTACAGCACAAACGACAATGCCGGATATGCCTCCCGTCAGTTGCTTATCCCCCGACACTCTTCCTTATCGTAGATATTTCCTACAAACGAATCATTCCTGCCCATTATGGGCTTATGTGATAACTGGATCTACAAAATTAAAAACACCTGCCAACGGTCGGATGGTTGATGAATTAGGAAGTAATCATCCTGATACCGATAACTTTTATGAAGAAAGCGATGACATGGGAGAGGACTATCCCGGATGTGCCTCTATGGTACATGACTACTATCTGCGCTTTGCTTCCTCAGAACGAAATGAAACGAACTTCTTTATTGAAGCCCATTATTCAAGTTACTCTGCTGTCATCTTTATTGCTCCATCTACAGAGTATGACAAGTATTTGAAAACATCCGTATCGAAAATGCTTGTGCATGATGATGACGGTGATCCCGAATCATGGTTTGACGAAACAATAGTCTATTCCAATATCAACAACGGAAAAGGAATCTTCGTAGCTTATAATCAAATCGTATTCTATAGAAACGGAGGTGAAGATGAAAACTAGAATTGGAATGCTGCTTTTCATCTTCTGCCACACCGAAGGATTTTATGCGCAAACGATAGAGAATGATTCCGTGAGAAGTCGTCAATTGGGAACGGTGACAGTCACTGCCAATCGGCTTGTTCGTGCCAACAACCTTTATCAGTTTGATATGCGACAAGCCAACGGTTTGGTTACGCTTATGGGAGAACCTGACCCTCTAAAATATATATCCACTCTGCCGGGAGTATCACAAGGAATGGAAGGAGGCATGAGTTACTATGTACGTGGCGGTAACAATGGCACTAACCGCATAGAACTGGATGGTGTACCCGTATACGGAGCTTCACATTTATTCGGGATATTCTCGGTGTTCGATCCTGATATAGTGGATCGCATTACATTTCGCGACGGAGGTTTCCCCGCTTCATCAGGCGACATGCTTTCATCCATAATAAAGGTATCCACAGCAGATGTTCCGGAAAAGAAAAGACATATTTCTTTTTCTCCCCTCATGTCAAATGCAAGTATGGCAGGGACTTTCGGGAAAGATAAATCGTTCTCTTATATAGCTTCTTTGCGAACATCGCTTTTACCGCTTGAGTATCAATTGGCAAAAGCGATTGGAGGTTTTGACGAGACATTCAAACCCGATATCACGGATATCCTATTGAAACTAAACTACCGCAATGGGCACAATCTCTTTTCGGGAAGCGCATACATAAGTCGTGATCAATTGGATTATGACAACAAAGACGACACTTCATTAGGCATTAAATGGGGCAATGCACTGGTTCGTTGGGAATGGGATCATTATTTCAACAATCAAATCACATTAAAAACATTGGCTTATTGCAACCGATTCTACACAAAGCAACGGTACCGATTCTTAGAAGGGTATAACGAACCCAAATCCCAACAAAGTTATGGTTATCAGAATTTCACTTCCGGAATCAATGAATATTCATTGCGCAGCGTACTGAATGCAAAGAAAGGAATGTTTGACACGGAGATGGGACTACAGGGAACTCTGCAAGCCTTTGAACCCGGAAATGAAAGTTACCGAACGGATTCGGTCACGAACAATCTCGATAGCAAACATTATCATAGTGGAATAGTTTCCTTGTTTGCACAAACCACTTGGCACAACGATATTTATTCATTGTTGTTAGGCTTGCGAGGTAATCTTTACCACATTCAAAATTTCAATAAGTTCATGCCCGACATACATTTCGCTGTTGATCGTAAACTGCCCAACAACTGGTTGTTCACGGCAAGTGCCGATCAAACGACCCAATACAAACATGTACTAGAGGGACTTCCCGTAGGTTGGGCACTGGATATGTTGGTTCCGGCCACATCCAAAGGTCGTCCGGAGATAGCACGTCAGCTGTATGCCGGATTCAGCAAAAAGAGTGGAAACTATGCTTTCTCACTAGGTGGATATGCCAAGTGGATGAATCATCTACAAACTTTCACTACTCCTGTTTACATACATCGTCGCAATCTGAATTGGGAGGACGAGGTGTCTGATGGGAAAGGGACAAGTTATGGATTGGAGATGCGAACAGAGAAACACGGTGCTCGTTTCAATTGGGCGCTCTCATACATGCTTTCACGCACCAACCGCACTTGCAAAGAAATAAATCAGGGACAAGCGTATCCTTTTAAATTCGACCGCCGACATATCCTGAACTTCACTTCTGAATGGCTCATGCGCAAAAGAGGAAAGAGAGAACAAGTACTTAACCTCACATCAGCCTTAAGTTCGGGCAATAGAATGACCATTGCCGAAGGCACTTATGAAGGCGTACTGCTGCCTCATATGAACAATGCCGATGGTACATCTGACAACGAGCGTAACAATGCATACGGCAGACAAATGATGAGTAGCGTAAACGGTTATTCCCTGCCCTATTATTTCCGAATGGACGTGGGCTACACATTCCGGCGTCAGCATAAACATTATCTATATGAATTCACTTTAGGCATTTACAACATCACTAATAGACATAATCCTTATCTAATGTACTATAAAGACAATCATTGGAAGCAATTAAGTATCCTTCCCATTGTACCCTCAATAAATTGGAGCTTTAGATTCTAACCTTCATTATATATTTCTACCTATTATCCCAATACTGAAGTATACTTGTTGCAACCTTTTGAGGAATGTATCGAAACATAGATACATTCCTCTTTTGTATATAAGAATCCTTTGCATTCTAAGGAGTATTTTTTCTCGTCAATACTTCCATTCTTTCCAAACGCTTATTTCATTTTTTTGTTTTACAGTTGTGCCACGCAAGTTTAACCTATGTAAAACTTAAGTTTAACCATTGATAAATTTAAGTTTAACAAAGGTAAAAACATAAAACCGAAAATACTTTTCATAAAACTCATTGGTTGTTTTCCATGTTTTCAATAGTAGCAATCAGTATTTATCGTATTTTCAGTACCTTTGCCATCGCAATGGAATTCTATAATCGAAATAAAGCAATTGAAAGAATGAATGAATGGGGACGTTTGCACAAACGGTTTTTATTCATCATCAATTACAACCAAGATCAATCTTATATCGAAGAGGTTGACAATATAGACTCGCAGCATCTTCTTTACAATTTCAACGGCATCACCAATGAAAGCAATCTACACGAGGATAAAGAAGCTATTCTTTCAAAGATTCATTGGGCACCCTCGCCCATGGATTTCTTGCATTACAAGGAGTCATTCAATACAGTGAAACGCAACATACTGAGCGGTAACAGTTTTCTTACGAACCTTACATGCGCCACTCCCATTGAAACAAACCTTTCACTCAAGGATATCTATTGCATCTCACAAGCAAAATATAAGCTATGGCTCAAAGAGATGTTTGTTGTATTCTCACCAGAGATATTCCTGAAAATAAAAGGGAAATGCATCTCCTCCTATCCGATGAAAGGGACTATCGATGCCAATCAGCCAAACGCCGACGACATCTTGATGGACGATCCCAAAGAAGCAGCCGAGCATGCTACAATCACGGATCTTATCCGAAACGACTTAAGTATGGTGGCTGATCATGTGTCTGTGAAAAGATATAGATACATCGATAAGATTGAAACGAGCCGCGGCCCTATTCTTCAGACCAGCTCTGAAATATGCGGACTGTTGCCGGATGACTTCTATAACCACTTGGGAGACATTTTCTTCCGACTGTTGCCTGCCGGATCCATTACAGGAGCACCGAAACGCAAGACAATAGAGATCATATCGGAAGCTGAAAACTATCAACGCAATTTTTACACCGGAGTGACCGGATACTTCGATGGATATAACCTGGATAGTGCCGTCATGATTCGTTTTCTGGAACAAAGTGGAAATCACTTGATCTATAAAAGCGGAGGCGGAATCACCTGCCAAAGCGATGCATTGAATGAATATAACGAGATGAAACAAAAAATATATGTGCCCATTTATTGAAACCATACAGATTGTTGACGGAGAGGTGAAACGTCTATCTTATCATAACAAACGGATGAATGCCACTCGAGAACACTTTTACCCGTATACGTCGCCCCTTGATTTGAGTGACTATTTGGTCACTCGTCATGAAAAAGGAATACTTAAATGCCGAGTGGTTTACACCGATTGCATACATGAAATAAGTTATTCGCCTTACACCATGCGCAACATTCAATCGCTCCGACTGGTAAATGACGATCAAATAAATTACGAATACAAAAGTACCGATCGAAGCAAACTCAATGAACTTTTTGCCCGGCGAGGCAGCGAAGATGATGTGTTGATTGTGCGCAACGGAGAAATTACAGATACAAGTTTCTCAAACATCGCTTTTTTTGATGGAAACAATTGGATTACTCCCTCACACCCGCTACTAAAAGGTACGCAACGTGCAGCACTTATCGAACAAGGAATACTGCAGGAGCGTGACATCCTTGTACGTGATATTGAAAGTTATCAACAAGTGTGCATAATTAACGCAATGATTGATTTAGGGAAGTTGATTATTCCAATCAGCAGAATTATCAGATAAAAGCACATAAAAAAAGCCTCCATAGAAGTATATGGAAGCTTACTTTTCGTAGCGGGGCCCAGGATTGAACTGGGGACCTCATGATTATGAATCATGCGCTCTAACCGGCTGAGCTATCCCGCCAAAAAACAAAAAATATTGTTTTCAAATGCGCTGCAAAGGTATGTTATTTTTATTAACTTCCAAAACTTTTTCTTACTTTTTTTATTTTCTCCTGTTTCAGTATTGCGTTTAAAGAAAATGTTGTAATATTGCGCTCAAATATAACATTTAAGAAATCACTCGACTAACAATGATGAGCACTAAAGAAAAAATAGTTTTGGAATACCCATTGAAAGCTACTTCGCTTGATGTAATATGGACTGCGATCAGCACACCCAGCGGGTTGGAACATTGGTTTGCCGACAAGGTGATTGATAATGGAAAAAACATTACATTTATTTGGGGGAAAGACGACAGTCGCGATGCAATGATTGCCACTTTTCGTCAAGGAGTGTTTATCCGCTTCAAGTGGCTGGACATAGACGATAAGAAAGAATACTTTGAGTTCAGAATAAATTACAACGAACTGACATTGGAATATATCTTAATTATTACCGACTTCGCTGAACATGACGATCTCGACGATACCGAAAGTCTATGGAATTCACAAGTAGAAACTTTATGCAGAGAAAATGGGTTATAACACCATTTTTAAATCTTTTGTGAGGAAAAGACTATCAAGTATAAGGCTTTTTATGTATTTTTGCACTCAGATAAAATAATCTACTGAGAGAATGTTAGGCATCAAGAAACTGGATATATTCATAGTAAGGAGCTTTTCCTTACTTTTTGTCGCTACTTTTTTTATCTGCTTATTTATATATATAATGCAGTTTCTGTGGAGATATATCGACGACTTGGTGGGTAAAGGTTTAAGCATGCAGGTATTGGGCCAGTTCTTTTGGTATGCAGCTCTTACACTGGTCCCTATGTCACTACCACTAGCCATACTGTTGGCTGCATTAATGACTTTCGGTAACTTGGGCGAACGTTTTGAATTACTTGCCATGAAAGCCGCCGGTGTAAGTTTATTACGCACAATGGCTCCACTAATCGTCGCTTCAATTATGTTTGGTGGAATATCTTTCTACTTTCAGAATGTAGCAGGACCTTACGCACAGACAAAATTATGGACACTGCTTTTCTCCATGAAACAGAAAAGCCCTGAACTGGATATTCCCGAAGGTCAATTCTATACCCAGATCCCCGGTTATAACCTTTATGTACAAAAAAAGAATAAGCTGACCGGTGAACTGTACAACGTAATGATATACAATTTCACTGACGGATTTGAGAATGCCCACATCATTGTAGCGGACTCCGCCAAAATGGAAATGACGGCAGATAAGAAATACTTAAGATTGCATCTTTATGGCGGTGAACAATTTGAAAATCTGCGAGCACAATCAACAGGAGTGACAATTGGTAAACCGCAGGATACACCTTATCGTCGGGAAACATTTGATCAAAAGCACGTAATCATTGAATTTAATGCCAACTTCAATATGGTAGATGGCGGCTTTATGAACGATCAATACCAAAGTAAGAACATGAAGCAATTGCAATCAAATATAGATTCAATGCACACCCAGGTTGACAGCGTGGGGCGCAACCTTTATAAAGAAGCGATTGCCACAACCTATTCGCCCATAGCACTAACACGTGCCGACACGCTAAAAGCCCTGCATAGCAGAGTCAAGGCAATTAGTGTCGACAGTGTGATTGAGCTTAAGCCCAAAAGCGAGAAACGACGTATCTATGATGAGGCGACGCAAGTATCTGGTCAGCAGGACTGGCAATTCAAAGGAATGACAGAAGCTGATACGCAGGATCGTATCAACCGATACACCATGGAATGGCACCGACGAATCACACTCTCACTAGCTTGTGTCGTGTTCTTCTTTATTGGCGCACCACTAGGAGGTATCATCCGAAAAGGCGGACTAGGCATGCCGGTTGTTATATCCGTACTGTTCTTCATCTTCTATTATGTAGTTGATACCGCCGGTTACAAAGCATCAAAAACCTACGTATGGTCTCCTTTCTGGGGACTATGGATCAGTACATTCATACTGGCGCCTATTGGAGTATTCCTCACATACAAGTCAAATAAAGATTCTGTGATTCTAAACGCCGATGCATATAGAAAATGGTTGGGTATATTCTTCGGATTCAGAGACAGCCGCAAGATGTTTATGAAAGAGGTGGTCATCGAAGAACCGGAATATGCAAGATTGACAGATGAAATGACTATATTATCTCACGAATGTGAGGCATACGTCCACCAGACACGCCTTGGGCATTTTCCCAACTACATTCATCTTTTCATGATGAAAGGTCACGATAAAGAGTTGATGGAATTGAACAATCAAATGGAAAGTATTGTTGATGAATTATCGAACTGCAGAAATGCCAAAGTTCTGGATGCAGTAGAGAAATTCCCAATTCTTTCAATGTGGGCCCATCGTAGCCCATGGCGACGTGAATGGATGAACATTACCACAGGAGTGTTACTTCCCTTAGGAATATTCTTCTACATCAGATCTTGCGGATTTCGCTTCAGACTTTATAGAGATTTAAAACAGATTGTAAAAACTTGCGGGGAAGTGCAGGAACGTACAAGCAAATATATTAATCAATAAAAGAGGTAATGATGGAAGATATTAAATTAAATTCGATAGAAGAAGCCATTGAGGACTTCAAAGAGGGTAAATTTCTTATAGTTGTAGATGATGAGGATCGTGAAAATGAAGGAGATTTAATCATTGCCGCTGAAAAAGTCACTCCTGAGAAGGTTAATTTCATGCTGGAACATGCAAGAGGAGTGTTATGTGCTCCTATTACAATATCTCGTTGCGAAGAATTAAATTTACCACATCAAGTGGAAGAGAATACATCCTCATTGGGGACTCCATTTACAGTAACTGTTGACAAATTAGAAGGATGCACCACCGGTGTATCAGCTTATGATCGCGCTGCCACAATCAAGGCATTGGCTGATCCTGAAGCAACGGCTGACACTTTCGGACGTCCGGGACATATCAATCCGTTATATGCACAAGACAAAGGTGTATTGCGTCGCTCCGGACACACTGAAGCGGCAGTTGATCTGGCAAGGCTTTCCGGACTATATCCGGCCGGAGCTTTAATGGAAATAATGAATGAAGACGGTACCATGGCACGTCTTCCCAGACTTCGGGAATTTGCAGATGAATTCAATTTGAAATTAATATCTATTCAAGATCTCATCTCTTACCGTTTAAAGACAGAGTCTTTGGTAGAAAAAGGATACGAAGCTGATATGCCCACAGAATTCGGGCATTTCCATATCATCCCCTTCCGCCAGAAAAGCGATGGGGTAGAGCATATGGCTATTTTCAAAGGTACATGGGAACCTGACGAACCGATTCTGGTTAGGGTTCATTCATCTTGCGCGACAGGAGATATTCTGGGCAGTATGCGTTGTGATTGCGGAGAGCAATTGCACAAATCCATGCAAATGATAGAAAAAGAAGGCAAAGGCGTGCTTATCTATCTCATGCAGGAAGGTCGCGGCATAGGTTTAATGAACAAAATCCATGCATACAAACTTCAAGAAGGTGGTATGGATACGGTTGATGCCAACCTGCACCTCGGGTTCAAAGCAGACGAAAGAGACTACGGTGTAGGAGCTCAAATACTGAGAGCCCTTGGAGTACACAAGATGCGTTTAATGACGAACAATCCTATTAAAAGAGTTGGACTGGAAGCTTATGGACTGGAAATCGTGAACAATGTTCCTATTGAAATAGAGCCCAACAAATACGACGAATTCTATTTAAAAACGAAAAAAGAACGTATGGGACATACCTTACATTTCAACAAATAACATACCAATAAATACAAAAAACAATGAATCAATTATCAGACCGTTTAAACAATTTGCAGCCATCTGCCACATTGGCAATGTCACAAAAAAGCTCCGAACTGAAGGCGCAAGGAGTTGATGTTATCAATTTAAGTGTAGGTGAACCTGATTTCTTCACCCCTGATGTCATTAAAAAGGCCGCTGAGAAAGCTATCAATGAAAACTTTTCTTTCTACACTCCCGTTCCGGGATACATGTCTTTGAGAAAAGCAATCAGTGACAAACTTAAAAAAGAGAATGGTCTTGATTATGCACCCGAACAGATCATTTGTTCCAATGGTGCAAAACAATCTGTATGCAATGCTTTATTGAGCATAATTGGTGCAGGTGATGAAGTAATTATACCGGCTCCTTACTGGGTTAGTTACGAACAAATGGTCATTCTTGCCGAAGGAAAGGCTGTTATCGTAAAATGTAGCATTGATCAGGACTTCAAAATGACTCCTGCTCAACTGGAAGCTGCTATTACTCCTAAAACAAAAGCATTAATCCTTTGTTCTCCCAGCAACCCTACGGGTAGCATCTACAATAAGGAAGAACTGAAAGGTCTGGCTGATGTGTTGGCTAAATACCCGAACATCATTATTATCTCTGATGAGATCTATGAACACATCAATTACATTGGAGGACATCAAAGCATCGCTCAATTCGCTGAAATCAAAGAAAGAGTAGCAGTTGTAAACGGTGTATCTAAAGCCTATGCAATGACAGGATGGAGACTTGGATATATGGCCGGTCCTCTTTGGTTGGTAAAAGCTTGCAATAAATTGCAGGGACAATATACCTCAAACCCTTCAAGTATTGCACAGAAAGCAGCTGAAGCAGCCTACCTCATGGATCAATCTCCGGTAGAAGAAATGCGCAAAGCTTTCGAACGCCGTCGTGATTTAGTGTTGAACCTGGTTGCTGATATTCCCGGATTAAAATGCCGTAAACCGGATGGTGCATTCTATGTATTCCCTGAATGCAAATCATATTACGGGAAGAGCTACGGAGATCGTAAGATCAACAATTCGGAAGACCTTGCTATTTATCTGCTTGAAGTAGCACATGTGGCTTCAGTAAGCGGTTCTGCTTTTGGTGATGACGATTGCATCCGCATGTCTTACGCCACCAGCGACGACAACTTGAAAGAAGCATTCAAACGAATCAAAGAGAAATTATCTTTATTAAAATAATGAAGGAAAGGGGATTGGATCAGTGAGCAATGAACCGGCACTAACGCCGATGATGGTACAGTTTTATGATCTCAAGAAGAAATATCCTGATGCGATCATGCTGTTCAGATGCGGCGATTTCTACGAAACCTATCAAGAAGATGCTGTTGAAGCGGCTGAAATCTTAGGTATCACTCTAACAAGGCGTTCAAATACAAGCAATGGTAAACAGAGCACGCCACAAATGGCGGGATTCCCTTACCATGCTCTTGACACGTATTTGCCCAAATTGGTAAGAGCAGGGAAACGTGTGGCTATCTGTGATCAATTGGAAGATCCTAAAACCACCAAAAAGTTGGTCAAGCGTGGTGTCACCGAACTGGTTACACCGGGTGTTTCAATCAACGATACAATCCTCAATTATAAAGAAAACAATTTTGTTGCTGCAGTGCACTTTGGAAAAAGTGCCTGCGGCACTGCTTTCCTTGATATTTCAACAGGCGAGTTCCTGACTGCCGAAGGACCTTTTGACTACATTGATAAGCTATTGAATAGCTTTGCCCCCAAAGAAGTACTCTTCGAACGCGGGAAACGAAGTCTTTTTGAAGAAAACTTCGGAACAAAATTCTATACGTATGAACTTGACGATTGGGTGTTCAATGAATCCTCCTCGCAGGAACGTTTGCTAAAGCAGTTCGGCACAAAGACTTTAAAAGGTTTTGGCGTTGATCATTTAAAGAATGGTGTGATTGCGTCTGGAGCTATCCTCCAATATCTCACACTGACTCAGCACACCCATCTACAACATATTACTACTCTTTCACGCATTGAGGAAGACAAATATGTCCGTATGGACCGATTCACCGTCCGCAGCCTTGAGCTTGTGAACAGTATGAATGAAGGAGGTGCAAGTCTTTTGAGCGTGATCGACAAAACGATCAGCCCCATGGGAGCACGTATGCTCAAACGGTGGATGTTGTTTCCATTGAAAGACCTAAAACCTATAAACGACCGTCTGAATGTAGTGGAATACTTCTTCAAACAACCCGATTTCGGAGAAATAGTTGAAGAACAGCTGCATATGGTTGGAGACCTTGAACGTATCATTTCCAAAGTAGCAGCAAATAGAGTTTCACCTCGCGAAGTGGTACAACTGAAAATTGCGCTATATGCTGTAGAGCAAATCAAAAAAGCATGTATGGCTGCTGAAGATCCAAGCTTACAAAGGATTGGTGACCAACTGAATGCATGCGAAATCATCCGTGATCGGATAGAAAAAGAAATTATGGATAATCCTCCTTTACTTTTAAATAAAGGAGGTTTCATACGCGACGGAGTTGACGAAGAGCTGGATGATTTACGACGTATCTCTTTCAACGGTAAGGATTATTTGATGAAAATTCAGCAACGTGAAAGCGAAGAAACCGGTATACCCTCACTAAAAATCGCTTACAACAATGTATTCGGATACTATATCGAAGTGCGTAATTCATACAAAGACAAAGTTCCTGAAGAATGGATACGCAAGCAGACGCTGGTAAACGCTGAACGATACATCACACAAGAATTGAAAGAATACGAAGAGAAGATTTTGGGTGCAGAAGACAAGATTCTTGTCATCGAGAACAAACTCTACAATGATTTGGTTGAAGCAATTGATGAATACATCCCTCAGATACAAATCAATGCTACCCAAATTGCCCGACTCGACTGTCTTTTTTCATTCTCAGTGGTTTCAAGCATACGCAAATATATACGTCCGGTCATTGCGGATGACGATGTCTTAGAGATCAAGCAAGGACGCCACCCGGTCATTGAAACTCAACTATCCATTGATGATCCTTATGTAGCAAATGATGTGGAACTTGACTCGGAGAATCAACAAATATTGATGATAACCGGACCCAACATGGCTGGTAAGTCAGCTCTTTTGCGACAAACAGCCCTTATCACATTACTTGCCCAAATCGGTTGCTTTGTCCCTGCAGACAGTGCACACATCGGCATGGTGGATAAGATATTCACACGTGTAGGTGCCAGCGACAATATCTCAATGGGCGAATCTACCTTTATGGTTGAAATGAATGAAGCAGCCAACATTCTGAATAACGTCACCACTCGCAGTTTGGTGCTTTTCGATGAATTAGGACGAGGCACATCCACTTACGACGGTATTTCCATCGCTTGGGCTATTGTTGAATATTTGCATGAAAATCCCAAAGCTCGCGCACGTACCTTATTTGCCACACACTATCATGAATTAAATGAGATGGAAAAAAGTTTTCCTCGCATCAAGAATTATAATGTAAGTGTAAAAGAAATTGACAACAGAGTTATCTTCCTGCGTAAGCTGGTTCGTGGAGGCAGCGAACACTCTTTCGGTATACATGTGGCACGAATAGCCGGTATGCCGGTAAGCATTGTAAAACGTGCAGATGAAGTATTACACCAATTGGAAAGCAACAACAGCAACGACGGCAAGAGCAACTTGATCAAAACCGAAAACATAAAAAAACAGGATGGCATCCAATTGAGTTTCTTTCAACTGGAAGATCCTGTGTTATGCCAAATCCGTGATGAGTTTCTTCACCTTGACGTAAATAACCTTACCCCCATCGAAGCTCTGAATAAATTGAACGAGGTAAAGAAAATTATTAAAGGGAAATAAAGTCTTATTCCAGAGAGACAGCTGTTCCGGCGACAGTCACCATCAACATGCTTCCGTTTGAGCCAATAGCTTCATAATCCAAGTCAATGCCTATTACGGCATTTGCTCCCAGCTGCTCAGCATTCTGCTGTAACTCATTCAATGCAGAGTTCTTTGCATCCTTCAATACTTTCTCATATGCACCGGCACGACCACCAAAGAAATCAGTGATACTTGCCATAAAATCTTTTATAAAGTTAGCACCGATAATAGCCTCTCCCGAAACAATACCATAGTATTGCACAATATGTTTCCCTTCAATTGAATTCGTTGTTGTTAGTAGCATAATTTTATGTTTTAATTTATATTATTCTTTTTAATCCTATTATTTTCTCAAGAGTTCTATTCATCCTCTTAAGGACAGCCAATTTGCCATAGCCTGTTGATATTTTTGAGTCTATCAATCGTATTCCTTTTTTATTGACATATCCATCCAACAGCACTTCCATTTGCTCATAATCCATATCTTTGGGGTTATGAATCTGCAAAGACTTCTGCATCGACAATTCCATCAATAATCCCAATTAATTTTGTAACTTTATAAAATAAAAAAAAAAAAAAAAAAAAAAAAAGTACTTTTTGTTCTTCTCTCCTTCTGTTCACTTTTTTTTTTCTTGTCTCTTC
>DCFW01000022.1 GCA_002315435.1 Bacteroidales bacterium UBA1794
GTTTTTAACTTATTTTTATTGTTTTGGTAGCGGTTTATTGGGGCTCTATATAATAAGGTGTAGTTTTTGTTAGTTTTGTGGGTTCTTGTGGATTATATTTTTCTTTATAAAGTGATTGATTTAATAGGATTCTTTGGATATTTTTTGTTGATTCATAAAATTGATGAGGATTGTTGTATGGAATATTGTGGGTTATATTGGATTTTATCATTGATTATTCTTGTTATTTGCTTTGCCTGGCTGCTTGCTTGTTCGTTTTTTTCTTTGGCCACCCAAAGAAAAAAAGAACCAAAAAAAGAAAAGTGCCGTCTGTCATTCCAAAGCTACTCCGAGCCAACTTTGTGCTAAAACGAACAAACGCCCTCGCTTCGCTCACTTAAACGTGTTCGTTTCTTAACGCCCAAAGCTGGCTCTACGCTCACGCTTTTCCATGAAGGCCGGAGGAGAATGAGAGAATGCTTTTTCCTTTTTTCCTCTTTCTTTTTGCTCTTATTTTTTTTGTTACTTGCTCCGCTTGCTTCGCATTGCTCCGTAGGTTACTTTGAGATTCCCCTTTCTTTTTTGCTTGATTTTTGTTACCTATATATAAGGTGTACATATAATATAGGTGTCGGCAGCTCAAAGATATTGGCAAATCTATTCCTTTTTTGAATAAGTGAAGTCTATCGTTCTTTTTCCGGACAGTTGTACCTTGTACTATTACTTGTCCTACATAATCAAAATATAGCTGTAACGGTTTTCTTATAATTCGTATTCTCCCGGATAAATGACTTGTATAAATGTGAAGTGTTCGTTTAATGTATCTTTCTGTGATATGACAGGTCCGAACTTTAGGGGCTTAAAAAAATTGTTCATAGAATTTTCGACAAGACCTGTTGATTCACCATTGAGGTCTTTTAGTCGATACGTGAAAAGACCGATGCACTGAGAATATTTTTGAATATAATCTTTTATATTATTTACACGATAAAGCTTTGTTATGGTTTCATTGAATTGACAAACAGCGGTTGCTCGTTTCCCTCTTTCTGATTCAATATACTGTTGTTTTGAGCAGCTTTGTTCATTCAAAATAAATTTTCCATTATCAGATGTATAGACAATGCAATCGCATTTTTTTCCTTCACCGGCTTTAGTTCCCTGTAGGCTATTGATAAAATCTTCGTATTCGATAACGGTAGCGTCTTTCCCTTCACAAATAAAAATAGCTACCTGTTGGTTACAGGTTTCTTTTTCCGGGCAGTTGTTACACGCTTTGGGATCATGAAGTGAAAAATCTGTAGAGTATATTATTTGATTTACGTTAAGATTACGTACTAACCCATATGTTATTTTGAAATCATTTTCCAGTAATTCTTTCATCATTTGTTTCTTGCTTGCAAATCTGTGTATTCATTATATATATCACTCATCGTTTCGGAAAGGTCTATCGTATTCACTACATCCTCTCCGGTTTGCAGATTCTTTGCCATCAAATTTTGCAACGTACCATCCTTTATACGATAAACCGCTAATTGGTCGGCATCAATGCCAATTGCTTCCGGTTCATATTTTTTCCGACGAAGAAGTACATTCAAATGATTAATAATATATGGACTATGTGTTGCAATCATTAAAGATAATTGGCGATCACTGGAGTGATTCATGAAACAGTCCTTTACAAGCATATCCGTTAGTTTCCTTTGCGCATCGGGATATAGGCTCAATTCAAGCTCTTCGATATGCAAATGCACCCATTTGGGCATATCACCCATTTCTATATTAGGTTTGAAATTAGTTAAACGATCAGCTTCAAAGAGATAATCGAATGTTGCTCTCCTGAATGCGTCTTTAAATGAGAAATCTTCAGCCATGTATTGAGTGATTGCAACTAGCGATGAAGATGTCTGCACACCTGAAGATGCATTTTTCAGTTCAATTTGATAGCTTTTATCATCATCTGATATTGTGTATTTCTTCTTGCCCGATTTCTTTTGTATATTCAAATGCATGGATAAATGACTCAATGGTATATCTTTTAGGACATTTGTCGCATCATCAAAATCATTATATGTTTCATGAAAATAAAATCCCAATTTCGAGTTTTTATTTGATGCTCCATACTCTGACCATGCAGGTATTACATTCCTATTCTCTGAAATAAAAGATATCTTGAAAAAAACCAAATCATCATCAGTAATGTCAGGCAATGGAGATAATTTCTTTTTCTCATAACTGATCTCATATCTATGCCCATTCATCTCAACTACGTAATTTACGGATGACAAAGAAGTCAACATCTCTATCATACCGGATCTTTTCCAATAACTATCCATTTGTATTCGGAAGTAAGTTCCTTTGAGATTTCCATTTCTCAACCATGAACGGATCATTGCTTTTTTGTAAAGATAACGAAATAGGGCGATGATTTTGAGTAAAGTACTTTTTCCGCTGGCCGATTCACCGATCAGCACTGTGAAGGGTTTAATATCTTCAATGTTTATGTCTTTAAGCGGACCTATCTCTTTGATGTGAATTGACTCTTTCATGATTATTGTATTATCAGTCAGCATATTGTCTTTTGTACAAATATAATAGAAGTTTCAATACATTACAACTGCATTCTTACTTTTCTTTTATCATCTCATTTCCCCTAATTGTTCAATAAACTGCTTGCTTGTTCGTTTTTTCTGCTTTACTTTGGGTTCACCAAGAAAAGGTAATACGTTCCTTATATGGTTATAAGTCCCTTTTATGAAAAACCTCTTCTTTCAGCGAAGATACTTTTTGCAGAAGTTATTTAGTTGTCAAAGATAGAAGATTGTCTTTTGCGCTAGGGGTATGCTGAAAAATTGAACCAACTGTCCGGCAATTATCCAATTCCTTACAATCGCCGCAGGTGCTAAATCCTTTTTCGTATACACATTTGCGGATTTCGCAATAATCACTGCAATACGCAAATTTTACTCCATCTGCACGACAGCCCATACAATTTATGGTTGCTGCTGTAATTTCCGGTGCATTGTTCATTACACTCCACTTTTGGGCGGTCTTTTCTCTTAACTCATTGTCGTTTCTGACAGTGGCTATGCGGGCATCGCAACTTTCGCAATCTAATCCGCAACATGCAATTAATTGTTTCATCATTGGGTGCAAAGTTATTATTTTTTCTCAAAGTTTTAATTCGGGTAGGCTATTAATGCTTCTTTCAGATGTTGCTGACAGATTTGTAGATTCTGCAATACAAACGCATAAGTAATCATTTTCTGATTACTTTTGCGTTTGCATTGCAGAAATAGAGAAAATACTTCTTCTTTTCATAACTGATTGTATGTTTATTCTCATGTCTTCTATTGCTGTTACTTATATATAATAGGTGTACATATAATATATATAGGTGTCAGCGGCACAAAGATATTCGCATTTCTATTCTTTTATTTGAATAATGGCAGTCATTGCCCTAAAACATTCATATATTGTGTTTAACACAAAAGATAGAAGCCATATCATAATAAATTCTTGAGATCAGGAATCCTTAAATAATCTTATATTAGTTACTAAACATATTACTATCAGGATATAATCATTAATTTTGCACAAAATCATTACTATTTGATTATGAGCAATTTTAACGATTATATAGAGTTGACGGAGAATTATATTAATTCGATGTTAGATGAAAAAATCCATTTGCAGCCAATAAAAAAGTCTCTGTTGGCAAAATTGCCAGTGTCACTTACCAGTAACTTTCACTTCTATTCAGGGCAGATTATAAATACCAAAATCATTTTTGCCTATATAGCTGACGGCAATAGCTTTTCTCCTGCCCAAATGCAAAAGTTGTTATCGCTGATGGAGAAGAAATGCGGCACCCAAGTAATTGCCATTTTAGGGAATGTGGCATCCTATAATTTACAAAGGCTGATTGCACAAAAGGTAAACTTCATCATTCCCCCAAAACAGATGTTCATACCGTCATTGCTTATTGACCTGAGAAAGCAAAAGTTGATAGATAATGACATTGCCACCCCGATGCCGGCTATAGCACAGTGTATGCTGTTATTTCACATTGAGATAGAATCATTGGATGGTAAGCAGACTCAGGATATTGCAAAGATTTTTAATGTGTCTTATGCAAATGCTAATCGGGCAATTCGATGGTTAAAGGCTCACAATATAATAACGATCAATGATGAAAGAACAAAAGAGATAGTATTTGAACATGGGAAAAAAGATACTTGGGAAGCAGCTCTTTCATTTTTCAAATCTCCCGTAGAAAAGACAGTATATACAGATTCTCAATTGGAAGATGCAATGGAATGTGGTATAAATGCTTTGTCTGAATACTCAATGATAAATAGAGAAAAACGCTTTTGTTACGCTATCACAAAAGAGGCTTTAAAAAACATAGATTCTTTGGTCCACAAAGAATATGGTACCAATGTTGTAGAAGTCTGGCGTTATGATCCACGTTTGCTCAGTAAAACAGAAACTGTAGACAAACTCTCTCTCTACCTATCTTTAAAGGACAATGAAGATGAGCGAGTACAAATAGAGTTAGAAAACTTAATGAATGAAATACAATGGTAAAAGGTATTGAAAAATTCAAGGAATTTTTCGAAGGATATGAAGATAATTATGTGATTATTGGTGGAACAGCATGTGAGGTTCATGAGGAAATCTACGCTCAAACTCCACGAGCAACAAAAGACATAGATATTATACTCATCGTTGAAGCTTTGTCTTCTGAATTTGTAAACCGATTTTGGAACTTTGTGAAAACAGCTGAGTATGATGTGAGAAATAAAGGTATTAGTGACAATGGGGGGTATAAACATGAACACTATCGGTTTATGAAACCCCAAAATGATGCGTTCCCCTATCAAGTGGAACTCTTTTCCAGAAACTTGGGACTTTTGAACTTTCCCGAAGATTCACGTATTACGCCCATTCCTGTAAGTGACGATCTTTCTAGTCTCTCTGCTATTCTGATGGATAATGGCTATTATCATTTCACCATTGAACATAGCCAACCGGAAGATGGTATTCACATAGCCAATGTAGAAAGTCTTATATGTTTGAAGAGTAAAGCTTTTCTTGATCTTACGGAGCGTAAGGCAAGAGGCGAACAGGTCGACAGTAAGCACATCACCAGGCATAAGAACGATGTTTTCAGATTGGCAGCCATGTTGGCACCATCAGACATATATGTGCTTCCGGAAACATTAAAAAAGGATGTAGAGAACTTCTGTAAAACAGTAAAGAAAGAATTGCCTAATTCAGATTTCCTCAAATCTGCAAATCTAAAAAATATCACAAGTAAACAGTTAATAGAACAAATAGAAATCAGTTTCTTGCAAAATGGTTAGAATACAATATGCGTCCGACCTACATTTGGAATTTGCAGAAAATAGCAGTTATCTGAAACATCATCCCCTGATTGTTGCAGGTGATATATTATTATTAGCAGGAGATGTGGGGTATATAGGTGATGACAATTATTCAAAACATCCTTTTTGGGATTGGGCTTCTGACAACTTTGAAAAAGTAATTGTCATTCCCGGAAACCATGAATTTTATAAGATGTTTGACATCGATAAAATGTATAACGGATGGAAATATCCTATACGTTCAAACGTTTGCTGTTATTACAATACAGTGATACCACTTAGAAATGATGTGGAACTTATAGCGACCACACTTTGGTCTATGATTGAACAAAAGAACGCATTTTATACAGAAAGCGCTATAACTGATTTCCGACGTATAAGATATGGCAGTCAACCATTAGATTGGAACAGATTCAATGAAGAACATGAAAGGTGCGTTGATTTCTTAACGGATTCAATAGAACGGAGTTCTGCTAAACATATTTTGGTTGCTTCTCATCATGTTCCTTCGTTTGATTTAATGTCTCCAGAGTTTGACGGAAGCCCTTTGAATGGGGCATTCACGGTGGAACTTAAGCCTTTAATATCAGAAAGTCCTATTGAATATTGGATATATGGTCATTCGCATCGTAATATAGACGCTGTGATAGGAAAAACAAAATGCGTATCAAATCAGTTGGGCTATGTTTTTCAGAATGAGCATTTAACTTTCAATCCGGAAAAAAACATTGTAATAGAATAGCCATTGCAGACATAGTGAATAGTAGTCACCACCTTCGCTTTCCGTACTGATTCAATCGGCATCAATACCTCGATATTGGTCATTTACTTGAACAGCTCCACCGCTTTTTTGTAGGCTTCACTGAGTTTCTCAGCGTAGTGATTTTGTGCATAGCCTGCTCCATTGTAAACCTGTGCAAAATGGCTCCAATTGCATTGGCGAAGGGGTGATAACAGATTGTTGTTTTTTAAAAAGGCTACTGTTAGTTTGAGTTGCTGGTACTCGCTCTCTGCCATTAACTTTACAAATTCGTGTATGTTGGCTATTCCACATTGACTGTGATTGAATCCCATTATTTGAAAGAGACCCCAACTTGCCGAGCAATAGGCCGCTTCTTCGTTGATGCTACAAGCACGCTTCAATCGGGCGTATTCATACTGTCCGCCTTGATATTTGCTGCGATCCCATTTGGGATAAAGGATGTCTGCATTGCCGTTGATGTGCTGCATGGGATTGATTTTGCGAATGAGGAGCTGCTTCCAAAAGATGTGCCCTTCAAATAGGATGGTGGGCTTACCGGAAGCAATGAAGCCGCCTCGTCCTGCAGTTTCTACTACTTGCACAGCCTTTAGTGCAGCTGGAGGGATATTGATGCTTTTAGCGACTAGCAGTATTTCTGTATTGGTGAGGGTGATGCCGGGGATTTGTGGATATTTAGGGGTATTCATTTTGTTGGTTGTTTTGTTAGATTAAAGAAAAATGTATCAGACAAAGAGATTTGGCACTCATTCCATCCGGTGGTCAAGAGGCGCAGCCGATCAATTACCTGCCTTGCTTGACGATTGGGATACATGGATGGGCTTGTCATCTTTGCGCTGATACATTTCTTAGATTTACTATCTCCCTCCGATTGGGAGCATAAATCCGTTTACTCTCATTTCACTGCCAATTTGCAGCTCTGCGCTTCCTTGCAGCTGTTTGCGACTGCTGTTACCAACTCTTCTTTGAGTGTGCACACTTCCTCATGCATCTCTCTGATTTTCTTCGACAACTCGAAATAGTCATTGATTGCCTGTTCCAAATGGTCGATCAATGTTTTGTACTGACCCATGATCAGGTCGGCAAACTCTTGCATGGCTTTCACATTTTCCTTGTCTTTCAGGAGAGGCGAAGCGATGGCGGACAATATCCGCCATGCTTTGCCAAGGATCACTCCCATCACTTTCACTGCACTCATTGGTTGCTACTACTTGTTTGGATTATTACACCTCAAATTTTACCTCCGTCGGAATCGCCACCTGTACTTCCGCCGGTGTTGCCTCCGGTATTGGTGCCATCACCTTTGGTATTGCCTGAATCCGTGCCATTACCCTTCCCGTCTGATTTTGTGTCAGACGCGGCGGTGCCGGCATCCTCAGACAATTTTAGGTAACTTAAAGATTTCATCAACTGCTTTAAATCGGTGCCTGCCACAAAGCGAATGTGCGCTCCTTTGATATTGGCTGATGTGAAGTCTTTTTCCACTTCCATCCCCTTGCTGCGTACACTGATGTACATATTACCCAATTGTCCCAACTCGATAATTTTTCCCTCACGCAGCAAATCCATTATCACATCCATCAGATTGCTCAACACACTCTGCACATCACCTTTACTGAGTGACGACATCTGACAAAGACGTGATTGCAAAGTGACCAATGAGGCACGTCCGGCATGATGCACTTGCGCATAATAAAGCGGCGCTTTTGTTTTGTCTCTCAAATTGTGTTTTTTCACTGTGGTGTAAAACACCTGATTCTCGGTAATGGGAAGCACAAAGGTTTTCTTGACTGCTTTTGTTTTAGTTGCCATAAACTTTAATTTTTTAGATTATACTTTATTTTTGTTCTGCAATCAGGTTTGTTCCTGATTACGAATACAAAATTAATGCATGGAGAAAGGGCATTGTCCCGATATAATTCTATCTGTCATTCTTTGTTCTTTTTTGTCCTGATTTATCCCTTTATGTCACAGAAAAACGGACGAAAATCCTTGTAAAATCAGGCATTTTTACGTATCTTTGGTAGATAATCATAAACAAAAAACATACAAAAATGGAACAACAAAATGATGATTTACATGAACACCCCATTCGTTTTTACGGAAAATCCGAACTGGCTGCGCTCTATATTCCGAATTGTGATCCCGAATCAGCCAAAAGATCACTTATACGATGGATCAATCGCAACACGGAACTGACACAGAAATTGAAAGAGATTGGGTATGATAAGAAAAGACACTTTTTTTTCAGTAAAGAGGTTGAACTGATTTTTCATTATTTAGGTCGTCCCTAAACGGCCACGGACCGACAATAAAAATGCCCGCCTGCAACCTCCCTCTCACAGGCGAGTAATCGCTTATCTACACGCCAGTAATCTGATAACTCCCCGCGGGCAGAGGAAAGATCACAGACCGGTAGGTGGAAGATTACAGGCGGGCAAACTAAAACACGGAAATATTCAATTGGAAAAGGGCAAAAAGAAAGAGGTTTTATCGACTTGGACAAAACCTCATTATACCTTTTTTTAAGTGCAGAATAACGAGACTTAGCCGTTATTGACACTGGTGATGGATTCCAAACACTATTTTATCAAAAGATACAAAAGTAAACAACTCGTTAGTTCCAAAGTTCCACCTCCCCCTCTTCCCGGAAATTGACTTTTGTAAATATCTCATTGTGAATTGAATACGACACAGTGTATTATAGTATATAGTAATTATAAGTAATATTACTATATATAATACTATTATATAGTATATATACTATTAGTATAACTAATTGATTACTTGTAGTCTAACAAAGCCCGCGAAGCATATTAACATATTATTACAAGTTCCACCCTATTTCACAAGTGGAACGATAGCTGGAACTTTGCAGCAAGCGACACGATACTTCGTTCCACAAAAGTTTCAATCGTTCAAGAGCTGGAACTCACAAATAGAAAAAAAATGGAACGTAAAGCCTCCTCTTTATTCTCATAACAAACTATATATCAATAAATTGCAAAAATATAGAGCCTTAAAATGCAGCAATACCGCATTTAACCACAAAAAGAGAAAGGCGCAAGCTGAATTCATGTAAATTACTGATTATGAAACGAAAAGAAAAATGTAAAAAAAAGTGAGAGGGGTATGTGGAACTTTGGAACTAAGGCCCATTTTAGGGAGTTTTTTATTGGTAATTAGTGCAAAATTAGGATAGATTCTCACTAATTACCAATCCTATATCCTTCGCTGATTTAGTTAAAAATGCTTTCGCATTCATTGCCCATCTTGCGTTTACTGTATCTTGAATCTTATTTTATTGTTAGATTTTTGTCCATTCTTCCACTGTCATTACATCTGCCTGCCGTGGAAAAACCTTCGTGATCAGTACGCGATGCACTTCCTGATCACCATCAACACAACCATCGGATAGTACAGTTATGCGGTAGTCCTTATCGGCCGCTTCGCGTACGGTAGAGAGCACTACACCGCCGGTTGAAATTCCGGTAAGCACAATGTGCCGAATGCCTTGTGCACGCAATATTACTTCGAGGTCACTGCCTGTGAATGCGCTGAAACGACGTTTGATTACTACCACTTCGGTCGAAAGCGGTGCTATGGCAGTGTCAATTTTCATCCATTCGGTCATATCTACTGTGCCCATTCTTTCTTTCATCGCCGCAAAACTTTTATTGTTTGTATCTACTTCAGGCATACCGTGCCTGAAACCTACCACTACATAAAGCACAGGTATGTTATTGGTGCGTGCATGGGCTATGGCTTTGGCCACATTGCCGATAAATACTGTAGCATCAGGAAGCCTGCTAAGTAGGGAGGTTTGCATATCCATGACCAGCAGGACCGTATTTGAGTTGTTTGATTCCATTCTATTGCTTTTATTAATACTTGTTACTTAAATGTTCCTTGTAATTATATCGTTTGCATCATTGATCTTCTTCATTTTCCTTTTGTTCAGCTTGTCCTTTCGTAGATAGTTTGAAAATATAATAGCAATGATTATGGCTATTGCACCTTGGCAAAGTAACATGTTTGGGGCTCCGATTTTCTGGGATATGCCACCAACAGCCAAACTGCCCAGGGGCAACATGCCAAAGAACGCCAGGGCAAAAAAGCTCATAACCCTACCCCGCATATTTGGGGCGGCATGAATTTGCACAATGGTATTGCCAACTGTGGTTTGCGCCATCATGCCAAAACCGCAGGTAGTAGCAAACAGCATAGCCAACGGGAAAGAACTGATATGCGAGAAAAGCATTAGACTGAATCCCAAAATAAAAGTATTAATCAACAATACAATTTTAAGGTCGACACCTGGCTTTAATGATGCCAGAAAGAAAGCACCTCCCAAAGCACCTAACCCGATGAAACTGTTGATGTATCCAAAGGTGGTGGCATCGCCTTTAAAAACAACCTTGGCAAAAACGGGTAAAAGCGTATTGTAAGGCAACACCAACAGGCTCACACAGCTAAGCATCAGTAATGTCATGCCAATGATCGGTGTGTGTCTTATATAGACAAAACCATCTTTTAGCTCAGCAACAATTTTCTTTTGTGCAGGATGTTGAGCAGCGGGCGGTAGCTTCATAAGTAGCAATGACGTGATTACTGCCACAAAGCTCAAAGCGTTCAACGAAAAACAGATACCGGCACCCAGTTTTTCGAGGATGATACCTGACATGGCCGGACCAATTACCCGTGCTAGGTTTGTCATCGAGGCGTTAAGGGCAAGTGCGTTAGGCAGATCGGTTTCATTGCGTATAATTTCGTGTACCAGCGGTTGCCGTGCCGGCATATCAAATGCATTGATCACACCCAAAATAACGCTTAGTGTGAGTATGCTCCATACGGCATATTGATTTGTAAGCATCAACACGGCCAGCAATACAGCCTGAATCATAGCGGCGACCTGGGTCACAAGCATAATTTTGTAACGGTCATACCGATCCGAAATAATACCGCCATACAATGAAAGTAAAAACGATGGAAACTGAGTGGCAAACAGGGTAATACCGAGCATAAACGCCGAATGCGTCATGGTGTAAATAACCCAGCTCACTCCTGTACGTTGCATCCAAGTGCCAATTTGAGAAACGGACTGTCCTCCGAAAAACAAACAATAGTTACGGTTGCGGAAAGATCTGAATGTGCTTATTTTTGTTGCCATGAACACTAAACTGTTTTTATCCTATTCTTTATCTTTACCTACAAATTGTATACTACTAAATATACTGAGACAAGCCACTCCCGCAAAAAACGCTATTAACATGAAGTTGTTTTGTAATGATATATCGGCTAGTCTGAAAAGTAAATATCCCACCAATAAATTAACTAATGCCCACACGACATTTACAAGCGGTGATGACAATCCTTTCCCATGCGGTTTCGAAAACGGGGTAGGAAACTTGTCTCCTGAAACACCTTTTACAAAATGAGGTACAGAGTTTGTCAGAACAGCTCCTGAGAGAAACCCACTGAAATAATAATACCATTCCATATAATTGATTTTTATTTGTTTTCAATCAGTTTCTGTAATATAGGTAAAGCCTTCATCAGAAGCATTTTATCCTCTTCAGTAAGCTGTCTTTCAATCAATCCTTTCAACCATTCATCCCGATCATAACGTGATTTTTCAATAAATTTCAAACCCGAATCGGTTAACGAAATAGATGTTTTGCGCTTGTCTTCTGTTGAAGCGGTTCGTTTAATCATATTCTGCTTTTCCAATTTGTTCAAAATCTGCGACATTGATTGTGCTTTAATTCGTGTTAAAGCAGCGAGTTCCGAAGGTAATAATGAGGCGTTTCTTGCTAAATGCTTGAGCGTTTCAAATTCAGTTATTGAATAACTATCTGCCGAATACATTTGTTTTCGTAATCCCTTAATCAGGGCCGAAACTACTGTCCTTAAGGACGAAGCTAATTCTGTTGGATTCATATATGTATATTAACTTATAAGTTTACCTTACAAACATACAGCTATTTCTCTAAGTAACATCAGCCTGCTGTAAAATTTAATAATTGTTAGTCAATTGAATAGGATTTAAACAAAGCAACCGACTACATCACTGTAACCGGTTGTTTTATATATAAGGTTTTGAAAAATATTATATTTTGATCATTTTATCTCTTCTTCCGACTTTTTGCCATATTCAGGATCAATCTTCACAAATGCACACACGGCTATGGTGGCAGCGCAGCAGATCATCACCCAAATGAAGAAATAGCGATAACCGATATGATCTTGCAACCAACCTGCAAACATGCCGGGAAGCATCATGCCTAATGCCATGAATGCCGTGCAAATGGCATAATGAGAGGTTTTGTGTTCGCCTTTGGCATAATAAATAAGGTAGAGCATGTAGGCTGTGAAACCAAAGCCGTAACCGAATTGCTCAACAAACACACAAGCATTGATAATGATTAAACTTTGAGGCTGAACAAATGCCAGGAATACAAAGGTGATGCAGGTTAGTGAAATGCTCCACGCCATGGGCCACAACCATTTTTGTAATCCACCTTTTGAGGCGCAAATGCCACCGATGATGCCACCGATTGTCAATCCGAGGATTCCGACTGTTCCATACACAATGCCGACCTCGGCTGTGGATAATCCTAATCCGCCTTTGTTCAAAGGATCAAGCAGAAAAGGATTGATAAGTTTCACCAACTGGGCTTCGGGCAAGCGATAGAGCAACATAAAAAGAATGGCTATACCTGCCTGCTTCTTACTAAAGAAAGAGGAAAAAGTGGAAATGAATTCTGAAAGAACGACCTTTACCTCTTTTTTAGTAACATTCTCCGCATCACTTTTGGGCTTGGGCAGAATGTAGCTGTGGTAAAGATAAAAGGCAATGAATAATCCGGCAAGCACATAAAATGTAATGGACCATGCCATGGAAATACTCTTCGTATGTGTTTCCAACTCACCTGCCAGAATCACCAGCAATCCTTGACCGGCAATGGTGGCAACGCGATAGAATGTACTGCGAATACCTACATACAAAGCCTGATCCTTGACATCAAGAGCCAACATGTAAAATCCATCGGCGGCAATGTCATGAGTTGCCGAGCTGAAGGCTACCAGCCAAAAAATGGCAAGCGTGGTTTGAAAGAAATGAGTGGTGGGGATGGTAAATGCAATGCCTGCCAATCCGGCACCGACCAGTAACTGCATGATTGTGATCCACCAACGCTTGGTTTTAAGTGCATCTACAAAAGGACTCCAAAAGGGTTTAATCACCCACGGAAGATAAAGCCATGAGGTGTAAAGTGCTATATCCGTGTTGCTGATCCCCAGCTTTTTATACATAATCACGGAAATGGTCATTACAGCCACATAAGGCAGACCTTCGGCAAAATAAAGCGAGGGTATCCACGCCCATGGTGAAGTCGGTTTCGTTTTCATTTGCTCATTCTTTTGCGTGCCTGCAACTCCCAAGTGCGAATGCGGTCTTTATATAAATTATTTATATTTGTTTTCTCGATACTAAGCGAAGCATCACTGTTCCCTTCCCAACGGCGGCACAGATAAACGACATCATATACGCGACCGATTTGATAATGACGCGAAAAGTTCAAGCTAAGGGCATAATCTTCGCCATAGCTGGTGTTAGGCAAATTCAAACGGCGAAGCAATGGGGTATAAAATGCACGTGGAGCGCCCAGCCCGTTGATGCGCAAGGCATTATTTCGTCCGTTTTCAGGTGTCCATTCCTTATGATCTATAATACCCGGTGCAATGGGTCTCTTTTTGAAATCGGCCATTTGATAGGTGCCTATGACCATTGCACAGTTCTGTGCATAAAAAGCCTCCACCATTTTTGCAAGTGTATGCTCGTCCTTATATACATCATCGCTATCAAGTTGCACTACAAATTTTCCGCACTTGGCATGATGAGCGCCCAAATTCCAGCAACCGCCAATACCCAGATCATTACGTTCGGGAATGAGATGTACAACTCGCGGGTCGGACTTAAGGATGCCGATCGCTTCGGTGGTGCCGTCCGTTGAATGGTTGTCAACAACAATCACATTATATTTGAAGGGGGTTTCCTGACTAAGTGCCGAACGTATGGCATCGCCTATCGTACGGACACGATTCCTGACGGGAATAATCACGGATGCTTCATATTCAAAAGCTTCCTGGTCAAAACTGATAGGTGCAAACACCGGAGACAAATAGGCTCCCACGTCTTTCAAATGAGAGGTACAAGCCTGTTCCATCTCTATCTGCAAGGCACGATTCTTGGGATCAACGTAATCAAAAAGCTTCTCACCGCTCTTGCGCTTGTCATCTTCTACTTCAGAATAGAGGTATTCATTGATATGCACAATGGTATAGTGTTGAGATAGTTTCAACCGAAGATCATAGAAGCCGGCAAATTGATAATCGTCGACCATGCTTGCGGCTGCAAGTTTCAGCGCATCGGTACGGAAAAGAAGCAAGGAGCCGAAATCAAAATCGTCGCGCAAACTGCCTTCCTGATAATCAATGACGGGTGCTGCCGATTGATTTTCACCGATGACTTGGTAATGATCGGCATATACCATGCCTGCATAGGTGTCGGTTGCAATATGCATCATCCGCTCCAACGCAAACATGCCTAGATCAAGATTGGTATTCTTTTTATAAAACAGCGTGTACTCTGCCTGAGATTGCTCTGCCATCTTTCGCATGGTGTCGCTAGAGAACAGATGTGAGGTTTCAAGCAAAACAACGCGGTTAACTATTCCTGTCTTCTGTAATTTATCTATAGTCGAGGCGTTTTGCCAATCGCTTACATTCGGGATAAAACAATCTATTTTATTATTCATAATTGGTATATAATTATTTATACATTTGGGTGATTTCACTGCCGGGATAGTAATGATTCAATATATCGGAATAGGTATAGCCTTTGACTCCCATCACAGCAGCTCCTATCTGACAAAGTCCAACGCCATGTCCCCAACCGGCTCCGTGTAACACGAAACGAATCTCACCGTTGGCGTCCAACCCCTTGTCAACAACAAATGCGGAACTGTAAAGATGTGATTCGGACAAAGTATGGCGAATTTCAAGTTCTTTACCGATAATGCGTGTACGCAACGAACCGATAATTTTCAGTTGCTTGATCCGACCGCTCGGTCCGCGCTCTATGGGTACAAGATCCTGAATCAGTCCATAATCAATGCCACTGCGGCGAGCAACTAATTGAGATAATTGAGTCTGTGAATAGCTGACTTCCCAACGATAGAAATGATGAGTTTCCTGATCATAATCATTGAGAACTTGGGAGAGCACCTGCTTGTCGGTGGTGTTGCAAAATGCATCCGGAGATGAGAGTATCCATTTCTTTGCTTCGGCCTCATCGGTGAGATCGGGAAGATTATCCACATCGTCGTTGTCACGCAGCGGACGAAGATAGGTGTAATTCTTATCCTCCCAACAAGTAGAGAATTGCTCCATCGCTCCTCCACAACATTTTGAAAAACGCGCATCACAAAGTTCACCTTCGCTCGTCAGCACTTGTCCGCGTGTCGAGCAAACAGCCTCTATGGCTTTTGGAGAAGAAATGCGTGTGATTCCTTGATAGCGTTGACAATGATCATCAGCACAAACATCAAAATGCAAGTGATCTTCGCGATCCTGCCAGCGAATGAGAGATTCATCCGTATCGACAAAACGGTCGCCACTATTTTCCTTTGTTTTACTTTGCATCTGATGGAACAACCAACTTCTGGAGATGACGGCATGTGCCTGCAATAAGGCCGGTGAAGCTGTAGCATTCATCTCTGAGGAGACCACACTCTCAAGGTATTTCTCAACCGGCACAACGTTGACGGCTGTAATCTGATTCCCTTCTACAATGAATTTCAGATTTCCCCGGAATTTTTGGTCTTCTACTCTTTGCCAATGAAATTGCTTGCCGATAACTACATTGAAAAGGGTGAAAGAAGCAGAGTCTCCGTCAACCGATTCAAAAACCAACTCGTCATACAATTGTTGACGCCATCTGATTTTCCCTTCGGAATAGGTTGCACTACTTTTGCCTGTGCAAGCTTCCTCCTTATATATATAGTGCGGACTCAGATCAAAATCTATCTGTGTTGCCGACATGATGCCTACTTGTACAAACGGTTCGGTCATAGACAAGATTTTATTTGTTTAACCAATTGTTCGGTCATCTCTTCATCATAGCAGACCTCATTCAATATCTTTTGAATGTCATCGCCTGTCACTTTATCAAAATCGGCTCGCTGGGGAACGATAAAGACACCGCCCATATCCACCGAGGCAGGACTGATGAGAAGCCTTTTTGTAGCGTCTGTTTCAAAATAGCAGGAAGGACGGTGCAATTTGCGTGGGAATACGGCTACCAACCATTGGTCGTCTAAATACCATGCAAGAATATTCAACATCGGTTCAAAAGATTCCTCCTTCACTCGACTCATCCCTTCAACCAAAGTAGAAAACAAAAATGCAGCATCGTCAATGGATGATGACTGAATCAGGAAAAACGGATGCGTATAACTTTGCGCCAAACGAATCACAGATTCATGATAATTGCCCAAATCTTCAAAATCAAAATCGTTAATATCACGCTCAATAGGAAGGAAACCACGGCTTCCGGCCTGAAAATGGGCATGATCGGGAGCTGATGCCCCACACCTGGGACCATTATAAAAAATGACATATTGATCCATGGTACGAGCCAAATTCAACATATCTCCAAAGCGTCCCATAATGGTTTGCGGTGTATGCTCAACCGTAGGAATGGTGAAATGCTTCGGAAAGATGGGATAAGGATTAACCAGTATTTGATAATCTTCACCAAAAGGAATGGCCTCTTGCTCCGTAGGCCTATTTTGATGGCAAAGGAAGCAAGGACGCTGGGATACAGACTCTTTATCAACCTTCGCAGCTGATGATACAATACGGGCCGGATTGAATTGAACTTTCACAACATAACGTTCCGAAAGCTGAAATTCTTTCACTTCCACTCGTGACAGAGCTGCATAATTAGCTGCAAGCAATCGCCAATTTTGCAGCTGATGACTAAATAAATCCTCAACAGAGGAGAAGGTAATATCGCTCATCATTCTTTATATAATAAATACTCTTTACGCAACTTCTTAAACCGCTCGACGTCCGGTTCCCATTTCTGCTGAATCTGATCGGCTGCTTTTCCGTCCATTACCATTTTACGCACATACCCCACACCTATCAATTTTTCGAAAAAAGGTGTAAAGAATTTATCCCCTTGATGGAGCTTATGGTAAGCCTCCACCAAATAGTTGAGACTGAAACCAGTCTCTTTCGCTTCCTTGTCGGTAAGTTTGCTCAGATCCGTCCAATAGTTTTGAGCTTTCACTCCATAAGATTGGAAGGGTGTGGATGTGCCTCTGCCGACACTCACCTGTGTGCCCTCAAACAAACAAAGCGATGGATAAAGATAAACAGACCGCATGTTGGGCAGATTAGGCGATGGAGAAACCGGTAATATATATAAGGTGTGATGCGTGTAATGCAAACAAGTGACAACACGCAACTCACAATATCTACCATCAGCAAGCCAATGCTCACCATTGACCATCAAAGCCAGCTCACCCATAGTCATTCCATACACTACGGGAATGGGCAACCACCCTACTTCCGACTTGTATTTCATGTCAAGTACGGGACCGTCCACGTAATGTCCATTCGGATTAGGGCGATCAAGTACTATCATCTTTTTATGATAGTCGGCACAAACGTCCATCATTCTAACCATACTTATATAATAGGTGTAGAAGCGAACTCCTACATCTTGCATATCTGAAAGCAATACGTCAAAACGATTCATCTCTTTGTCGCCCGGAGGCGTAAAACCGCCCTTGTATAAGGAGTAAACTGGAACACCCGTTTCAGCATCCACACTGTTCCCTACAGAAACTCCCGGAGCGGCCTTACCGCTGAGCCCGTGCTCGGGTGTAAGAATCAACGTGACATTCACGCCTTTGCTCTTGAGATAAGCAGCTGTGGATCTATTGCCCACACGTCCTGTCTGATTGGTGAGCAAAGCCACCCTTTTTCCTGCCACCAAGGGCAGATATTGATCAATACGTGCAGCACCCACCACAACGGATGTCTTAGGAGCTGATTTAGGAATAGCCTGTGAAGTGGAAGCTTGAGAATTGCGCTCCTTACATGATAATAAACAAAAACAGAACAACAATATGTAAGAAATGCGTCTCATAAATGCATCACCACTTTTTCAATAACTTCAGGATAATAGCGATATTCCAAGACATGTACCTTAGACGCGATGTCCTCGGCACTATCGGTCGGTGACAATGGACACTTGACCTGAAGAATGATTTCACCACTATCATATTTTTCATTCACATAATGAATGGTAATTCCCGATTCACTATCACCGGCAGTCTTCACAGCCTCATGCACGTGCATGCCAAACATGCCTTTTCCCCCGAATTTAGGAAGGAGTGCAGGATGAATATTCACAATCCTTTTTGCAAAAGCTGTTAAAATAGAAGAAGGCATCATCATCATGAACCCGGAAAGGACAATAAAGTCAATTTCCATACTTTGCAACAAACCAAGCACCTTATCCGTCTCATATAAATCAGCACGCGAAAAACTCTTTGCAGGTATGCCGAGTGTGGATGCACGAGCTAACACTCCAGCCTTAAGCCTGTTACATAGAACTATTTTGATATCCACATTGGGATTATTATCAAAATATCGAATAATATTCTCGGCATTTGTCCCTTCACCCGATGCAAAAATCGCTATTTTCTTACCCATAATCTTATTAATCAATGCACACAAAAGTAAAAAATGTGCAACAGATTGAATTTTGTTCGTTAAATATTTGCTGAAGAAAATTAATATTATTTCCTTTGCATCTGCAAATTTAAACAAATAATTCGATTAATAATTAAAAACTTAAAAGTTATGTCTGATATAGCAGAAAAAGTAAAAGCAATTATCGTAGATAAATTAGGTGTTGAAGAATCAGAAGTTACTGAAACTGCAAGTTTCACTAACGATCTGGGCGCAGACTCATTGGATACAGTAGAATTGATTATGGAATTTGAAAAAGAATTCGGTATTCAAATCCCTGATGATCAAGCTGAAAAGATCACAACTGTAGGTGATGCAGTCGCATATATCGAGAAATCTGCGAAATAATATTTATTTCATCATATGGAATTAAAAAGAGTTGTAGTAACAGGTCTTGGTGCCCTTACTCCAATCGGCAACAACGTCTCAGAATACTGGGATGCGCTGATTCATGGAGTGAGCGGAGCAGGACCTATTACTCATTTTGATGCATCAAAGTTCAAAACTCGCTTCGCTTGCGAAGTAAAGAATTTCACTCCTACCGACTTTATCGATCGTAAGGATGCCCGCAAAATGGATCCTTATACACAATTTGCAGTTGTGGTAGCTCAAGAAGCTGTGGTAGATTCCGGTATGGATCTTGAAAAAGAGGATAAGAACAAAATTGGTGTGATTTTCGGAGCAGGCATCGGTGGTATCCAAACTTTTGAAGAGGAAGTCAGTAACTATGCTCTTCACAAAGAGGATGGACCGCGTTTTAATCCGTTCTTCATACCGAAGATGATCTCGGACATCGCAGCAGGACAGATATCAATCATGTACGGATTTCGTGGTCCGAACTTTGGAACTGTTTCTGCATGTGCTACTTCGTCAACTGCTATAGCAGAGGCTTTCAACTATATCCGTTTGGGTAAAGCAAATGCCATTGTATCAGGAGGTGCTGAAGCCGCTATTGCTGCCGCAGGTGTTGGTGGATTCAATGCGTTGCATGCTTTATCAACACGCAACGAATCTCCCGAAACAGCATCACGTCCATTCAGTAAGAGTCGTGACGGCTTTGTGATGGGTGAAGGTGCCGGATGTTTGATTCTTGAAGAATATGAACATGCCAAAGCACGTGGAGCAAAAATCTATGCAGAAGTTGCCGGAATAGGCGCATCTGCTGATGCCTACCACTTGACCGCATCACATCCTGAAGGATTGGGAGCTATATTGGTTATGCAAAACGCTTTGGAAGATGCAGAGATGAAACCAGAAGAAATTGATTATATCAATGTTCACGGCACATCAACCGGTGTGGGTGACCTATCGGAAGTGAAAGCTATAAAAGCTGTATTTGGCGATGCTGTAACTAAATTGAATATTAGTTCAACAAAATCAATGACCGGTCATCTTTTGGGTGCTGCCGGTGCAATAGAAGCAATTGCAGGTATTCTTGCTATAAAGAACGGGATTATACCTCCTACCATCAACCACGAGGAAGATGATGAGGACGAAGAAATCGACTACAATCTTAATTTCACATTTAACAAGGCGCAAAAGCGTGAAGTAAGGACTGCTTTATCAAATACGTTTGGTTTTGGTGGTCACAATGCTTGCGTGATCTTTAAGAAGTGCGAACAATAATTCTTATTGCAAGTGATTTCCCGAACACTAAATAAATTAAGACTCCTTTTCCTAAAGGATAAGGAGTCTTATTCTGTTTTTTACAAGATACTGGGATTCCTGCCCAAGGATATCCGGCTTTATAAACAGGCCTTAATACACAAGTCCTTCTCAATAAAAGACAATGACGGGAAAATAATCAACAATGAACGACTGGAATTTCTGGGAGATGCCATTCTGGATGCCATTGTTGCAGACATTGTTTTCAAAAAATTCAACAGCAAAAGGGAAGGATTTCTCACCAGCACGAGATCAAAAATAGTGCAACGCGAAACTTTAAACAAAGTGGGCGACAAAATAGGGCTGGACAAAATCATTAAATATTCTCACCAAAGCTTATCGCCGTCTCACAACAATAATCTAAGCGGTAATGCCTTCGAGGCCATGATAGGTGCCATATATCTCGACAGAGGATATAATGTGTGCAAATCTTTCATGGAGGATAAGATTTTAAAAGAGATCATCGATATAAACCTTGTGGCAAAGAAAGAGGTGAACTTCAAATCACGGATGATTGAATGGACTCAGAAGAAACGTCTTGATTTTGAGTATAAACTGGTTGATTGCCCAAATGATGGAGACGGTAATATGATGTTTAACACGGAATTACTGATCGAAGGAATGAGTTTGGGACAAGGAATGGGCTATTCAAAAAAAGAATCGCAACAAAACGCATCGAAACAAGCGTTGAAAAAGATTCTCAATGACAAGGAATTGCAAGAACAACTGGTCTGTTTGCATGCCGAAAGAATTTTACCGGTACAAGAAAGTACCGATGATGATGAAATAAACGAAGAAATGGATAGTTCAGAGGTTAAGGAAACAGTTACCGACAGCGAATAAATCCACATAGAATAACGAGAATCCCCTGCTATGCTCATTTGAGATTGCAGGGGATTTTTGTTTACTCGCTTTTGCATACATATCATAAAAAAAGGGCGTGCCTTTCGGTACGCCCTATATCTGTATAATGTAATCGGATTACAATTTTGGACCTGCAGCAACAAGAGCTTTACCGGCTTCGTTACCTTCGTATTTAGCGAAGTTCTTGATGAAGCGAGCAGCCAAGTCTTTTGCTTTCTCTTCCCATTTGCAAGCACAGTCGTATGTGTCGCGAGGATCAAGGATAGCAGGGTCAACACCATGTAAAGATGTAGGAACCTTGAAGTCGAAGAAAGGAATAACCTTTGTTTCAGCTGTATCAATTGAACCGTCAAGGATAGCATCAATAATACCACGAGTATCGCGGATAGAGATACGTTTGCCTGTTCCGTTCCAACCTGTATTAACCAAATATGCTTTAGCGCCTGATTTCTCCATATGTTTTACCAATTCTGCAGCATATTTTGTAGGATGCAATTCCAAGAATGCTTGACCGAAACATGCAGAGAATGTAGGAGTAGGAGCTGTGATACCACGCTCTGTACCAGCTAATTTAGCTGTAAATCCAGATAAGAAGTAGTACTGAGTCTGCTCTTTGTTCAAGATAGATACTGGAGGCAATACACCGAATGCATCAGCTGACAAGAAAATAACTTGTTTAGCAGCAGAAGCATGAGAGATAGGTTTAACGATATTTGTGATGTGATTGATAGGATAAGATACACGAGTATTCTCTGTAACTGACTTATCTGCGAAATCAATCTTGCCGTTTTCAGCAACAGTAACGTTCTCAAGAAGAGCATTACGTTTGATAGCGCCATAGATATCAGGCTCTGAATCTTTGTCAAGGTTGATAACCTTAGCATAACAACCACCTTCGAAGTTGAAGACACCGTTGTCATCCCATCCGTGTTCGTCATCACCGATCAACAAACGTTTAGGATCGGTAGACAATGTAGTTTTACCTGTACCTGACAAACCGAAGAAAATTGCTGTGTTACCGCCTTTTAAATCTGTATTTGCAGAGCAATGCATTGCAGCAATACCTTTCAAAGGTAAGAAGTAGTTCATCATTGAGAACATACCTTTCTTCATTTCACCACCGTACCATGTGTTGATGATAACTTGCTCTTTTGAAGTCAAGTTGAACACTACAGCTGTTTCTGAATTCAAACCTAATTCTTTGTAGTTTGTCAATTTAGCTTTAGAAGCGTTGTAAACTACGAAATCAGGTTCTTGATCCAATTCTTTTTGAGAAGTTGGTTTGATGAACATGTTTGTTACAAAGTGAGCTTGCCAAGCAACCTCTACGATGAAACGAACTTTCATACGTGTATCTTCGTTGGCACCGCAGAATGCATCTACTACGAAAAGCTTTTTGTTAGAAAGTTCTTTCTTAGCTATTTCTTTAACAGTAGCCCATGCTTCTTGTGAAGCTTTCTTGTTATCGTTTGGATACTCAGGAGTAGTCCACCAAACGGTATTTTTAGAAGTAGCGTCTTCAACGATAAACTTGTCCTTAGGAGAACGACCGGTATAAACACCTGTCATAACGTTTACAGCACCTAGCTCTGTATCTTGTCCCTTTTCATAACCTTCAAGACTTGCTTTTGTCTCTTCAGCGAACAATGTTTCATAAGAAGGGTTATACAGAACCTCTGTAGCTCCTGTAATACCGTACTTGCTTAAATCTACTTTTGCCATTTTCTTTGATTTTAATTAATTGGTATTATTAATTGATATTTTTGTTTCATCTGCGACTCCGAAGCGGAGTTTTATTTTCCGGGTACAAAAATAATACATTTATTCCGAATAAGGAAAGTTATTAGAGAAATATTTCTTTAATACGAACATATTTAAATTTACCTAACAATTAAGTATACAAAATGTAACGTGTTTGGAATATTTTTTGTATTTTCGTGCCGGAAACAGAATGAATTGAAATGATCGCCATTTATTCAGATCAAAAAAGCCCCAGGCTCAACTATATCTTAACCCAATTGTTTTCTAGAATATTGGGCTGTGATTTCTATTTGACAAACAAGCTTAACGAGTACTTATTATCCCCTCTTCCCGGTATTGCATACTGTCCTCAAGATCCTCACAAAGGTATATGGATAAAGTCTACTGAATTGCTCTTCGCAAAAGGATTATCGAAATTAGACGATTTCTCATTCGGGAAATGGGGCAATCTCCCTACATTTTTCCACAATAATAAAAAAGAGGAGGAAGATGAAAATGTTCCTTTTGATTTGTTTGCCGCTTCATTTTATCTGCTCTCACGAATGGAAGAATACCATTCGAATGATTTGGATAAACACGGAAGATACAAATATGAGGCAAGCATTTTACAGAAAATGGGATGTATCACTCACCCGATTGTGGACGAATGGGTGATTAAACTTAAAAATATATTACTGATCAAATATCCTGATTTAGAATTCTCATCCCGGCAATTCCGGTTCATACCAACCATCGATATTGATCATCCTTTCCTCTATAGAAATAAAGGTGTAGCAAACTCTCTTTGTCTGCTGAAAGACCTGGGGGAACGAAAATTCAAGAGGTTTTGGAATCGACTGCTCACGATCTTGCGTTTCAAGGAAGATCCCTATTTCAACTTTTCTTTTATTACAAAACTCTATGAAGAGGAGCAGATCAAAGGACTGTTCTTTGCACATAGGGGACCGTACGGACAATATGACCGCCATTATATATTCCCTTCGAAACGACTGCGCAAAATGATGCGCATGATCGATAAAGAAAATCGTGTGCTGTTGCACCCATCTTATGTGGCTGCATTCAACAATATTCACTTATGCCATGAAAAGATGGATCTTGAGCGGGTACTGAATCATCAAGTCAATGCAAGCAGACAACATTATTTACGAATCAGATTCCCTGAGTCGTATCGACTGCTACAATCTGCCGGCATTTACCACGACTATTCGGTGATCTATACCAATCAATACGGATTCAGAACGGGAACAAGCATCCCATTCCCTTTCTATGATATAGAGAATGAACGGGAAACGCCTCTTATGATTCACACTACAGCTGTGATAGATATGACCCTAAAAGAAGATTTTTCAATGAGCCCCGAACAAGCATTGGAGACAATCACCAAGCTCTATGAACGGGTACAGGCTGTTGGAGGTGACTTTATTACCTTATTCCACAATTCATCATTAGCAGAAACGGATGAGTGGAAAGGATGGAGGCGCATGTACGTGAGATTAATCAAAAACTTATCAAATATAAATAATTAATTTAGTATGAAATCTGTCAATCTTAGTGAGACAAATTCTGTTCTTGGACAATTTGTTGCCGAACTTCGTGATATTAACATTCAAAAAGATCCTTTGAGATTTCGCCGAAACATTGAACGCATCGGTGAAATTATGGCGTATGAAATTAGTAAGACTTTTAACTATTATACAACGCAGGTACAGACTCCACTAGGAATAGCACCTGCGAATTTATGTAAGGATCAGTTGGTCATCGCCACAATTCTAAGGGCCGGGTTACCTTTACACCAAGGATTTCTGAACTATTTCGACAAAGCCGAAAATGCTTTTGTATCAGCTTATCGGAAATTTATAGATGAAGAAAATTTCAAGATCCATATTGAATATCTGGCTTCTCCTCGAATTGACAATAAGACTTTGCTGATTGTGGATCCGATGCTTGCAACCGGTCGTTCTCTTGATTTAAGCTATAAGGCCTTAATGACCAAAGGAGAACCGTCTCAGGTGCATGTTGCTGCTGTGATTGCAACCGACCAGGCTTTGGAATACTTAAAAGGATTTCTCCCCGAGGATGCTACTGTTTGGTGTGCAGCCATAGACAAGACTTTGAATGAGCACTCTTACATTGTTCCAGGTCTGGGTGATGCCGGAGATTTATCATATGGCGAAAAAGAGTGAGTATAGAAATCAGTGACATACTGGTTCACCCAATTATAAAAAGCATTGATCTCCTCGGGATTGATGCTTTTATTTTTCCGGAAACGCTCTTGCATGGCAATGCCCCGATGCAAAATACTGTCCTGAATCGGTAGCGTGCGTTGCATGATACCGTTTTTACGCTTATTTATCAACTTCCCCAAATCCAAATAATCAGGACCTTCTCCACTATGTATCGGGAATAACGATTCCTTGAGCGTCAAAGCCCATTTGCAAAGAGGAGCATTACCATCCGTCTCTGCCTCCAAGATTAGCGGCAAATTGCCTGACGGAATGATCCACAAGGGAATAGCTACAGAGGTCAAAGGGGAACCGAGAATGGTCCAACATACAGATTGCGACGGGGATTCTCCCTGAGAAACGCCTTGTATTACTAATGCAGAAGAGGTGGAATACCTTAGTATGTAATCACGGAACGGGACGAAGAACGGAGTGATATCGTTTTCAGGCATTTGATTGTAAAGGTTGACATGGGTCAATCCATGAAAGAGACTACGAGATACATCAGATAGAAAAAACTCGGGAGAAAGTATCTGACGGGCATATCCTCCTAAAAGGATTTCCTTTTCAGCATAATATCGCGACAGCCCCTTATCCAAGTCACTCTTGCCTGTAAAACAGAAATTGGTGCGAATCAAATACCCGCGCTTAGCAATCACAGAGTCATTGGCATCAAATTTTACATAACCGTTATTGCCGGTTTCATAATAAGCGGCTCCTCCATGTGCATCAATTACACCGAAATTGGTGTTGCATCCCATCGGTTTTGCCAACGTATCCAACAATATCTCAAAATCTTTGAGTGTAGCACATACCTGCAAAGCTCTCTTCATAATGAATCCCTCCCGATCCTTTACACCGGAACTGTCGGATGAATTAAGATTGTATGAGGCCGAATTGATGATGGCAAAGCCTGTCGAATTATAACCACCCCAGACTTCTTTTCCTTTCGGATCTTTTTTGTCACACAATCCCATATAAACATACTTGCCATCATGAAAAAGTTGCATCCGATTGTTGAAATCTGTGGCATCCCGCTGCTTGAATAAAAGCGGGCGCCCGTCAACGGTACATTTGCCTGACACGACGGCTGTGGTACAAGCTGACGTATTAAGCCTACACACACATAAAAGGAGAATGATAAGAGGATATACAGCCTTGTTCATATTCATTCATTTTTTAGAGATACACAAATATATAAAAAATCCCCGACAAACTATTTATCGAGGATTTTCAAAAGGGATATATTATCTTTTATTTAATTTCCCAAGTATCGTTGGTAAGCAATAGCTCTGCAAAATTGTGATATTTTTTGACAGCTTTCACCTCTTCGATCTGTTGAACGGTAGCTGCATCATAAGTAGGAGCTTCCACCTCACGAATCACTCCCAATGCAACAGGAAAATCGGGACCTTCCATCATTGCCAGTTTCATATGCAAGGTGTTGTCTTGACAATGGGCATCATGCACTAATACATTTTCCATCGTGACTCCATTCTCTCCTATTTTCGCCACTTTCAGCCCAAACCCGTCCTGTACCAACCCATATTGATTGTCATCACCAAACAACATCGGTTTGCCATGCGTCAGATAAATGGCATTCTTCCGGCGCAACTCTTTGGTTGCTATAGCATCATGAGTTCCATCATTGAAAATAACGCAATTCTGCAGCACCTCCACAACCGAAGTTCCTTTATGATTTGCAGCTGCAAGCAACACATCCACGGTGCCGTCAATATCAGAAGCTACGCAACGTGCGAAAAAACGTCCTCTGGCACCGATTGCCAACTCAGCAGGATTGAATGGATCTTCTATCGTTCCGTAAGGAGATGACTTGGAAATGAATCCTCTGTCGGATGTAGGTGAATATTGTCCTTTGGTTAAGCCATAAATTTTGTTGTTCAACAAAATCATATTGATGTCAATATTACGGCGAATTGCATGTATAAAATGATTGCCGCCAATTGCCAAACCGTCGCCATCCCCCGAAATGGTCCACACACTTTTATCCGGATTGGCCACCTTTGCGCCAGTAGCTACAGCTAATGCACGTCCATGAATTGTATGAAAACAATAAGCATTCACATAGTAAGGCAAACGTGAAGAACAACCTATACCGGAGATAACCTCGGTATTCCACGGGGCAACATTCAATTTCGCCATTGCTTTTTGAAGCGAATTCAGAAAAGCATGGTCACCACATCCTGCACACCAACGGGCATTCTGATCACTCATAAAATCTTTTGAAGTAAATTTTATATTATTCATTTACGCATCCTCCATTATTTTTGTAAAAGCATCCTTTAGGGATTTGACCTGGAACGGTTGTCCCTGGATTTTATTATATTGATATATGTGAGGAAGATTCTCTATTTTCATACGAAGATAACCAGCCAATTGTCCCGAATTTTGCTCGGCAACAACAATCTTCTTGAATTTTCGCAATACGTCTGCTGTGTTCTTGGGCAATGGACTTATCCAATGGAAATGAACAAAAGCAACCTTTTTTCCAGCTTCACGCATCAGTGCTACAGCTGAATAAAGATGTCCGAAAGTTCCTCCCCATCCTACAACCAACAAATCTGCATCTTGGTCACCAAAGATTTCCAAATCAGGGATTTCATTTACAATGCGATTGATCTTTTCCTGCCTATAAGATACCATTTTTTCATGGTTGCCAGGATCATAACAAATGGCACCTGTAGTGCTGCTTTTTTCTAATCCTCCAATGACGTGCGTATATCCTTCCATGCCCGGCACAGCCCAATAGCGCGCCATAGTGTGAGAATCACGGTTGTAAGGAGACCAATTATTTTTCTGCTCAGACAACACATAATGCGGCTTGATATCAGGATACTCATTCAGATCCGGAAGTTTCCAAGCAGCTGAACCGTTTGCAATAAACGCATCGCTCAGAAAAAACACCGGTGTCATATGCTCTACCGCTACTTTACATGCTTGGTAAATGGAATCGAAACAATCTGTAGGAGACGATGCCGCAATCACCGGAACCGGACTTTCTCCATTCCGACCATACAAAACCTGCAACAAATCCGTTTGTTCCGATTTTGTCGGTAATCCGGTAGAGGGACCTCCCCTTTGCACATCAATTATCACTAAAGGTAGTTCGGCCATCACAGCCAAATTTATGGCTTCACTTTTCAAACAGATTCCGGGTCCCGAAGTGGTGGTAACTGCCAAATCACCGGCAAAGGCTGCTCCGATAGCCGAAGCACATCCTGAAATCTCGTCTTCACATTGAACAGTTTTTACACCTAATGATTTATGTTTAGCCAATTCATGCAAGATATCTGTTGCCGGAGTGATCGGATAGGAACCAAGATAAAGTTCCAACCCGGCTTTCTCTGCAGCTGCAATCAGTCCATAAGCAGTAGCTTTATTGCCACTTATATCTGTATACATGCCCTTCTCTCTATTCTCTGTTTCAATAGAGTATGTAGTGGTTATTGAGGCATGAATGTTATGACCATAATTGTATCCGTCATTCAAAACTTTTACATTAGCCTCAGCAACAAGAGGTTTCTTTGCGAATTTTGCTCGAAGGAGTTTTTCTGCATAGTCCACAGGACGATTAAAGAGCCAACAAACCAAGCCAAGAGCCATCATGTTTTTGCATCTGACCATCGACTTATTGTCAAGTCCCATACCCTTTAGGCTTTCCTTACACATGGAAGTAATTGGAGCTGCAATCACTTCGTTCTTTATTCCTAGCTCTGCAAAAGGATCATCGGTGTTAAACTGAGCTTTGGTCAGCTCCATTTCATCAAAAGTATCTGTATCTATTATGATTGTAGACTTTGGAGTCAAATACTTTATTTGAGTTTTTAATGCAGCCGGATTCATTGCTACTAATACATCACACTTATCACCCGGAGTGTAAACCTTCTCTGCTCCAATATGTACTCTATACCCTGACACACCACCGAGCGAGCCATGCGGAGCACGAATTTCTGCAGGATAATCGGGAAAAGTACAAATATCGTTACCGAGCACGGCCGAAATACTAGAAAACATATTCCCGGCAAGTTGCATGCCATCTCCGGAGTCACCGGAAAAAAGCACAACAACCGTATCGAGATGCTTTACCATTATTTTATCTTTCATTATTTTTTTACGGCTTTTATACAATATGAGTTATAAAAATCGTTCAAAGGTCGTAAAATTCCACCAAATGACAAAATAAAAATGGTCCCTTTTATTTACCGTTAAATAAGCCCTGCATATTTATAAAATCTATTGACCATAACCGTTTCCCGCGGCTCCAGGTGTCGAATTTGAGTCGTCATCCTCTTGTTGAGCTTGGGGACGTTTCTTCATTTTCATATTACCGAAACTATATGTCAACGTTACACCATAACGACGACCGGTACGCCAATTCTTTGCATCTTGTATGAAAGAGGTTCCTGAAGTATAGTTGTGCTGACCAAGAGAGTTAAACATGTCTCGCACATTCATACTTAATGTCCATTTCTTTTTTAAGAATGTCTTTTTAAGACCTGCATCTACCGAATAATTTGATGAACTTGTACCTTGTGCTATGGATTGACGTGAATTGTAATTACCATTCATCTGCAAAGACCATGAGTAAGGAAGTATCACATTCGCAATCATACGAGCGTTCCATGCGAAACGTTCTTCGGGCGCATAAACTGTAGCGTTATAATTGAAACCATTCAATTTATAATAGTAACCGTCCCACGTAGTGGTAATATCAAAGATTTTGAACAAACTGCTTTTCTCTATCAATTCTACACCGGCCGACTGTGTCTTGGCAATGTTTATACTTGTTGAATACATGATGTTATTTTGAAGATAACTCACGCTCTGAATAACATCGTTTGTCGTGCGGTAATAAGTTGAAAATGAAAGCATGTGTTTATCCCAATTTTTAATATAGTTCAATTCCAACGAATTGGAATATTGTGGTTTCAATTCAGGATTACCATATGAAATGTTCGTTGAGTCTGTTATGTTTCTGAAACTATTCAATTGTCCACCCCATGGACGGTTGATACGACGAGAATAGTTCAATTGCAGTTCATTCCCTGCCGGTAAAGAATAAGTCAGATACATACTGGGAAACAATTTAAAATAGTCTGTAGTATAAGGAGTACCGGAAGTTTCCGCTCCATTTTCCCATGCTTTAGAGAGTGTCTTTACTTTGGTATACTCACCTCTCATGCCCAGCTGATAACCTAACTTAGACCATTTGCCTGTATAAGTGACGTAGCCGGCATGAATGTCTTGATCGTAGATGAAACGGTTGTATGCACTCGGATCAAAAGACGAAGCACTTTTTGAAGGATCAGTATAAGTTTTTATCGGACTATTCTCACGACCTAATGTTGATTTCCATCCGGCTTCTATCTTATGATCTGCATCCCATTTATTTTGATAATCCAATTGGAACTCCAAATTGCGATTATTTATATTATTGACCTGTTCCTGAAAACTCGATGGTTTAAAGCCATTTTCATAACTTTGATTGTATGTAGCATCATTGTCCATACCCCACTTGTTATATGAAGTAGAAAAGTCCAAGTAATGATCTTGAGTAAATGCATGTTTGAATCCAACAGTCGCATTACCACCTTTTATATCTGTTTCAGTGTCTGTACGACGTAAACTTTTATAGGTGATTGCCCCTGTTTGATCATAATTTATAATATTGTTACTGTTACCATGCCCTAATATACCAAAACCGTTACCATACAGTTGATCCTTCTTGTTAAAATGATAAGTCAAGCCTCCACGAAGAAACACGCCATTACCATTTTGGTTACGCTCACCGGTTTGATTCAAAAAAGTATCATCAGATGTATCACTGGTGCCTTGCGTGTTTGTTCTATGTGAAAAAGAGCCACCGTCTTGTACCATATGCCTGTATCCTAAATCAATATTGGCATCCAACTTGCTTGTTGTATAATTAACGCTGGTTCCTGAAACTACAGAACCGTTTGATCTGACACCTGCACGCACACTTCCGAAATAGCCTAATTGACGATCTTCTTTCAAGACAATATTAATGATACCCGCAGTGCCTTCCGGACTATATTTTGCTGAAGGATTGGTAATAACCTCAATACGTTCTATGCTTTCAGCCGGTAATTGCTCCAATACCTGTGCCTGATTATCTGACGACAGTCCGGATGCTTTACCATTAATCCAAATGGTCACACTAGAGTTTCCTCTTAATGACACATTTCCATCATTATCCACATTGATTGAAGGTATATTAGACAAGACATCACTTGCTGATCCACCAATGGATGATAAATCCTGGCTGACGTTAAAGACTTTCTTATCTATTTCAAATTTCATCTGTGGCTGCTGTCCCACTACACTTACCTCTTTTAAAAGGTGACTATCTTCAACCAAGGATATCTTATTAAGAGAAACCGCACTTGAAGCACTTCCCAAATGAATAGTTTTAATAACTGATTTATAGCCTACACATGAAACGACCACATCATAAGTTCCAGTTTTCAACCCACCCAAAGCAAAATCACCTTGTGAATCTGTTACTCCGGCATTTAATACCGTCGCAGCACCATTTGCTTTCACAGTCACATTTACAAACTCCATTCCTTGTTTAGTTTTAGAATCAATGACGGTACCTTTTACCGTTCCTGGAACAAGAGTTTCTGCCTGTATTGGAAGCACCGTTCCAATAAGCAGCAACATACCTACAAAAAAACATTTCATACCTTATTCTTTATCAAATTATTATCATCTCCGAGCATGCAAATATGACATTAATTTATCAAAAAGGTTTAAGTCGTTCTATTTCTTTAACGAACAGTTTCTTTTGGTTATTTGATATAAATCCCTATCTTTGCATTCGCAGAAAATTAATGCCCTCGTAGTTCAACGGATAGAATAGAAGTTTCCTAAACTTTAGATCGGAGTTCGATTCTCCGCGGGGGTACAATAATAAGCCATAGATGACTCTCTCATAAAATGTCAGGATGTTTCATTTTCCTTACAAATCATAATGGCAACTTGATAAAATTTGATATCGTTACATTCCTCCTTTAATCATTATTTGGTAATTAGTTTTTAAATACACAAAAACACTTCTATTTCACCTTAGCAGAGGAGAATTGAGAAACAACTATTAATCAATTTTGTTTTACCACTTTCACATTCACATATCTGAACGCTTTCTCCCCTATCTTGACTTTCTCGTCGTCACACACGACTTGCTCCAAGAATGTACACCCAAAAAAAGACCCGTCTAATATTTCGTTCACTGAATCAGGCACCGTATAAGTACCCTTAATACCACAAGGCACAGAAATAAGTTTCTTGCCGTCTTTACTTAATATGGCACCTTCGACCGAAAAAAAATGCGCATTACCTTCTTCTACAATAAATTGAGTGAATTTACCGCAATCGTATACCATACCCGGATTGACAAGAGCCACTCCTTGTGGAATAATTATTTTCTCTAATAAAGGACACTTGGTGATGGCCAAACTATCAACTGGCACTAATTCAGGAATAATAATCTCTTTGATTTTTTTCATTTCTGTTAATGTATCATGAGGTAATGAGCTTGATTGCAATTTCCTCACTTTCTTAATACTGCTTAAATCCAAAAGAGATAAATTCCGTAATTGCCTTATCAGCTTGATCCCGTCCCATTCTAGTTCTCCTTTTAGAGTGAGAGCTTTACAAGACTTCAGAGTATCAATATAATTCTGCAAAGGATTCTCTGCATTAATCTCAATCTCCAATCGCTTATAGTCTTGTTCCTTTGTAAAAAAACTTTTGAAAAACATAATAGTATTGTATTAAAGTCGATTTATATTCACGTACAGATCACTTACCTATTCAAAGAAACATTGTGCAATATTATTAAAAATGTTTGGAATAAACAAACTCCAAGAAAAAAATATGCGCTTTCATTCTTACTTAAAAAAATATAGTCGCGGCCCATTAACATTTATATGTTAAATACTGAAAGTGAAATAGTTAGAAAGATCATACCGTACCCACTATTTGTGAAGAATATTACTTAAAAAAAGCCGAATTGCTTTGCATATCCATAGAATAACATTATCTTTATTGTCTAAACAATAGATGATTACTCATTATTAGTCTGAACATTATGAAAAAATGGATTTGCCTACTTTTATGTTTAAGTGGACTTGCAACGATGCGAGCACAAACATTAAGTCTTGAAAGCTGTCGAAGAATGGCCATTGCCAATAATAAATCACTGCTTATCAGCAAAGAGAAGATTAATAGTTCGGCTTCTCAAAAACAAGTAGCCCACACACAATATCTACCCCATGTGACGGTATCAGGAATCTATACCCGCAACCAATACGGTACACATATTATGAGTGACGACGACAAAGCCGAATTAGGGACTTCACTTACCTCTCTCTCCTATCTACTTAGTAAAATGGCTGGACAAACAGTAGACTTGTCATCGCTGGCATCTAAAATGAGCAAGGCTACAGATTTTGACACTCGTAATGTATTTGCCGGCATTCTGAATGTGACTCAACCTATATATATGGGTGGTAAGATTGATGCTTACAACAAAATTGCAGAATATGCCGAACAACTTGCCATGCAGATGCATGAAGAAAAGAATCAGGATATTATTGTCAGCACAGACGAGGCTTATTGGCAAGTGGTATCACTAGCCAATAAAAAGAAACTGGCGGAAGGATACTTGAAGTTGCTTCAAAAGATGGATAGTGATACTCAGAAGATGATTGCACAAGGCGTTGCAACTAAAGCTGATGGACTTTCCGTTGCCGTTAAAGAAAATCAGGCGGAAATGGCACTTACTAAAGCTGAAGACGGACTGGACTTATGTAAAATGGTACTGTGCCAACTTTGCGGAATACCTATCAATACAAATTATTCTTTAGAAGATGAAAACTTAGAGAGTTTACAGGTATTGTCAGGACCTGAAACAGTGGATGTGCAAACGGCATACGCCAACCGTCCGGAACTGAAGAGCCTTGATATTGCTACCAAAATATATAAACAAAAAATCAATGTCACACGTGCTGATTATTTGCCTACAGTAGTTGCTACAGGCAATTATATAGTAAGCAATCCAAACTTTAAAGATGGCTTTGAAAAGAAGTTTGCCGGTATGTGGAACATAGGCATCATGGTCAAATATCCATTATGGAGCTGGAATGAAGGTCAGTACAAAGTGAACATAGCGAAGTCTGATGCACGAATAGCACAATACCAACTTGACGATGCTCGTGAAAAGGTAGAGTTGCAAGTAAATCAATCCGTATTCAAAGTAAATGAAGCCGGAAAGACACTAACAATGGCTAATAAGAATATGGAGAAGGCTGAGGAGAATCTTCGCTCAGCAACCATAGGATTCAATGCAGGAGTCATTCCCGCCAGTACCACACTTGAAGCGCACACGGCATGGCTGCAAGCTCGTTCAGAAAGAATAGATGCACAAATCGATGTAAAATTAACGAATCTATACTTACAGAAATCTTTAGGTACGCTAACTAATAATATTAAATAACCATGATGGCACAAAAATCACAGAACAGCAATATGTTACTGGCTTTCATCACATTGTTGGGAGTAATCATTATAGTAGGACTTGTCGGATTCTTCATGTTGAAAAAAGAACCCGAAATGATGCAAGGTCAAGCAGAAGTTACCGAGTACAGAGTATCAAGCAAAGTACCTGGAAGAATACTCGAGCTGAAAGTACATGAAGGTGACAAGGTGCAAGTCGGCGACACATTAGCACGATTGGAAGCTCCGGATGTTACAGCCAAATTAGAGCAAGCACAATCTGCAGAAGATGCTGCCCAGGCACAGAACCAAAAGGCGATAAAGGGTACACGTGTAGAAGAAATTCAAGGTGCATTCGAACTTTGGCAGAAGTCAAAAGCTGGAGTTGTTATTGCTGATAAATCCTATAAACGTATGAAGAATTTATACGAGCAAGGTGTAGTGCCTGCTCAGAAATATGATGAAGCGACAGCTCTACGAGATGCAGCGATTGCTACAGAAAAAGCTGCCCGATCACAATATAGCATGGCTAGAAACGGAGCTCAACGTGAAGACAAAATGACTACTGCTGCCATAGTGAACCGCGCCAAAGGTGCTGTGGCTGAAGTAAACTCCTATGTGAAAGAGACCTATCTTATAGCTCAAACAGCAGGCGAAGTTTCTGAAGTTTACCCGGAGGTGGGTGAACTTGTTGGAACGGGAGCACCCATCATGAGCATTGCCGTAATGAGTGATATGTGGACAACGTTCAATATCCGAGAAGATTTGCTTAAGGACCTTACCGTTGGTAAAACATTCACAGCTTTCATCCCTGCACTAAACAACAAGCAAATCACATTGAAAGTGACATACATGAAAGATCTTGGAACCTATGCTGCATGGAAAGCAACAAAAACTACAGGACAGTATGATCTGAAAACATTTGAAGTAAAAGCACGTCCATTGACACCGATTCCCTATTTACGTCCCGGTATGTCTGTCATTATTAAAGAGAAATAAAAGATGAAAGCTGAGCGCAAGAAGAAATACATTAGTCTATATAACGTATCCAAACGAGAATGCAAGAATCTTGTTTCGCGTCCGATATACTTGTTTTGTATGGTGATTGCGCCTCTGTTCTGTACGTTCTTTTTCACCACACTCATGGGAAGCGGACTTCCGACTAATCTGCCTATAGGTGCTGTTGATCAGGATCAAACATCCGTATCACGCAATTTATTACGCAACCTTGATGCTTTTCAGCAAATTGCTATCACCGAACGTTTCACGGATGTAGCCGCGGCACGTCGTTCCATGCAAAGAGGTGATATATACGGATTTTTCTACATTCCTCATCAAACAGCTAAAAAGGCAATCGCACAAAAACGTCCCACGATCTCTTTTTATACAAACAGTTCATACCTCATTGCCGGTTCGTTGCTCTACCGTGACATGCGAACCATGTCCGAATTGACAAACGGTGCCTTAGCGAGGGAAACGTTACGCGCAAAAGGTTTGACAGACGATCAAATACAATCACTGTTGCAGCCTATCGTCATAGATTCACACCCGATCAACAACCCATGGCTCAACTACTCTGTGTATTTGTGCAACACATTGATTCCGGGTGTACTGATGTTACTGATTTTCCAAATAACCGTATATTCAATTGGTGTGGAATTGAAAGAAAAGACATCCCGTGAATGGTTGAGACAAGGAAACAATTCGATGTTCATTTCGTTATGGGGCAAACTATTACCGCACACAATCATTTTCTTTATTATAGGATCATTCATTGATGTATATCTTTATTGCTATTTGAAGTTCCCCTGTGAAAGCGGACTGGGTCCGATGATCTTTGCCACCCTTTTCATGATACTTGCTGCACAGTCAACAGGAGTCGTCATGATCGGAACATTACCTACACTCCGCCTGGGATTGAGCTTTGCTTCCCTCTGGGGAGTAGTCTCTTTCTCTATTTCCGGATTTACTTATCCGGTGATGGCTATGGATTCGTGGTTGCAAGGTATAGCCAACCTATTCCCTTTGAGACACTACTTCCTCATATACGTGGACCAAGCCCTCAACGGATATCCCATGATTTATTCATGGAATAGTTACCTTGCATTGCTGATATTCATATTCTTACCATTTGCAGTTATTAACAGGCTAAAAAAGGCCATGCTTTATTATACGTATCAACCATGACAAAGAAGGGAAAAATGAAATTCAGTGACATCATTCTGCAGGGCATGCAAGACACTCTGTATATATGGAAGCGTGAATTCCGCCTTACGGTAAGAGATCAGGGCGTACTGATTTTCTTTATACTGGTTCCATTATTGTATCCAATTATCTATGCACTGATATACAACAATGAAGTGGTACGTGATGTACCTGTTGCAGTAGTTGACAATTCCCATTCATTCAAAAGTCGCGAATTCTTACGACATGTAGATGGTACGCCTGATGTAAAGATCATATCATATAGCTCAAATATGGAAGAAGCACGAGGCCTCATGCGCAACAAGGACGCATATGGCATCATCTACATCCCATCCTCTTTTTCCAAAGATATAGCAAGGATGGAACAAACCCATGTAAGTATATTTTGCGATATGAGCGGTTTACTCTACTACAAAGCCATACTTTCTGCCTGCACCGAAGTATCTTTGGATATGAACAACGATATTAAAATAGAACGCGCAGGCAATACCACCGACCGGCAAGACGAAATAACACGATACCCCATAAAATACCAATACATTCCCATGTTCAATCCCCAAAACGGATTTGCTTCATTCTTGATTCCGGCTGTATTGATTCTTATTCTACAACAGACACTCCTTTTAGGAATAGGGCTTTCGGCAGGTACGGCACGCGAACGTAATCAATTCAAAGATCTGGTACCTATCAATAAACACTACAACGGAACTCTACGTATTGTGATGGGCAAAGGACTCAGTTATTTCATGGTCTATGCCATCGTTTCAGTATATCTTTTGGGCGTGGTTCCCCGAATATTCAGTTTAAATCAAATAGGATTACTCCAGACATTAATCATGTTCATAGTGCCTTATCTGGCTGCATGCATATTTTTTGCCATGACCTGCTCCATATTTGTAAGAAATCGCGAACTGTGCTTCCTCATCTTTGTATTTACGTCTATTCCACTGCTGTTTATTAGCGGTATATCATGGCCGGGTGCAGCCATACCTCCATTCTGGAAAGCAATATCTTACATATTCCCGTCAACTTTCGGCATCAACGGATTCGTACGTATCAACAATATGGGAGCGACTCTTGATGAAGTTAGGCACGAATCCCAGGTTCTATGGATTCAAGCCGGTGTTTATTTCATTACCACCTGTCTGGTATATCGTTGGCAAATACTGAACAGTCGTCTACACGTTTTACGTAAACATCGGGAAATGAAGAACAAAAGGTTATTGGATTCACGCGAGGCTGTAGAATAAGGGAACAATAAATAAGCTTAAACGAGGCGAAGAAAACCAAGAAAAAACTATATCTTTGCAGCGCGTACCCAATAATTGTATAAATGAAAGAATTTTTCCGCGTCCTCATGCGCTTTGTGCCACCATATAAAAAGTATCTTTGGTTGGCCGTATTTTATAATATACTGTCGGCTGTATTGAATGTATTCTCATTCACACTCTTAATCCCGATACTGCAAATTCTGTTCAAAATAAACACTACGGTATATCATTTTATGCCCTGGGGTTCCAATCATGGGATTAAGGATTTGCTCATTAATAACTTTTATTATTATATTGAGACTTCAATAGTAAGCCACGGGGGAAGCAGTACTTTGCTTATTTTGGGCTTTTTCCTTGCCATAATGACAGCAATGAAAACAGGTGCTTATTTCCTTTCATCTGCCACGATGATACCTATTCGTACAGGAGTTGTAAGAGACTTACGCAACCAATTGTACACAAAAATATTATCATTGCCCCTATCCTTCTTTTCAGAAGAAAGAAAGGGTGATATCATTGCCCGCATGAGTGGCGACGTACAAGAAATAGAGAACTCTATCATGAGTTCTTTGGATATGCTGTTCAAGAACCCTATACTTATCTTCTTCTATTTTGCCACATTAATTGCCGTCAGCTGGCAATTGACCATATTCACTATTGTGGTTTTACCTGCAATGGGATGGATCATGGGCAAAATCGGTAAGAAATTGAAGCAACGCTCCTTGTTTGCACAAAACCAATGGAGCGATTTAATGTCTCAACTGGAAGAGACCTTGGGTGGATTGAGAATTGTGAAAGCATTCATTGCTGAGAAAAAGATGCGCGACCGATTCGAACAAAGCAATGAGCTCTATCGTAACACACTCAACAAAGTAGAAACCCGTCAACAACTTGCTCACCCAATGAGTGAATTCCTTGGTACGATACTTATCGTCATCGTATTGTGGTTCGGCGGTACATTGATCCTAAACAATTCGTCAAATATTACCGCTCCATCTTTCATCTTCTATTTAGTGATTCTTTACAGTGTCATCAACCCGTTGAAAGAGTTTTCAAGAGCAAGCTACAATATCCCGAAAGGTCTTGCTTCAATGGAACGTGTCGACCGTATATTATTGGCTGAGAACAATATGAAGGTTGCCGAAAATCCGGTGCCGCTTAAATCACTAAGCAACGAGATAGAATATCGCGATGTATCATTTGCCTACGAAGGTTCTTATGAAGTGTTGAAGCATATCAATCTCACCATTAAAAAAGGAACAACGGTAGCATTGGTTGGACAATCCGGTTCAGGTAAGTCCACTATGGTAGATCTCCTTCCACGCTTCCAGGACATCGAAGAAGGCAAAATACTAATTGATGGCATTGATATTAAATCTACATCACTATCCGATTTACGTAACTTAATGGGAAATGTGAACCAGGAAGCTATCCTGTTTAATGATACATTCTTCAACAATATTGCTTTTGGAGTAGAAGGTGCGACGAAAGAACAAGTGATGGATGCGGCCAAAATAGCCAATGCACACGACTTCATTATGGAGAGTGAAAGCGGCTACGACACCAACATAGGTGATCGTGGAGGGAAACTTTCAGGAGGTCAACGCCAACGTATAAGTATAGCACGAGCCATACTTAAGAACCCGCCGATATTGATCCTTGATGAAGCTACTTCTGCACTCGATACCGAATCGGAAGTGATGGTTCAAGAGGCTCTTGACCGATTGATGCAAAACCGTACAACCATCGCCATTGCGCACCGATTATCTACAATACGCAATGCCGATGAGATATGTGTGCTTCATGAAGGCATCATTGTTGAACGTGGCAAACATGAAGAGCTATTAGCATTGAACGGTTACTATAAAAAGCTTTATGACATGCAGAACTTTTAAGTGCTGAAGTCCATTCATTACTTTTCCGGTAGAATCTTATACATTGCATCAATTGCACGCAATGCTATATCTTTTTTGCCTAATGGATGAATATCATTCCACTCTCCCAAGTCTGCGGCTTTAGCCAATGCGGTGCCTTTCACTGTAGTGGCAACTTTCGCCTGTTCATTACGCAACTTGCCCCATGCGTCTTCTACCCCTTTATTATGATTGGTCATAAAGCCCGGAAGTTCTACTATCACAAAGGGTAAGTTCTGATCATTCCATTTGTTACGCCAGTCATTGATCATACTTGTCAATAACTCTGCATAACCGGAAGGATGACCGGTATTCGATTCACCTTGATACCAGATAACACCTTTTACCGAAGTCTTCTCTATCGGAGCAATCATTCCATTATAAAGACCTACGGGAGAATATTGAAAGGCTGTTTGCCCTTGCAAAGAAGGCATTCTACAGCCAAGATGATAACTCCACTCCCCTGACAAGTCAAATTCATTACCGCCTACAATCATCTTGTATGGTTTCTCCGGAACAAAATGTGCAGGCCCGGAATAACTGATCAACCGAATCGTCACATTATTCTTACCGGCTTTTAATACTCCGGCAGGTACCTTATATATACGAGGAGGGTATTGATATGCTACTGTACCTACGAATGTACCGTTCACGAACGTAGAGTCGGCATCAACAATGCATCCCAATCTCAGCACAGCCTCTCTCCCACTTAAAGAATCAGGAATTTCAAGGTCTTTGCTGAACCAATGTGAGCCGTTCACAGGAACTTCATCGTTCATTGCCCATGAATAATCAAGCATACTCACTTGCTTCCATGCCACACCATCACGCCCCACATCAGATTTATTAAGAGTTGTATTCCACAAGGTTTGATGCTGGGCATCCAGTGCTTTCACATTCTTAATATACTCGTCGGATTGACATATGCGTTTTTCATTCAGATACTCAGGATAATCAGCTAAAGCCTCATCACTCATCCACGCGGTCACAGGAGAACCGCCTACACTTGAATTAATAATGCCGACAGGAACTTTGTTGCGTTGATACATCTCCTTAGCAAAGAAATAAGCAAATGCTGAAAACGTCATCGCATTCTCCGGGGTTATATCTTTCCATGAAGCCTTACTTATATCTGTTTGAGGTTCGTGAAAATTATAGGTCAATGGAACTTTTATATAACGTACCATTGGATTGGTATAAGCCAATACCTCCTCTTTATACTTATCCATCACCCGTGACACAGGAAGTTCCATATTAGATTGACCGGAACAGAGATAGACATCTCCAATAAGAAGATCCTTTATCACTACATCGTTTATTACCATTTCATAAGGACCTCCGGCTTTTTGTGGAGGAAGTTGTATTGACCAATTGCCATGATCATCTGCTTTTGTACGATATACTTTCTTCATAAACTTCAGGCTGATATCTTCCGAAGCTGATGCTTGTCCATATACAGCCAATGGCTTTCCACGCTGCAACACCATGCCATCGGAAAAAAGAGTGGGCATCACCACCTTTGCACTTACACCACAATCCAATCCTGCACAAAGCAAGATCAATAGCAACAATTTACATAAACAATGTCTTCTCATATTTCATAGTATTTATTACTGAGACAAAATTACATTTATATTACGTCACGGCACAAGAATATTGTTACAAGAACTTTTTCTAATGTATCATCGCATTAAATATCTTGTATCCGATCCAGCATGAAGCGCATTTGAGGCCATATTAAAAAAGAAGCACTTAGAACCATTCTCTAAGAGAAAGAGTCTAAGTGCCTGAGCATGTTATGCCCTCAAAAGAGGAACAACAATAGATTAAAGAGTCAACTGGCCACTAAATGAGATCTGTCTAACAGTCAGATTAATTGTATAAGTACCACTTGCCAATCCGGAGATATCGATAGAGTAATCACCCGAATCGTCACTCTCAACTAACTGAGTCAGTACGACATTACCATTGGCATCAATCAGTTGCACCTGAGCATCGTCCAAAGGAAGATTTGACGTGAACTGAATAGTGTTGTTCACAACCTCAGCTGTTACGCTTATTTCTGTACGAGTTGGTTGACCTTTCATAGGCAATAAAGCCGCACTATCATGTGCGGACATGTCACAAAAACATACAGTCAGAAATAAAAACAGAATCATTAACTTTTTCATAATCATTTTATATTGATTACAGCAAATATATATTTAATTTTTTATTTCCCAAAGGATTTTATGTACAATTTATTTACACAATATTTACTTAATAAATGTATAAAACGCTCACAAGCATCCAATATAAAGTTCTTCCTCGAGGGAAAGACCGGATTTACTCTATAGAAATTATTAATGAATAAATACATTCAAAATGTTGCTTTTATTGAAGTGTATTGTTATTTTTGTGACAAATAAACATCCCTTGTATGACAAAGTGCATCAAATCATATGTAATGATTTTCTTTCTTTTCTCAATAGTAGTTTTTCAAGTATCTTGCAAACGTGTCCAACCAAGCTATCCTGCAGAAATAACAAAAGCAGAAAAGATATTGATCAATGATCCAGGCAGAGCCTTATCATTGCTGAAAGGGGTACATGAACAAATAAAGGAGCAGCCGGAAGCAACACAAATGTATTATGAGCTGCTACTTTTCAGAGCACAAGATATGTGTTTCATAACCCACAATTCAAAAGATACAATAGAAAGATGTATTAACTACTACGAAAAAAAGAGCGACAATGAAAAGCTAATGATAGCTTATTATTGCTTAGGATGCTATTACCGGGATCAAAATAATTATACACAAGCTGCAGTCTCTTTTCAGGAGGCAATCAGTCTGACAAATAAAAGCAAAAACTATTCTCTAATAGGTCGAATTTACAATCAACTAGCAGATCTCAGCAATATCTCTAAAGAGACCGTTATCTTATACAAGAAGTCTGTAGTGTATTTTGAATTAGCAAAAGATAGTGTAACGCTTGCCTATTCATTAAGAGATGTAGCAGCGGAATATCAAATTCAAGAAAAAAAAGATTCTGCCTTAAAATACGGTTTGAAGGCATATCAAGTTGCTTCTTATACGAGCAATAATGATTTGAAGCACAACATGGAAAACGAATTAGCTAATTATTACATTTCAGCAAGAGCATATGCAAAAGGAGCAGAATTACTTAGAAAGGCATCAACAGGAATGAAGAATTCATTTAATTTGGCATTATATTATACCAATTGGGCACGACTATACAAAGATACTAATAAGCCTGATTCTGCGATTTATTATTACAAGAAATGCATTAAAATAGCAAACAATATTGACTTAAAATATGATTGTTATATTTATCTACACGATATTTGTGAAAAAATAGGCTCAACCAAAGAGGCCTTGTTTTACGGAGATATGGCCACATCATTAAGAGAAAAAGTGTACCAAACTGCACATGACAAGGAAGTAACCAAACTGAATGCTTTATACAACTACAACCGAATAGAAAAAGAGAATGATCAATTGAAGATAGACAATGCCAAGAAACAATCCATCGTATATGGACTGTTCGGAGCTACCATGTTTCTCATCCTTGCCTGGTTCTATTGGGCAGACCGAAAGAAGAAGCAAAGAGCACAGTTTATGAGACGGCAACAAATTGCCATTAAAATGCATAGCAGCAAAATAGAAGAAAACAACAAGGAGATTGAAATGCTTACGCGACAATTGCAAGAAAAGAATACATCGTACGAAGCATTGGAATCGCAAATCAAAAAATTAGAGCAAAAGAATACGGAGATACAAGAGGAGAAACAAAAAGTATGGAATGAGGAATACAACAAAATAAAGAATGTCGAAATAATTCTATTCTTCCATCATGCCGTAAATAACAAAACAAAGATAAATGATGCGCAATGGGATGAACTGAAAGCTGAAATCAATAACATATTTAATGACTTCAATGTGAGACTTATTTGCCTTTATCCTGAGATATCGGATATTGAGCTTAAAATATGCAACTTGATTAAAGGTGGATTCAATCCTAATGATATTTCAAAACTAGTGAATCGCTCAGCTCCGTCAATCAGTTCTATCCGTAGCCGATTATACACAAAAATCACCGGAGAAACACAGTCTACATCAGCCATGGATCAACTGTTGAAAGACTTCTAAAACGAAGGTATATGACTCGTTATAGGACTTGATAGTATATACACCCTTCCATTACTATAATACAATACATTGTAATGTGCACACAGTCACATACATTCTTTCATTTCATAAGCAACATTTTCATTTTTTACAGCCGTAGAAATGCTTTTCTACAATTGTAAAACTGCTTTTTTACAACTGTAAAACAGTCGTGCCACGGTTGTAGAAATAAGTTTTGGATACAGAGAGCAGGGCTGACGCATTACAATAAA
>DCFW01000030.1 GCA_002315435.1 Bacteroidales bacterium UBA1794
TCTCGTTTGGACAGCCTACATTCATGCGTTCATCTCGAAACGCCCATGAACAAAGGGATATGATGGATGAAGGAACTTTTCATGTTTTGGATGTTCTTGTGTATGTACTGTTTTGATGCTATATATTACATTTCATATTTAAGATTGAATCAACTTATTTCTGATATCTTTCTTTATTAAGAATTCTGCATATTCCCAATCATCCATTGTATCAAGGTCGACACTTGCATTTTGTGGCATTACATACTTCTTGTTCTTGATAAATGCAGATAATGGTTTGGCTTTGAGTGCTTGTATGTTCATTACATACACTGCACCATTGTATTCATAGACCGTTGGGCTATCTTGACGACGGGTGAAATGACCTTCAAGAATGTGTTTCAGATATCCGTCTTTGTCTTCTTGAAACATTACGTAATAAGGATTGGTCTTTGCCTCGTTTACAGATACCACCATGTCACAATCGGGGGTGTAAAGCTCCATTGCTTCACGTATGTGTTGTGAAGTTCTGAAAGGCGAAGTGGGTTGGAGCAGTACCACTGTATCATATACTCGCCCTTGCTTCTCAAAGAATTTGATGGCGTGCATAATCACTTCATAGGAACCGGATCCGTCTTGTGCCAATTCATCCGGACGCTTGAATGGGACTTTCAATCCATGCTCTTCACAAACGCGAATAATTTGATCATCATCTGTACTGACACAAATATCCTCATCGTCGGCAATCTCACGAGCGGCATCTATGGCATAATAGATAAGCGGTTTGTCATTGAGGAGTTTCCTGTTTTTGTGAGGTATTCCTTTAGAGCCGCCACGAGCCGGAATCAAATATAATGCTTTCATCTTTTCAATCTTTTTTTAAGAACTTGGTAAATTCTTTTGCTTTCTTGTAATCTTCAGGTTTGCCTATGTCTATCCAATAACCCACAATAGGGAAATAGGTTACACGTTTCCTTGCATCGATGAGCTGCTGCATCAGATCGGTTGCGTCACAGTGTGTGTCTATCGGCAGTTGCTTGAGTATACTGCTTTTTATTAAATAGATGCCTGCATTCGAATAGTAAGTATATGTTGGCTTCTCTTCAAATGAGGTGATAAGTTCCTCGTTTGTTTTCATCACTGCATATGGAATGCCCACATTGTAAGGGACTGATGCCACAGCCATGTCGGCATCACTGTCAATGAAGTGAAGGTAGAATTCTTCAAGGTCTATATTGGTAAATAGATCCGAATTCATCACGAGTACTGTATCGTTGTGATATTCTTTTATTTTGCTGACAGCTCCTAATGTTCCGAGCGGCTTGTCTTCTTCGATATAAGAAATGTTTATATTTTTATGAGAACCGTCTCCGAAGTATTGCTTGATCTGTTCGCCTAAATAGCGAATAGAGAATGTGATGTGTTCAATGCCGTATTGCGCTATGCGATCAACATTGTATTCAACAATAGGTTTGTCACCTAATTTCAATAAAGGCTTGGGAGTGGAATCTGTTAGTGGACGAAGGCGTTCACCACGTCCTCCAGCCATAATTATTGCGTCAACCGGTAGTAAACTACAGGTCTTGCGAAGGTCTATGATTTTAATTATCTTTTTGTCTTTACTCAAAAAGGGAACCACTTTAATGAGCTTTTTACGGAGATTACGAATGTCTTCCGGTGATGAATGTTCGGCATCCATGTAGCAGAAGTCTTTTAAACAAACAGTGTCAACCTGATCTTCCAGTGATACTCCTTTAAGCAATCCTCTGCGAATGTCTCCATCTGTAAGTGTGCCAACAACTTGTTTGTTAGCGTTTACTACAAAAAGAGTTTGAGCCGAAGCGTGGTTCAACAGTTCAAGCGCACTTCTTACATTGTCGTCTTTATTTATAATATAGGCTTCGTAATTTATCATAAGTCGTAAAAGTGTTTGGTTATGAGTCCTTCAAGCGGAAAGGATTTGATCGTTTGATAGATACGATTGGCTGTGTCCGGCTGTTCGTATGGATTTGTTACCTGCTCGAATCGCAGGTGATTATTGGGATTAAATGCTTCAGCAAATGCTTCTCTTATGGAGGGCAATGTAGGCAGACAATTGATGATACTTTCAGCTTGTAACCTCCCTTTTTGTCTATCACCTATGTTGATGGTAGGCAAATGAAATGAGGGAACTTCTACAATTCCACTTGATGAGTTGCCAACTACCACGCCCACATATTGCAGGGCAGATAAGTAGCGTAAATATCCTAAGGAAGTGAATGCGATTGCTTTTTCAGGGTGACATTCCACATATTCGTTTATCAACTTAATGATGATGCGTCCGTTAGAATCGGAGTTGGGCATTGTAAAGATGATTTTGAGCGGTTGTTCATCCAATGCATCCAACAGTGCATGACATTGTTCTTCTGCGGTTTGCTCCTCAAGAGTGACCGGATGGAAGGTAACGAGTGCGGTCAGTTGGTCCAGTTTGAAATGGATGCTCTCCTCAAACTCTGAGTGTGATAGAAGATTTGTGTGATGAATATTGTCTATGGCTATATTACCTACGTTCCACACATGGTCGGGCTGTTCACCCAGTTGAATGACACGTTTGCGATAAATCTTAGTAGTGGGGAAGTGAAGATGACTCATCTTGGTGATGCTGTGACGAATGGCATCGTCGTAAGCTCCTTCGGTGATGTCGCCACCTGAAATATGTGCCACCGGTATGCGAAAGATTAATGCAGCTTCTACAGCTCCGAGAATTTCATACCTGTCGCCTAGTACCACAATCAGGTCCGGGCGTAAGTCTTCGTAAGCATCAGCAAATCCCAGTATTCCTATACCTAAGGACTTTACGGTAGCAGTGCTTGAATCTCCGGAAAGCAACATGTCAACTTTCTTGTCGATATGCAGACCATCGTTTTCAATCTCTCGGTATGTGAGTCCGAATTCAGGAGAAAGATGCATATTTGTGGCAATGATCTGTAGTTGCAATTCATTGTCGTTTTGCACCTTTTTCATCAGTCTGCTCATCAATCCGTATTCTGCCCGTGAGCCGGTTATAAAGCAAATCTTTCTTTTCCCCATATTATTATAGTTCTATCAATTCGTCTTCTTTAAAGTCACGTGGAGCAATGCGTCCGGTTACTTCGTCCCAAAGCATGGGAGATATGCCATTACCCGGGCGTTTTACAGTCATGTTCTTATCTGTAAATTTCTCTCCCTTCTTAATATCCACAGCTGCAATTAGACTTTTACGAGCCACCGTCATGTTCTTCTTTTCTGAACGTGAAACTTGTTTAATGGGACTCCCAAAAGCTTTTTCGAGATGTCGAATGCTTTTGACCAACTGTTCTAATTCATCCGGTTCCAATGATGCTTTATGGTCGGGACCTGGCAAATTGCAGTCGAGTGTGAAATGTTTTTCTATAACAGTAGCTCCCATAGCTACGGCAGCCAATGATACTTCGATGCCTTTGGTGTGGTCGGAATAACCGACATTCACTCCGAATGCTTCTTTCAACGTGATCATTGCACGCAGATTTACATCTTCATAAGGAGTAGGATATTCTGTATTGCAATGCAGCAGAGTGATTTGATCTTCTATCAGCCCGTTATCAGTAAGGACTTTTAATGCAGCTTCAATATCACCTAAATTGCTCATGCCTGTACTCATTATCACCGGCTGATGCAGACGTGCAATCTTTTTTAAATAGGGAAGATTAGTTATTTCCCCTGATGGGATTTTCCAGAAATCCATTCCCAGAGGTGCTAATACATCAATTGATTCTAGATCAAAAGGAGTGGAGATGAAACTTATTTCGTTTTCATCGCAATATTTTTTGAGAGGAGCATAATCAGTGAGCGGTAGATGAATGGCTCTGCACATATCCAGTTGTGATTCCTCCTTCTTTGTTGTACCCATTTGATATTCGGCTTTGGGTGCGTAGCGTGAAATGACCAGTTCAGGACGAGCCGTTTGGAATTTCACATAATCGGCACCCGCCTGTTTGGCAGCAACTACAAGTTTCTTGGCTAGTTCATAGTCTCCGTTGTGGTTTACGCCCGCTTCTGCTATAATAATAACCTTCTGCATATTTATATGTATTACTTTTCAAGAAGTTTTTTTGTTATTTCATCCCAATTGTTATCATAGTGCATGGCACGGTCGTCAATCCATACGTCACCGACAGGTTTTCCCATCATCAATTGATGATACTTCACTCCATGACCTTTTAACCAGGCTGTGGTCATTTCCCATTCCATCCATGTTCTGGCAGAATAGATAATGATAGTGTTTCCCGCATCGTAAAGGCGGTTGATACCTTCTATCGCTCCCGGCTTAGGCTCTGCCAGACAACGGCTGTAGGTACGCATCTCTTGGCAAATGGTGCCATCCATGTCAATGATTATCTGCATGAAATATAACTTCTTTAAAATATCTTGTCATTAATGTATCCTCTTTCCAATCATCATTGGGGTTCAAGGCTTCTCCTTTATATTCCGTAAGAATGTATTGAGGGATATTGGCACCGGCTTCGATGCTGGCAATAACGCCTCCACCCAAACGTGGGTTTATCTCCATTACAAACGTTTGATCCGTATCTTTGTCACGTATGTATTGGATTGTAATCGGTCCGCTGAAGCTTCCGCTTTGCAATATCTTTGTTGACAATGAGATTAATTCCTTGTCTCGTTTTGTCATGGAGTTCAGTACTTCACCTCCCGATACTTCCAAACGAATGCGTGGCACGATGGATATGATTTCCCCATTTCCGGTTACGTAGCAATCCACTGTGTATTCTTCTTTGTTCGGTAAGTATTTTTGAATGACATAGTCTTGTTTGTTTTTTACCTCATCCCATTGTGCCTGATCAGTAATGATCTCAATACCTTTGGATGCAGATCCTGTAGCAGGTTTTATAATTATAGGGAAGGTTACTTTATCTTCAGGGGTATAACTTGGAGGTATGGGTATTTGATGTTGCTTGAACCAACGTTCAGAACGATGCTTGTCGAACATTGTTTGGCAGATATCAAGAGTACTGCAGGGTATGAATATGGCAGGCAGCATATCTTTTAAGCGTGAAGCAACTTCCACTGCCGGGTCAATGAACGGAAGGATGATATGGATGTGATTATCTTCAATGACACCCGTGAGGTGGTCGAATAAATCTTCATCGGTCCAGCGTTTACCGATTATCACTGTACCAATACTGGCTATAGGTACTGCATTCTGCAATTCATAAGAAAAGATGTGCACGTCACATCCCATTTTTTCTCCGGCTTCAATCAAGTGCTTTGCTAGTGATACACGTTTAGCTCCACCCAGAAATAGTATATTTATCTCTCTATTCATAATCTTACACTGCTAGGTATGTTCACCACTCTATCTTCAAAATATTCAGCGTTTGTCAAATCTCCGCATTCGCAATGTTCAAACATCGGAAGCTTGTTCATCAGTCGCCAAATTGGTCGTGTCATGACGCCATGGCTATTGCTATATTCAAGGAATTCGTCACGTTCGTTTCTATCTTTGAGGACGATGGCGTTAAGCCAGTAATTCGATTCGGTTTCCGCAGAATCCGCAAAGAATTCAATCCCTGTCTTATCGAAGAATGTTTTGTATAGTGCCGCCAATTCTCTTTTCTTTTTCAAGAATGTAGGAAGCTCCTCCAGTTGGGCGCATCCTAATGCTGCATTGATATTGGGCATACGGTAGTTATATCCGATGGCATCGTGAACAAAATCCCAGGGGTGAGGCACTTTGGCTTGTGTGGAAATATGTTTGGCAAGATCGGCCAGTTTCTCGTCATTGAATAGAAGCATGCCTCCGCCTCCGGTAGTGATTGTCTTGTTACCGTTGAAGCTCAAACAACCGATGCGTCCAAACGTTCCTGTATGGCGTCCTTTGTATAGCGAGCCGATGCTTTCAGCTGCATCTTCGATCAATTCCAAATGGTATTTTTTGCAGAGTTCAACGAGCTCATCAAGATGTACGGGATGACCGAATGTATGCATGGGCACACAGGCTTTGATGCGTCGTCCTGTTGCTTTATTATATAATGAATCATCTTTAAGTTCTGCATGTTGGAGTATCCATTCCTCCATTTTTGAAGGAGATAAGCCCATCGTATCCCTATCCACATCAATGAATACAGGATAAGCACCACAATAGCTTAATGCGTTGCAGGTAGCAATAAAAGTAAGAGGTTGCGTCAGCACTTCATCTCCGCGTTCAACGCCTGCAAGCATTAAAGCGAGGTGAATGGCATTTGTTCCGTTGACACAAACGATGGCACGTTTTGCTCCCGTGTATTGTGCTATCTCTTTTTCAAAACGGTCAACAAACGGTCCGACACTTGAAACGTATGTTGAGTCGATGCATTCATTCAGATACTTTTTCTCGTTTCCATTGAAACAGGGGTTGTGAAGCATCACCCTTTCTGTTTGTTCCGGAAACAACTCTTTAATATAATTTACGATCTCGTTATACATTGTAGATATTACTTTTATACATTTTCAAATTATCCTTGTCACTCAGCCACTTGATAGTTTCTTGCAATCCGCGGCGGATATCATATTCAGGTTCGAATCCTGTCAATTCTTTTATTTTGGTGTTGTCGCCCCACAGTCTGAATACTTCTGAGTTTTTCGGGCGAAGACGTTGTGTGTCTTCAATAAACTTCACGTCCGTATTCATTAATTCGGCAATCGTATTCAGTGTATCGCGCATGGATATTTCATAATTGCTGCATACATTAACTTCCTGACCTATTGCTTCATCACATTGAGATAGAAGATAAAAGCCACGACAAGTATCCTTTACGAAATTGAAATCGCGTGTAGGGGTGAGATCTCCTAATTTTATTTCTTTTGCACCGTTGGCAATTTGCGTAATGATGGTAGGAATGATAGCCCGTGCACTTTGGCGTGGACCATAAGTGTTGAATGGGCGTACGATCACGATCGGTAGATTGAATGCATTATAAAAACTCATAGCCATTGCATCTGCTCCTATTTTGGTGGCAGAGTATGGTGATTGGGGTTGTTTGGGATGTTTCTCGTCAATAGGAACGTATTGGGCCGTTCCGTAAACCTCACTAGTTGAGGTAACAAGTATTTTACGAACACCATTTTCTTTTGCAGCTTGGCAGATGTTGAGTGTACCTTTAATGTTGGTGTCAACGTAGCTATCCGGTGCTGTGTAAGAATATGGAATGGCAATCAAAGCCGCCAGATGGAAGATTGTGTCAATATCTTTTGTGATATGTCGCACATAGTTCGGGTCGCGAACATCGCCGCAAACAACTTCCAGTTCCGGGTGATGAACTTGTTCGAGCCATCCCCAATTATTAAACGAGTTATATTGTGAAAGCGCTCTGACATGAAACCCTTTCGAAAGTAACAATTCTGTAAGGTGAGATCCAATGAATCCATCGGCTCCTGTCACTAATATATTTTTCTTATTCATATCCTTATATTTTTTTTCTTTCAAAAGCATCGATATATGAACCTTCTGTTACATTGTAAATCTTTTTGCCTATTGTTTTGGCATAGTTCTCAATGATGTGGTATGATTTGAAGGTTATATATAAATTATACATCATATTGTGTAAATGGTAACTTGGTGGATAATTGCTTGCGGACTTTTGGTCATAAAAGTGTTGGAAATCTTCGTACAGGCGATTATCGTCACCGATCCATAAATCTTTTAGCCAGGAATGATCAGCTCCTGCTATATAAATATGCTTACTGTTGAGTTGCATTGCTATCATGATTGCAGGAATCAAAACATTACGTGGACGCGGCATTCCCAATTTTTCATTGAAAGCCCAATGAGTAAATTCGGCAAATCCCTCAATGGGAGTCATATTAAAGTATTGGTAATGAATATTGGGACGTGTATGTAATTTTAGCTTCCATGTACTGCTCTTTTTTACTTTTACAGGAACAAACAGTGTCATTTCCCAATCCGTTTTAGCAGCCAAATTATCAAATACCCGATTGCAGTGGACTGGATTGTTGAAAAATGCCGGATCAGCCAGTACGTAGTATCTAGGTTTCAGTTCGCTGTAATAGTCTGATAGGACTGCATAATTTACAGCAATCAAGTCCTTTCCTTCCAAGAAATATTTATTTGTTTCTATGAGTTTGCGAAGTGACGGTCCGTTTCCAAGCACTACTAAATCGTCTATGCTGCTTTGGCTATCAGAACCTTGAACAGGTCTTGACAGTAAGACTATTTTGATGATGCTGAACAAAGTTTGCCAAACTTTAAGGAAACATTCCTGAACTATTTTCATCTTTGGTTCATTATTCATGAAAGTTCTTATATTTTTGTTACAAAAATACTACTTTTGTACAAACATTCAACTAATGAGAGTATTAATAATTAATACATCCGAGCGGATAGGCGGTGCAGCGGTTGCATCATATCGTTTGATGGAAGCCTTGAAAAGCAATGGCATAAAGGCAAAAATGTTAGTACGAGACAAGCAAACGGAACAAATTACTGTGGCTTGTTTGCCGCGTACATGGAAAAATAAATTCCATTTTGTTTGGGAACGTGGTGTGATTTGGATGCATAATCATTTCTCAAAGCAGAATCTCTTTGCTGTTTCATTGGCCGATTCCGGTACAGACATTACTTGCCTGTCCGAGTTTAAAGAAGCTGATGTGATCCATCTTGCATGGATCAATCAAGGGATGCTTTCGCTGCAAGATATCAAAAAAATATTGTTATCAGGAAAACCTGTGGTGTGGACGATGCATGACATGTGGCCTTGTACGGGAATATGCCATCATGCACGTGAATGTACCAATTATCAAAAAGAATGTCATAATTGTCCGTTTTTGTATAATGGAGGAGGGGCACATGACCTTTCATATAAGACCTTTACCAAGAAAAAGAAAATCTATCACAATGCGAACATTACTTTTGTGGCTTGCAGCAAATGGTTGGCTTCATTGGCAAAACAAAGTGCATTGTTGGCTGACCATAAAGTGATGGACATTCCTAATCCTATAAACATACATACTTTTTGTCCTGACAATGAACGGGGTGCCCGTGATCGTTGTCATTTGCCTCAGGATAAGAAACTGATTCTTTTCGGTTCTGTGAAGATTACGGATAAACGGAAAGGAATAGATTATTTAATAGAAGCTTGTCAGCAATTGGTTAAGAACTATCCGGGCATTGAGAATAATGTTGAGATTGTTGTTTTCGGTAATAACTCGGACCAATTGAAGGATTTGGTTCCATTTCCGGTACGGTCATTGGACTTTGTTAGCAGTGAACCTAAATTGGCTGAGGTATACAACGCCGTTGATGTCTACGTTACTCCTTCGTTGGAAGAAAACCTGCCTAATATGATTATGGAATCATTGGCATGTGGCACTCCATGCGTAGGATTTAGAATTGGGGGAATCCCTGAGATGATAGATCATTTGCAAAACGGTTATGTAGCAGAATATAAGTCCTCAGAAGATCTTGCAAAAGGAATTTATTGGTGCCTGAATGAAGCTGATCCTAAAATCCTAAAAGAAAATTGCGTTCGTAAGGTTCTCTCTAATTATTCTGAGGGAACTGTTGCTCAACAATATATTCACATCTACAATCAAATAACAGGGAATTATGCCTAATGATTTAAATCCTAAGTTTAGTATTATAACAGTTACTTATAATGCAGGTAATGCGCTGGAAAAGACTATACAAAGTGTTTTGGCACAGAGCTATGACAATTATGAGTATATTCTTGTTGATGGTGGATCAAATGATAATACGATGGAAATCGTTGACAAATATCGTGAGCATTTTTCACAGATAATCAACGAACCTGATCATGGAATCTATGATGCGATGAATAAAGGTTTTCGCCTTGCAACAGGTGATTATTTATGTTTCTTGAATGCCGGAGATAAATTACATGAAGAGGATACGTTGCAATTGATTGTTTACACAATGCAAGGCAAGAGTCAATTACCTGACATCGTTTATGGTGAAACGATGATTGTCGATACAGATGGTCAACTTTTGGGAATGCGTCGTTTGTCCACTCCTGAAGTTCTCACATGGAAAAGTTTTCGTAGTGGAATGCGTGTTTGCCATCAAGCATTTTTGGCAAAGAGGGAATTGGCAGTACCTTACAATTTGACTTATCGTTTCTCTGCAGATTTTGATTGGTGTATCCGTGTTATGAAAAAGTCAGAATCATTTCATAATACGCATCTTGTGCTAATTGATTATTTGGATGAGGGCATGACTACGCGTAATAGGAAAGCATCATTGAAGGAGCGTTTCAGGATAATGGTCCGTCATTATGGATGGGGGAATACTATATCCTATCATATATGGTTTGTGCTAAGATTAATCTTTAAGCGTAAGACGGTTTAATAAAGCAAATATGTTTGTTATGCAGAATAGGAATAAGGATTTGTTGAAAATGTGGGCAAAAGAATATCATCAAGTTGCATTTATAGCAAATGATCCGATCCAATTTCCACATCGTTTTACGGAGAAACAAGACATTGAGATAAGTGCTTTTGTTACGTCATATTTCAGTTTTGGCAATAGAAAACAAATCATAAAGAAAGTTGATCATTTGCATGACATGATGGGCGATTCTCCGGAAGAATACGTAAGGAAAGGCTCATTCTTTAATGACATACCCAATAACGATTCCAGTTTTTATAGAACAATATCGAATAAAGCAATTCTAGAATTGTTTGCCACTCTTCGTGATATATATGATCAAGTGCAAAGTATGGAAGAGGTGTTAAAAAGGTCCAATGGTATTCCAATGGAGCGTCTTTGTCGTTTATTTTCTGTTTCTTCAAAATCTCCACAGAAGAAAATGAATATGTTTCTTCGATGGATGATACGTGGAAATTCTCCGGTAGATTTTGGATTGTGGAACCATTTTGATGCTAGAGATTTGATCATACCCCTTGATACTCATGTGGTTCAGATGTCCTATCAATTGGGACTAACCGATACTACTTCCTATACACTTAAGAATGCATTGAGAATCACTGAGGCTTTGACCAAAGTATTTCCTGACGATCCTTGCTTGGGAGATTTTGCCCTTTTCGGTTACGGAGTGAATCACGCATAAATGTTTATTATTCTAATTGGAAATTAGAATAGGATTGAAATATAGACAAATGTAAAAAATCCACTAAATCGAATAAATATTCTACTCATTCATTCAATAAAACTCTTATTTTTGTTGCTATGAACTAATTTAATAATTAAAATAATGAGTAGATTTATAAAATTAGGAGGATTTTTCCTTATATACTATTTAGCAATTGGTGGTCAAGCTACAGCACAAGTGACACACCCTATGATTCCTACCACACGTTATGACGTCACTCAATATGGAGCTTCGGCATCATCGAGTGACAATACAATTGCCTTTCAAAAAGCAATAGATGCATGTACGGCGTCTGGTGGAGGTATAGTCAATGTACCGGCAGGAACTTTTCTTTGTGGTCCTATTATAATGAAGGACAGAGTGAATCTTTGTATTTCTAAAGGAGCTGTGCTGAAGATGTTGCCTTATGGAAAAGGAAATGGTGCAGATCCCGGCTCTTATCCAAATATCGGAGTGTCTGATCACTATACACATTTCATTTATGGTCGTGGTGTACATGATATAATGATCAGTGGAAATGGAACTATTGATGGTCAAGGCGCTGGTTGGTGGAAAGTGGTAAGAGCGAAAGAAATTGCAATTAAGCGTGGTTGTATCATCCGTCTGGATGAATGCAAGAATATTGAAATAAAAGACATTACCTTGCAAAATTCTCCGAACGTTCACATTACCATCGGCCGTAAAAGCTCCAATGCCATTATTTCACATGTTACGATTGAGGCTCCGAATGATTCACCTAATACAGATGGAATTGATACGTGGGCACCTAATGTGAATATATCGGATTGTAATATATCTTGTGGTGATGACAATGTAGCTATGGATGCCGCCTCTGCAAATGTTATAATCAAACGCTGTAAGTTCGGATATGGTCATGGTTGCTCCATTGGTAGCTTCACTACGGGGGTAAACCACATTCTGGTTGATAGCTGTACATTTACCAATACAACTGCCGGAATACGTTTAAAATCAAATAGAGAAAGAGGAGGCGATGAACATGATATCGTGTACTCAAATATTGAAATGGATGGTGTGAAGAATCCGATATACATATCAAGTTATTATCCTAAGACTCCTAAGCAACCTACGGATGATGCGGCAAGCAGTGTCACCGACAAGACCCCATCATGGAAACATATCCTGATTAAAAATGTAACAGTAAGAAATTCAGAAAATGCGTTATTGATTTGGGGATTACCGGAGCAACATGTTAGTGATGTTATATTAGACAACGTAAAAGTGTCAGCTCGTAAAGGCATTGTCATTAACTATGCAGACGGCATTGTTTTTAAAAATCATTCCGCTTTTACTGTGACTCAAGGGGATTATATCCAGCAATACGAATCAAAAGTCTCAGGACTATAAATAGGTAAAAAGGTTCCTTTTTACAAGAAGAGGCATGTCGCGTAAGTGACGTGCCTCTTCTGATGTCACAATGAAAGTAATTTGTATTGATATTTGTCAAATAAATAGATAAAAATCAAATATATAGATCATTTTATAATTATTTTTCTGTTTATGCTTTCTTTTTGATGAAATAGTTTTTATTTTTGCAGCAGGTGAAGAGATATATTACTCAAATTTAAAAACATATAGCTATGTCAGACGAAAAAAGTACAAGTACAACAACGACATTAAAGCGTTCTCTTGGTAGTTTCCAATTATGGGGAATAGCAGTCGGATTGGTTATTTCAGGGGAGTATTTTGGTTGGAGCTACGGTTGGGCTTCAGCAGGGACATTAGGTTTTTTAGTTACAACAGGCTTCGTTGCATTGATGTATCTTACCTTTATTTTTAGTTTTACCGAGTTATCAACATCTATTCCCAGAGCGGGAGGTCCGTTTGAGTACGCTTATCGTGCCTTCGGTTCAATGGGAGGATTTCTCGGTGGATTCTCAACATTAGTAGAGTTTGTTTTTGCTCCGCCGGCAATTGCCATGTCTATCGGTGCCTATTTGAATGTTCAGATTCCGGAGCTTGATCCTCATTGGGTAGCAGTGGCATGTTATGTGATATTTATGGCATTAAATGTTGCAGGAGTATCAACAGCAGCTACATTCGAATTAATTGTGACCTTGTTAGCTATTTTTGAATTATGTGTGTTCATGGGAGTGGTTGCTCCGGGATTTGAATGGTCAAACTTTGTACATAACGGTTGGGCTGGAAGTGAAACTTTCTCAATGGGATCCTTTTCTGGTATATTCGCCGCCATACCATTTGCAATTTGGTTTTTCTTAGCCATTGAAGGTGCTTCCATGTCAGCTGAGGAAGCCATTAATCCTAAAAAAACAATTCCTAAAGCATTTACATTCGGTATCATCACACTAGTGATATTGGCATTAGGAGTTATGATTTTTGCCGGTGGCGTAGGTGATTGGTCAAAACTGGCAAATATCAATGATCCGTTGCCTCAAGCAATGAAGATTATTGTAGGAGCTAAGAGTGGTTGGCTGCACATGTTGGTAGGCTTAGGACTTTTCGGTTTGGTTGCTTCTTTTCACGGAATCATTATGGGATACTCCAGACAAATCTTTGCTGTTTCTCGTGCAGGATATTTACCAAAGAAATTATCAGATGTGAATAAGAAATTCAGTACTCCACATTGGGCTATTCTGGCTGGTGGTGTAATCGGTATATTGGCAATCTTCTCAGACAAGTTGGTTGTTTTCGGGAATCAACCTTTGACGGCAAATATCGTTACACTTTCAGTATTCGGCTCGATTACAATGTACATTGTATCCATGCTTTCTTTGTTTAGACTTCGTCGCACACAACCTGATATGGAACGTCCATTTAAAGCACCGTTCTATCCGGTATTTCCAATTATTTCATTAGTATGCTCGTTAGTTTGTTTTGCGGCTATGATTTACTATAATTTCAGTCTTTTTGTTGCATTCATTGTTATGATGTTGCTTTCATTCGGGTATTATTTCTTCTTCAGAAGAGTAAATATCAAAAAGATTAAATACGGCACATTGCCTATAGAAAAGTAATATATTGAAAGGAAAAAGAATATGTACAAAATCAATTTAGGTACTATTACTTATCAGTTTGAAAACCTGAAAGATTTGATGGCTAAGGCATCTCCTGCTCGTTCAGGAGATGATTTAGCTCGTATCTCAGCTAGTTGTATGGAAGAGCGTGTGGCTGCCCAAATGTTACTGGCTGATCAACCATTGACAGTTTTCCTTGAAGAGCCTCTGATTCCTTATGAAGAGGATGAAGTTACAAGATTAATTATTGACACTCATGATAAGAAAGCATTTTCTTTAATCAGCAGCCTCACTGTAGGTGACTTCCGTAACTGGCTACTCAACGAAAATACTACATCCATGAAGTTGGCTTCTGTAGCAGCGGGCATAACGCCTGAAATGGCAGCTGCAGTAAGTAAGATTATGCGCAATCAGGATTTGATCCTAGCAGCCAAAAAGTGTCAAGTAGTTACAAAATTTAGAGATACGATAGGATTACCGGGGCATTTGAGCGCTCGATTGCAACCAAATCATCCTACTGATGATTTAAAAGGAATTGCAGCATCTATTATTGATGGCTTGATGTATGGATCGGGAGATGCTGTTATCGGTATAAATCCTGCTAGCGACAGCATTTCGGCCATTACTGAATTAAACTATATGCTGGATGAAATCATACAGCGATACAATATACCTACTCAATCCTGCGTGCTGACACACGTCACAAATACTATTGAAATGATCAATCAAGGTGTACCTATTGACTTGGTCTTTCAATCTATCGCCGGGACCGAAGGTGCAAATTCCGGATTTGGAGTGAATCTGAAAGTGTTGGATGAGGCTTATGATGCTGCATTAGGTATGCATCGGGGTACAATCGGTGATAACGTTATGTATTTTGAAACAGGTCAAGGAAGTGCATTGTCTGCTGAGGCTCATCATGGTGTTGATGAACAGACTTGTGAAGCCCGTTCCTATGCAGTGGCACGCCGGTATCATCCTTTGCTTGTGAACACAGTGGTCGGTTTTATCGGTCCCGAATATTTATATGACGGCAAGCAGATTATCCGTGCCGGACTTGAAGATCACTTTTGTGGCAAACTGATGGGGGTTCCTATGGGATGTGATGTTTGCTATACAAATCACGCTGAGGCAGATCAGGATGATATGGATACATTGCTCACTCTGTTAACCGCGGCGGGTGTCAATTATATAATGGGCGTTCCCGGTGCAGATGATATTATGCTCAATTATCAGAGTACTTCTTTCCATGATGCCTTGTATGCACGCCAAGTCTTCGGATTGAAACATGCACCTGAATTTTCAGAGTGGCTTGAGAACATTCACATCATTAATCACAATGGATGGCTTTGTCACACAGAGTCGAGTCCAATTTTGGGTATAGAAAAGTTATAAAACAAAGAAGATGAAAACAACCGGACTTACCATACCTCCCAGAGATATTCTTGAAAACGACTGTTGGAAAGAATTGAAAGAATTTACTGATGCCCGTATAGCTTTGGGACATACGGGTGCCAGTCTGCCAACAAAAGAAATGCAAAAGTTCAGTTTGGCTCATGCACGTGCAAGAGATTCTGTTCATATGCCTTTCGATTATAATAATGTGAGAGAGCAAGTTGAAAAATTAGGTTTTAGTTCAGTTTATGTGAGCAGTAAAGCCCCAAACCGTTCAACCTATCTTACGCGTCCCGATTTAGGAAGATTACTTTCAGAGGAAAGTAAAAAGAATCTTATAGATCTCAATCAAGAAGATAACGATATTACTTTGGTGATTGCTGATGGGTTATCTTCTAAAGCCGTACATAAGCAAGCAGTCCCATTGATGAGCAGTTTATTGCCCTATTTGCAAAAGCTGCATTTTAAGATAGCCCCTATTATTTTAGCAGAGCAGTCACGCGTAGCTTTAGGTGATGAGATCGGCAATCTGTTACACTCGAGATTTGTAGCTATGCTTATCGGTGAACGACCGGGGCTTACCTCTCCCGATAGTCTAAGTGTCTATCTCACTTATTGTCCTCATGCCGGACGTTTGGAGTCAGAGAGAAATTGCATCTCAAATATACGTCCTGAAGGATTGTCGTTCGAAAAAGCTGCTTTCAAATTTGCCTGGTTGCTTGAACATGCTCTGGTAAAAGAATGTACAGGCATAGAATTAAAAGACAAGAGTGACGATCCGAGTACATATAACCTTATTCGACCGAAAAAGAAGGATATAAGACTTGCTTGAATTTTTCAATTGCGCTACATGAATCTCAATAAAATTTTTTCTTTATGGGTGCCTCGACTTTGTCGAGGCATTCGTTTCGATTTGTAATGTATTATCTTTAAAATTAAATAAAAAAGGACTTTAAACCTGCATTTTGTATAAACCAGATGCCGTTTTGTATAAAAAAAGCTTAGTAATACATTCTTTGATATACCTTTGCACCGTTGAAAGTAAAAAGAATTGATAACGAATATCTTAAGTACAGATGAAGAAAGAAAAAGTTACAAGGTCAAAGTCAAAAACTAAACTGGACTTTATCAAGTTTTTTGTTTTAAGTTTATTTATTTTACTTTCCTGTGTTTCGTCCTCTTTTGCTCAGAATGCTGTTGCAAATGTCACACTTAGCGGAGTCGTGAAGGATAAAACAACAGGTGAGCCGCTTATTGGTGCCAATGTCTATGTGGCAGCATTAAAAAGAGGATCGAAAACCGATTTAGATGGTAAATATTCGATCAAGCTTCCTATGGGCACCTATCGCGTCAAAGTATCTTATATTGGTTATAAATCCCAGAAGCAGTCAGTGAAAGTAGCTGATAATATGGAATTTGCGTTTAATCTGAGTTCAGATATCGAATTACACGAGGTAGTTATTACTTCAAGACGAAAGGATGAGAATCTTTCGAAAGTAGATATGGGTGTACAGAAACTCACGAATATTGAGATACAAAAAATTCCTGCACTGATGGGGGAAGTAGATGTTATTAAAGCCATACAATTATTACCGGGTGTTCAAAGTACATCAGAGGGAAGTTCAGGATTTAGTGTTAGAGGTGGATCTGCCGATCAAAACCTAATTTTGCTTGATAATGTCAACATGTACAATGCTTCGCATATGTTCGGATTTTTTTCCGTTTTTAACAATGATGCTGTGAAAAGTGCCGAATTGTATAAAGGTAATTTACCCATGAGGTTTGGAGGACGTCTCTCTTCTTTATTGGATGTGCAACTTAAAGATGATTCGCCTGAGAAAATTAAAGGAGTTGGAGGCATTGGGCTGATATCTAGTCGATTGACATTAGAGGGACCATTGGGGCATAATACCTCGTGGCTAATAAGTGGTCGTCGCAGCTACGTTGATTTATTTTTAAAATTATCTTCTGATCCGGACATGAAGAGTGAATCAATTTATTTTTATGATATTAATGCTAAACTGTCTCATCGTTTTTCTGCAAAAGATAAAGTTTATGTTAATCTTTATTCCGGCAAGGACTTATTTAAATCCTCATTCGGCAATTTTAGTTATGGAAATGCGGTAGCTTCCACATATTGGAATCATATCTTTTCTGAGAAATTGTTCTCGCGCTTGAGCATCGACTATACCAAATATCATTACGAACTTGGCTCTTCAATGCAGAATTCACAAGTAAACTGGAAATCAGATATTCAAGATGTAGCTTTACATTATGATATAGATCATGCCCTGTCGAATAAGATAAAACTTGAATATGGATTGTCTTCTACTTATAATCAGTTTAATCCTGCTTTGGTGGCTCGCCCTGGCTATCCTGATTACAGAATGCAGAAGTCTTATGCATTGGAACACAGTGTTTATTTGGGATTTGATCATAAAATCAACGATCGTATCAATTTAAAATACGGCTTGCGTGCCACCGCATTTCAGAATATGGGTAAAGCCTCTGTCTACTCTTATGACAAGAATTATGAAGTAAAGGATACCACTTATTATAAAAGCGGAAAGATCTATCATACATATATTAGATTTGAGCCTCGTTTTGGCATAGCATATCAATTGGATGACCGCTCTTCATTGAAGGCTAATTATGCCCATAATGTGCAGTTTATTCAGATTGCAAATAATTCAGATTCTGGTTCTCCTTTAGACTTATGGTTCCCTGCAAGTACAAATATAAAACCTCAACGAGCAGACTTATACTCCGTGGGTTATTTCCGAAACTTCAACAAGAACGCCATTGAAGCTTCTGCAGAACTTTACTACAAAGGCATGAATAATGTTATCGATTTCGTAGATAATGCGCAACTGCTTTTGAATGACAAGTTGGAAGGAGAAGTAAGGGCAGGGAAAGGAAAAGCTTATGGAATGGAATTGATGTTGAAAAAGAATACCGGCAAACTTACCGGATTCATCAACTACACCCTTTCACGTACAGAGCGCACCATACCGGGTATAAACAATGGGAAAACCTATTTGGCACCAAGCGACAAAACAAATAGCGTGAACTTGATGCTTTCGTATGAGCTTTCAAAGAAATGGAGCTTTTCTGCAGGGTGGGTGTATGCAACAGGTACTCCTATCACTTATCCTACCGGCAGGTTTGAGATTAATGGAGAATATTATCCTATTTATTCAGGACGAAATACTTCTAGAAAAGCTGATTACCACCGTTTGGATTTATCGGCAACATATACTCCGGTGAAGAATCCGAAGAGATGGTATCAAGGTGAATGGAATTTCTCATTGTACAATGCTTATTGGCATAAGAACCCTTGGATGGTTTCTTTTGATCAGAATACGAGTAACGGCATTCCAAAAGCGCAAATGACTTATTTATTTGGAGCTATACCGTCAATTACTTATAATTTTAAATTTTGAATAATAAGCTGAATATGAAAATAGTGAGCAAATTTAGCAAGATATATATTGGAATCCTGATAGCAACATCTGCTGCTTTCCTAGGAGCGTGTACAGAAGACACTACAATAAATACGGAGAATTCTACTCCTGTGCCGGTCGTCTATGGTACGATCACAGATCATAATGTTCGTCAAGAAATAGATTTGAGCAGTTCTACAGGGTATTTTGATAAAGAGGGAAATAAACGTATTTCTGAAGCCACTGTCACGCTCGACGAGGATAGCACAGGCATCAGTAATACCTATACTCTTGCACAAGACTCAGTGGGTAGCGGCATATATAAAACGCAACAGGCTATGGCTGGAAAGCCGGGATGGACTTATAAATTGACCGTTAAGACTGATTTTGATCAGGATGGTACTGCTGAAACTTATCAGGCAGAAAGTGAAATGCCGAAACGAGTGAATTTAGACTCCATAACCATTACAAAAGCGAAAGAGGGAAGTTACACACTCTTTTCTTTAAATATCAATGCTCAAGATCCTCCCGTTGAAGAGAACTACTACCTTTGTAGATATAGTATCAATGATACCATATACAATAAGATCAGTAAATATATTTACTTCGATGATACAAGTTTGGATGGGACATATGTAAAGAATCTGTCTATATGGCACTTCTTTGATAAGGGAGATAAAAGTAAATTCAGCGATAGTGATGCAGAAGATATGGTGTTCATGTCTGCCGGAGATAGAGTTCATGCTGAAGTAAGCAATATTACCGAAGGTTATTATCACTTTATTGAGGATTGTCAAGGACAAAAAGATGGTTCCAATCCTATGTTCGGAGGACCTCCTGCAAATATATCCACGAATATATCAAATGGAGCAAGAGGTTATTTTACAGCATTCTCTACCTCATCGGCAAATTATGTGGCACCTAAAGATTTCACTAAATAAAGGTTTCTGCGATCATGAATCAAGACAATAAAACTTGTATATTAAAGGATCAATCCTTGTTCGAAAAGAAATTTAAATGGTTGCCTCACTTGTTGCAACTTCTATACATAGGAGCCTTTGTTCTTACAGGTAAAGGCACTTATGTTGGGTCTATAGATTATTTCTTCTGTATAGGATTGTTCCTTTTCTTTATTGGCATGGGATACTTGATAACCTATTGTTTAATGCCAAGATATCTGTTTAAGAAAAAATATTTCATTTATTTCGGCATACTTTTGGTTGCAGTAATTCTTTCAACTTTTCTTTTCAAGTATATAGAAGAGTCATTACTACCTTATTTAGTCAATAAGAAGAACAATGCAGATGAAGAACATACCACATGGGCCATGAAAATATTTAGTACAACACTTGTATATATTATTTTTCTCGGTCCGTTCTCCTTCTGGAAGATGCTTTTGCAATGGACAAAAGATAGTAATAAGATTCGTGAACTTGAAAGTACTACCATACAATCGGAGCTTCAACAATTAAAAAATCAAATCAATCCGCATTTCCTTTTTAACATGTTGAACAATGCCAATGTCCTTATTCATAAGGATCCCGATAAGGCCTCGGATGTGTTGATGGGTTTGAGCAAGTTGCTTAGATACCAGCTTTATGAAAGCTCCAGGCAGAATGTCTTGCTGGCAGGTGATATTAAATTCCTGAACGACTTCTTGAATTTGGAAAAGGTACGAAGAGACCATTTCGATTTCACTGTGGATGTGATAGGAGATGTCAATTCTGTTTTTGTACCGCCATTATTATTTATTACTTTTGTAGAGAATGCAACGAAACATAACCTTGATCCCGAGAAAACTTCTTATATTCACATTGTTTTTGAGATTAAGGACAATCATTTGTATTTTTCATGCGTCAATTCCAAGCCGCAGATACAAGCGGTTAAATCTCAGCATGGAGGAATCGGACTCAGCAATTCTTCTCGACGATTGAAGTTGCTGTATGATGATAATTACACGCTGAATATCAAGGATGAAAAGACTGTATTTACAGTTGAGCTGAAAGTACCCATTTAAACTCTTTATGATATGGAATGTATAATTGTTGACGATGAGCCACTTGCACGTGAAGGAATCAAAATGTTGGTGGAGAAATATGAAGAACTGCAGCTAGTCGGTCAGTTCCAGAATGCCGATGCCACTGCCGTTTATCTTAAGGATCATTCGGTGGATCTTGTTTTCCTGGATATACAGATGCCCGGAACCAATGGCTTGGAGTTTGCAAAATCCATACCTAAGGATACATTGGTTATTTTCACTACCGCTTATTCCGAGTTTGCCTTGGAGAGTTACGAGGTGGATGCTTTGGATTACCTGTTAAAGCCCATTGCAAAGAGCCGGTTTGATAAAGCCGTGAAGAAAGCCTTGAGCTATCATGAGATGTTATTATCGGAGGAGCAATCCGACCATTCCTTTGAAACCGTTGACGATGATTACGTTTTTGTTCGTTCTGATCGCAAGGTCTGTAAAATAGACTTAAAGAATATCTTGTTTATTGAAGGCTTGAAAGATTACGTGGTGATACATACTGACGAGCAGCGATACATTACTGCAATAAACATGAAAACCATTTATGAGAAGCTTCCTAAAAGCCTTTTCGTGAGGGTTAGCAAATCCTATGTAGTGAATGTGAAACATATTGATTCATTCGATAATAATGACATTCAGATTGGTAAATACGAGATACCTATCGGAGGCGTTTATCGGAATGATTTCTTTGATAATTTTGTAATGAAAAAGATGCTTAGCAAATAAGCTTCTAATTTATACATTTATATCGGTATGTCAAGTTATTTGTGTTCTTCCATCAAGAACTTTTTCTTAAGCCATTTGCGTATCGGTATGTCATAGAGCCTGACGCAGGCATAAGCCACAAGTATACATCCGCATAGCGATGCAGCCATTACAGGCAGAGCCGATCTCCATGGAACGGAGTTTTTGCACACCCATCCTATGTATAGATACATAAAAGGATAATGAGTGATATATAATGGGTAGGATATATTACCCAGGAATTTGCAAACTTTCGTTGAGACAGCACCCTTTATATGTCCGCCTGCACCCATTGAAACGATTAACGGGAAAAGTAGAATGATACATGCCGATTCATATATCCCATTCATCCATGCCTGTCCGCCAATTCTCGGCATAGCCATTATCGCCACGATGAGAAAGGAGCATATCCAGAAGGCCGCATGCTTTATCTGAATCAGTTTACCCATGCGTGATAACAATAAACCGGCAAGAAATGGGTAAGCCAATCGAGTGAATCCGACGCGAAGCTGTTCAGCATTCAATGACCATCCTCCAGCCACCGTACCCGATTTATCGCCTACGGCAAATTGTACCGTAGCACATGCCGCTATAATCACCAATACAGTTAAAGCTCTTTTAGAGAGTTTCCGAATGATTAAGGCATATAATATGTTACCGATATATTCAAAGAACAGCGACCAGGCGGGTCCGTTTAACGGATGCATTTCTCCGAATCCGTGAATATCCATTGACTTAGGTAAAGGCAGCAATGTGCAACCGATCAGCATCACTAGAATCAGTTTCCACAGAGGAGTTTGATTGATCAAAGGGAAAATCGTAGTGTTCCCGAAATAGTAGCAAATAGCTCCAATGACCATACCCATAACAATCATTGGGTGCAATCTTATCAAACGACGCTTAATGAAGTCTTTGAAACTCATTTTCTCCCATCTGTCATCATAGGCATATCCTATTACGAAACCGGATAGAACGAAAAAGAAATCTACAGCCAGATAGCCATGATTTATTATTTGGTCTGCATGACCGGTAGAGTGAGGTTCAAAAAAGTGGAAAATGACAACCATGATAGCGGCTACACCGCGCAATCCGTCAAGTATATCATAATGAGGCTTTGTCTCTAAATAATTTGTTTGCATTTTTCATGTATTCTATTCGATATAAAATTAACAATTTATTCGCAATCTGCCAAAGGATTAATTTAACTTTTAGTGTCTATTATTGTTTTTGGATTCTTTTGTTAATGTATCTGGATAGAATATGTTTCATTCTTATCTAATATTTAAAGTGAAGATTGCTGATTTTTCCCATACTTGTGGTAGTATATTACCACAAATGAGTTATTACGATAAGAGTATGAAAGGTGTAATTTTGTCGAAAATAAGCAAATTTTACAACAAACGCTTTCTGGGTCAACTTTCTTGGTATAGTTTTTTAGTAATATAAATTAGGTACAACATGAGAAAATGCTTCATTCTTTCATTTTTTGCTCTGTTGTTTGCTGCTCATACTTCATCCATAGCGCAAACAAAACAAGAGAAAATATTAGTTTTGTCTGGTAACAGACAAAGAATCATTACCGGTTCTGTTGTTGATAGTAACAACCAACCTTTAATAGGTGTGTCTATTGTTTTATTGGGAAGTAAAATCGGTACGATTACGGATCTTGATGGGAAATTTAGTCTTCAATTTCCCACAAATGAAGGTGCGTTGGTCTTTTCATATCTTGGATTGAAGAGACAGACAGTAGTTGTCAAAAGCAATACTAAAGATATTGTAGTCAAGATGGAGGATAATGCAAATACATTGGATAATGTAATCGTTACAGCCATTGGTAAGACCGTATCTTATGATAAATCCGGTATTACAGCATCGGTTTTTGACGTTAACAAGATAAAGAGTAGCGGCTCCACTACATTGTTGAATGATATGGCAGGAAAAGCATCAGGCGTCAAGATAAGTTCTCCCAATAGTGATCCAGGCAGTGGCTCCACTATTATTATCAGAGGGGCCAATACTTTTTTCGGTGAAAGCCAACCTTTGGTTATCATTGATGGAGTTCCCATGAGCAATTCATATAATGCCGGTTCTGAAGGGAACAATGTTACTCAGCAATCGCGTTTGAATGATATTGATCCTAATGACATTCAAAGCCTTCAAATTTTGAAGGGAGCATCTGCAGCGGCTGTGTGGGGATCGCGGGCAGCAAATGGCGTAATCGTCATTACTACAAAAGACGGAGTCAGAGGAAAGAAACCTACTATTGTTTATTCCTACACCAAGTCATTTGATAAAATAAGCTTTCGCCATCCCATCCAATCTGCCTATGGGCAGGGAACAGGCGGCAAATGGTCCAATTCTACTAATTATTCATGGGGAGATAAAATATCTGATAGATCGGGAGCAGAGGACGTATACAGTACTACTAGCGGGTACTTTGTTGCCGAATCAGGTAAAGTCTATTATCCCATCACAGCCAAGAACTCAAAAAAAACATATGTAGATAGTAACTTTGATGCAGTGTTTCAAACGGGTACTTTCGACCAGCATGATATTTCTATCTCCGGTGGAAATGAAAGAGCAACTTATTTCTTCAGCTACGGAGCTTTGAATCAAAGCGGCATTGTGCGGAAGTCATCATACGATAAACAAAATTTTCGATTGAATGCAACATATCGTTATAATGATTGGCTTAAGATGAATTCTAAGGTTATCTATATCTTTAGTCGTTCCAATCGTGTGCAAACAAACGGGGAAACATCCACCGGACTTCTTTTAGGACTATTGCGAAATCCAGCTGATTTTGATATTCGCGATTATAAAGGAACTTATGTGGATCCGAGTGGAGTAGAATATACTAATCGTCAAAGGATGTACAGGAATGTGATTGGAGCAAATGAGAAGCCTACTTACAGTAATCCGTTGTGGGTTATTAATGAAATCAGTTCAATTAGTAAAATCAATCGATTTATTTATACTCCTGAGGTTTTATTAGACCCTTTGCCATGGTTAAATGTTACATTACGTGGCGGTTTAGACTATTTTACGGATGACCGTGACGTCTTTTACCCAACCGGTACCGCATATTATGACGGGAGATACGTTCAAGATACCTACAATAATAAAGAACTTAATTTTGATGGAATAGTGCGAGCAACCAAACATTTATCAAGAAACATACTTCTGACCGGTACTATCGGATACAATATCAATGATAAAGAATTGATTTATAATGACAATGTAATCACTCCATTTGAAGTGGCATCAAGCACTCCCAGTACTTCATTGATTTCCAATAATGCCTATTCATCGTGGAGCAAAACTATTGTGCACACGCGCTCAAATCGTTTTTATGTGCTTGCTGATCTTGAATTGCTCAATCAAATATATTTCAGTGGCACAGGCATGTGGGAAGCTGCTTCAACAATAGCCAATACTCATTTTTATCCTTCTGCAAATATCGCATGGCAGTTTAATAAATATCTACATAGTGATATTCTAAGTTTCGGCAAGATTAGAGCATCATGGGGACAAGTCGGAACGCAGCCCGAACCATATAAAAATAAAACATTGGCTACTACAGCCAATTCTGATTTTGGAGGAAGCTATGCAGTAAGTGGTGAACAAGGAAACAATAATTTGAAGCCTGAAATCAAGACAGAATGGGAAGTTGGTACTGACCTTCGTTTCTTTAATGATCGTGCCAATTTCAAAATTACCTACTATAGCAATAAGATTAAAGATTTGTTGTTTGACGCTACACTCAACTCTTCCACCGGCTATACATCAAGATACACCAATGCCGGTAAAATGGAAAATCATGGTATTGAAGCAGATCTTTCATATGACATAGTCAAGAGTAAAGACTGGAATGTGAATGTTGGTCTTAATTTTAATAATAATAAGAATAAAGTTACCAGTCTTGGCGGCACAGGCATTGTCGCCTTGGGTGGATCTTCTTATGCTGTAGAAGGATATTCCATGGGAGTGCTTTATCGCCCAGGATCTTTGCGTGATAAAGATGGTAAATTAATTCTTGCTAAAAATGGATTTCCTCAGCTTGATTCATCAGGAAATAAATATTTGGGCGATCCAAATCCTGATTGGAAAGGGGGATTGACTTTGAGTGTAAGTTACAAAAAGTTGGATTTCAGTTTACAACTTGATCATGCGCAAGGAGGTAAATTCTTGAATAGAACATTAATGACATTGTATGGCTTTGGAACCCATCGTGACACAGCTCATGAACTAACCCTTACGGAAGATTTGTATAACTATGCAGGAACGCTCTATGCAGCTGGCAGCATAGTTAGAGGTAATGTCGGTAACTTCGGAGGCGGCAACGTCTTGTTGGATGAGTCTTGGTATAATGGAATCGGTGGAGGATTAGGTACGAACAAAGTGCATGACCTCTACATAAAAGACAATACTTGGACGAAATTGAGAAATATCTCAATCGGATATACCATAGATAATGCATGGTTTAGGGCAAATACAAAGCTCAGTTCTGTCAGAATATCTGTTACAGGCAGAGACTTAATTACATGGTCGAAACAAATAGGAGTTGATCCTGAAAGCAACTATTACGGTGTTAGTAATGCACAAGGAATGGACTATTTTTCAAGTCCTGCATCAAAATCAGTGTTGTTTAATGTTCAAATAACTTATTAATTATGAAAACAAAGTTATTATATATATCAATATTGTCTGTACTGTTGTCTTCATGTACAGGACTGGTCAAAGGTATTAATGACGACCCCAATGATCTTACCACAAGTGAAATAGATGCAGGATTATATATTAATACCCCAGAAGTGAATAGCATTCTTATCCATTGTGGAGATCCATTGCGAAAAGCTGAGATGTGGAGTGGACAGTTAGTTGGAGTGACACAAACTTATCTTACCGATTATAAATATCAAGTTACGGAAAATTCTTTTGATGGCTATCAATCTGTTATTGCACAGACTCAATATATTCGTAAGGCAGCACCGACCAACAAGCTTTACCAAGGTATATGCCGTGTTTTGGAAGCATATCTTTTTGGAACATACGCATCATTGTATGGAGATGTTCCCTGTTCGGAAGTTGCAAGCGGAATTGATAATCCTGTGTTTGACTCTCAAAAAAGTGTTTTCAGTTATTGCCAAACAATGTTGGATGAAGCCATAGACAGTTTGAAGTCGGTAAGCTCTGTTTCATATCGTCAAGATTACATATTCAATGGTGATCCAACGAAATGGTATGAAACAGCATATACACTAAAAGCTCGTTTTTATATGCTTACTAAAGATTATGACAAAGCATACGCAGCGGCATTAAATGGCATTTCAACTAGTAGTAATTCTATGAAATTCACTCCATTGACAGATAATCTCACCACAAATAAAAATAGGTTCTGGTATATCAACAATTTGAATGAGGCTCTCACTACAGATGGCTCTTATTTAATGACATTAATGTCATCAAGGCAAAACAGCAAAACCGACGAAACCGCTAGGATGGCTTATTACACTATTTATACATCGGCCACGAAGAACAAAGGTATAGCCGCTAGCACGGAACCCCAAAGAATGATTACTTATGAAGAGAACCTCCTTACGTTGGCAGAATCCGCTCTTCGCACACAGGCTGATGGATTCAATATCGCTTTGGCATTGTTGAATAAATTGCGTATTTATCTGGCTAATGGAGGCTGCGTTAACAGCAATTTCCTCACCAAAAGCTACAAGTATGATGCTTATGATGTCGATGACTTTAAAGCCGGAGGTATAGAAAATCAGGATGGGAGCCTTACCGCCGAACGAGCCCTGTTGAGAGAAATTATTCAAGAGAGATACGTCAGTTGTTTTACCACATATATTCCGTTTGATGATGCTCGAAGATTAAGAGGCTCAGATGAAAGTGATGTGTCGATAAGCATTCCGTTGAATACATCCACCGCCACTAAGCAAATAGAAAGATTTCTTTATCCTGCTGATGAGATAACCGGAAATACGAATGCGCCTGCTGATCCTGGATTGTATTCACCTACATCAGTCAATTCAAAATAAACATATAAAAGACTTAGGACATGAAACAGTTTAATTTAATATTATTTGTTGCAACCATCGTTTTATTCTGCAATGTCGCAGATACACAAGCTTGCACCTCGTTTATTGTTTCCGGTAAAGCGACTCCTGACGGACGCCCATTATTATTTAAAAACAGAGATACTTATGATCTCAATAATTTAGATGTATTTTTCAAAGGAGCCAAATATGATTATATAGGCAATGTGAATGCCAACTCAAAGAGCAGAAGTGTCTGGTTCGGTCACAATTCTGCAGGCTTTGCCATCATCAATACGGCAGCTTACAACTTAAATCCGAAAGATCAAGATGCCAAAAAAATTCCCGAACGTGACGGACTTGTCATGAAGATAGCATTGGAGCAATGTGCCACTCTCAAAGATTTTGAGAATCTGCTCGACACATTGTCTAAACCATTGGGATGTGATTCTAATTTTGGAGTGATCGATGCTCAAGGAGGTTGTGCCTATTACGAAACGGGCAATAGTGGATACGTAAAGTTTGATGTTAATGATCCAAAGATTGCACCTTATGGCTATCTTGTACGTACCAATCACGGCTTATCCGGAGATCGAACAATGGACAAGGGCATCAGTCGTTATAATGCTATCACCGATATCTGTTTGAACCTTTATTCAGCGCAGAGATTCACCGTTGATAATGCATTGAAGATTCCGCGTTATCTTACACATGGACTTACCAAGCTCAACCTTTACGATTATATGCCGGATAATGACAGCCAGTCTCGCTTTATGTCGTTTAGAGATTTCATCCCACGTTATCTTACTGCTTCCTCTGTATTGATTCAGGGTGTGAGGCCGGGAGAATCTCCACTTCTCACAGTAGACTGGACTATTATCGGTTCACCACTTACCACTATTGCCGTGCCTTTATTCATTACACCATCCGGTAAATTACCCGTATTGGTCACCGAAGGAAAAGATGGTAAATCGCCTTTATGCTCATGGGGAATATTATTGAAAAAAGAATTGTTCCCCATTGAGAGAGGAGAGGGAGAAGACTATATAGACTTATCCAAACTTATCAACAAACAGGGAACAGGTATTATGCAGAGAAATGCCTCGTTTGAAAAAGAAGTCCTTGATAGAGGAAAGAAGATCTTAGAGACAGTCCGTAAGAATGGAAAATTTGATAAATCTATAGACGAATATTACACATGGTTTGATACTTACGTATCCAATGCCTATCATACACAGTATCCTGAGATATTCAATTAAAATTAAATATTGATAGATATCGTATATTTCAATGTAGCATTTAAGTGCCGACTCAAATGCTACATTTTCTTTGTTGTAAATGTTACATAAAGCAAATAAAATCTTAGTTGAAGATTTTCTTACCGTTGTACTTTATATATAGCATTAAATATGCATATATTATTTTGTCTATGGCTTTACTGTATTTCTTTATATATTTGTAGCACCGAAACTTTTAGATCTGATATAATGAAACAACTTCGTGCTTTATCTCTAATTATTGTCATTTTGTATGCAATATCTACTATGGCTCAATTACCGGAACGGACTCCTTGGAATGTGGGGAAATATAAGAAAATATGTCGCGAACACATTTATAAAGAAATGAAAGGAATGTATCGTGATGCCGATGGTACGCTGAAATATCCTTTTTTGGCACATGGAAACAATCAGTACTTGGATCTGTTGTGAGATTGGGATTCATGGTTGAGTGATGTGGCTCTGAGGCAAATTTTACTTGAAAAAGGTACTAAAGCCGATAAAGAAGAAGCATTAAAATATGAGCAGGGATGTGTGCTCAATTCCTTGAGTTCTGGTGGCATGGACGGTTGGATCCCTATCTGGATAGAGCGTGATGCGCCATCTCGAAAAGAGATGCTTTCTAAACGCAATCCATGGAAAAGTAATATGCATAACCCCTGTCTGGCACAACATGCTGCTTTTATTGTAAAAAACATAAATGGTGATGCAGAATGGCTAAGGGATGATTTCTATACATTACAGGCTTTTGTTTATAAATATTGGAACTATCATCGCGATAAAATCACAGGGTTGCTATACTGGGAGACAAACGAAGCCATCGGAGTGGACAATGATCCCAGTACATTCTTTCGCCCTCATGAAATCAGGTTCTATATTTCTTAATTGCATGATGTATCGTGAACTTTTGGCGATGGAGTACCTGGCCAAGAGATTGCATCTGCATGAGATTGGATGGAAGTACAGACGAGAGGCAGATCAGTTATGCCATGCTGTTCGTGAATATTGCTGGGGTTAGCGGGAGAAGTTTTACTATAGTGTCGATTTTAATCTGTTGCCGGTGCAAAAACCACAAGTCGAAACACTTCAAAAAGGCGACTTTTTCCTACATACAGGTCGTCCTGGCACATACGATTGCCTTATTCAGCGCTTCAGCGTGTGGAGCGACTTTCTTTCAATGTGGGCAGGAATAGCGACTTCTGAACAGGCAAAGATGATGGTTGAGAAGCAATATCGTGATACAACTTCGTTTAATGCCCTTGTGGAGTTAGAACATTATCCCCTTTGGAGAAAATGTATGATCCAAGAGCTAGTGGAAATCCATCTTCGTGGTTCGGTCCCATATGGATTAATGCTAATTATATGGTTTTCAAACGACTGGTTAATTACGGATTTAAAGATGATGCACGTGAATTGGCAGAGAAGACCATTCTTTTACTGGGACGTGATTACGAACGTTTTGGGGTTTTGCATGAATACTACCTACCTGAAAATGGCGAACCGTTTCTCAATAAAAGTTTCCAGAATTGGAACTTATTGGTGCTGAATATGGCAGCTTGGCTTGATGGTAAAGATATGGTAAAGAGAACTTTAATGAAGGAATATTTTATTATATGATAGCAAAAATGAAAATAAATAAAATTGTTGGTGTCGCTCTATTGCTTTTTGGTTTAAATATAGGAATCCATGCTTCTCAGGAAGAGACAAAGAGAATCAATACTCTTTTTTATACGATTCAAATACCTACGTCTTATAAAACTGCTTTTTTTAATACATTTATGCCCATGAAACAGACGTTTATGGTCGAGAAATGCAGTTCGCCAACGAATTTTTCGGAAATAACCTGTATTGTAGCATTTAGAGAAGCGACTGATCTTGATCTCCTTTTAAAAACCGAGATCATGCATGATGTTTATTTAAAGTCCGCAGTTGTAAAGAATCAGAGAATATCTAATTTTCTTGGGAATGAAGGACGTACGTTAGATTTATCGGTTATCCTTAGTGGAGTGAAATATGATGGTTCAATGGTCGGTTTTGTGCATAATGGTGTTTCGTACTTGATACTTGAAATGTATTCAGACAAAAAGAAATTAAAGCTGGATGCTATGCTAAAGACCATCCGATTCAAAGAGAAGCTTCCGATGTATACGCATAAAGAGTTTTTGACTTCTTTTGATACTAATATGGCAACAGCTAAAAAGCTGCTGCCTATGACTATTGCTCCCAGAATCCATCTTGTTGGAATTGATCGTCCTTCCGAAGCAAGTTTGTTGTATTTCTTAAAGATAGATAATTTCTTATCTGATGACACGACAGGAGTGTATTATAAGTCATTGATTGGGCAATGCAAATCTCAAATGCTTGTCAGCTTAAAAAATAAAAGTAAGTCGGATTTGTATATAAGTGAGTGCATGAAGATGAATTTCAAGTTTCAGTATTTATTCTACAACCGAGATAATAAGATGCTTTTTCAAATAAACCTGAATCCTGATGATTATAATAAGTAATAGCATTAAGTCTTTTAGCTCTTAATTTTCATACCCTTGCGTAGGCCGGCTTTTCATTCACTCGTTGCTGCCTTATATCTATGCACAGAGTGAATCTTGACAGCATCATCTTAATAATTTGAAACCGGAACAGGTTTTAGATGCTTAAATTCCTTTAATCGATAAATATCCAATTGATAATAGGGCTCATTGCGATAACAATAAATCTTCCTTACATGCAAATCTGTCCTTGTAAAGGCTGATTTAATGTTCATTGGTAATTGTGCGGTTGGATTATCGTATATGCAAGAATAGTCAATGAATATTGCATCATAATCTTTATTATCGTATTGCTCTACCCCTTTCCATAGTTGATATTCGCACATTCTGGATCCATTGTTGAAAAAATAAATTTGGTTATTGGGATATAAATAAAACATTAATTCTGAAGCAAGCATGTAATCGTCTGTGAAGATAAATGTTTTCTGTGGGTTACTACATTTCTGATAAACTTCGTTTACATCATTTGCCGCATTTTTCCAATTAACCAAACACGTTGTAGGATCAGATTTGACAGGCAAAACTTTTTTAGAAAAAGAGCTATTCCATGTTGGTATAGTTGATACCAGTGAGAGCAAAAGGAACGTTATGGCAAACAATACTTTAGCAACTCTCTCTTTGTGGTAATCAACAATATATGAGGCAAGCAAAATAGGAAGTCCTGCATACACAAACATAGTCCAATTTATATCAGCCTCATGCTTCTTTATCAGGGATACGATGATAAAGATTATCCATATAAAAAACATCGGTATGAAGAAATATTGTGTAATTCTCTGGTGCCAATTCTTCTTGAACATCTTATAATACATTCCAACAAACAAAGGAGAAACCAAGGCTAGTTGGCCACCAATAAACCTCACCACATTTGCAATCTTTTTTAATGGCGAATATTGGGTGTCATGCAATCCTGATAAATGCTCTAAATGTTGATATCCAATGAACTGATGGTTCATATTCCAAATCACTACAGGGATAAATATTGTAAAGCTTAATGATAATGCTGCGTACAAAGCTGGATTCGATAATTGCTTACGCTCTTTTGATAGTAAGTATAATAGCAACGTAACAATGAAAAAGAGCATAGCATATTTCCCCAACGAACCAATGCCGATGCACAATCCCAGCGCCAGCCAATATTGCCATTTGTTAGTTGTTGAAGCTTGCCAATAGAAATAGGCTGACAGCAACCAAAATAACAGCAGGATGCTATCGGTTGAGTAGAAAAAGGATATCTCCACATAAAAAGGCATAACCAGCACAAGCATAGATGCCCAAAATGCTTTGAGGTGTGATTGGTATACTTTATAAGTGAAAAGGTATGTTATCCATCCTATGAGCATGCCGCAGAGAATGGCATTTATTTTGACAGATAACTCAGAGTGACCAAACCATTGTTGAGTAATATAATTGCAATAAGCGATTAGTGGTGGCTTCGAATAGTATGACCAATCAAGGTGCTTCGACCATGCCCAAAATTGTGCCTCGTCACCCTGCAAGCGCAGAGGGCCATTGACGGCATAGAAACATCGTAATATAGAAACCATTATGTGAATAAGTATAGCTAGTAGCGGATATTTGTATTGCGTGAATTTAGCTCTCATAAAAATCATTTTTCTGTTATAAAAAGTGTACTTCATTTTTTTGAGCCGCAATGTTAGTCAAAACATGGAAAATCACAAATTGTTTATTTTGTTTTAATAGCTGAATTGGAATAATGGAACATGGATAACGATAAATAGATTTATGATTTATCGTTCTTGCGTATTCTTTTGGGGGCATACAAACAACTTATATTGCATCTTAGGTTCTTAGTTATATATGCTTCAAATAATTTACTATTCTATCATAGTAATTGTATATTCATTAGGCTTTCCCTAATTTTTATGCTTATTAGTGCAAATAACAATGAGTTTTATTACATATCTTACTAAAGAAGAGGGTGTCTTGAAACGACACCCTCTTCTTTTCAAGATGATTTTCACTCACCTCATTTGCAAACTTATACCTTATTTATATCCTGAATTTTGAGTCAAATTTTGATCAATATTCAAATCATGTTGCGGTATAGGAAAGTAACGATTATGTGAATCCCATGCCCGGGTTTCGAACTGATAATACATATCACCATCAACCGGCATAGCAGTCGAACCTGTACCTCTATAGTTTTGCGCTGCAGGATCATTTGAAAGCTTTACTCCGGTAAAAGTATGATTTAATTCAGTCGCTGCAATCCCCCAGCGCAACACATCATAATAGCGTAATCCTTCAAAAGCCAACTCGACTCTACGCTCTTTCTGAATAGCGTTTCTTAATAGTTCTTGCGTAGAAACATCTATAAGTTTGATCGCGGGCAAACCTACACGATCTCTGATATCATTTAGAGTTAAATCCAATAAATCTTGCGTAACAGCACCTGGAGTAGATTCATTTACAGCTTCAATATAGCTTAGTAACACTTCGGCATAACGCATCAATGGTGTAAATGTATAAGTATTATATAAGTCTGTTGCAGAAGGATCACAACCCTTTTTAGGACAATAACCATCAAAGAGTGTATACTTACCAAAATAATCATTAGATCCTGCCCCTTTATAACAATTATAGGTAATGCCATTAAATTTTGTTCCAGCATAATTTCCCAAGGGTGGCAAAAATATTGATGCATAAAGCCTAGGATCGCGATTGGCATAGGGATCATCATCATCATAAATAGATGAAGTTTTAATATCTTTACCGTCAGTACAAAAATAGTCTTTAACCAATTCATTATACGAAGCAAACTGGTGCCATCCTCCATTACATTCAGGGAAAAGATAAATATAACGAGCAGTAGTAAATTTATCTTTAAGATATTGCACCACAAATATCATTTCTGAACTAGTTTCTCCTCCCATTTGGAATAACTTCTCATAACTATCACTACCATTCGTACGATCCAGTTTATAAATTTTAGAATCAATAACAGCTTTTAAAACAGATGAAGCTTCTGTCCATCTCTTTTGAGCAAGGAACAGACGGCTTAAAAGCACTCTAGCTGCACCAGTAGTAAAGCGACCATATTCTGATGAAGTACGTGTCGCAGGTAATACAGAAATTGCAGATTTTAAATCTTTCTCAACTTGAGAATAAACCGTATCCTGAGATGATTGACTAATGCTATTAGCCTGTGCTACGGTTAATGTTGTCAATGGCATAGGAACCTTCCCCCAATAAAAAGCGAGATTAAACAAATAATAGGCACGCAAGCATTTAACTTCGGCAGTCCATACATTCCTTTCTGAATCAGTCAAAAAAGAGCATTTCACAACATTATCCAAGAAAGTATTATAAGTAGCAATTTGTGAATACGCATTACTCCAAAATCCATAAACTTGATCACTTGTAGCGACAGTACTACTGCTAGCCATACCTAATGTTGTATAATTTTCCTTTTCAACCCCATTTCCGCCGGCTAAATCCAGATACAATAAACCTTGAGGGTGGGCAAAATCATCGTTATTCCACCCATGTGGAAATTCATAGCATCCAACCAATGCCAAAAGAACATCATTTTCACTTTTCCAAAATGTTGCATCTGATATTGAAGTCGTAGGCTGCTTATCCAAAACATCCGAACAACCCTCAAAGAAACAAGCAACTATTGATAACAAAGCTGCTATTAATATCGATTTTATATAATTCTTTTTCATCGTAATATCATTTATCGTTTATTAATAATATCTCACATCCTTATTAAAATCTTATACTACATCCAAATGAATATATCGCATTTATCGGATAGTATGATGGAGAATCTCCAGTACTTATACTATTTTCTGGGTCCCATCCTTTATAGAATGAGTTGAAATTATAAAGATTCTCACCACTTAGATAGATTCTACAATATTGCAATCCAACTTTGTTCAGAATATTCTGTGGGACTGTATATCCGATCTGGATATTTTTGATCCTTAAAAAACTAGCATTTCTTATCCAATAATCAGATTTTTGAAGATTTGTATTATTCATATTTAAAGTTTCTAATCTTGGGTACTTAGCCCATTTATTAGGATTAGATGTAGTCCAACGATTATCAACTTGCCATCTTTGGATCTGCCCGCCATTGTAAAACGCATAAGCCATATAAGATCCAATTAACCTTTGATATCCTCCAAGACCAGAAAATAAAGTAGAAAAATCAAAACCTTTATATGATGCGCTCAACGTCATTCCATAATAATATTTAGGAGTCGTACATCCGATCACAGTCCGATCATTATTAGCATCAACGCTACCATCACCACTCAAATCCTTATACTCAATATATCCAGGCTTCAAACCACTATTAGAAATCAACTGACTTGGGGCAGAATTAATTTCAGCTTGATCAGTAAATAACCCATTTGTTCTGTAACCATAAATTATTCCTATCGATTTACCAACGATTAGTCCATTGTCTAAATCTTGAGTTGCCCCATTAGCTAACTTCTTAACCGCATTTGTAACATAAGTAAAGTTAGGAGAAATAGTATATTTGAAACTATTTCCTATTCTTCCATTATAGGCTAAATTTATCTCAATTCCTTTATTTGCAACAGCACCAACATTGGATTCACCCACACTACGTCCCATTATACTTGTATATTGAACAGAAGATAATATATTGTAGGTATATTTATAGAAATAATCTATACTGGCAGTAAAATGTTTGAACAGGTCAAAATCCACTCCGACATCTGTAACAGAGGTCGTTTCCCATGTAATATCACTGTTATTGTATGAATTCATTTTCGTCCCAGATGCAAGAGTCGCTGGTGTTCCTAGCACCGCATTTTCACCTAATGAATATACCTCTTGATACGGATATGTTCCAATGTTTTGATTACCTAAAACACCCCATGATGCTCTCAATTTAAAGTTATTTATAATATTAGACAAACCGCTTTTATTCCAAAAAGCTTCCTCCGATACTCTCCATCCTGCTGAGAATGAAGGGAAGATTCCCCAACGGTGACCTTTTGCGAAACGAGACGAACCATCATAACGAATATTAGCCTCAAATAAATATTTATCCATAAATGAATAATTTGCTCTCCCAAAATATGACACTAATCCCCATTCATTAAGATATCCTGAGTTAGTAGAAGATGATGAAGAGCCTGCATTCAACTCATAAAGAGAATTGTTAGGAAATGTATTTCTATATCCATATAAATTATTATAGGCATAAGTCTCTGTTGAAAATCCAGCTAGCAGATTAATGGAATGGGCATTAAGTTGTTTTTTATACGTTAATAGTCCCTCAAATGATTTATCTGTTGAATTATCTGATGTAACAGAAAGAGAAGCAGGACCTACAGTCTTGGTAGCATCAAACACAGTTTCTGCTATATATGCCTTATCATAATTATTACTGTAATTAAGACCTATCTTACCTCTAACTGATAATCCCGAAATTGGGGTTTGCCACAACAACTGAACATTTCCAATAACATTTGCACTGACATTTTTTTTAAATGATGAACTTGACAACCACGCTTCAGGGCTATAATCATCTTGATAGCCAAATGTTCCATCGCTTTTCTTTCCAGCATATATTGGACCTTCACGTACTGCATATCCAATTATACCTTCAATACTTGAAGGTTGTCCGTTCGGGGATTTATAGGTTGTAGTATACGCATCCAAATCAATATTTAACGTGACATTCTTTAGGATATTAGTTGACATATTCCATAAAATACTATATCTATCACTAGATGTTTTTTCCGTCATACCGGATTGTTGCAAATAATTTGCTGATAAATTATAGGATAAAGACGAATTTCCACCCTTAACATTTATATTATGTTTCTGTTGAAAACCAGATCCACTCTTCAGCAACCACTTCAAATGATTAACATTCGGATAGTTATCCGGATCTGAACCATCTTTATATTTCTGGATTTGAGCATCAGTATAAGATGCGGATTTACCCATATTATTCATTGCCTCATTATAATATGTCGCATATTCCCCTGATGAAAGGAAATCAGGAAGTTCTGTAGGTTTTTGCCATCCAAAATTACTATTATAAGCAACTAACGTTTTACCCTCTGCTCCTTTTTTAGTCTCAATCAAGATTACACCATTGGCGGCACGACTACCATAAATTGAAGCAGAAGCTGCATCTTTCAAAAATGAAATACTTTGTATATCATTCGGATCCACATCATCAATATTCCCTGAAACTCCATCAATTAATACTAATGGGTCATTACCTGCACTTGAGAAAGTACCAGTTCCACGAATATGAACCGTGGCACTTGCTCCAGGATTTCCGGAGGATTGAACCACACTTAATCCTGATACTAGACCTGCCAAGGCTTGTGAAGTATTTGAGATAGGTTTATTTGCAATATCATTCGCTGTTATAGATGCAACTGATCCTGTTAAATCAGCTTTTTTTTGTGTCCCATAGCCTACGACAACCACTTCATTTAAAGTTTTCGATTCTTCTTCCAAAGTGATACTGAAACTAGACCTATTTTCAGCTATTAGCTGCGCCTTCTTATATCCTACAGAAGAAATAACAATCAAACTTCGGGGTTTTACCAATAAAGTAAAATTACCTTCTATATCTGTCATGGTGCCATTCGTCGTTTCTTTCTCTATCACGCTCGCTCCGATAATAGGTTCTCCAGATGCATCTCTCACCACTCCAGATATTTTCTTCTTCTCTTCTTGAATATTAACCTTATCTACACGTTCTCGCTGTTCTTTATTTGAGACAACGATCAGTTTTGAAGAAATAATCTTATACTCCAAATCCCTTCCTTTTAATACTTCGTTTAACACGGGAATTACAGAAGAATGCTCTTTTGAAATAGTGATGTCTTTCTTATTATCAATCAAAACATTGCGATACGAAAACCGATACGTAGTTTGCTTTTCAATAATACGAAAAACGTCTCGTAAAGAAACATTTTTTACATTTATGGTTATCATCTGTTCTTGTGCATATGAGTAGATGCAACAAAAAAATGACAATAGCACGAACAACATAAACTGCCTAGCTCTTAAATGTTTGCTCATCTTATTAAATTTTTGAAGTTAATAAATAATTAATAACCTTAAAAGGTAATTAAATATAAAGACAAGGCAAGTTCAATATCATACCGATAAAAACATGTGTTATAAAACACACTCTCATAAAAAAACCGTATCTTTAGAATTAAAGGTACGGTCTGAAAAATCAATTATTCTTTCTCGCTAAATAGATCCTATCTCCGGAAACTTTCACTTTCATATGATAAGAAATTTTTAATACATCCAAAACTTCCTGTAAATTAGTTGTAGGAAATGTGCCTGTAAATAAATCAGTAAGTCCTATCTTGTCATCAACAATAAACTTCACGTTATAGTTTTTCCCAACGGCTTGTAAAACAAAAGAAAGTGGTTCATTGCAGAATGTCATCTCTTTGCGTTTCCACGCAGTCGCATCCAAAATATTCTCTTCATTAACTATTTTAAGTCTGCCAGTTCGTCGATCCATAATAACTTTCTGATTGGGACTCATTATTACTGTTTCACCAGTCAAAATTGATAAGAATAAAACTTTACCTTCTTCTAAAGCCAATTCTACCCTTGGCTCTTTCTTTCGTGCTAATAAATTAAATTTTGTACCTAGCACTTTTACTTCTACCCCCTTAGATTCGATAACAAATGGATGCTTTTTATCTTTAGCGACTTGGAAATATCCTTCACCATCAAATGTTATCGTCCTATTTTCTTTGTTAAAAGTACTCGACATATACGCCAATTCTGATTCACTGTTTAAAGCGACTTTCGTCCCATCAGGCAAGATCATGCTTGCATGCTCTCCTTTGCCTGTAGTCACTTCTATTTTTTGTGTCATTAGCCGATTGTTCTCTTTGTATAGGTAAACAGTTGTACCAATAAAGACTACAAACAAAACGGCAGCAGCAATTTGTATCCATTTAGTGAGAATGAATCTAGCTTTAGAAGGACAATTTATTGCTTTATTAATTTGTCTTTTAACGCGATTAATATCATTGTCTTCAACAGATACAACGTAAATTTCATCATTCATCCAATTATCAAGCAGAACATTCCCTAATTCTGTATCATCCATGGAGTTCACCTGATCCTTTAACTCATCTAATTCTTTAGGAGTTAATCTATCTTCTCTATATTTTTTTTCTAACGATTCCATTTAATTAATGACAAGTTTTTTATGCTTAAATACTGATCAAAATACATTATTAATAAAAAATAACATCCACAGGAGCAATACAACATCTTTTAGAACTTCATGTAAAGTTTTCAAACCTATTGATAACTGATTTCTAACTGTTTGTTCACTTAATGATAATTCTAAAGCAATTTCAGAAGTACTCATTTGCTTGAATTTCGAAAGTTTTATCACGTTTTGCTGTGTAACAGGTAACTTGCTTAAAGCTTTTTCAATTTGATCTAGAAATTCCTCATATTCTATAAGGTGATGGGGATCATCACCTAGTAATTTATCTTGATATTCTACATAATCCTCATACACAGGAGAATTGACGCGAGCACGAAAGGCATTAATCAAGTGATGTTTAACCATAATAAAAAGGAGAGATCTTAAAGTTTCTTCCTGCTTTATGGTTGCTCGACTATTCCACAACTGAACAAACACATCTTGTACAATTTCTTCTGCGTCCTCTTTTACTTTGGTATATTGAAGCGAAAAAGCATATAATCTTCTGCCATACATATCATATATGTCATCAAAAGCTCTTATAGATCCATTCTTTAATTGCTTGATCAATTCTTTCTCGCTAAATTCCATTTTTGTGTTCTTCCTTAGTTTCTTAGCAATAGCATTTTACCTCGCTGATTGTACTATATCTACAAATATATAGATAAAAACCACTAAAACAAAATTTACATCAACATGTTAGGATATCATTATTTTATCTACTTCCATTATAGCCAAAAAATCATCCATGCAGTGCAATCTCTGTTGATATCTTATTCACTATCGGAGCTTCATAGAGATCTGTATCAAAGGGCTGAATTTATTGAATAATTCATCACCAATTGTTTATATTGGTTTTAACCAAAAATCATTATAGATATGGGTAAAAGTATAAATTTTACCCCGCAGCAAATAGTTAATGAGATATATTGGAGCACCGCGATCCTATATACCGAAACGCTACCTTGAAAGCTGCATTTCAGTGATAATTCTGATTTTCGTTAGTTATCGAGATATAGTATATATTATAAAAGCTCAAAGACTGTAAAAATATCCTTCGCATATAAATTGCATAAAACAAAAGAGTCCAAGAACTTAAGGTACCCCCCTTCCTCTTTTTTGTGCATTTTTGCTTAAAATGTAATATGTATGCAGTATTGTACCTATATCGTGTTTATAATCAATTAATTACATCTTTAATTTCTGCATATATCCTAATAGGCTATTATTGCATAAAAAATGTATCTTCTAACATTTCGTATAAGTGTATTTTTCTATATATTTATATATA
>DCFW01000019.1 GCA_002315435.1 Bacteroidales bacterium UBA1794
GTAAACACTATTCCGTATAAGACAGGGTGAGACGGAACGCTATATCGAGTAGGGCGAATCACTTAAGTGAAATAACCGAGGCGTGTCTTTGCTATATACGATTGGGGTACAATCCTATAATGAATTGAGTGTTAAACCTACTTGCAATGTATGTTAATGCTATATAGCAACGCACCCTTGTTTATAATTCGTTTTCGCGATGTGTTAAGATGTAATTCAATATTAAATATTTGTGTACATATTGACTTATAAATCGATGAAATCTCTTTGTTAAGTTTGTGAATTATTGGATCGTTTTGCTTGTGGATATTTAGGAAATGGTTATCTTTGAACAAAAATAAAAGAGTTGTGATGGTGAATTATGTAATATTCATTGGTGCCGGTAACTTGGCGACGAATATGGCCAAGGCCTTGAAAAAAACTAACTACCGAATTATACAGGTGTTCAGTCGCACTAGGGAGTCTGCCTCAACATTGGCAAAAATGGTGGATGCTGATTACGTTACAGAACTCGCTGAAGTGCGCAAGGATGCTTCAATATATATAGTGTCGTTGAAAGACTCTGTGTTGACAGATAAAGTGGCTGAGATTGTAAACGGGAAACCGGATGCTTTGATTCTTCATACGGCAGGGAGTATTTCAATATCAGTCTTTGAGGGATATGCCGCACATTATGGTGTGTTTTATCCTATGCAAACATTTTCGAAGATGAAGGAGATTGATTTTAAGTCAGTCCCTTGTTATATAGAAGCTTCATCAGCAAAGGATCTGATAAAAGTGAAACAGTTGGCCGAAGCTTTATCTGATCATGTGGAAGAATGTTCTTCCGAGCAACGCAAATACCTCCATCTGGCTGCTGTATTTGTTTGTAATTTCACCAATCATCTTTATGATGTGGCTGATTGCTTTCTTCATGAGCATCAATTGTCGTTTAACGGACTGTTGCCGCTGATTGATGAAACTGCAAGAAAAGTGCATGAAATAAAACCCGGAGAGGCTCAAACAGGACCCGCTATAAGATTCGATGAGAATGTAATTCATATGCAGTCGGCTTTGTTGCATGGTCATCCTGTGTGGCAGGATATTTATAATTTACTGAGTAAAAGTATACATGAAAACAATAAAAAACTTCCGAATCCATGAGCACTATTAATTATGATTTAAAAAAAATAAAGGCTTTTGCTTTTGATGTAGACGGAGTGTTAAGCCCTAGTACCATTTTCTTACATCCCAACGGCGAACCGATGAGAGGGGTGAATATTAAAGATGGATATGCCATGCAGTTGGCAGTGAAGCATGGATATAAAATGGCTATTATTACAGGTGGACGTACAGAAGCTGTATATAAAAGATATGCAGGATTAGGGTTGACCGATGTTTATCTGGCTGCATCTGTAAAGATTGATTACTATTATAAATTTCGTGATTCATATGGATTACTTGATGAAGAAATCCTCTATATGGGTGATGACATACCCGACCTTGAGGTATTGCAGGCTTGTGGATTACCTTGCTGTCCTGCCGATGCAGCACCTGAAGTGAAAGAAGCAAGTGCATATGTGTCGCAATGCAACGGAGGATATGGATGTGGACGTGATGTGATAGAACAGGTAATGAAAGCGCAGGGCAATTGGTTGACTGATAAGGCTTTTGGTTGGTAATTTAAGTTTTTTATTTGATATGAATGATTTTGATTTGATTATTGCTTCCGGTCTTAATATACCCGGACAGCAAGTAAAACATACATTGGATTTATTGAATGATGGTGCCACTATTCCTTTTATCAGTAGATATAGGAAAGAGGCAACCGGTGGGTTGAATGAGGTGCAAATAGCAGATATAAGTGATGAATATGCGAGATTGAAGGATCTGGCGAAAAGAAAAGAAACAATTTTGAGCACGATTGATGCTCAAGGAAAACTTACTGATGAACTGAAAGCACGTATTGTTCGATCGTGGAATCAGACGGAATTGGAGGACATCTACCTTCCATACAAACCTAAAAGGCGTACTCGTGCAGAAGTGGCCAGATTGAAAGGATTAGAACCTTTAGCTTCAGCCATCATGTTGCAACGAGATCAGCTTTTGGACTCTTGCCTAAAGAAGTCGGTAAAAGGAGAGGTGGAGAGCGAAGAGGAAGCATTGGCCGGTGCTCGGGATATCATAGCCGAGCAAATAAGTGAGAGTGAAGAAAATAGAAACAGGCTACGTAATGCTTTTACCTCAAGATCAGTTATTTCATCGAAAGTGATTAAAGGAAAAGAGGAAGAAGCTCAAAAGTATCGTGATTATTTCGATTATAAAAAGGCGCTTAAACATTGCTTTTCACATAATTTGCTTGCTCTAAGGCGTGGAGAAGCCGAGGGCTTTTTGCGTGTGAAAATTGAGGTGGAAGATGATCGGATGTTGGATCAGATGAAACAATACTCTGTGCGGAATCCTCATACGTTATGCGGAGAGCAATTAGTTGCTGCTATTGACGACGGTTACAAGCGTCTGCTCATACCGTCTATTGAATCGGAATTTAACGTACTGTCAAAAGATAAGGCCGATGATGAAGCTATTACTGTGTTTGCAGGAAATTTGAAACAGTTGCTGTTGTCTCCGCCTTTAGGTCAGAAAAATGTACTAGCTTTGGATCCGGGATTTAGAACAGGTTGCAAGGTCGTATGCTTGAGCGCGCAAGGTGAATTGCTTTATCATGGGGTGATATTTCCTCATCCGCCTGTTGCGCAACGTGATGCTGCCGCTAAGATACTCACGCAGTTAGTCGGGAAGTATGGCATACAGGCATTTGCTATCGGCGATGGAACAGCAGGACGTGAAACGGAAACATTTGTACGTTCATTACCATTTGCTGATAAAATGCAGATTTTTGCAGTGAGTGAAAACGGCGCGTCGATATATTCGGCATCTAAAGTGGCACGAGATGAGTTCCCTGACGAAGATTTAACAGTGCGCGGAGCTGTTTCCATTGGAAGACGTTTGATGGATCCACTTGCCGAGTTAGTGAAGATTGATCCGAAATCAATAGGAGTGGGACAGTATCAGCATGATGTGAATCAAACCAAACTGAAAAAGGCATTGGATCAAACAGTGGTGAATGCGGTGAATTCAGTAGGAGTGGATCTGAATACAGCCAGCAAACATTTGCTTACTTATATTTCTGGTTTAGGACCGCAGTTAGCTGAAAATATTGTAGCTTATCGCCAGCAAAACGGAGCATTCCAGTCTCGTGAAGAAGTAAAGAAAGTAGCCAGAATGGGTGCTAAGGCTTATGAGCAATGTGCCGGATTCTTACGTATTTCAGGAAGCAAGAATCCGCTTGACAATTCTGCTGTTCACCCTGAACGTTATGGTGTGGTAAAGCAAATGGCAAAAGATCTGCATTGCACGATAGAAGAATTGATAAAGAGCAAAGAACTGCAAAAGAATATAGATCCTGCAAAATATGTAACGTCGCAGATCGGTATGCCGACACTCAAAGATATATTGTCGGAGCTTGATAAACCGGGACGTGATCCTAGAAAAGAGATAGAGGAATTCTCATTTGATCCAAATGTCTGTGCGTTTGAAGATTTACAAGTGGGTATGGAACTGAATGGAATCGTGAATAATATTACTAATTTCGGCTGTTTCGTGAATATCGGAATACATGAAAACGGGTTGATACATGTGTCACAAATGAGCGACCGCCGTATTACAAATCCTTCAGAAATAGTATCGTTGCATCAGGGCATTAAAGTAAAGATTCTAAGTATAGATAGTGATAGAAAAAGAATAGAACTAAAATTGTTGGGAAATGACAAACACATTTAATATTCAATTGCCTTTTCATGAAAGAGGTTTTCATCTGGTCACTTCTGAAATAAGCAGTCAGCTTCCGGATCTGCCTGCGAGCGGATTATTGGTAGCTTTTATCAAACATACGAGTGCTGCATTGACGATTAATGAAAATGCAGACCCTGATGTGCGTAAAGACTTTAGTACATTTTTCAATAGATTGGTTCCTGATGGTGCCTCTTATTTTGATCATGTACTTGAAGGTGATGATGATATGCCTGCCCATGTGAAGGCAAGCTTATTGGGTGCATCAGTGACAATTCCCATTTTGAATCATCGTCTTAATCTAGGCATTTGGCAAGGCATATATCTATGTGAATTCAGGAATGTGGGAGGATGTCGCAATATTAGTATTACTATTGTAGAGTAAAAAGGATTTTAAAAAAACAAAAAGACAGAATATTGTGTGTACATCTTTCAAATTTTTGATGTATTTTTGAGACATAAATAACAGTAATAAGGAAAGAATGAAGAATTATATTGTCATATTTTTGCTCGTATTATTACCCCTTGTATTGCCGTCTAATGCGGTTGCGCAGGAACCGGCACAAGTGGCTGTAACCAATTCATCATCTGCAACGAAAAGTGTAGGTGTACAATTGAAGGAAAAGTTCATTGAAGGAAATCCTTTCTACATGGGTTTGATCGCTCTTTCGTTAATAGTGGGAATGACTTTTTGCATAGAGCGTATTATCTATTTGAATATGAGTGATGTGAATGTGGATAATATGCTAGAAGAAGTGGATATGGCCTTAGCCAAAGGGAATGTGGATCAGGCAAAGGCTATTTGTCGTGATACAAGAGGTCCTGTGGCATCTTTGTGCTATGATGGATTGACGCGCATTGAACAAGGACAGGATGCGGTGGATAAGGCATTGACTTCTTCAGGTGGAGTTCAACTCGGTTTGCTAGAGCGGGGATGCAATTGGATTTCACTTTTTATAAAGATTGCTCCAATACTGGGATTTCTAGGTACCGTGGTGGGAATGATCATGGCATTTGATAGTGTTCAAAACGAAGGTAGTATTTCTCCGTCGGTCATTGCCGGTGGAATGAAAGTTGCATTAATTACAACTGTTTTCGGACTTGTGGCTGCATTGATATTACAACTTTTCTATAATTATATTCTGACTAAAATAGATTCTTTTACCCGTGCCATGGAGATTACATCGGGAAAACTGATGGATATGGTTATCAACTACGATATGAAATACAGACAATAAACACGGAGGAAAAGCATGAAGACAAAAATCTCAAAATATGTTTTCAGGACATTAATAGTTCTCACGATACTAGTAGCGTTGTGCTATTATCTATGTGGCTATGATTTGTCTAGCACGGGAGAAACGATACCTACGGCTCTACCATTGTTGATCATTCTTCTGTTGACTGTAGTTTGTGGAGGCATACTGTTGGTGACTTGGTTCTCGATAAAAGAAATGGTAAAAAATATCGTATATCATCGCAAAACGGCAATGATCAGTATGGGGATTGTTGTAACATGCTTGTTGATGTTGCTTTTATTCTATTTGACAGGTGATGATTCATTGATGGATATGCCTCAGTATACCGGTGCAGGCAACACGCCATTTTATAATAGGGTAGCTGATATGTATATTCACACATTGGGATTTTTTGTGTGCTTTGGTGTGTTGAGTATTTTATTCTTCACGGTAAAGAAAAGATTAAACCGATGAAGCTTACAAGACGACAGAAGGTACCGGAAATCGAAGCAGGATCAATGTCAAGCATCGCATTCTTGTTGATGCTGTTTTTTATCGTGCTGTGTTCCGTTAATGCTGATACGGGAATCGCTCGTCGTCTACCTCCTGTGGTGACTAAAGTGAATCATCCGGTGGTGATAGCACCAAGGAATTTGCTGAATGTTTATATCACTTCAAACAATGAATTATATTGTAATCATCAATTGATCGGATTTGGTGAACTGCGGGATCATGTGAAGCTTTTCATTCAAAATCCTGAGAATGATCCGTCATTGCCGGAAAAGACTGAAATAATAATTCCTTATTTTGGTTCGGAGTTGGTGACAGTGAAGCATATAATTTCTGTGCAATGTGAACGTGGAACCAAGTATCAGGCTTATGTGGATGTGCAAAATGAATTGAATGCAGCTTATAATGAACTGCGAAAGAGTTTGGCAAGAAGAAAGTGGGGAAAGGATTTTTCAGAATTGACGGAAAAGCAACAAATTGCTGTATGTCAATATTATCCTATTCGTATTTCCGAAGCTGAACCCATACGGGAAGGAGGAGACAAATGAATAGACGTTTCAAAAGATCCCAACGACATGAATTGCCTTCGCTCAATTTTTTTGCCTTACCCGATATTTTGTTTATATTAATATTCTTCTTTGTATTATCTTCGCATGTCAGGCAAGGCAATACACATTCAGGGGTCTCAATGCCATTGGCCTCAGAGTTGCAACAAGTGGACAAACGTGCCTACGTAGTGTATGTGACTATTAAACAGGATTTGAATACTCATAAACCTACTATTTGGATTGAAAACAAGGAAGTCCCTTTGAATAGAATAACTGCTGTAATGAAAGTGCGCCGTTCTGCATTGGAAATTGCTGAAAGGCAATATTTGGTAGTGTCGCTTCGTGTGGACAAAGATATGACAATGGGAGTTGTATCTGATGTAAAGCTGGCTTTGCGTCAGGCAAAGGTCTTGAACATTTGTTATGCTGCAATGCCAGAGCCGGATTAAAGTAAGTCCTTTGCATTGTACACATCCTGATAGAGTGTACGTTTAATTCTTTCGAAATCTTTTTCTTCTGATAATTTGCCTTGCACCATGAGCTTCAACTCAATGGGTACGGTTTCTTGAGTATATGCAGGCTGCGTGTAATGTGTGTTCCATAAATTGAAACCTAGATTACGATAAAATTTAATGCGTCGTTTGTTCAGTTCATTTGTTGGAGGCTCCACTTCAAGAACGATTGCTTTCTTCCAATCTATTTCTCTTAGAAATATCTTGCCCCATCCTTTATTTCTTTCACTTTCAGTGATTGCGAAATGTTCTATATAGTTGAAATCAGGGAATGTCCAATAGGTAAAGATTCCGATTGGTTTTGTGTCATTGATAAGTATGTTAGAAAAAAATAGCGGATGATTGTCCGTAACGTCTCTTTGACCGGAGATGGATCTGTGCTCATCTTCAGGAAATGCAGATGTCCATACCGTTTCAAAGAATGGATAAAATTTGTTGGTTGTTTTAAGCTTTTCTGTGACAATCATTCCGCTAATTTTTATTCTGTATAAAATTGTATCATTTCAGTAAGGGCTTCCTGACATACCGGACAGAATGCTTTGCATTCATTGGTTTTCATTCTGCAATCCTCACAACCTCTCCATATGCCAGTATGGCGATAACCTGCACCTTCATAGAATCCGGCTTTCCCAGTTTTCACAAGGTTACCCCATTTTTGATTGAAATCTACTTTGGTAGTTATATTTTTCTCCCAAGGTTCCACATTCAATGGATATGTATCATCATTATCGTTACCATAATCATATTCGTCAGCCAGTCCTCCGAAACTATGTCCGAATTCGTGTACCACAACCGGACGGAATTTTGCATGATGTGCTGTAGTAAGAGTAAATTCGTTGTATATTCCACCTCCGCCATAAGTATTGGTATTTGCCAATATAATGATGTGCTCATAGGGAATACCGGCCAGAGCATTATGTATTGCAAACACGGCATTTGTAGTCATGTAACGATCCGAGTAGAACGTATCGAAATGAGCATTGAATGCAGTCGATCTCCATTCATTTTTGCGAGGTAGACTTACATCCGAATCGAGTGAAGCACTCTCTACAGCTACAAAATTAAATCTATTTATGTATTTCTTAAATGGTTCGTGATTTTTGAATGATTCCACTGCAATTTTGCAATCCTCTATGAATTTTCCCATTTGGGATGCTGTATAGCCTTCAGCAAGGAAAGCCACATCAATACAGTCTTTAGGGTCTCCACTTTTTAATATATATTGATATGGTGTGACGTGGTTTAATCCTTTTTTTTGTATGAGAATATCATTGGGATCCACTTCATGAGTAAGCATGTCTTTGAAATGTCCGTTGCGTTCACGGAAAGCAACTGTTACCATCACCGTATTTTTGGGATAAGGAACTAAAAAAGTATTTTCATATGAGCGAGACACTTTTTTCGCTTCTTCGGTTACCAGCCATTCATCAAACAAGGTACTGAATGATGTGCGATAAATGGTGTCTCCCGTCGCTTTGTCTTTGATGGTTACTTGTCCATACCCTTCCAAAGGAAGTCTATTTAGATTATGACGACGTCCATCCCAAGAGGGCAACTGCGACAGTGCCGATAGATCAACATCCTGCTTGTTGATATTGCCAGAAAACTGATAATCAAGACGTAAAGTTTTATTGATGAAGTATTTATTAAAATTTTGTCCTTTCATGTTGGAACTAATGCATAATAATAAAATAAAGAAGATCTTGGTATTTCTTTTCATGACAATTCTATTCTACAGTTTGTGCAAAGTTAGAAAAATAATTCAGCATAATTGTGTCGATTTATTATTTTTTCTTTAAATAAAATGATAGATTTGTTTTAATACAAATTTTATGAGTATATTTGCACAAAAGTTAATTATAAAAAATGGCACATCATCAATTAGACAAACTTGACGAAGAAATCCTTCGCTTGATTGCAAGTAATGCCCGTATTCCTTTTTTGGAAGTGGCCCGTATCTGTAACGTATCAGGTGCAGCCATTCATCAGCGTATATCCAAATTAACGGAATTAGGAGTAATAAAAGGATCTGAGTATGTTCTTGATCCTGAGAAAATAGGGTATGAAACATGTGCATATATAGGTTTATATCTAAAAGATCCAGAGTCGTTTGACTATGTGGCAAAATCTTTGGCAAAAATCCCTGAAGTGGTTGAATGCCATTTCACCACGGGACAATACGATATGTTTATCAAAATATATGCAAAAAACAATCACCATCTTCTCAGCATCATTCATGATAAACTTCAGAAATTGGGATTGGCTCGTACTGAGACGATCATTTCATTCCGTGAAGCTATTAAACGTCAGATGCCCATCCTTCATATGGATGATGTAGATAATTCGATAATCCCGGGAAGTGATTTAAAGGAAGAGATAAATGAATGAGTTTCATTAAGCTTTCCTTCTCAAATCTATAAAACAATAAGAATAGCGATGCTTTTCATCAATAGAATGAGCTTCGCTATTTTCTTTTATCCATAAGTTCTCATCAATTTCAGGGAAAAAGGAATCCGCATCGTCTACGATTGCATCTACCTTTGTCAAGTATATTTTATTCACTTTATCTATTGTAGCGCGATATACTTGTTCACCTCCAATAATAAAAACTTTATCGTTGTCATTGCAAGTTTGTAGAGCTCTGTCAATGGAATCGAAACACTCGGTTCCTTCGAAGTGTAATGAAGCATCTCGTGTGAGTACGATGTTGCGTCGGTTGGGCAATGCACCTTTGGGCAGAGATTCAAACGTTTTGCGTCCCATTATCACTGTGTGACCGGTAGTGAGATTCTTGAAATGTTTCATGTCCAGAGGCAAGTGAAACAGTAGTTGATTGTTACGGCCGATTGCGTGATTGGATGATACGGCAACAATAATAGCTAATTCCATATATTTACACTGCTACAGCCCCGGAAATGTGAGGCCATGGGTTATAGTTCTCTAATTTAAAATCTTCGTATTTGAAATCAAGAATGTTTTTTACTTCAGGATTGATGACCATTGTGGGTAATGGACGTGGCTCTCTTGATAGTTGTACTTTTACTTGTTCCAAATGGTTTGTATAGATGTGCGCATCACCAATCGTGTGTACAAAATCGCCAGCTTTTAGTCCGGTTACTTGTGCCACCATCATTAGCAACAATGCGTATGAGGCAATATTAAATGGCACACCAAGGAACGAGTCGGCACTGCGTTGATATAATTGCAGACTGAGTCGTCCGTTATTGACATAAAATTGGAAAAGCAAATGGCAGGGTGGTAGATTCATATTTTCAATATCTGCTACATTCCATGCGCTTACTAACAATCGGCGTGAGTCGGGATTATTTTTGATTTGTTCGATAACTTCTTTGATTTGATCGATATGTCCCCCTTTGTAATCAGGCCATGAACGCCATTGATAACCGTATATATGTCCTAAAGAGCCATCCGGATCCGCCCATTCATTCCAAATACGTACGCCATGTTCTTGTAGATAGTGTGCATTAGTATCACCTTGCAGGAACCAAAGTAGTTCGTATATAATTGATTTTAAATGCAATTTCTTTGTGGTTAACAATGGAAATCCTTCTTCAAGGTTAAAACGCATTTGATAACCGAACAAGCTAATAGTACCTGTACCGGTGCGGTCTCCTTTTTCAGAGCCTTTTTCTAGAACGTCCTGTAGTAAATTCAGATATTGTTTCATGTCGCAAATATAGAAATTTTTTCTTGTAGGAGCGTGCAGTATTATTAAAAAAAATCGTTTACTTTGTGTATATGCTTGAATAAAAACGCAAAAAACACATACCTATGAATTTGAAAACTTTTAGGACTTTTCTATTTTTACTTACATGCTTATGGTGCTCTTCTGTTTCTATTGCAGGGAAGAGTGACTATTATGTAAAACTTTGGAAGAAAGTATCCACATACGAATTGGCAGATCAACCACAGTCCGTGATTGGCACTTGTAATGAAATTTATGCTAGGGCAAAAGTTGATAACAACAATCCACAGATGTTGAAAGCGTTTATGAAACGTATGGATTATCGACAGAGGATCGAAGAAGACAGTACTGTCGTAGATATACATCAGATGGAACAATGGCAACAGAATGAATCGCAACCGGTGTTTAAATCTATTTTAGGTTATTTCCTTGCAAAAAGTTACATGGATCATCAGAGTCTTTTTCCTGAAATAAAGGAGGATTCCATGATAAGAAAATCATTAAGGTTGATTCGTTCTTCAACCGTGAACCAGAGAGAACTTGCGGGAGAGTCAACAAAGACATGGGATGATATCATTGTACAAGGTAGGAAGAGCAACTATTTTGCCCATGATATGTATCATCTATTGGTACATTCGGGTGTGGATTTGTTTGATAGTTACAATAAATCCTATGTCCGAAAAGGTATAAAAAGAATGTTCCATGAAGCATTACTATTCTATAGATCAGCCAATAATCGGGATGGTGTGTTGCTTTTGACTTTGGATAGTTTGAATTATGCTAGATATAAAGGCTTGAATAACGAAGCATATATTGCTTATTTAAAAACTTTGAGAAATGATTATTCAGACACACCCGTATGTGCTCAAGTATATATAGAATTGGCTAACCTTGCAAGGCAGAAAGAGCATTATCAAGAGGCTGTGGATTTGCTGAATGAAGCAATCAAGCGTTATTCGAAATATGAAAATATCGGGCAGTTGCAAAACTTACTTAACCAGCTTAAACAGCCGGAAGAAAATGTAAAAATTCAACAACGAATATATCCGGGAGACAATTTGAAATTGAATGTGGCTTATCGAAATATAAATTCGTTGGATGTAAGTATATATAAGAGTAAAACAACTGAAACTTTGTACGATAAGAAAGAAGAGCTTCAATTGTCTGATTTGAGGAAAGTAGCGACTCGCATAAAGGATTATTCATTTAAGTGGAATGAGAGACAAGATTATGCCACGAAGGATACTGTGCTCACTATAACGACTTCCGAGGTGGGGAATTACTATTTAGTCGTTAAGAATTCTGTTGTTCCTTTTACTGTGACACGTTTGTATCTGCTTCATCGTGTGTTACCCGATAATTTAAAAGAAGTGGTCATTTTGGATAGCAAGAGCGGGAAACCTGTAGAGGGAGTAGATGTGACTTGCTGGAAATCGGGAACTGATAATAAGAATGAGCAGATCGCTAATATGACTACGGATAAAACAGGTACATGTATCTTTAAAAATATACCCAAGGATCTTTTGGTCACGTTGACGGCTTCAAAGGGAAAGGATCTATTGCCTAGTGAATCAATGTATTCTTATTCTTCGTTTTATCAAAATAACGACAATAAAGAAACTGTATCTTTTAAACTATTTACAGATCGCGCTGTATATCGTCCGGGGCAAATTGTATATGTGAAAGGCATTGCCTATTTGCAGAATGGCGATGATGTTTCTGTTTGTGCAAACAAGGAATATAATGTGGAGTTATATGATGCCAATCGCAAGAAGATTGCGGATAGTAAAGTAAAAACAAATGATTTCGGTTCATTTACCACTCCATTTACATTGCCTTCGGTGACCCTTAACGGATCATTCTCTGTCGCGGTAAATGATTCACGTGTATACATCCTCGTAGAGGAATATAAACGTCCGACTTTTGAAGTGAAGATTGATAGAGTAAAAACAGAATACAAGTTAGGTGATACGTTGCATTTAAACGGTACCGTCATGACTTATAATGGTCTGCCGTTATTAGGCCGTAAAGTTCGTTATACAGTGACGCGCTCAAGCCGTCAATATTATTGGAACTATAATGCATCAGACCAACAACTCAAGGAGGATAGTGTGGCTGTGAGAAAAGACGGAACCTTTGATATGCCTGTAGAATTGATTCCCGATTCGCTGTATGATTATTATATGTATAAGGTGAAAGCTTTTGTTACAGATGTGACAGGAGAAACCAGAGAAGCACAATATGAATTGACCGCCAGTAAGATACCGGTTTTATTGTCTACTAATTTACAGCCAGAGATGAATGTAGATAATCAGATTAGAGGAAAATTTATTGCAAATAATGCAGAGGGAGTTGATGTGAGTGACCCAATTTCGGCATGGTTGTCACGTGATGGAAAAGAAGTGTGGAGAAATGATCATATTGCTTCGAATAAATATATTTCATTGATTGAATGGAAGAGTCTTATACCCGGTAAATATTTATTGCAATGGCGTGATTCCATTATTGGTAAAGATATGAAAAAAGAGATTGTTCTCTTTTCAGAACATTCCTCAGTAATGCCCGTGGATACTGTTACTTGGGAGAAACAATTGGATGATACCTTTTCTCGGAATGGAGCACCAGCCAGCATTTTATTCGGAACATCACATCCTGACACGTATGTGATGTATAGCGTATATAGTGAAGGAAAGATTATTGAGAATAAGCGTTTCACTCTTTCAAATGAATTGAAACGTTTTGACTTTACATACGATGAGAAGTATGGTAATGGGATCTTTGTGCAAATCTGTTTTGTGATAAATGGTACCACTTACCAACGTGGTTTTACAATAACCAAACCTTGGCCTGAGAAATCGTTGACTTTGAAATGGGCACGTTTCCGCAATAGCCTGCAACCTGGTAATAAAGAAACGTGGAGCCTTACTATCAAGAATAAAGATAATAAAGCGGCTGAAGCCGAAATGATGGCAACTCTTTATGATGCTTCGCTGGATGCCTTCAAAGGTTATTTTCCGAATATTCGACTTAATTACCCTCGTTTTGTTGCAAGTGATATGTGGGGAGGTACCTATGATCGGAGCAGTAATATAAGGCTTCAATTTCCATTAAAATATAACAGAACGGATGATTATGTATATGATTATTTCGAAAATTCTTTGGGTATACCTGTTATAGGGTATGGTGTGAAAACAAGACGTAACGTGTTTAGTATGGTGTCTGATGGTGGCAAAATAGCGATTCGTGGAACTCGTTCCAATGATGCTGTATTAAATGAAAATGTATTGATGAAAGTGGTAAGTGTGGTGGTTCCTGATGGAAGTGATACAAATAAAGGTGAAAAATCAAATTCAGTTAAAACATTAAGAACAGATTTTAATGAAACGGCATTCTTCTATCCTCAGTTGCGCACGGATGATAATGGCGACATCACTTTCTCGTTCACAGCACCGGAGAGTCTTACTCGTTGGAATTTCATTGGTCTGGCACATACGAAGGATATGCAAACAGGTATGTTAACCAGTTCTGCTATGACAACAAAGGACTTTATGATCATGCCTAATCTTCCACGTTTTGCAAGAGTGGGGGATAACGTCTCGATTGTTGCCCGCATTAATAATAAAGGAATAGGTGATGTGAAAGGAACGGCACGTTTGCAGCTTTTTGATCCGGCTACAGATAAAATTATTTCTACCATACAGTTGCCGTTCTTTGTAGCGAAGGAAGGCGAAACATCAGTCACATTTAAGTTTATACCTACTGAAGAATATCCTCTTTTAGGCGTAAGAATTATAGCTGAAGGAGGTAACTTTTCCGATGGCGAGCAGCATCTTTTGCCGGTGTTGAGCAATAAAGAATACCTTACAGAGACAGTCCCATTTATGGTTCGAGGCAAACAAACAAAAGAATATAGCTTAAACTCTTTATTCAATAGCCATTCATCTACTGCTACGAATAGACGAATGATTGTGGAGTGTACCGGTAATCCAGCTTGGTATGCGATACAGGCTTTACCTACACTGAGTCAACCGACGAATGAAGATGCTCTTTCATGGGCTACAGCTTGGTACGCCAACAGCATTGCCGGATATATTGCTAATTCGCAGCCACGCATTAAGAAAATATTCGATATGTGGCGTGCACAAGGTGTAGATAAGAATACACTGTGGAGCAAGCTGCAGAAGAATGAGGATGTGAAGAACATATTGCTCAATGAATCACCTTGGGTGGCTGAAGCAAATAACCAGACGGAGCAACAGCAGCGTGTGGTAACTCTCTTTGATGTGAACAATATGCAATATCAGCTGACAGCAGCCGGAAATAAATTGGAGCAAATGCAACAGCCGGATGGTGGATGGTCCTGGTATCCGGGCATGCCTTCGAGTCCTTATATAACTTCGTATATATTGAAACTTATGGCGCGTTATAATGCGTTGAGCGGTAAAGAAGATACAACATTGCAAAATGTACAGAAGAAGGGAATGAGTTATTTGCATAAAGTTATAGCTGGTGATTATAATCGTATAATCAACCATAAGATGAAACCTTATTTGGGAAATGCAGAAGTTGAATATCTGTATATCTGTTCACTTACAGGCAATCAAATACCGGTTGAGGCTCGTAAAGCATATGATTGTTACATGCAATTATCAGAAAAGGAGATTAATCAATTAACGATATTGGGAAAGGCTGTGATGTCTAATGTCTTTTTATCTGCACATAATACTAAAGCAGCAGCCTCTATGCTGGAATCGATACGTCAGTATGCCGTACATACGCCGGATGGTGGAGCATTCTATAATCCTTCAGCTGATGGCTTCAGTTGGTGGGGTAATCCGTTGCTTACTCAGTCGGCTGCCATTGAAGCATTTAGTCACGAAGGTAAAAACTCAGCTTTCGTTGATGATTTGAAAATAGGTCTATTGAAGAAGAAGCAAGCAGAGAGTTGGGGGGCGTCGGTATCAACAGCAGATGCTATATACGCATTGCTTTATAATAATGCAGATGCATTGGAAAGCAAGGACGAATGTCAGTTAACGTTGAAAGGAGTGGGAGTAAATAAATCAGTGGAAGCAGTGAACAAAGAAGCAGGAACGGAATATTTCCGTACAGAGATTACTGATGAAACGTTGCGCAACAATGCTGAAATACTGAATGTGAAGAACAGTAATTCTCACATTGCATGGGGAGCTGTTTATGGAAGTGCAATGGAATGGACAGATAAAATAGGAACTTCATGTAATGCTTTAAGTGTAAAAAAAGTCTATTTACGTAATGATATACCTGTTACAGCATTGCGTGTTGGCGATCGTGTCACGTCTCGTTTAACTATTAAACTGGATCGTGATATGGATTTTGTACAAGTTAATGACGAACGTCCTGCCTGCATGGAACCTGGTGTAGCTATATCCGGCTATCATTGGAATGGTAGAGTCGGTTATTACGTAGCAGTGAAGGATGCTTCTACACGTTTCTTCTTTGATCATCTACCAAAAGGAACATACGTATTGGAATATACCTATAGTGTGGATCGTCTGGGAATTTATCAGAGCGGAATAGCTACTATACAATCTGCTTATTCACCCGAGTTTGCTGCACATAGTTCATCGAATAAAATAACAGTTGAATAAAATAAATGGAATGAAAAATCCGGACGATATCGCATCGCCCGGATTTTTTTGATCTATTAAATATAGATCTTTGGTAGAGATCTTTTATTATAATTTGAATTTTGTAAATACCATGTGGCCGGGACCAACTCCGGTAGTTACCTGCCATTTTAATTTGCCTTTTGAATTGAAGCAATATAAAATTCCAGGGCTGCCATAGGTGCTTCCAGAATCACTTATGAATATATCTTTATTAATAGAATTAACTTTAATCATATAAGGAGATGCTATTGAAGTACCGTCTGTAATGATTTGATCACTTACAACTTTGTGAGTTTCTGTGTTAACTATATGATAACTTATGGTTGTTTTAGAAGTAAGATAGCTATATTCAGCTCCATATACATAAATTGAATCTCCGCTTTTACTCATTCCTGCTACAGATACGTTTATGGAGTCTGTAAGAGCATCTGTTGCAGGATTAATTACATACAATTTGGAGGTGTTGTAATAATAATCGCCATTGGTTGAAACAAATAGTTCATTCTCTTTGCTGATTAACATCTTATTAAGATTAACATTAACCTTAATGTCTTTTTCCTTTTTAAAAGTACTAAGGTTGATAACTGAAACACGGTTATCATAGGTGGGCATAAATCCTCCTGAATTGGCTACGTATAGTTTCCCTCCATATATAGCCATTTGCTCAGGCTGATATCCTACATTACATGTATCGCTTACACTTAATTCTGCTGTGTCAACACGGGCTACATATCCTAATCTATTATTTGAATTGTTCCAATTGAGAGTACCTGCGTATGAACTTACATAAGCTTTTCCTTTATAGAAAGTAATGTCGCGGCAGTTTGGAATAGATATTTTTTTTATCTGTTTACATGTAGTTGCATCCAATACTTGAACCATATTACTTCCATTTACAACAACATACAATTTGTTGCCATAGATTTCAATATCATTACCTGTATCACCTATACTGGCGTTGGCGTTTACTGTACCGAATTTATTTAGTGAATATGTTCCGGTTGCATAGTTATAGTAATCTAGTGAAGCATTGTTTTGACCGGACTGCCCTTCATTTAAAAGATAGAAACCTTGTATACTATCTGTTGAAGATATTCCTGAGTCTGAATCAACTACCGTTTCGGTATCTTGCGAGACTTCATTTCCGTCATCACATGATGATAATGCGGGTAAAAACAATGTAAGAGCTGCAATAAAATAGAAATACTTTTTCATAAACGTATATTTAAAATTATTTTCATGTTTCGTCCGGGCATAGGGTAGCATCTTACCACTTCATATTGCTGATTAAATAAATTATTAACCTCTGCCGTGAGTTTAAAATTAGTCTTTTTCCATATGAATTCGTGCGATATAGACATATCACTTGTTTTATAGGGATTTTCCTTGTTTGCCGCTATATTAGCACTGTTCGTATAGCGGTTGCCTGTATATATATAGCTGTAACTCCAGTCCCAATTGCGGTATGCTCCATCAAGTATGACTGAGCCACTATTCCATGGAATATAAGGGAGCTGCCCTCCGTAATATTTACTGTCTTTACTGAGGCTCAAATCTTGAGCCTTTTCATAAGTGTATGTAATTCGTGTGCCTATTTGTAAATCTTTGCTTATTTGCCAACCCGTGCTTACACCTACATCAATGCCCTTTATTGATACTTTCCCAAAGTTCATCATACTCCAGCGGAATTGATTACTGGTAGGCATGGCTACGATTTTGTTTTTAACTCGGTTATAATAGCCATCAAGCTGCATCTCAATACGATTGATCCAGTGATCGTAAATGGTGTGCCCATAAGTCAGCCCTGCATCATATTGCGTAGCCTCTTCCGGTTTTAATGATGAGTTTCCGATAGATGTATAGTACAAATCATTCAGTGTCGGCATACGGAATGTTCTTTTATAGAATGTTCTGAAGCTTAAGTCTCCGTTTTCTTTGGGTTGCCATGATATGATGATTGTAGGCGTAAATTTCTTTTTATCATGTGCCGCTGTTCCATATTGGTTCACTGATTCGTGTACATAAGTGAGCAATAAGCTACTTTGTACCTTCACCCGTTGAAGATTCAGAGATGCTGCTGCTGCCGATAAGACGGTCCATCGTTTTGGATCTACAAAATTATTAAGATCGGCTTTTAATAGGTTGCGTTGCAAGTCAACGGACACATCTGCAGCTAATATTGGTGATAAGGTAAATTGCTGTGCTGTAGATAAATAGATCTCTTTTTGGTGAAAATGGTTATTGACATATAGTGCTACAGTTTCATCCAGTCGAGGATCCGATAAGTAGCGCAAATAATCATATGCATATTTGCCATTTACCATCAAATTATACCATTCATTTACTTTTTTCTTGTATGAACCTTGCAGAAAGTAGCTGGTATCCCATTGACGATCGGCATCATGTGTGAATTTACCAGGCTCTTCCAAAACTACAGCACCGGGAAATCCACGCTCTGAACTGTAGAAATAGTTTTTCAACCTCCATTCGCCACCTTTTATCTTTCCGAATAATCCATATTCAATACGCATAGCTTTTACATCATCATTGTGTCGTGTAGCAGTCGTATCTTTGATGTCACTTAGTGCATAAGTGAATTTGTATTTGCCGTTGGTATAAAGGTATTCAGTGTTTAATGAGGAGGAGATGTTTTTGGTAATTCGTTGCTCCCAAAGAGCCGAAGGATTCACAAGTCCGAATGAACCGGCTTTGTATGTGGCTTTCACATTATAACTTTTGTCGTGTGAGAACGATGGAGTGCGTGTTTGCATGTACACTGTACCTGCTGATCCGAAATCTTTAGCAGATTGAAATATTTCGGCTTTTTGACCATTAAATACTGTTACTGATTCCATGTTATCAAGCGAGAAGCGTCCCAAGTCTACTGTACCGTTTTGAGCATTACCCAATTCGATACCATCATAGAAGACGCCGACATGTTCGGAACCCATACCACGGATATTTACGGTTTTCAAACCACCAACGCCACCATAATCTTTTATTTGCAAACCTGAAAAATAGCGTATCGCATCGGCCACGGAGTGTGCAGCCAGCTTTTCCAATTCTTCACCCTGTAAAGTTTGTACCGGAATCAATTCTTTCGAAAGATAGCGGCCACGTACTGTAATATTCGCAATAGAATATGTATGCGTCGTATCTACTTTTACTTTGGACTGAACCTGAGCAAAGAGATGCATACACATAAATGTAGTGCACAAAAAAACAACAAATTTTCTCATTTGATATGTCTTTTGGTTCCTATTCCTCGTAGGTGTACCGAATAAATATTAATTGTGCATAGGCAGGTCTTCTGACTTGTTTCACGGAACATGCGCCTTCCCAAGATTTTTACTTAGTGGCAAAAGAATTGCTCGTCCGTCTTTTCTGAAACATACAGCAGCGGGACTGTTCAGGATTCTGACCTGATTCCCTTTTAATCATCCACTCTGCAAAGAGAGTGCAATGAACCTATGCTTTGTGCAAAGGTATAAAATATTTTTGAATTAACGAATAGAAACAAAAGATTTAGTGATTCTGATTTCATTCGACAATCTTCTTTCAGTTAACTGTGTTTTATCTATAGTATCTATGCGATGTGTTTATTTTACATGAAAAAACATTTTGTAGAGTTCTCGTCCTCTAGTCGTTTTCATCACTTTGTCATAGTATAATTGTAAGTTTTGTTTCTTATAATAATCTTCGAAAAAGTTTACAATGATATCAGCTTCATACAAGGGTTCGAAGTGGTAATGCAATGCCTGTTTTAATTGGTGATGTCCGCCCACCACATGCGCGATCCATTCTTGTTCTTCGGGCGTTAACTCCGAATATTCTTTCAACCATTCGGATGTGATATTGAATCCTTCGGTCATTTGATGTATAGGGCGAGAATTACCGTATTTGGTACGTGCACTGGGGCAGCCGATGTCATGCAGCCAGGCTGCAATTTCAATAAGCTCTTTCTTGCGTGGTGAATAGTTCTCTCCTTCAGCGATGAGCTGTGTGTAATTAACCACGCACTGAGTATGAGCTATCTGAGTGGGATCTTCTTGGGTGAAATAACGCATGGTGCGTAGAGCTATCTTTTCTGTCAATGGTGTCATATCGTTCCTTTTTTAAAGTAATTCATTAAATCGTTTTCTTTAGGGGTCACCAGTATCATTGCCTGATAATGTGTGTCCTTCTTCACCGAGGTTAATGACAGGTACCCCTCCGTGATTAATCCTGCCTCATCACGCTTGATAGGAAAAGTTTCCTGCATATGTTGATGGTAAGTATTCAATGCCGTTGATGAACGATAATAGTCTACATTAAAGAATCCACCTGAGTTGGTTGAAACTTGTCGCTCATATATTATATGTGTCAGCATACCCATATTCATTCGCAGATTCATTTCCACGCATGGATGCAGATAGTATTTATCATCAATTTTACAAATCATCATATCCACACCGATATAATGTTGGTAGTTACTGTCATGCAACGTTTCAGAGAGGATCTGTTCTAATTTATGGCTAACGGATTCTACTATATCTTTGTGGACGTATTGAGTCAGATAATTCAAAATATTTGTATCATCCGCCAATACGTTTCCTGTATATACATGGTATCCATTGGTTCGGAAAAGAGAAAATCCTTTGAAATGCGCTTTCTTGTCAGCAGAGGCAAGAAACTCCATGGCAAAGTCACAAACTTTATCGTATAGAGGTTCACACATTACATACTGTTGCGTACGAATAATACGTTGTGCCCATCGTTCCATAGGGTAGGATAATGAGCCGATAATTGTTTGCAATCCACGACCGCTGCCGGACCAAGGTGCCTTCAAAATAGTTTCGGGATGGTCTGCTACAAACTTCTTCAATGTATCAATATCGTCAACAGCTTCGGATAGTCCAATACATTGAGGGATCTCGTCAGTTAGTTTCTTTAAGATATGTGATGAGGTTGTACGATGTGATAAATTACGCCACGCATCAATCTCACCGGTTGTCGGAAGATTTGGAATTCCCAGTCCTTCAGCCTGCTTCAACAAGGCATGATTCCATCCCCAGGGACGAAGATGGTCATTGGGACCGAGATGTAATGACGAATCAAGCAAAATATCCCCTTCATTTTTATACCAAAGAGGTAACTTGCACAGATCATTCGTCATGTCTATGATTGACTGTGGCGGTTGATAGAACGAGCTACCATTTGCCAATGCCATATCATTGTCGGGGTTGAATAGATACAGATCCATTGTGTTATAAAGCAGACATTATATTATATTTAAATGATTTATCATTTCGGGTACAAAAATAAACAAAAAAATTGCAAAGTCAATGTTGCAATTTGAAGAATTACAATTATCTTTGTGGTCAAATAGAAAAAAGATCAAATGGAAGCTTTCTATAGAACTCATTGCTATCTTGTAGAGCACACAAATGCCCCGGTAAGGCGACAATTAATGGATGAAATTGATTGGAATGATCGGTTGATCGGCATTAAGGGCACTCGTGGAGTAGGGAAGACTACATTCTTGTTGCAATACGCCAAGGAGAAGTTCGGTACAGACCGCAGTTGTCTCTATATCAATATGAATAACTTCTATTTTGTAGGGCATTCAATAGTAGAGTTTGCCGGAGAATTTCAAAAACAAGGCGGTAGAGTATTACTTATTGATCAGGTATTCAAACATCCCGAGTGGAGTAATCAATTGCGTCAGTGCTATGATCTTTATCCCAATTTGAAAATTGTTTTCACGGGATCTTCCGTTATGCGTTTGAAAGATGAAAATCCGGAATTGCATGATATAGTGAAACCTTATTCATTGCGTGGATTTTCATTTAGGGAGTATTTGAATTTGCAAACAGGAAACAAATTCCCTTCATATACATTGGATGAAATTCTATCAAGGCATCAAGAGATTGCGAAGGAAGTGCTTTCCGTAATTAATCCGATTGATTATTTCAAAAATTATCTGCATCATGGCTTTTATCCGTTTTTTCTTCAAGAAAAGAATTTCTCGGAGAATTTGCTGAAAACCATGAATATGATGATTGAAGTGGATATTCTGTTAATCAAGCAGATTGAATTGAAATATTTGTGGAAAATAAAGAAGTTGCTTTATTTGCTTGCTGTGGATGCTCCGATGGCTCCAAATGTAAGCCAATTGGCTACTGATATAAATACAAGTCGTGCCACAGTCATGAATTATATCAAATATCTTGAGGATGCACGTCTTATCAATATGGTTTATCCAAAAGGTGAAGCCTTCCCAAAGAAGCCTTCACGTATATTGATGCATAATACCAATTTGATGACCTGTATCTATCCGTTGAGTTTGGATGAGCAAGATGTAATTGAGACTTTTTTCATGAATGCGCTGCATATCGGCCATAAATTGTATAAAGGAGATAAATTCAGTACATTTTTGGTGGATGGCGTGAAACGTTTTAAAGTATGTATTGACAGTACGAAGATTAAAAACAACGCAGATATTACCTATGCTGTTTTACAATCCGAGATCGGTCATGAAAATCAATTGCCCTTGTGGCTGTTTGGTTTTATCTATTAGAAAAGAATTATTTACTTAATATATTAATGTAATTTAGTTATGGCTAAAGAAAAAAAATTTATCACTTGTGATGGTAATGAAGCTGCGGCTCATGTGTCATACATGTTTTCGGAAGTAGCTGCGATTTATCCTATCACTCCGTCATCAACTATGGCGGAACATGTTGATGAATGGGCTGCCGCCGGCCGTAAGAATATCTTCGGCGAGACAGTGACTGTTCAAGAAATGCAATCAGAAGGTGGTGCTGCCGGTGCTCTTCACGGTTCATTACAGGCTGGTGCACTTACAACAACTTATACAGCTTCTCAAGGTTTGTTGTTGATGATCCCTAATATGTATAAGATCGCCGGTGAATTATTACCTTGCGTGTTCCATGTATCCGCTCGTACATTGGCATCTCATGCTCTTTGTATCTTCGGTGATCACCAAGATGTAATGGCTTGTCGTCAAACAGGTTTTGCCATGTTCTGCGAAGGTTCAGTACAAGAAGTTATGGATTTGGGTGCTGTCTCTCATTTGGCAACAATAAAGAGTCGCGTTCCATTTATTAACTTCTTTGATGGATTCCGTACATCTCATGAGATTCAGAAGGTTGAAGCTATTGATCAGGAAGAGTTGAAACCATTGGTTGACCAAAAGGCCTTGGCAGAATTCCGTCAACGTGCACTTAACCCTTCAAGTCCTGTAAACCGTGGTAATGCTGAAAATCCTGATGTGTTCTTCCAACACAGAGAATCTTCTAACTCATTCTATAATGCAGTTCCTGGAATTGTTGAAGACTATATCAAAGAGATCAACAAGATTACAGGACGTAATTATGGATTGTTTGATTATTATGGTGATCCTGAAGCAGAGAATGTTATCATTGCAATGGGTTCTGTAACTGAAGCTATCCGCGAGACTATTGACTTTTTACGTGGTCAAGGTAAGAAAGTGGGTTTGGTTGCTGTTCACTTGTATCGTCCATTCTCAGCTAAACACTTCTTGTCAGCTTTGCCTAAGAGTGCAAAACGCATTTGTGTATTGGATCGTACAAAAGAACCCGGAGCTACCGGCGAACCTCTTTATTTGGATGTTCGTGATGTACTTTATGGTTCAAAAGATGCTCCAATGATTATCGGTGGACGTTATGGGTTGGGTTCTAAAGATACTACACCAGCTCAGATCCTTTCAGTTTATGAGAATCTTGAGTTACCATTGCCTAAAAATCAATTTACAGTAGGTATTGATGATGATGTAACATTCACATCTCTTCCTCTTAAAGAAGAAGTTGCATTAGGTGATCCTAGTACATTTGAAGCTAAATTCTATGGCTTGGGCGCTGATGGTACTGTAGGTGCGAACAAAAACTCAGTAAAAATCATTGGTGACAACACTAATAAATATTGCCAGGCATACTTCTCTTACGATTCTAAAAAATCAGGAGGTTTCACTTGTTCACATTTACGTTTCGGTGACAAGCCTATCCACTCGACTTATTTAGTAAATACTCCTAATTTCGTGGCATGTCACGTACAAGCATACTTGCATATGTACGATGTAATCCGCGGATTGCGTAAGAATGGTACATTCCTTTTGAATACAATTTGGGATGGTGATACATTAGCTAAGAATTTACCTAATAAGGCAAAAGCTTACTTTGCTAAAAACAACATCAAAGTTTATTATATCAATGCAACTCAGATCGCTCAGGAAATTGGTCTTGGTAACCGTACCAACACTATTCTTCAGAGTGCATTCTTCCGTATTACAGGCGTAATTCCTGTAGACCAGGCTGTAGAACAGATGAAGGAATTCATCGTTAAGTCTTACGGTAAGAAGGGACAAGACATTGTTGATAAGAACTATCAGGCAGTTGATCGTGGTGGAGAATACAAAGAACTTCCAGTTGATGCTGCATGGGCAAACTTAGAAACTGCTAAAAAGGTTGCTAATAATGATCCTGCATTCATCAATGAGATTGTTCGTCCTATCAATGCACAAGACGGTGACTTATTAAAAGTTTCTGCATTCAAAGGTATTGAAGATGGAACATGGCCTCAAGGTACATCTGCTTATGAAAAACGTGGTGTAGCTGCATTCATTCCTGAATGGAATCCTGCAAACTGTATCCAATGTAACAAGTGTGCTTATGTATGTCCTCACGCTGCTATTCGTCCGTTTGTACTTGACGCAGAAGAGCAGAAAGGTGCTAAGTTTGCACAATTGAAAGCTGTTGGTAAAGCATTTGAAGGCATGACATTCGTTCAATCGGTTGACGTATTGGATTGCTTGGGTTGTAGTAACTGTGCTGATGTTTGTCCGGGTAAGAAGGGCGAGAAAGCTTTGGTTATGAAACCTTTTGAATCTCAATTGCCTCAAGCAGAAAACTGGGATTATTGCGTTAAGAATGTCAAGAGCAAACAAAAATTGGTTGACATCAAATCAAACGTTAAGAATTCTCAGTTCGCTCAACCATTGTTCGAGTTCTCTGGAGCTTGCTCAGGTTGTGGTGAGACACCTTATGTTAAATTGATCAGTCAGTTGTTCGGTGATCGTGAAATGATTGCTAATGCAACAGGATGTTCTTCAATTTATTCAGGTTCTGTTCCTGCAACTCCATATACAACAAACGAAGAGGGTCACGGTCCAGCATGGGCTAACTCATTATTTGAGGACTTCTGTGAGTTTGGTTTAGGTATGACTCTTGCTTCTGACAAGATGCGTGCTCGTATCGAGAACGAAATGAAAGCTGCTATCGAAAGCGGTTGCCCTGACAATGCCAAGGAATTATTCCAAGCATGGATTGACAACAAGAACGATGCAGACAAGACTAAAGAACTTGCTCCTCAAATCGAGGCTTTGGTTAATGAAAATAAAGCTAAATGCAGCCATTGCGCAACTATTGCTGAGTTAACACATTTCTTGGTTAAACGCAGTCAATGGATCATCGGTGGTGATGGTGCTTCATACGATATCGGTTACGGAGGTTTGGATCATGTATTAGCTTCAGGTAAGGATATAAACATCTTAGTATTGGATACTGAGGTTTATTCTAACACCGGAGGTCAAGCATCTAAATCTACTCCTATCGGTGCTATTGCAGAGTTTGCAGCATCAGGTAAGAGAATGCGTAAAAAAGATCTTGGTATGATGGCTTCAACATACGGTTATGTATATGTTGCACAAATCGCTATGGGCGCTGACAATGCACAATCATTGAAAGCTATCCGCGAGGCTGAGGCTTATGACGGTCCTTCTATCATCATCGCTTACTCTCCATGTATCAATCACGGATTGAAGAGAAAAGGTGGTATGGGTAAATCACAAGCAGAGGAAGCTGATGCAGTTGCATGTGGATACTGGCATTTATGGAGATTTAATCCTGAATTGGCAAAAGAAGGTAAGAATCCGTTCTTATTGGATAGCAAAGAACCGACTTGGGATAATTTCAAAGACTTCTTGATGGGTGAGGTTCGTTTCGCTTCACTTAAGAAACAATTCCCTGCTGAGGCTGAAGAATTGTTCACTGCTGCACAAGATGCTGCTAAATGGCGTTATGATGGTTACAAACGTCTTGCAAACCAAGCATGGGATGCTGAATAAGAATTAAGAAACTATTAATTCTATATATGGCCGGGGAAGCAGATTTGTTTCTCCGGCTTTTTTTAGATATTTTTTCAAACACTTCCAATTCGCTAGGTACCCATCTTTTTCATAAGATATTATTCTACTTTCCTATACCAAATTCACGCTTATATAATATTGCTCTTTATTCTATAAAATAATACGTTCGTTGAATATAATTGTAGATTTCGTAGATCTTATTCATCTTTAAACAATGAGTAAAAACACAGTCTATTAATTAAAAATTAAATGAAATGAAAACTAATTGGATTTGTTTAATATTTACAGTAGCTTTTCTTTATGGTTGTGGCTCTGGAAGTACCGACGAACCTACAGAAAGCACAACTGGTTCTTCATCTTCCGGCAGTAGCTCTTCTGGATCATCTACTTCATCAGGAGTATATACGCTGTCTAGTGGAACGGCTACATTATCAAATAAGACATACTCATCCTCTTCATCTGATGAAAATGCAGTAAAGGTTACAGGGGGAACTTTGACATTAACCAATGACACTATAATCAAAAGTGCAGGAGATGCTTCAAATTCAGATAATAGCAGTTTTTACGGAACAAATGCAGCTATATTGTCATCAGGTAGCTCGTCAACCGTTACGATGTCAGGAGGTACAATCACAACAGACGCAGTTGGAGCTAACGCAATTGTGGCATATGGAGGTACAGTGAATGTAAGTGATGTAACTATCAATTGTTCCAAAAATCTTTCTAGAGGCATCCATGCCACAGGAGGGGGTACTATTACAGCCTCAAATTTAACAATTTCAACTGCAGGGACAAATAGCTCTGTAATCGCAACGGATAGAGGCGGTGGTACCGTAACTGTATCAGGGGGCACCTATAAAACAACGGGGGCTCAATGCGCCGTATTGTATTCTACAGGTAGTATTACGGCTACAGGAATCACCGGATCTTCATCACAAGGAGAAGTTGGTGTGATAGAAGGAAGCAATTATATTACAATCAATAATTCTACAATCACTTCAGGTTCTAGTTCACGAGGTTTAATGATCCTCCAAAGTGGTTCAGGAGATGCTTCTGGTTATGAAGGCTACATAAATGTAAATGGAAGTAACCTTACTCTGACAGGAAGCAGTACTCCTCTTATCGAAATTACTACAAGCGTAACAGGTACTGTGACTTTGAATGATGCAACTCTCACTATTCCATCAAATGTACTAATGAAAGTAGATTACAATACTCAATGGACCACAACAAGTCCTGTCGCATATCTTGTTCTTGCAGGAACAAGCGGTAAAAATTACACAGGGAATGTTACTGTTGATTCGTATAGTACATCTACAGTTACCGTTAATAGTGGAATCGTTTGGAACGGAGCGTATGACAATTCCAATAGCGGAAAATCTACAAGTGCGGTTGTCAATGGTACATGGAATCTTACAGGAAATTCCTATGTAGATAAAGTAACTATAGGAAGTAATGGAGTTATTAATAAAAACGGTTATACATTAACTTATACTTCACTAAGTAATTCAGGAAAAGTTAATAATTGATATTATATTTAGACTAAAGACTCCATTAATTTAATTAGAGCAAAACGGCCGTATGGAATTCATACGACCGTTTTTTATATCGTATCATTTCATTGCTCAATAATCGGACAGCAATAATTTCAATTATATATATTGGGTTATATAAAGTAATTGCCTTCTATTTTTAATGTAGAGCTTCCTCCAAAAAGAATTTTGTTCTCAAATGTACTGAGTTTTACTTCATTGAATATGCGATCATCGCCACCTTGTTCTATTGAGATCGGTTCTCCATTCCACAAGTTTTGTTTTAGTAAATATTCCCCGAAAGCACTGTTTCCAGAGCCGGTTGCAGGATCCTCTAAGTAGCCGAATTTAGGAGAGAAAACTCTTGTGTGAGCTGTTTTACGGCAATCTTTTGTTTCTAGTGAAAATACCAATGTGATATCAAAATCTTTGGATAAACAGAATTCTTTTAAACGCGTTTCAATTGGATAGAATGATATAGTTTCTTTTAAACCTATAATAGGTACAATTAATGTACGTAATCCGGCATCTATTAGACATATTGGATATTTATTGGAAATCATATCCGCTGAAATGCTTAAAGCTTTTGCTATCTCCTGAAGAGTTCCTGGTAATTCATGATGTATAGGTTCTGGAGCTGAAATATATATTGCGTCTTCTTCTTTAATATGGTTATAAATTTTAATAATACCCTTTTTATGAGTTTTTGCAAGTAATGTTTTTTTATTGTAAAATTCTGGATTTTCTTTTATATATGTGTACATCCCTGCAATCGTTCCATGCCCACAGAAATCGACTTCACATTCTGATGAGTAGTATGTGAGCATGCAATCAGCATCATTCGAATTTTGTATGAAAACTACCTCGCTAACAAAGTCTTTATGTTCTTTCCCTATTTTCAGCATTTCTTCTTTGGATAACGACGTGTTACCTGTAATAATACATGCAGCGGGATTTCCTTTTGATTCTCCACTTGTAAATGCATTAGCTTTAAAGTATTTGTATTTTGCCATAGTGATATATATTGTTAGTTGTTAATATATTCATTTTCTCTTTGAATAATTTAAAGGAGAGGATGGAATTATGTAGTTAAGTTTGTTTTTATCTTATTGCCTCTCTAATCCGTACTAGTTTCTTAAGTAACCCTTCCACAAGATCAAGGCGCAACATGTTGGCTCCGTCACTTTTAGCAACACTGGGATTCTGATGAGTCTCAATGAATAATCCGTCAGCTCCAACAACGATGGCAGCTTTGGCAATGGTTTCAATCAATTGCGGCATGCCACCGGTAACACCACTTGCTTGATTCGGTTGTTGCAAACTGTGAGTTGCATCCATTATCACAGGATAACCCAAGGCGCGCATTTCGGGAATGCCACGGTAATCAACGATCAGATCAGTATAGCCGAAGGTAGTTCCTCGTTCGGTAAGCATTACATTGGGGTTACCGGCTTCCAATACCTTGTCGGCAGCAAATTTCATCGACTCCGGTGAAAGGAACTGACCTTTTTTAATGTTTACAATCTTGCCCGTCTTAGCAGCAGCTACCAGCAAATCCGTTTGGCGACAAAGGAAAGCCGGTATTTGCAGTACATCTACATATTCGGCAGCCATAGCAGCTTCGCAGGATTCGTGAATGTCAGTAACTACAGGGATGTTGAAAGTTTCATGAACTTTGCGCAGTATCTTCAACGCTTTTTCATCTCCAATGCCCGTGAATGAGTCCAGTCGCGAGCGATTTGCTTTTCGATAGGAGCCTTTGAATATATAAGGAATATGTAGCCTTCCGGTAATCTCTACTAACTTTTCGGCAATGTCCATAGCCATTTCTTCACCTTCAATTACGCATGGACCGGCCATTAAAAAAAAGTTCTGTTGAGAAGTTAAATCTTTTATTGTCATTTTGCTGTTCAATATTTTAGTTGGGTATAATCAATGTCAATGTCTCAGGCATAATCGTAATGTCCAGAGGGAGATGCTTTTCTTGCAAGATACGTCCGTCAATACCTACCGCGGCATTTTGTGCTCTGAGTACTCTGACCCGTTTCGTTCGATAGCTTTTCACATCTTTGTGATTCAGCAATCGGCCGTTAATCAACATCCAAAGTCCTTTCAATAGCTGCCATATTTTCGGGTAATAGATCACACTCACATCCAGCCATCCGTTGTAAGGTACAGCACTTGGAGTCATACCATATCCTCGGGCACTGCCCACGCATACATTCATGATTCTACCGCGTATATGATCCTCATTGATGCGTAAGTGCATGCGATAAAGCTTTCTCTCAAAAAATATTTTAAACAAGGCGGCAACGGATGAAATAAGTGTAATGCCCCAGAATCGTTTGGTTTGATCGGTGATGCGTACAATTCGTGCCCCCAAACCGATATTGATCGCATTCACAAAATATTTGCTTTCATGTATCGTGCCATTGTAATAGGTACATTGCCCTACATCAATCTTTTTAAGACGATAATTCACAATCCAGTCAACAGCAGCCTTGTAGTCCATGTCAATGCCCCAGTAGCGCGAAAAGTCATTGACCACCCCATTAGGGATAATACCTATGGCTATTTCATCCTTTGGGAATGATGTTTTTGCTGTCATGATACCATTGATAGCATCATTGAGTGCTCCATCTCCTCCCACAATAACAATGGTACGATAACCCTGTTCGGCATAGTCATGAGCCAACCGCTGCACCGATCCGTACCCAAGAGATTGCACATAATCATAGTTGATTTGCTTGCTGTCAATGTATGCTCGAATGGCAGTCCATCGTTTACGGGCTTTTCGTGTTCCGGCACGTGGGTGATAAATGATTCCCCATTTATTATTTCCTGTATTCATGATTCAAAGTGATCTAATAAATCTTTGGTTAGTTCAATCTTATTTTCGGTAGGCATTCCGGCATCCATCCAGTGAATGGTAAATCCCCTTCGTTCCATGCCCCTAAACCAAGTCATTTGTCTTTTGGCAAACTGATGGATGGCTATTTCCAATTGGGTGAACATCTCCTCATAGTTGAGCTGTCCGGTTATATAGAGGGTCAGGTATTTATATTCCAATCCATAATAGATTAAATCTTCCGGTGAAATGCCGCTTTTAAGCAGTCCTTTCACTTCATCTATCATGCCTTCTTCCAATCTCTTTTTCAATCGGATGCTTATCTTTTCTCTACGTAGCTCCCGATCAATATCAATACCTATGATCAGGCTTTTAAATTGAGGAAAAGTACGTTCATCCACATGATGTTCCTTATAATATCTTTGTATTTCTATGGCACGTATAGCCCTTTTGCAGGTATCCACATCCGTGGTGTTGTGCAACGTCTTATACTGCTTTAACATGTCAGTTAATTCTTCCAGTGATTTTCCGGCCAGCTCATTCCTCAATTCCGTATTTTCAGGAACAGGAGTCATGCGATATCCCTTTAATACACTCTCAATGTATAGTCCTGTTCCTCCGCAAAGGATGGGCAAGAGGTTGCGCGATGCAATGTCATTATAGGCATTTAAGAAATCACGTTGATATTCAAATAAATTATATTTGTATCCGGGAGCTGCAATATCTATGAGGTGATAAGGAATAATTCTGTCGTTGATGACATAATCACTAAGATCCTTGCCTGTGCCGATATCCATGCTCTTGTATATTTGTCGGGAATCGGCGCTGATAATTTCAGAATGTAGATTATCGGCCAAGTGAGCGGCAAAGGTTGTTTTGCCACTAGCTGTGGGACCGAGAATGGTTATCATGTCACATCTGTTTTTTATCATATCAAGCTTCTTTGATTACAAAGATAGCTAAATTATTTTGAACATGGATGGACTCTTTGGCGATGTTTTAAATAAAAATCATTAAGATAAGCTGGGCTATAATAACTCTGATGAACATACAGAAAGGGTATACTGTGGCATAACTTACTGACGGATGGTCTCCCGGAATGGAATCATTTGCATAGTTGAGCGCCATAGGATTTGCCATGCTTCCGCTCAACATACCGCTGATACTGCCAAAATCAAGATGGAAGATTTTTAGTGACACAATACCGGTAATTAAAACAGGGATGAGGGTGATTGATAATCCTACACCCACCCATAAAAGTCCCGTGGGGCGTACCACCGTTTCAAAGAAATGGCTACCGCTTTGCAGCCCTAATCCCGCTAAGTAAAGACTCAATCCCAGTCCCCTCAGCATGAGGTTTGCACTGCGTGTCGTGTAAGTGATCATATGAAGACGCGGACCGAATGCACCGATAAGTATTCCTATGATGATCGGACCTCCTGCCAGTCCCAAACGCATTGGAGAACTCATTCCCGGCAGTTGCAGAGGAATGGAGCCAAGAGCTAATCCCAATACCATGCCGATGAATACCGACATCAAATTGGGTTCTTTCAGGCTCACCACTTTATTTCCTAATATTTTCTCTACATTATCTATTGCATTCTGTTCACCTACAACAGTCAATCTATCGCCCATCTGTAACACCAATTCACTTGTAGCCAGCAATTTCACACCACTGCGAAGCACACGGCTGATATTGATTCCATAATGGTTCCGCAGGCGCAATGTGCCCAACTTCTTACCGTTTATTTCGGGACGAGTCACTACGATATGTTGCGAGATAAGCTGTGAATCTATTGCGTTCCAATCGATATCCTCTTTGTTCCAGTCTTTTTTTTCTTGTTCACCGAACAACATGGTCAATCCTTCCACATCATCCTCATTGGTGATCACCAGCAGTTTATCTTTCTGCTCCAACTGTGTTTCACTTGAAGGAATACGCACCTTATTCTCTCGCCATAAACGCGAAATTACAAACTTTTTACTGCTTTGATGTGCTATTTCTTTTACGCTTTTTCCAAATATACCCGGATTGTCCACCTCAAATTCAGCAATGTAAGTGTGGTCGGGCTTTTCATCAGCAGGATTCGCTATATCGGCCGGTTTCACCCATAGTTTGCGAATGACTAATATACCAATGATTACACCCAAAACACCCAATGGATAAGTCAAAGCACATGCTAACGCCGGACTGCTGGTGGGTAAGTTCATGGATGAAAGAGTTTGCTGTGCTGCACCTAACGCCGGAGTGTTGGTGGTTGCGCCACAGAGAATACCGTCAATGTCGGCAATGGATATATTGAAAATATAATGGAAAGCAATGGCTACGGCTGTTCCTATCAAAGTAAGTCCCAGTCCCAGCATATTCAGCGTCAAGCCTCCCTTCCTGAATGAGGAAAAGAATCCCGGTCCTACTTGAAGTCCCAGTGCGTAAACGAACAAGACCAGTCCGAAGCTTTGTGCATACTGCAGCATTTGGGGGTCAATGCTTAGTCCGATATGACCGGCTAGAATCCCGGCGAAGAAAACAAAAGTTACTCCCAAAGAAACTCCGGCGACTTTCACTTGTGCAAATGCCAGTCCGGCACCGCATATTAATGAAAGAATAATCACAGCTTGCATCGGGCTGTGTATTATGAACAGGCTATTGAATAAATCCACTATAAAATATCATTTTTTTGCGGTCGCAAAGGTAGCAAATATTTCGAAAAAGCAATTATTTATCAATGAATTATTCGTTGTTTATCTTTGAAATGTAGGCTCCGTTAAGATTCAAATTGATACATTTTATTCTTAAATCCTTGCATTCTTTCATCACTTTCTCTGAAACATTCGCGTATACGCTACCATCTACTACCACTTGTTTAATGTTGAACAGTCCGGTAAGATACACAATCTTTCCGTAATATCCTCGAGTTATCACTAAGTAATCAATATTTAGCGGATGGCGTGATGCTTTATATGCCCAACGCTTGTCGCCGACAACTCCTATGGTTTTATTTCCGAAATGGATAATGTGATTGTGAGTATTGATAAAACCCGTGTGCATACTCTCTGCGATAGAGATGGGCGGATACAATTTGTTTTTATAAATGAAATCCTTATGAGCTTTAATGAATTGTTCTTTCGGTTCGTGCGAAGAGGAGAAGAGGTAACTGATTCGGTTGGGAAGTATGAATTGTATGGAAGCACCTTTCCTGTTGTTGAAGAACACAATCTCTTGTTTCAATTTATCGGTATAGTCGGCATGTGTTTGTAGAGCAAACAAGAATGTGATCCCTACAAGGCAGCTTGCCAGACGAGGTACGGATCGCTTCGTTATGAACAAAAGCCATGCGACGATAAGCGAGGCAATCAGTCCTATTTGCCAGGCACTTAAATAGATATGATCGATGGAGGAGTAGGGCAGATGGCTCATAAATGCCGTGATGCCGTTCAGTAATTTCAGCATCAGGCTGAGCAACCATCCCGTAACTAGTTGCACGGGAGCGATAAAAAAGAAAAGTAAATTAATGGCTGCTGCATACATGAGCAGTGAAGAGAGGAAGATAACCAATAGATTGGTGAGGATAAAGTAGGTGGGCAAGTTGTGAAAATAGTACAGCAGAAACGGTATGGTCGCTGCTTGTGCCGAAATGCTCACCCCTGATAGATCCCATATATATTTGACGGCTCGATTGCGAGGTTGCCACCATTTTTTCCATAGCGGCATTATCACCAGAATGCCGGCTACAGCCATGAATGACAGTTGGAAACTCACATCGAACATATTCAGCGGATGTATGACCAGCATAATGAAAGCCGTAGCTGCCAGCGTATTTAGGGTTATTGGGCGTGTACTGAATAGTTGCCCTAATGCCATAATCGTAAACATGATGACGGTTCGCATAACGGGAGGCATCAATCCCGTAATAAATGCAAACACCCACATCAGTATGATAATAAATAATTGCTTGAACGTTTTTCCTCCTCGAATCTTATCAAGCGGTTTCAATAATAGAATCAGAAGAGCATACAAAAATCCGATGTGCAATCCCGAGAGTGACAATATATGGCTCACGCCTGAAATCGAATAGTTGTCTTTTATCCCTTCCGATAAGTCAGCCTGATAGCCCAATGTAATGGCATTCAACACGGCTCTATCGTCTTTCGACAGAGGGATACGATCAAAATGAGCGATCAGTTTGCTACGTATTTTCAGTGCCTCTTGCGATAGTGAGAGCTTTGCTTCATGACCGGCTTTTCTCCAGCTACCTTCGTATATATAAGCAGAACCCGATATACCTTTATTCAACAGATAGGAAGCATAATCAAATTCGTTGGGATTACCATTGTTTTGCGGAGGATTTATTTTGCCGAAAAAGTAGATTTTGTCACCCGAATTTAAGGCAGTGTTTGAGGGAAGGTAAAGTAGGATAGAGCGGTCTATCGCTTTTGTTTGCCTATTCTTGGCACTGTACATATAATTAATTTGTACCGTATGGCACACGCTCTTTTCTTTTATTTGGGGTTCGTCTTGAATCGTACCGCAATATAATTGTTCGGCCTTTGACCAGGGATATTTGATAGAGTCAACCTGATGTATGGTGAGGCAGACACCCATTGCGGCAACCAAAGTATAGAGAGAAACGCCGAAGCAGATATTCTTCTTGAAAAAGCTGCATTTATGCGCAATAAACGCACCTATACTTAAGGCAAAAAGGAAATAGATGAGGTTCTGGTCAGGCACGTAATAGCCTATGCCGATTCCCATTAAAAGTGGAACCAGCATTTTCAAAAACGGATATTTGTGTAATGGAATCAAATACTCTTTAGCAAATGTATAGCTGCTTTAGGATCTTTTGCATTGAACACGGCACTACCGGCAACCAACACATCCGCACCTGCCTCTTTGATACGTGGAGCTGTTTCGGCAGTGATGCCTCCATCCACTTCGATCAAAGCCTTTGAGCCTGTTTCGATGATCAATTTTTTTAGTTCTCGTACCTTGCTCACGCTATGTTCAATAAAGCTCTGTCCGCCGAATCCCGGATTCACAGTCATGACCAGCACCATGTATACATCCTCAATCACGTCGCGCAACAAGCACACCGGAGTAGAAGGATTGATGGTGACGGCAGGCAACATGCCGGCTTCACGTATTTCATGAATCACACGATTCAGGTGCGTGCAAGCCTCATAATGTACATTCATTATTTTGGCACCTGTCTTTTTTACTTCGGATATGAATTTCTCGGGATGTACGATCATGAGATGTACGTCCAGCGGTTTTTCTACTTTATTGGCAAAAGAGTTGATTACCGGAAAACCGAATGAGATGTTCGGAACGAAAACCCCATCCATGATGTCAAGGTGCAACCAATCGGCTTCACTCTCGTTGATCATTTGTATATCCTTATTGAGGTTGCCGAAATCAGCAGCTAATAAAGAAGGAGATATAATGCTGTTCATAGCTTGTGCTCTTTTATTATATTCTGGGCACAAAGTTAGCAAAAAGATTTAATTAAGAATCAAATTCTGCAGACTTTCAGGCAAAGCTGTTTCCGCATGATAGCAACGGGCAAACATTTTCAACATGGTAATCGTTTCGGACTTTGGCCCTTTGTTCTTGCTTGCAATACTCTGCATTTTCTTTTGTGAAATTAATTTTTTCATGAGTAAACAATCTAAATGTTTTTCTTATGAACGGAAGAAGGAACCTATATATTATATATTATCATTGAAAGTTTGTTAATCTATCGTCAATATAAGGTGTTTTTCTTCAACCAGGCGTCTGAGATTCAATATGGCATACCGCGTTCGTCCCAGAGCCGTGTTGATACTTATTCCCGTTATTTCGGCAATTTCTCTGAAACTCAAGTCATTGTAGTATCTCAAGTGAATCATCTGTTGTTGATTTGCAGGCAAATAATTGATAAGTGTTCGTATATCTTCTTGAATTTGATTGGCAATGATTTGGTCTTCTATGGTGGTATCAGTCAAATTAGTGTCATTCAGCCAATCTCTTTCGTCATCTTCATTTGAAAATACGTTGCTTTCAGTTTTTCCTTGACGGAATGAGTCAATGATTTGGTTATGAGCGATGCATAAAATCCATGAGGCAAACTTACCGGTTTCGGTGTATCGTCCTTGTTTGATAGTCATGATAGCCTTGATGAAAGTCTCTTGAAACAGATCTTCAGCACGTTCATCGTTTTTCACGATGAATAAGATATAAGAGTAGAGTCTTTTTTTATGCCGATTGAGCAGCACGTCAAAAGCTTTGTCATTACCATATTGATAAAGAGAGACAAGTTCTTCGTCGCTAAGTTGGATCAGTTTGGTCATATTACATTTATTAATGCAGAAGTTTTGTCGATAAATCTGTTGATCTGTTTCATTAATGTATGCAAATAAATCAAATAATTCAGAGAAAACCAATTTTTTATCCAACTAATTGACGAAACCTTTTCATTCAGGATCATAATCCAGCTCATTTTCTTTCTTGATTAATTCAAATCAATCTTTTCTATAAATTCTTTGTATTCCCAATATTGAAGTACTTTAAGATGTTGAAGTTTACCTACAATGATAGCGGGATGCGTATTAAATTTCTTTGCATAAAATTTTATTGCTGTTTCACTGTATTCTTTTAAGCCCAATATTTCGTTTGTTTCAGACTTTGTCAACAGCATTCTTTCTGCGAAATTATCTGCTTCACGCTCTTTTTCCATTTGTTTGTCAGTATATTCTATATCTTCCAAAAAGATATCTTTTTTGCCGTGCAACAAGATATGGCCTATTTCGTGAAAGAACGAGAACCAAAATATATCATTGCGTTTATAGCGATTGGTGAGTTGGATTAATGGCGTTTCATTGATCCATCGGGTGGCACCGCTTATAGGTGCTTTAGGAAGCTGCGGTATATATAAAAGTTTTATTCCTGCTTCGGCACATAATTTTTGTAGTGATTTGAAAAAGCCCTCAGGTTGAGTTGCCATCAAGGATTTCATAGCAGGCAACAGTTCTCTCAGTTTTTTATCCGAGAATATGGTTTTCGGCTGTTGCAGGGCAGTTTGCAATTCACCTTCACGCAACCATGCTGAAATGGCATATGCTTCTTTTGTTCCGGCAAGTGAAATCCGGAAAGCCACTTTTAATTGCTGATTAAGATAATAGTCTTCCCAAGCCTTTGGGGAGCTAACCCCAAAGAATGTAAACAGAGATGCTACTTTTTCTTCTGCTTTTTTACAAGCAGGCAACCAACCTTTGCGAATCATATCCGCGAGAGGAAACAAATTCGCCCAATAAATTGATTCGGTGATGAAAGCAGCACGTTTTTCATGAGCGATAAACTCATCATAACTGCGCTGCTCGTTCATCCAAAAGTGGGCAGGGATTCTTGTTACACTCTCAAAGGCTACCGCCATATCGGGAGTAATGGAACTATCACCTTTGATTACTGCAATAATAGTCTTTTCCGGTTTTGTAGAACGGAGTGCAAATTCTTTAACACCCATTCCCATTTCCTCCAATTTCTCTGCAAGAGTTCTGCCGGGATGGAATACGATTGAAGGAATGAATTGATTCTTTCTTGTTGCCATTTCTGTTTCTATTTTCCGTGATAGTTATCTATTCTAACGTCATTCAATACATCGGCATCATGTAATTGATTCAACCTCATCATATATAGATCAGCCCGCAACTTGCCCATCTCTTTCAGGCATTTTCGATAGTCTTGTGACTGTTTTAAGAGTTTCTTGTTATGAAACGTAATATCCACATTGTTACGTTTTTGATTTACACTCAGTGTTATTTATAAATTAGATTGCAAAAGTAGATATTATTTTTGATTTACACAATAGGTTAGTCAAAAAATAGATATATTCTTGTCATAATTCAGCTCATTTCCTTTCTTCCAGTTGGGTGATTCGTTTCAATATATCATTTAGCATTTTTACCTGTACTTTATGAATTTCTACAGATTCCTGTTGCTCATGTATAATCAAATGGTCTACTTTCTCATGCAGTATTTTTATCTCCAGTTCAGCTTTAAGATTCACCATATAGTCTTTTTTCGCTCTCTCCCTGTCTTTATCTTCTTGTCGGTTCTGGCTCATCATAATGACCGGTGCCTGTATTGCTGCCAGGGTTGATAGAATCAAATTCAGAAGGATAAAAGGGTAGGGATCAAAACCTTTGTTTGCCAGCCAGTAAATATTGACAAGGATCCAGATAAGAAGAAACATTCCGAATGAGATAATAAATGTCCAACTACCTCCAAATGTGGCTACATGGTCGGCTATTCTTTGTCCTACAGTCAGTGCCTGTTTATCATTACTGTCCAATTTATCGGTTATTGTCGTTTTGTTTTCCAAAGATTCCAGCACTATTTTTTCCTGAGCTGTCAGCTTTCCCATTTTCTTAGAGAAAAAGCTCTCTATGTATTTCTTTCTATAGTCATTCAGTTCACTAACAGATAAATAATTCTCAGTTGTAAATTGAGGGTAATCCTTTTGTATCAAAGAGAAGATGGACTGATTAACCGATTTGCCTGATATTTTATCAGAAATCGGGAATTCCTTTTTTGATAAGTCGCTGTGAAATGTTTCCATGGGGTGGGTATTTTATTTGTTTTCACAAATTTAAGAATCTGCCGCTTAATACCAAGTACTTTCAAGGTTTATTATTATACGACTATATTTCCGGGTGATCGATGTTTTAAAAGACTAAAATGAGGCTTTGTATTAAAATAATGAGAAAAAAACTCAAAAATAGATGTCAGTATTGATGTTTTTAGTATTTTTGTAAAAACATTATTGAAATAAATACGAACTTCTATGTTGGTAAATTTTACTGTAAGTAATTTCCGATCATTTAAGGAGTCTCAAACATTGAGTATGGAAGCTACAGCCATTAGAGAGCTCAATGAGTATGTGATTCCAAAGGATAAATACAGATTACTTCCATCTGCTGTAATTTACGGGGCAAATTCAAGTGGCAAAAGTAATCTGCTTAAAGCTCTGCTTGTAATGCAGAAAGTTGTTCTTGAGTCGGTAAAGTTAAATCCTGATGATTTGATTGTCGGATACGAACCTTTTGTTTTATCTGAAGAGAGCATATCCGAGCCTACTTCGTTTGAAATTCAGTTCTTAATCGATTCTGTAAAATACAGATATGGATTTGATTTTGATGCTTCATCCATTAAAGCGGAATGGCTTTATGAAAAAAAGGGAGGAGAGCGTGAATATAATTTGTTTTTAAGAGCAGATACTGAAATACAGTACTCTAAAAAGAGATTTCTTGAAGGATTGAAAATCAAAAATCTATCGGTAGAGAAAAATAGATTGTTGTTGTCATTAGCAGCTCAGTTATCAGAACCTGTTTCCCAAGGGATAATGAAATGGTTTAAAATGTGTAATGTTATTTCGGGTATTGAAGGTACCGGTTATGAAAACTTTACGATTAAAATGCTGAAGGAGCATATTGTGGGATACGATGAAGCCGTGTCTTTTCTTCGTAATATGAAATTAGGATTTGATAATATTGAAATAGAGGAATCTGATTTTAATCAAGGAGCTTTATCGGATAAGATGCCACAGGAGATGAAAGATCAATTGACTAAGACCTTATCCGGAAAGAAAATACTATCGGTGAATACTGTTCATAAGATCTATGATAAAGAAAATAAGGTGGTAGGAACAAAATCTTTTAATAAAGATCGTATGGAATCAGAGGGCAGTAAGAAACTGATTGAAATGTCCGGGCCGATATTTGATACCTTACTTAATAATAAGGTGTTGATTGTAGACGAACTTGATGCAAAGTTGCATCCGGTGTTGACACGTGAACTAGTAAAGGTCTTTAATTCACAGAGTAGGGGAGCACAATTGATTTTTGCGACACATGATACAAATCTTTTAAATATCAATCTTTTTAGGCGTGATCAAATTTGGCTTACCGAAAAAAATGAAGCTGAAGCTACTGAATTGTATTCTCTTGTTGAATTTAAAGAATCAGAGGGTAAAAAGGTTCGAAAAGATAGCAGCTTGGAGAAAGATTACATGAAAGGCAGATATGGTGCTATTCCATACATTTAATACATTTAATGTAGATTGTTAAGTATGGGTCAGTTACCTAAGTACAAAATAGAGGCATTGCAAAAAGCAAAGCGTGATGCGAAGGCGAGCAGGAAACGAAAGATAAATACCCGCAGACCTTTTGTGAGTTTTTTAATTGTTTGTGAAGGGGAAAAAACTGAACCAAACTATTTTAAATCTTTAATAGATAACAGAATTTCTGAGGTGAGAGAGGTAGAGATTGAAGGTACAGGTTGTGGTACGGTGAGATTGATCAAAGAGGCAATAAAATTGAGGGATCAGTCCGGTAAAGATTTTGATCGTGTCTGGGCTGTATTTGATAAGGATGATTTTATGGATTTTAATGATGCAATAGCTTTGGCTAATCACAACAAAATAAAATGTGCATGGACTAATGAAGCTTTTGAGCTTTGGTATTATCTGCATTTTCAATATTTGGATACGGGTGTTTCTCGTGCTGATTATATTAAGATGTTAGAGCGTGAGATTCGCATTTTGAAAAATGAAAGCTATTCCTATAAAAAGAATGATCCGCTAATGTATGATTTGTTACAAAAACATGGTAACGAAGAATTTGCTATTAATAATGCGCGGAAACTAAGGGATTCGTATGCTGCTGATACAGATTATGCAGCCCATAAGCCTTGCACTACAGTGGATCAACTGGTAAATGAACTTTCAAATCCGGAGGATTTATTGTAATAATTTGCTTTTGATTAATTCGTAATATATGTATATGAAGATAAAAATAGCTTTTGTATAAATAATGCATAAAACACAAAAGTGTCAAAGTGTCAACCATCCTTCATGCTTTTTCTTGTACAATGCAGCAGTTAATATTGAAATGTATTATTAAGCTATTTATAATGAGATGGTTCTTTGATTTTTTCCTCCACTTGTATGCTTGCTGTAGTAATCGTCACTTTGGGCTAAAAGTAGAGAATTCGGCTTTAAAACATCATGAAAGTGTCAATTAAGTGTCACAGAAATGGAGATTGACACTGGATTGACACTTTGCACGCTACGTTTTCTTGATTTCTATTCGGGAATGAAGATAGAAAAGATGTTCCATTAATTTTTATACTGATAATAAGTGACTTATATCCTTGTAATAGAGAATAATCATGAAAGTGTCAATTTAGTGTCAACGTGAGACTTTGTTGTTTTGTATTTTAATGTTAATACAATTTCGTGTATTTACTTATGTATCTGATATTCAATATAAAAGTGTATGTTTAAGGTACTTGATATACACTTTTAGTGACTGAATATATTCTCTGAAAGTCTCAACCTACTTTTTATTTCTATTTTTACTTATTTTCAATCTTCTCATTTTGATTGATTTATCTCTTTTACAAAATTATGCGTTAAGGGGTGTTGAGACTTTGACACTTTCCTATTTGTTTTCTATTGTATTATTGTGTTTATTGTTGTTTAATATTACCATCCATTCACCTCATAGTTACGAGTTGTTTGCCCGATAGCGACGAGTTGTTCTTCCTATAGTTACGAGTTGTTTCCCCCGTAACTACAAGTTGAGCAACTCTCAGTTACGGGGGGAGCGGGACGCTATAACGAGTTAAACGGAACGCTACAGCGAGTTTAAGGCTTCCCAATATAGCGATAAATCAATTCCACTTCACAGCCGAAAAGTGTTTGTCGATGGCTGTTGAATCCGATAGCGA
>DCFW01000028.1 GCA_002315435.1 Bacteroidales bacterium UBA1794
TGGAATTTTTAATGCGTCAGCCCTGTGCTCACAAAATAAAAAAAAGATCATAGCGAGGCTATGATCTACAAGTATATGTTTTGAAGAAATAAACAATTATCTTTATCCGTTTGTTATATGTATAGATTTGTTTACAATTATTCGTTGTGATGCTTGCCCCTTCGTCGTGAGACGAGTGGCAAGCTTTTTTTTATAGCTTGTTCTTTAGTGCATAATCACAAAACGGTTGTAAGCCACACACTTCGCATTTTGGTTTACGTGACACACACACATATCTTCCATGCAAAATAAGCCAATGGTGAGCGATGGGAATTAATTCATCGGGAATATTTTTAGTCAACTCTATCTCCACTGAATAAGGTGTTTTACAATCCTCGGAAACTAAGCCCAATCGATGAGATACCCGAAAGACATGTGTGTCTACAGCCATAGCCGCTTTATTGAATACTACACTTTGTATCACATTAGCCGTCTTACGCCCCACTCCGGGCAATGCCAACAAATCATCCAATGTAGAGGGAACTTCACCTTTATAATCTTTTTCAAGCTTCTGAGCCATACCCACCAAATGTTTTGCCTTATTATTCGGATATGAGACACTCTTGATGTATTCGTAAATGACTTCAGGGGATGCCAGCCCCATTGCTTCAGCATTTGGGTAATCGTGCAACAGATTCGGAGTAATCATATTCACTCTCTTGTCCGTACATTGTGCCGACAAAATGACGGCAACCAATAGTTCAAACGGATTTTTATAATGAAGTTCGGTTTCAGCTACCGGTACATTCTCTTTGAACCAGGCAATCACCTTTTCATAACGCTCTTTCTTTCTCATATCAACGTAATTTATTTTTTAAATAATGAGGCCCTACTTTCACATAAAAGTAAATGGTTGAAATCACTGAAAGTACAGTACCAATCATATAGGCATAATCCAATGTAGCTATTCCACCAATAATTCCACCCATAAGTAAACCTATTCCTATTCCTAAATCCCAAGAAGTAAGATAAGAAGCTGTAGCCGTACCCCGTCGGGTATTAGGGGCTAAGTTGACAAACAAAGTATCGTATGCCGGGAACATGGTACCGAATGAAACACCAAGCATCAAGGCCGCAAAGAAAAACAAAGAAGTAGCCACACCCACATCCCACTCCATCAAACTCCTGGCTGATCCCAATAAAGCAAACGTAAAGATTGCACCAAAAAGCCCCAACTTAATTACTTGCGTAACATGTCCTCTATCAGCTTGTTTCCCTGAAAAGAAACGTGAACCAGCTAATCCTATTGCCATCAAAGTAAAGAAGTATCCGCTGTTGATGGAAATATGCATCTCTTGAGCATAAAGAGCTATATAGGTAGTAGTAATACCATAAGGAATTGACAATAATAATAAATCAAGGCCGGCAGGTATTCCTTTTTTCAGAAAGAAACGGTCCATCGAAATAGGTGCTCTCTTGACGGGAGGTTTGTATGGAGTACTTACAAAATAAGCTGAAATAATACCCAATAAGCTAGAGATCAATGAGCACATAAATATTGCGGTATAGGAATAGTGGGCATGCATAAACAACCCGACCATCGGACCAAAGCTCAATGCCAAATTGTTCATCAAACCGTAATATCCGATTGCTTCTCCCCGTCGCGAGGAAGGAGTGATATCAATCACAATGGTATTGCCACCCACTGAAACTAATCCGAAAGAGAGTCCGTGGATTATACGTAAAACAATAAACAACGTGATGGTTGCAGCCAGAATGTAGCCAATGAACACAGATGCAAATACAAAAAAACCGAATAAGAAAAGGGGCTTGCGGCGAAAGGTATCTAACAAATAGCCCGAGAAACAGCGCATCATCAATGAAGCCACAGAATAGCAAGCTAAAACAACACCTACTATTAATTTGCTTACTCCAAACTGATCTATCAAATAAAATGGTAGAATAGGGAGTATTAGATAGAAAGCAAAAAACAAAAGAAAGTTTGAGGCAAGAATAGCTACAAAATTTCCGGTTAGTAATTTATCTTTATTCATAGTAATACTCTTACTTATTAAAAAAAAGAGGGAACGACCCTTCAAGTCGTCCACTCCTTATTTATGTGAAATAAACGAAGATTAATTCGCTGCTTCGAATTCTTTCAAGAAGCGGGTATCATTCTCTGAGAACATGCGCAAATCCTTCACCTGATATTTCAGGTTGGTGATACGTTCAATTCCCATTCCCAATGCATATCCCGAGTATTCTTTGCTATCGATTCCATTTGCTTCAAGCACATTAGGATCAACCATTCCGCAGCCCAATATTTCAACCCATCCTGTTCCTTTGCAGAATGAACAGCCTTTGCCACCACAAATGTTGCAGCTGATGTCCATTTCGGCACTAGGTTCTGTAAATGGGAAATAGGAAGGACGCAAACGTATTTTCGTATCACTTCCGAACATCTCTTTGGCAAATAACAATAACACTTGCTTCAAGTCGGTAAATGATACATTTTTGTCTACGTACAATGCCTCCACTTGATGGAAGAAGCAATGAGCACGAGCACTGATCGCTTCATTACGATAAACGCGTCCCGGACAAATAATACGGATAGGCGGTTGGGTATTCTCCATCACCCTCGTCTGTACGGATGAAGTATGAGTCCTCAACAAGATGTCAGGATGACTTTCCACAAAAAAGGTATCTTGCATATCTCGTGCAGGATGATCGGGTGGAAAATTAAGAGAAGAAAACAAGTGCCAGTCGTCTTCAATCTCAGGTCCCTCTGCAATGTTGAAACCTAATCGGCTGAAAATATCTACAATTTCATTCTTTACTATTGACAAAGGATGTCTGGTTCCTAAATTTACCGGATAAGAAGTACGCGTCAAATCATAATGCAAATCAGTACCCTTTTGTTCTTCAAACGAAGCGCGCAATGCATTAATTCTATCTTGAGCCTTTGTTTTCAGTTCATTAATCAATACACCTATTTCGCGTTTTTGTTCGTTCGGTACATTGCGGAACTCATTCATCAACTCGTTAATCTCACCCTTCTTGCTTAAGTATTTAATGCGCAACTCTTCCAGTTTCTCAGCATTGCTAGCCTTCAAGTTGTCGACATTATTCAGCAGTTCGTTTATCTTGTCTATTAATGCCATATTTGTTATTTGTTTTCTACTTCTTTGATGATCTCCATACCCTTCAGAATGGCTTGTTCGTTCACAGGTATCAAATTGTGATGACGTGCAGGAAGAGTCTTTTCCAGTCCTCTCTTCACATTATCAAGTGTGACTACGGGACGTATTTTCAATAAGCCGCCCAACACAATCATATTAAATACCTTTGAATTCTTCATTTCATTTGCCGCATCCATTGCATCAATCTGATAAATGGAAATGTCTGTACGGGTTGGAGGATTGATAATACCGTAGCCATCATAAATAAGCACTCCGCCTTTCTTTACTTTACTTTCGAATTTATCGAGAGACGGTTGATTCAAAATAATTGCCGTATCATAAGAACTAAGGATTGGTGAGGATATTTTCTCATCACTGATAATGACTGTCACATTAGCAGTACCACCACGTTGCTCGGGGCCATAAGCAGGCATCCAAGTAACTTCCTTACCTTCCATTAATCCGGAATATGCTAAGATCTTTCCCATTGATAGGACACCTTGTCCACCAAAACCGGATATTAATATCTCTTCTTTCATAATTTCTTTCGATTTTACTTATTCCACATCCTTCAAATCACCCAGCACATAGTACTTACACATGTTGTCTTCCATCCACTTGTTCGCTTTTTCAGGAGTCATTTTCCATCCGGCACTACATGTAGATACAATTTCAACAAGGTTCGATCCTTTGCCTGCCATTGAATTCTCAAAAGCATGACGTATAGCCTTCTTAGCTTTACGAATAGCAGAAACCGTCTCTACACTTTGACGTGTAACATAAGCCGTACCTTCCAACTGAGCAGCTATTTCTGTGATTTTCAATGGATATCCATGTAATTCAGGCTCACGACCATAAGGGCAAGTAGCAGTTTTCATACCCATCAAAGTGGTAGGAGCCATTTGTCCTCCGGTCATTCCATATATGGCATTATTTATAAAAATAATGGTGATATTCTCTCCACGATTCAAAGCATGTATTGTTTCGGCAGTACCGATACAAGCCAAGTCACCATCACCCTGATATGAAAATACCAGACGATCCGGCCACAAGCGTTTGAGTGCTGTAGCAACAGCAGGTGCACGTCCATGTGCAGCTTCCTGCCAATCAATATCAATATAATTGTACATGAAAACGGCACATCCTACCGGTGAAATACCGATAGTCTTTTCGCTCATGCCCATTTCTTCAATGATCTCAGCGATCAATTTATGTACTACTCCGTGTGAACAACCCGGACAATAGTGCATATCATTGTCATTCATTAATACCGGCTTCTCGTATACTAAGTTCCCCGGTTTGATTATATCTTCTCTATTCATTTGAATTCCTCCTGTTGTTTCGTTCTGTAGAATTTTGATGCATACGCAATGCTGATTCCGCGAACTTAAAAACTATAGCTGTTATGCACACTCCAATCATCAAGGGTTGCTTCATTGGGTTCACATCGCTCATAACAAAATAGATGACCACCGATGTAACTGCTCCAATCATAAAAATGATATTGAGTACGAATCTAACCTTTTCGATAGTTGACGTCATATGCTTATTTTATAATTTTTGATTTTAATGCCTCTACAACTTCATCCGGATCAGGAACAATACCTCCCAAACGTCCGAAAAATTCTACAGGAACCTTTCCTTCCACTGCCAAACGAATATCTTCTACCATTTGTCCGGCATTTAATTCTACAGAAAGAATACCTTTGACTTTCTTAGCGTATTCTGCTATAATCTTTGTTGGGAACGGCCATAAAGTAATGGGACGTAACATACCTACTTTAATACCTTCAGCACGAGCAATCTCCATAGACTTCTGAGCAATACGCGCACAAGATCCGAAAGCAACAATCAGATATTCGGCATCGTCACAATCAATCTCTTCATAACGAACTTCTTCTGCTTCACATTGACGATACTTAGCCTGTATGCGCAGATTGATAATCTCCATTGCCTCAGGTTTCAATTCTAGTGAAGTGATAATATTCGGTTTTCTATTCTTTGGTTTACCTACTGTAGCCCATGGGCATTGCTCAATAAGTTCTTGCTCTGTACGACGTGGACGAACCGGAGGAAGTACAACCTTTTCCATCATTTGACCGATAACTCCATCAGCCAAAATCATGGCAGGGTTACGATATTTGAATGCAAGATCAAAAGCCAGACCTACAAAGTCAGCCATCTCTTGTACACTATTCGGAGCAAGCACAATAAGATGGTAGTCACCATGACCGCCACCTTTACATGATTGGAAATAATCAGATTGACTAGGTTGAATGGTTCCCAATCCGGGTCCACCTCTTTGTACATTCACAACCAAGCAAGGTAATTCAGCGCCTGCTATATATGAAAGACCTTCCTGCATCAAACTGATACCGGGACTAGACGAAGATGTCATTACCATTTTGCCTGCACCGGCACCGCCGTATACCATATTGATAGAAGCCACTTCACTTTCCGCCTGAAGTACTACCATTCCGGTAGTTTCCCATGGTTTAACAAGAGCAAGGGTTTCAAGAATCTCTGATTGAGGAGTGATGGGATAGCCGAAGTAACCGTCACAACCGCAACGTATTGCTGCATGTGAAATTGCTTCATTTCCCTTCATCAATAAAACTTCTTCCGCCATAATATTTTGCTTTAACTTTTTTACTAACTAATGTTTATTAATCGCACTTTACTCTATAAACAGTAATGCAACCATCAGGACACACTGTGGCACACGAAGTACACCCGGTGCACGCATCCTCTAACACCTCTTCGGCATAATTATATCCTTTGGCATTAACCTTCGTCTTTGCCAGAGCCAGGACATGTAGCGGACAAGCCACCACGCAAAGGTTACATCCCTTACAACGATCGGTGTTCACTACTACAGCTCCTTTCATTTTAGCCATAATTCTTCCTTTTTTATTGATTGTACATATCTTTATGATAGAATTCCATGATGTCCATCAGCATCCGTCGCGCTTCTACGGCCGGACTTTCAGGATTTATTTCAATGGCAAGTAAATAATTATTGAGCGCCATTTGCCAGTTTCCCAGCTTGCGATAAGCATTACCGCGAAGGAAAAAAGCCTCATCGCCCACATCCGGATTCGATGCAATAAACTGATCTAATTCTTTGATTGCTTCATCTGCATGATTGTTGGTAATCAAGTCTTTTATCCCATTTAGTTCGCTCATACAATTGTCATTTCTGAATTCTTGCTGCAAATATAAACCATATTTGTCAAACCTACTAATAATTTATCAAAGTTTCGCACATCAGCTTTTGTGTATCCATATACCATAAACTTTCCTGCGTATGGCTACACAATTGATAATACTCACCATAATAAAAATGCCCACGCCGAACAAGAAAGTGGTGAATACGCCAGGTACTGCCATTTTCGGGAACAGCTGAGTGACTATATCCATATAGTAGGAACGTTCCCAACAAACCAAAGCAAAAGCCCCTGTCAACACGGCCCCGTTTAGCCCAAGTGTCAGCAATTGATAGGGCATACACACTCTATTGGGACTGTAACCGATAAGTAACAGATTCTCCAATTTTGTGGTATTTTTTTGTACCAGTAAATAGATACTTAGCATCAAGATGTAAAAACTCAAGGCACTTATAATGACTCCAATGATTAATACAACACCGGTAATCATCTTCAACAAGTAAGTTGTTTTGCCGGCTTCAAGTTTATCGTCTTCAGTTTCATAACTCTTTTTTTGAAAGAATTTAGCAATGTGATCATCGGCAGGATTCCCTACTTCCAGAATCAAACGAGAAGGATCTCTATGCTGACCTTTTCCAAAATTTCTATTACTCCACTCTATGAAATCTTCCGGTACCAGAATTGTATTCAATCGTGTAGAGAAACCTACTATATGGCCTTCAAACGTCTCTTCTTTACCTTGTCCGTTTACCTTAACACCCAATTCAATCATGTTCATAAGGCCTTCACTAATAGTAGGCATATTACGACTTTGTGCAAAACCGAAATTATAAAGATTGATATAGCTCTTTGGTAAAATAATAGGTATTACATGCGAATTCGGATCGAACTTCCATTGACGTGAATCAACATCTACGAATCCGTTTGGTACGCTTTCAAAAAACATCTCAGTTGAAAAATGAAAGTCACCGCCCTTCATTCCGAATGTAGCAGTCACATCATAATCACTTGATGTAAAGGTACCCACTTTCTTTGTAAAAGGTTGTTTTTTTACCTCGTCTACGTCAGGAAGAGAAAAAGTATTGCTTCCGCCTGCAAATGTTCCCAGCGTGCTTACCTTTTTGTTCACAATCAAAAAATCTTCTTTAATGAAACTGTCTTTTCCACTAAACAAGGGGATAATGTCGCGATAAAACTGTATGCTAAGCAATACAATCATCATGCCGAATAAATTCGCAAGAATGAAGCCTGCCAGTTGCCCCGGACTAATATGCTGCTGTAATAATTTCCAAACTAACTTCATAATCTGAATGTTTTTTCATAATTCAACTCAATATGCTTACCGATAGAAGTGCAAATCACTCCTGCCCCTTGACGTTCTACTTCTTCCATCAACAACCCGCCCATCAACTGTGAATTGGTTTCATCAAGATGCGAAATAGGTTCATCCAAAAATACAAAATCAAACGGTTGGCATAAGCTCCTTATAAAACCCACACGCTGCTGCTGTCCAAACGATAATTTACCACACTTCTGATCTAATTTATCACCAATGCCAAAGCGTTCAAACAAACTGATTATCTCTTCATGCGTCTTAAACTTTGTGAGATTATTCTTAATCTCAATATTCTCCAAGGCTGAAAGTTCTGAAAAAAGACGTAGCTCCTGAAACAGGATACTGAAGGACTTCTTTCGTATCTCCACCCAATCATTAATTTTTAAATCACGCACATTTTTGTCATCAAAACAAACTGCACCTTGATAATCTTTTCTGTAGCCATATATATAGCTGCAAAGAGACGATTTCCCCGTACCGGAATCAGCTTCCACGAGATAAACATGTCCCTTCTCAAACACCACATCCTGTTTCCAAATGTCGCTATGAATATCTGTTCGTTCTAGAAAAACATTCGGAAGAGTCTGTTGTAAACTAATTCTATTCATTTGTCGAATATTTTTTGCAATACATTATTCTGTTGATCTTTCGTATAAACATTAATTTGAAACTGATTATTCCCTTTATTAAAAGCCTCAGCCGCAGTACATGCTCCTAATACCGTACGTAATGTACTACCGATATTTCCCAAGCCATTTAGCAACTGATTAAAATAACCGTTTACTAAAATTGATTGGGGATTCACCAGCATATATCCTGACGGACGCTGTTTCATGCCTTCGAGGTTGGATGTAAACATCGGTGCAGGTGCATTACCTTTTGGAGGTTGTTGCATTAGCTCATCATTGGTCAAATAAAGATACCCCGGACCTAATGTGGCATATGCAGTCAATTTCATACTACTATTTTCAAATATATATTCTCCGGGTGTGGAAGCAGGGCGAGCACTCATCCCTGCCATCTGCATTTGTGAAGTCAAATTTTTCAGAGCCTCATTCAATTTAGAGTTGGGCATAGCCACATACATCACAATCTTCGGATCAGTATATTGATTAAATCCTGCAAAAGCCATCGTCACATCTCCATTTATACTTTTGAAGAAATCAGATACCTTAAAGTTCGGATTCATTTTCATTTTGCCAACCTCTTGTTTGAATGTATCAAATCCCATCAACAAAGAATAAATCTTGTCACCAGGCAAATTCATAGACAGACTGGCAATGGCGTTTGACGGTATTTTCGGTAGGAAAGTTTTATTCAGCACCTTGGCTATAGCAGCCTGGGCATCAAGATATTTCTGTAATTCTTTATTTTCAGTAAAATACTCGCCATCTGTTGAGATCCTACCTTTATCAAAATGTAAATGGGCCAATATGCGCATATCACGTAAGCTCATATTTGAAGGAACACCCATCATCATTGATAATGCCGTAGCTTGAGGTATTGCATCAAAAGATATGTAGATATTCATATCTGCACGTTTTTGTTCCATTTTTACAAAAGCCTTGTTGGCTGTGATGCAATCACTTTCACTTTGTTTCATCAACTCATTAATACGAACCATCACATTTTCAGGATTGGTTTCGGCAGACACGATCATCAAAACTCGCTTATTGAATGCACAATAACCCACCCCATGAAACAAAGTCCACTGATATTTACCATGATCTTCCAGTTCATCGCACATGCCCTCAGCAATCATTTGCTTAAAACTCTTTTCAAGTTTACCTTCATCATTTACTTTAAAAATTAATGTAGGTTCATCCTTATTGAAAGACGCAAAAAGGTAAGCTTTATCGGTCAATGATATACCGGTATTAGCAGGATCATGGAACAACAGTTTCAGCCCGGGATTGTATATTTTGTCAGCATAAGCTTTTAATTGCTCCGGCGTCTTTGCCGACAAGCCGCTGGTTTTCATTATTGAAGGGACATCTATGCTCACTACCACGGATGCATCCCCCGGAATTACCTGCGTATAATCCTTCGTACTAAATATAAACCAACCTGCTATAAACAATATGATAACCGCTACAGGAGCGATCACGTAAAGCTTTTTTCTTGTGATTTTCATTTTTACAATATTTTTATTGATTTGTGAGATTAATGATGTGCATCCCCACCAATGCTGCTGTTTCCGTGCGCAATCGTGTATTTCCCAAACTAATAGGTTGCCAACCGTGCGCCATAGCCTCAACCACTTCTTCCTCACTAAAATCACCTTCAGGACCGATCATCAATGTGGCATTCACTCCGGACTTAACCACATCACGCAATAATGGCTTTTCGCCGGGATAGCAGTGAGCTATAAACTTTTGTCCGTCAAAAGGCTGCTTAATAAATTCAGAGAAGCTGATCATATCATTTAGTTTGGGCAGTAAAGCCTTTTGTGATTGCTTCATTGCTGAGATCAATATTTTACTTACGCGATCAGTTTTAATAACTTTGCGCTCTGAATACCTGCAATTTAAAAAAGAGAGTTCATCCAGTCCTATTTCCGTAGCCTTTTCTGCCAACCATTCATTGCGATCCATATTTTTCGTAGGAGCCATAGCCAAATGTATATATCCTTGCCACGGTCGCTTCCAGCATTCCGAACTCACAATACTAGCTATGCATTTTTTATTTGTATGAGCAGAGATTACGGCTTTATAGAAATAGCCTTTTCCATCTGTCAACATTATTTCATCGCCATCATTCAATCTCAAAACACGCAAAGCATGCTGCGACTCTTCTTCCGGCAATGTTATACTTTTATTATCGGATAAATCATCCGGGACATAAAACAAATACATAAATTCACTACTTTTTTTTAATCAATTTGATCTTATCGCGCAATATGGAAGCCTGTTCATATTTTTCATTTTTCACAGCATCTTTCAATTGTTCTTCCAAATCGATCAACAAATCTTCATCATCTTCATCATCATCTAAATCACCTTCAGATTCCACAAGTTTAAACAACTTCTTAGCCTCCGTACTTTCATTAACTAACTTATTTTGCTCTTGCAAAATATTTTTCGACACAAAAATAGGTGCAAACGGCTCTACTCTCATGGCCAAAGCGACAGCATCTGATGTTCGTACATCCAACAACAGCTCCGCACCGTCTTTTTGAATGAAATGAATCATGGAATAAAACACACCACGCTCTTCTTTATAAATAATCACTTTCTTTAAAGCTGCTCCGGACTTTAATACATAAGTCATAAAGACATCATGCGTAAGGGGTCTGACAGGTTCCATTTTCTTTATAGCCATCATTATGGCCTGAGCTTCTATAGCACCAATAATAATGAGGAATTTCTGAGGTATATTATTTTCCGGACTTTCTTCTTCAAATAAAAGAGTATAAGCACGCCCCGAATTGGGAGAGGCTACCACTGAAACAACATGAACTTCCACTATATCCATATTCACAATTTTGTTTTAATTATCATGCAAATATAATTGATTTTTTACAATATGTACCTACTTAACTGAACAATATTGTTTTGTTGAAATTCCGAAAAGCTTGATACCGTCTTTTAAAAATCAGCAATAAATTCATGATTATCCATTCATCGAAAACTTTTATATAATCTCATTTGTTATATCTTGATATTAACTAAAATAGCATGAATTATGAAAGTTGGAGACAAAGCACCTGAAATATTGGGAATAGATGAAAATGGGAACGAAATTCGCTTGAGTAATTATAAAGGGCAGAAAGTGGTTTTGTACTTTTATCCGAAAGACAGTACACCTGGATGTACCACTGAAGCTTGTAATCTTAGAGATAATTACGAAAAGCTACGCAAAGACAATTATGCTGTAATAGGCGTAAGCGTTGACAATGAAAGTTCGCATCGCAATTTTATAGAGAAAAATAACCTCCCTTTCCCACTCATTGCCGATACGGACAAGAAGTTGGTAGAGTTATTCGGAGTATGGGGCGAAAAACAAATGTATGGCCGTTCATATATGGGCACATTCCGTACCACCTTTATCATTGATGAAGAGGGTATTGTTAGTAATATAATCTCTCCCAAGGAAATCAATGTAAAAGAACACGCCAAACAAATACTGAAATAAATGATTTATTGAACTATTAAAAAGCCCCGCAAAATTTGCGAGGCTTTTTATCATATACATTAATAGGAAACTTAATTCTTTTTAGCCGGTTTCCATATACCATTCATATCCTCCAAAGTCATACCTTTGGTTTCCGGCAATACTCGCCAGATGAAAAGAGCGGCAACGACTCCCATAGCTGCATAGATCCAATAAGCAAAGCCATGATTGAATGTATTAGTCAGGAACGTGTTATCATTCATCATCGGGAATGTCCATGAAACCACCAGATTACTGATCCATTGAAAAGCGACAGCTATCGACATGGCTGAACGAATCGAATTTGGGAATATCTCACTTAATAATACCCAAGCTACCGGGCCCCAACTTACAGCAAACGATGCTGTATAAAGTAACATCAAGATCAATGAGCCGACGCCTACAATCTTAAAATAGAATGTCAATCCCAGCAACACCATACTTACGGCCATCCCCAATGCTCCGATGATCATTAAAGGTTTACGCCCGAACTTGTCAACCGTAAACACAGCTACAGTTGTGAATGTCAGATTCACGATGCCGACAATAATAGTTTGCAACAATGAATTGTCCGTACTCGATCCCATATTCCGGAATATCTCAGGAGCATAATAAAGCACCACATTGATACCCACAGCTTGTTGGAAAAATGAAATCAACATGCCTATAACAATCACACCAAATCCATAAGTAAGCCAGGGTGAATTTTTCACGACAAGTGACAACTTAATATTTCCGATCTCCTCTTTTGCTTCATCTTTTCCCACCAATTTACCAAGTACTTTAAGAGCCGCATCCCCCTTGTCTTTCATTATTAAATAACGAGGAGTTTCCGGAACGAAGAATAGACAAAAAAGAAATAATAAGACAGGAATCATTTCACTGGCAAACATCCATCGCCACCCTACGGTATTAAGCCAATCGGCAGTACCTTGTGATGCAATGTAATAATTAACGAAGTAAACGATGTTCATACCGAAAATGATGGCAAACTGATTGAGAGAAACCAACATTCCACGATATTTAGCAGGTGCCATTTCAGCAATATACATCGGTGCCAGCATAGAAGCCAAACCGACTCCTATCCCACCTATCATTCTATAAATGATTAAAGAAGTAACAGTTTCTACACCAAAATAATTTAATGTATCAGGCATAGCCGAACCGACTGAAGTAATACCAAACATGATAGCAGCCAATATCATACCATTGCGGCGTCCCAGTTTGTTGCTGATAGCTCCGCCTATTGCGCCTCCAACAATACATCCCACCAAAGCACTCGATATAATAAACCCTCGAATAGAATTAGCTGCATCGTTATCAAAAGTGGTTGTTCCTTTAAAGAATGTGCTATAAATAATGAGGCCTCCTATCACAAACATCAAGGCAGAAATAATAATTGCCTTCATCTTCTCGAACATGTGAAATAAGAAGTACGTAAACAGAGCGCCCACCAATGCAGCACTGCATGCTATGACAATGTGATATTCTACAACAACGCGATTGGCAAGCTGTTGGTTCTTCAAAAGCGGATCTACGAAAAAGCTTTTCAGTGCTCCGGTTGTTCCTGATATGACTGCTGTATCATAACCGAATAGCAGCCCGCCAAGGGCTGCTACAAAGGTTACGAGCAAGACATATTTCATGTTTTGTTTATTGTTCATTCGTATTAGATTGAGTTGGGTTATCGAATGTTTCAGCAATACATATTGAGGATAGCCTCATACAATTCCTGCTTACCGCTTACTTGTTTCGGTTCACCATTATGCTTGGCAAGATTAACTACATCATCAAGGGTCAACTTACCATTTTCAAACTCTTTACCTTTACCGGCATCAAATGAAGCATAGCGATCCTTAACCATTTGCTTAATAGGAGATTTTTCAAGCAACTCAACGGCATTTTCCAAGGCACGAGCCATTACATCCATACCGGAGATATGAGCAATAAAGATATCTTCCAAGTCTGTTGAATTACGGCGAGTCTTTGCATCGAAGTTTGTTCCGCCATTACCAAATCCACCATTACGGATAATTTGCATCATAGCTTGAATCATTTCGAAGTTGTCGATAGGGAATTGGTCCGTATCCCATCCATTCTGATAATCACCGCGATTGGCATCAATAGATCCCAACATGCCATTATCTACAGCAGTAGCCAATTCATGTTCAAATGTATGTCCGGCCAAAGTAGCATGATTTACCTCTATATTTACTTTGAAATCGTTTTCTAGGTTGTGTGCACGCAAGAATCCGATAACAGTTTCAGTGTCCACATCATATTGATGCTTAGTCGGTTCCATCGGTTTCGGTTCAATAAGGAAAGTGCCTTTGAATCCATTCTTGCGTCCATAATCACGTGCAATAGTCAACATTTTTGCCAGATGTTCTTTCTCACGTTTCATATCCGTATTCAACAATGACGTGTAACCTTCACGACCACCCCAGAATACATAATTCGTACCACCAAGTTTGATCGTTGAATCAATCGCAGTCTTTATTTGAACAGCAGCACGGGCTACCACATCAAAATCAGGATTGGTTGCAGCACCGTTCATATAGCGTTCATGAGCAAACACATTCGCTGTACCCCACAACAACTTGATATCCGTTCCTTTCATTTTCCCTTTGATATAGTCGGTAATGGCTGCCATATTAGCTTCGTATTGCTCTATGGTAGCAGCCTCTTGAACCAAATCAACATCATGAAAACAGAAGTATTTAATTCCTACCTTCTCCATAAACTCAAATCCGGCATCCACCTTTGCCTTAGCAGCTTCCAAAGGATCTGATTCTGCATTCCATGGGAAAGTTTTTGTTCCACCACCAAATTGATCACCACCTTCATTGCCCAAGGTATGCCACCAAGCCATTGCAAATTTCAACCATTCTTCCATGGTCTTGCCCATGATTACCTTTTTAGCATCATAATAGCGAAATGCCAATGGATTTTTACTTTCTTTTCCTTCAAACTTAATTTTTCCTATTGCGGGAAAATATTCTTTTGTTGCCATAATACTTTGATTTTAAATTAGTCAATTATAAATTAATATTCTATTTTTCTGTCATAATCTGTTTCAAACAATCTTTCCAATGAGCATATGCATCTTCATATGCACCGGCATTATTTACATCAGGTTCAATCGTTTCAATCTCCTGCAACGTAGCAAAAGCTTCATGATGATCCTTATAAATTCCTATTCCCATACCTGCACCTTTCGCTGCACCAGCTGCACCATCCGTATCGTATAATTGGATTGTAGCACCCGTAACTCCGGCCAATGTATCACGAAATATTTTACTAAGGAACATATTCGCATTTCCGGCATGTATACGTTTAATATCCATACCCATCTGGGCCATAATTTCCATACCGTATTTAAAAGAGAACACCACTCCTTCCTGTGCCGCACGAAGCAGATGACTCCTGCCATGAATATTGAAATTAATTCCACGAATAGATGCTCCCGTATTCTTGTTGCCCAACATGCGTTCGGCACCATTTCCAAATGGTATGATGCATACGCCCTCACTACCAATCGGAGCACGAGCGGCAAGATCGTTCATTTCAGAATAAGAGTTGCCATCCGGAGCTACCGTACGCTTAATCCACGAATTCAAACTGCCGGTACCGTTAATACACAGCAACACGCCCAAACGAGTATGCGAGGCATCATGATTTACATGTGCAAAAGTATTTACACGCGACTGCTTGTCATAACTAACCGTTCCGTTCACGCCATAAACAACGCCCGAAGTTCCGGCTGTAGAAGCAATCTCTCCCGGTTCGAATACATTCAATGACAATGCATTGTTCGGTTGATCACCGGCACGATAAGAAATAGGCGTACCCTCTTTTAATCCTAATTCGGCAGCAGCCTGAGCCGAGACCTCACCTTGAATTGAAAAAGTAGGTTTCACTTCAGGAAGCAAAGAACTACTCAAGCCATAATAGTCAAGTAAGAAATCGGCAATCTTAGACTCCTTGAAATCCCAGAAAATACCCTCAGACAGTCCACTAAGTGTCGTACATATCTCACCACTCAACTTCATAGCGATATAATCGCCTGGAAGCATAATTTTATCTATGCGTTCAAACAGCTCCGGTTCATTTTGCTTCACCCAAGCTAATTTTGATGCAGTGAAATTACCGGGTGAATTCAACAAATGTGAAAGGCATTTCTCCTCTCCTAAATCTTTGAATGCTTTGTTACCGATGTTCACAGCACGACTGTCACACCATATAATTGAAGGACGCACCACTTTTTGTTGCTTATCCACACACACCAAACCATGCATCTGGTATGAGATACCTATTGCCTTGATATCTTGAGGATCCACATGTGACTCCTCAAGTACGCAGCGCGTTGAGAGTTTTAAGTTTTCCCACCATGCCTCCGGATTCTGGTCAGCCCATCCTGAACGCACAGCAGTAACACTCATTTCAACCCTCGGAAAGAATGCCGATGAAACGCATTTCCCCGTTACAGCATTTACCAAACTCGCCTTAATTGAAGACGTTCCTATGTCATATCCTAATAAATACATATCTAAAAGATTTTGTGAATTTCCTTGTTATATACTTTACGATCAAATTTATAAAAGCGGGCAGCCCGATGATGCACACCCTTCTGATAATCATTCAATGGTATAATGTAATTCATTTGCGACAATTTCTTATGAAAATTACGCGGATCATACACCTTATTAAAAATCAGTTCATGCAGATGGCGGATCTGTTGAATGGTAAATTTATGAGGAAGCAATCCATAAAGTATCACCGGATTATTCTCTACATAACTTTGCAACTGTTTTATGGCACACGATATGATTTGATTATGATCAAAGGCTAACTCTCCTATTTCATCAAGTGATAACCAACAGGCATTATACTGAGATGAAAGTTCTTTCAGCCGTTTATCGATCTTCACTACAGCCATATATGCGACAGTCACAATGCGATCAACCGCCGTATTCAGTTTATGAAATCGTTCCAACCATAATGTATCTTTCGGTTTACGCGTGCGATCTTTCGAACCGAATGCCTGAAATTGCAACAAATCAATATCCCCCACTCCAGTCAGTTCATATAGTACCCGTCCTGCAGCCTCATCAAGGTCCTCATCCTCATAAATCAAACTTCCCGGTAATTTCATGCTACCCTTTTGCATATTCTGTTGATCAATTTGTTGCACCAGCAGCACTTTCAAATCATCTCCATCATATCCGAATAGCACACAATCTACAGAGACATGTGGGTTCACCAATATATTAGATTCATGTTGATTCATGGGTTTTCTTTATTTTTTGAACAAATATAGAGCACCAAATAGGCAATAACAAATTAAATTATATGTTATAAAGCACTGTTTTTCTGATATATATATCACTTAATGTATTACATTATAGCTTTATGTATAATGTACACTTTACATTATGCTTCCGATTTCATAAGCATTCATACCCCATACCTCAAAATACCTTATTGTATTTTATACACGAAGTCGTTGAAAGAAGAAAAAAAAAGAAAAAACATTTGTATTATCAAAAAACGAATATTATATTAGTGTAATTTTAATTGCTAACCAATTATGCCTGATAAAAAAACAAGTAAACAAAAGGAAGATTCCCTTCCGGAAAAAGGAAAAATCTTAATCTCTCAACCTTTTCTTGAAGACAATATATTTTCAAGGTCCGTGGTCTACATTGTCAATTATTCCGATGAAGGGTCAATAGGACTTATTTTGAACAAGATATTTCCACTTGATGTAAATGACATTGTAAAATCATTACAGCAATCAAACAGTATACCTTTATATTGTGGCGGTCCTGTAGGAAATGATGTCTTGCTGTACTTGCACGATCTTGATTACGTAAAAAATTCAGTTGATGCCGGGAACGGACTTTACCTAAATGGAGACTTTGAACAAATAAAAGAATACATCTTGAAAGGAGGAATAGTAGAAGGACACTTACGCTTTTTTATTGGCTATTCAGGTTGGAAGAAAAAGCAACTGACAGACGAAATCAATGAAAAGACATGGATAGTAAGTCCCTGCACAAACAAAATTGCAATGAATACAAATGCCCAGCAACTATGGTCGGATTTATTATCAAACCTGGGCGGTAAGTATAAAGTGTGGGCACATTTCCCCATTTTCCCATCACAGAATTAAAATATTATAAATAATAAGCAGAAGTAAGTGTCTCATAACCCGTTGAACGATTCCCTTGTTCATCAAGCAAAACCAAGACACTATTTTCACAAACCGAATCAGTTCTACCCATCTCAAAAAGGATACGTTTGACAGGCTTGTCTGTCTTTGTCTTTACTTGGGTAAACCTATTTATATAAAGTCCATATTCAACAGCCAAGGCCCGAAGCGCCGAGTCATAAACAGCCGGAATGATGATAGAGAAGCAGCCGGTATCAGACAACAAACAGGACACCTTACTCATTAATCCTATATAAGACAAAGACTCGTTTTCGCGAGCCATGGCGCGTTGCAGATTCCCGGATTTCAATGTCTCCTTATAATACGGAGGATTTGAAACAATAAGATCAAACTTCTGTTCCTCGGACATTCTCAAAAAATCTCCCTGCAGCACCTTTATTGTTGAGTTCCATGGAGACCTGCTGACATTTTCTGCAGCTTGAGCAGCAGCGGCCGCATCCAGTTCTATGGCAGTGACAGACACCTGACAACGTTGTGACAACATTAAAGCAAGCAATCCGGTACCCGTACCTACATCCAGAATAGATGTGATATTTTGGGGAATACGCACCCATGATCCCAATAGAACTCCATCCATCCCCACCTTCATGGCACAGGCTTCTTGACAAACAGAAAACTTTTTGAAAGAAAAACAACTATTACTCATTGTAAAGAACAATTTAGGAACGATTTTTGTTACTTATTTTTCTGCAAAAATAGTTTTTTTCTTCTAGTTTTTCATGAAGAATGGACTGTTATATAAAATAATAAACGTAACTTTGCACCCAACTTCCATTTTTCATGGAACTTAGTGCTAAACTTATTAACATTAATATAATGCGAAAAAAGTATTTTAACGAAATTGATGAAACGAAAGAAGAGGGATTCTCATTTATTTCAGACTTTGAAGGAAAAGATGACCCAGATGTAGCTGATGAAGTGAAAGATAAAGGAGTACCTATTTTGCCGCTTCGGAATATGGTACTGTTCCCCGGAGTAATCTTACCCATATCCATAGGTAGAAAATCTTCGGTAAAACTGATAGAATATGCTGATAAGAATTCAAGTTATATAGGAATTTTCTGTCAAAAAGATGAAGAGGTTGACGAACCGGAATTAAATGATATTTATCCTGTCGGTTCCATTGGAAAGGTATTGAGAATACTGGACATGCCGGATGATTCCAAAACGGTGATTGTTCAGGGATATCAAAAATGCAGTTTACTCTCTATTGATGAAACGGAGCCTTATAAAGTAGGTAAAATAGCTGCCATAAAAGAAGACTCTTACAATGGAAAATCAAAAGAGTTGGAAGCATTGGTTGAGTCATGCAAAGATGCAGGAAAGCGTTTCCTTAAATTAGGAGAAGATTCCCATGCGGATGCATTATTTGCCATGCAAAACATTCAAAACAAGAGATTTCTGATTAACTTTCTTTGCTCTAATTTCCCTTTCAAAGTGGAAGAGAAAGAAATGTTATTAAAATATAACTCATTTTCTTCAAGAGGTTATAAACTTCTGGAATTGATCAACAGATACACCCAATTGGCCGAGATCAAAGCAAGCATACAGATGCGTGCACGGGAAGATATTGATCAACAACAGAAAGAGTACTTCTTGCAACAACAAATCAAAACCATTCAGGACGAATTAGGCAATGGTACGGATCAGGAAACAAATGATTTAAGGAAAAAAGCAGCTGGCAAAAAATGGCCTGAAGAAATAAAGAACGTATTCGACAAAGAGGTTACGAAGTTGGAAAGATTGCATCCGCAATCACCCGACTATAGCGTACAATTGAATTATTTGGAGACGATGATTAATTTGCCTTGGGGCGAATATACCAAAGATAACATCAATCTGAAGAATGCCGAGAAAACATTAGACAAAGACCACTACGGACTGGAAAAAGTAAAAGAACGTATTTTGGAACACCTGGCTGTGATGAAATTAAAAAACGGCGATACAAAATCTCCCATCATCTGCCTATATGGACCTCCGGGAGTAGGTAAAACTTCTTTGGGACGTTCCATCGCTACAGCCCTGAAACGTAAATACGTACGTATGTCACTTGGTGGCGTTCATGATGAAGCCGAAATAAGAGGACATCGTCGTACCTATATCGGAGCTATGCCCGGACAAATTATCAAATCATTACAAAAAGCAGGCTCTTCCAATCCGGTATTCATTTTGGATGAGGTTGATAAACTGGCAAACGACCGCCAGGGCGACCCGTCATCTGCTTTACTGGAAGTATTGGATCCGGAGCAAAACAATAAATTCCATGACAACTTTTTGGATGTAGATTACGATTTGTCGAAAGTGATGTTTATTGCTACAGCCAATAATTTAAACACGATACCCCAACCTCTGCTTGATCGTATGGAGCTTATAGAAATGAGCGGCTACATCACAGAGGAAAAGATAGAAATAGCTCGTCGCCACTTGATACCGAAAGAATTGGATAATAATGGATTGAGCAAAAATGACATTAAATTTCCAAAATCGACGATTGAATATATCATAGAAAACTACAGTCGTGAGAGCGGAGTACGTGAGCTGGAAAAGAAAATAGGTAAGATCATGCGCAAACTTGCCAAAGAAATGGCAACAAACGATGTGATCGAGGATAGTGAAATAAAACAGGATTCAGTTCAAAAGTATTTGGGCATTCCTGAATATATAAGAGATAAATACCAGGGAAATGACTATGCAGGTGTCGTCACCGGATTGGCATGGACATCCGTTGGTGGAGAAATACTCTTTGTTGAAACAAGTTTGAGCCGGGGTAAAGGCGAAAAGTTTACTTTGACAGGCAACCTTGGCGATGTGATGAAAGAATCGGCTATGCTTGCACTTGAGTATATCAAAGCACACACAGCATTACTGGATATCAACCCTGAAATATTCAATCAATGGAACATCCATGTACACGTACCAGAAGGTGCCATCCCTAAAGACGGACCATCAGCCGGTATCACCATGGTAACCTCTATTGCATCTGCATTAACCAATCGCAAAGTGAAGAAAAATTTGGCTATGACAGGCGAAATCACACTACGTGGAAAAGTACTGCCGGTCGGAGGTATCAAAGAAAAAATATTGGCAGCAAAACGTGCCGGTATCACTGAAATTATCCTGTGCGAAGAGAACCGACGCAACATTGAAGAAATACAACCCCTTTATCTCAAAGGAGTGACTTTCCATTACGTTGCCGACGTGAAAGATGTGCTGAAACAAGCACTTACTGAAGAGCCAGGTATGGACAACAGAGATTATGTCACTCATTTTCATGATACGGATAAAAAGGCTTCAGACAAAAAATGACTTTTGAATTACAATATACAGATCAAAAAAGTAATGCAAGAGCCGGTTTGATCACTACGGATCACGGTACTATACAGACACCTATCTTTATGCCTGTAGGTACAGTGGGAAGTGTGAAAGGCGTTCAACTCACAGATCTGAAAGAGGACATCGAAGCACAAATCATTCTGGGCAACACCTATCACCTCTATTTACGTCCCGGATTGGATGTATTGGAAGCCGCAGGCGGTTTGCACAAATTCAACGGATTTGACAGACCCATGCTTACGGATAGTGGAGGATTTCAGGTGTTTTCATTATCCGGCATACGCAAATTAAAGGAAGAGGGCGTGGAATTCCGTTCACACATTGACGGAAGCAAACACTTCTTTTCACCGGAACGTGTGATGGATATTGAACGAATCATCGGTGCGGACATTATAATGGCATTGGATGAATGCCCTCCTGGAACATCGGATTATGCTTATGCTAAAAAATCATTGGGCTTGACACACCGATGGCTGGACCGTTGTATCACACGATTCAATGAAACAGAACCGAAATATGGATATAAACAGGCTCTTTTCCCCATTGTCCAGGGATGCATTTATCCGGACCTACGAAAAGAATCTGCAGAGTTTGTCGCTTCCAAAGGAGCTGATGGCAATGCAATCGGTGGATTAGCTGTGGGTGAACCGGTAGAGAAAATGTATGAAATGATTGAAATAGTCAACGAAATATTGCCGAAAGACAAACCACGCTATTTAATGGGAGTAGGTACACCGGTTAATATCCTCGAAGGAATAGAGCGAGGAGTGGATATGTTTGACTGTGTAATGCCGACTCGTAACGGCAGGAACGGAATGCTCTTTACCAAACACGGCATCATGAACATGCGCAACAAAAAATGGGAAATGGACTTCGAGCCGATCGAAGCAGACGGAAACTCCAAGGTAGACCAATTGTATACAAGAGCTTACTTGCGCCATTTGTTTCATGCTCAGGAATTGCTGGCGATGGAAATAGCCTCCATACATAACCTGGCATTCTATCTTTGGCTTGTGAAAGAAGCACGCAAACATATCATTGCAGGTGATTTTTCTACTTGGAAACCACAAATGGTTGAACAAGTATCTACAAGATTATAATATTGCTTTCCAAAGCATATAACAATGACAGATAGAGAAAAAAAAATAATTAAAGCGCGTGCCAAAAGGATCAACAAGATTAGGAAATCCAGGCACAAGCAATCAAAAAGTCGAAATTACAGATTGAGATTTATGCCCTTGAAACGTATTGATACATATATCATCAGTAAGTTCCTTGGTACATATATCTTCTCAATCGTCCTGATCCTTTCTATTGCTGTCATTTTCGATATTAACAGTAAAATAGATAAGTTTCTAGACCATGGTGCGCCCGTTAAAGCCATCATTTTTGATTATTATTTAAACTTTGTCCCCTACTTCGCCAATCTGTTCAGTCCGTTGTTTGTATTTATTTCAGTCATCTTCTTTACCTCCAAACTGGCAGACGACTCTGAAATTATCGCCATGCTGGCAGGCGGTATCAGTTTCAAACGCTTGATGCGCCCCTATTTCTTATCAGCAGCTGTAATTTCATTTGCCACCTTTGAATTAGGATCCTATATCATTCCTAAAGGCAACATCAAAATGATCAACTTCGAAGACAAATATTGGAAAAAACGTAAAGAAGACGTTGTTTCTAATGTACAACTTCAGATAGGCAAAGGCTCTGTAGCCTATATCGAAAGATATGAAGACGCATCAAAAACAGGCTATCACTTCTCATTAGATAAATTCGACAAAAAGAAATTGGTATGGCATCTCACGGCGCAAAGCATTAATTATGACAGCACGAAAGTGAATCACTGGAAAATAAATGACTATATGATTCGGGAAATGCACGGTCTCAAAGAAAAGATAAAAAGCGGAACCGTCAAAGACACAGTCATAGACATGGATCCGTCAGACTTTGTGATCATGCAGAATATGCAAAATACCATGACCAATACGGCATTGAAGAAGTATATCGACAAACAAAGTAAACGAGGTTTTGCCAATCTCAAAGAATTTCAAATTGAATATTACAGACGAATTGCCGCATCATTTGCCGCATTCATCCTTACAGCAATAGGCGTTTCGCTATCATCCAGGAAAGTTAAAGGGGGCATGGGATTAAATCTGGGTATAGGATTAGGTCTGAGCTTTTCATATATTTTATTCCAATCCGTATCGTCAACATTCTCGATCAATGGCAGCATGCCGTCAATATTGGCTGTATGGTTACCGAATATTGTATACTCAATCATTGCAATTGTACTATATTTTAAAGCTCCAAAATAATAATTAGTATGGAAAATCCGAAAACTGAATTAATTTTAACGCGTATTACAGGAGAAGATCGTCCGGGATTAACGGCTTCATTTTCTGAAATACTGGCAAAATATGATGTGACCATACTTGACATTGGTCAAGCCGACATTCACAACACCCTCTCATTGGGGATTCTTTTCCTCACAACAGAAACTTATTCCGGCAACATCATGAAAGAGTTGCTGTTTAAAGCAACGGAACTAAAAGTGAATATTGGGTTTCATCCCATCTCACGCAAGGAATATAACCAATGGGTGAGCATGCAGGGTAAAAACCGCTACATACTTACCATGCTCGGACGCAAAATGACATCTCCGCAAATAGCAGCAGTCTCACGTATCGTTGCCGAACAAGGGATGAACATTGATGCTATACGTCGTATGACAGGACGTATTCCGCTCGATGATTCAAAAGCCCGTACCCGTGCATGCATTGAGTTCTCATTGCGAGGCAATCCTTCCAATAGAGATGAGATGAATGCACGACTCATGAAAATCGGCGAAGAACTGGAGATGGATTTCTCTTTGCAAATCGACAATATGTATCGCAGAAACAGAAGATTGATCTGCTTTGATATGGATTCAACTCTTATTGAGACGGAAGTCATTGACGAGCTGGCCATGCGGGCAGGTGTAGGAGAACAAGTCAAAGCAATCACGGAAAGTGCGATGAGAGGCGAAATAGACTTTAAAGAAAGCTTCACCAAACGCGTCGCACTACTCAAAGGATTAGATGAATCGGTCATGGTAGATATAGCGCAACACCTGCCGATAACGGAAGGCGTAGACCGATTGATGTATGTATTAAAAAAGTGCGGTTACAAGATCGCTATCCTATCTGGAGGCTTCACCTATTTTGGCAATTACCTGAAAGACAAATACGGCATTGACTATGTATACGCCAACGAGTTGGAAATTAAAGAAGGTAAACTTACAGGCCGTTACCTTGGTGACGTGGTCGATGGAAAAAGAAAAGCCGAACTGCTTCGATTGATTGCACAAGTTGAGAAGGTAGACATAGAGCAGACAATAGCTGTAGGAGACGGTGCGAATGACCTCCCCATGCTAGGTATTGCCGGCTTGGGCATCGCTTTCCATGCAAAGCCGAAAGTCGTTGCCAATGCAAGACAATCAATTAACACCATAGGACTGGACGGTGTACTGTATTTTCTCGGATTTAAAGATTCCTATCTTGAAGAAAAGAAAATGTTATAACCAAACAATATTATAAGGTATAAAATAGGGTGTGTCAAAAATAAACTTGACACACCCTATTTTTTATATCGTTATAAATTAATACCTATTTGGTTGGACTTGTGGCCGAGGCGGAGCTTGGGGAGCATTTTCTTCATGCTGTTGAAGCAACTGTTGCTCTTGAATATTTTGAATATTATCTTTTGCTTTTGCCACATATTCCTTTATTTTAGGATTATTGCGGAAATTTTCCGGAGCCTGATCCACCAGTTCTTGCAAATCCGGAGTAAGCAACGGATAAGGGAAAGTGCTGCTGCATACCATTAAGAAAACAGAAGGGCCGAGCACATTATCATAATTTTCACGAATAAAACTCTTCACATACCCTCTCAGTTCATCACTGAGCTTTGTATTCCCTTCATTCATCTGTTCTTGTGCCTCATCAGGATCCACTCCATCCAGGATACGCTGACTTTCAAGTCGTTGATTCTCCTGAGCACGATCATCAATATAATTTTTCTTTGCAACAAACTTATACAATTTATCATTCAATGTCGTTCCTTTTACAGTGATATCGCTTTGAGTAATACTCAGCTCCATAGCTCCCGACTCAAGAACAATAGGAGCCACACTTTCGTCATCCAAGAAAATAGAAGCCATCTCCACAGAATCAACAGATCCGTTCAATTTAAACTCACCATGAACAATTTCGGCAGAATCAATAGTAACCCACTTGTCGTTTTTGATGACCTTCACATAAACCGTTTTACCGTCAAGTGTCGGTACAGATGAAGAACCTTTTATTTTATAAGACTTTCCACACGACGAAAGAAACACTGTTATAAGCAGCAACAATAAAAATTGTTTAGTCATAAGCTCCAATTTATTCATTTCAACAAAGGTAATATCAATATTTTATGAACAGAAACATTTTATTAATAATTAGAAACTGTTGTATTTTTATATACATACTTCTATGAATCAAGCTTTAACACTGCTAAAAACGCCTTTTGAGGAACCTGCACATTTCCGATTTGCTTCATCCTCTTCTTACCGCGTTTCTGCTTTTCCAACAATTTACGCTTGCGGCTGATATCACCACCATAACATTTGGCAGTTACATCTTTCCGTACAGCCTTGATCGTCTCACGAGAAATGATCTTACTCCCTATCGCAGCCTGCACCGCAATATCGAATTGCTGACGAGGTATCAACTCCTGCAACTTCTCACACATGCGCTTGCCCAAACTATAGGCATTATCCACATGAGTCAACGTAGAAAGAGCATCCACCGGTTCACCGTTCAATAAAATATCCATCTTCACCAATTTCGACGGACGAAAACCATTCGGCGAATAATCAAATGAAGCATATCCCTTAGAGATACTCTTTAACTTGTCATAGAAATCAATGACAATTTCGCCCATAGGCATATTATAATGTAGCTCCACTCTATCACCCGAAATATATTCTTGCTTTACCAACTCACCACGCTTACCCAGGCACAATGTCATGATCGCACCAATATAGCTGCTTGTCGTAATCACGGACGCATTAATATACGGTTCCTCAATACGGTCAATCAAAGTAGGATCAGGCATACCGCCCGGGTTATGAATTTCAGTCATAACCCCATGCTTGTCATATATATTGTATGAAACGTTGGGGACAGTCGTAATCACATCCATATTGAATTCTCGATCAAGACGTTCCTGCACGATCTCCATATGCAACAATCCCAAGAAACCGCAACGGAAACCGAACCCCAAAGCCACAGAACTCTCAGGTGTGAATGTAAGCGAAGCATCATTCAGTTGTAACTTCTCCAAAGACGAACGTAAATTCTCATAATCCTCGGATTCTATCGGATACACACCGGCAAACACCATCGACTTCACTTCCTGAAATCCGTTTATAGCCGCTTTGCACGGCACGCTTACATGAGTAATCGTATCGCCCACCTTTACTTCCGTACTCGTCTTTATTCCGGAAATGATATATCCCACTTCGCCTGTGCCCAATGTCTTCTTCGGTATCAGCACCATCCTCAGCACACCCACTTCATCAGCCACATATTCCTGCCCCGTGTTGAAAAACTTCACCTTGTCACCCGCCTGAATAGAACCATTCATAATCTTAAAATAAGCAATGATTCCACGAAACGAATTGAATACCGAATCAAAGATCAAAGCCTGCAGCGGAGCCTTTTCATCACCCACAGGATGAGGTACACGCTCAACCACAGCATTCAGTATCTCCTCAACACCCATACCGGTTTTCCCGCTGGCACGTATGATCTCCTCGCGCTTGCAACCTAGCAGCTCGATGATTTCATCCTCCACCTGTTCCGGATTTGCGCTAGGCATATCACATTTATTGATTACAGGAATAATTTCCAGATCATGGTCCACAGCCATATATAGATTTGAAATGGTTTGAGCCTGCACACCTTGTGAAGCATCCACCACCAGCAATGCGCCCTCACAGGCAGCAATCGAGCGAGACACCTCATAAGAGAAATCCACATGTCCCGGAGTATCTATCAAATTAAGGAGATAATTCTCACCTTTGTAAATGTATTCCATCTGTATGGCATGACTCTTTATCGTTATGCCACGCTCACGCTCCAGATCCATGTCATCCAACATTTGTCCCTCGGTCACCTGAATGGTTTTAGTAAATTCCAACATGCGATCAGCTAAAGTTGACTTTCCATGATCAATATGCGCTATGATACAAAAGTTTCGTATATTCTCCATTTCCAATAATTCATTATTAAATATGTGCGCAAAGTTAATCAAAAAACACAACCCATAAAAACAGCTTTCTCTTTTTTTACTTATTCCCCTCCCATTATTCCACAATATACATTATTATTTACATTATCGCACTTATTAATATGCCATAACGTCATGAATAAATTATACAAACAAGACATTATGTCTTACAAATAGTAATGGCACATGGGTTGTCTTATTCCGAATGTAAAAGTTGAACAAATTAAAGAAAAGGAGACATTAATATGACAACAGTAAGAACATTCGGTTATTTACCCGAAATTTTGAATAGCTTCATGGGATTAAGCAACGAATCAAGGCACACCACTCCGGCAATGAACGTGATAGAGAGTGCAGACAACTATCAAATAGAAATAGCAGTTCCAGGAATGACAAGAGAAGATTTCAGTTTGAAAGTAGATGAAAAGGACAACTTGATCATCAGCCTCAATAAAAAGAGCGAAACTGAAAAACACTATTTGCGTAGAGATTTCTCATACCGTCAATACGAACAAACGCTCATTCTTCCGGATAATGTGGCTAAAGACCGCATTACGGCCAAAGCAGAAAATGGAATTTTATACATCACGTTGTCCAAAATCACTGAAGAAGAGAAGATTAAGAACGAAATAAACATCGCTGTAGCATAAATATTTATTTAGCGTATTTGATTGAAAAAGAGGTGGTAGCCGAGGTTACCGCCTCTTTTGTTTATAAAAATATACAATTTGGTAAGAAATATACAGAATTTTTGCCTTTCTTTGCCGTTAGATACATTTTTAATAATATAGTGATATTATGGCCAAATTTATTATTAAGCTAAGTGAAACGTCAACAAGTAATTATGAACAGACGGTTTGCTACTTACTTTCATTCAAAAGACGTACGCAAGGACTTCAAACTAAGTACAAGTTGAGAATCGACGAATGGGACGAAAAGCAACAAGTGATTGTTATTTCCCCAGGCTCCGAGAGAGAGAGCTATTTAAACAAGGTGCAATGTCGCATTAACAACGACAAGAACCTTTTCAAACGTGTGTTGCGGGAATTGGAAGAAACCGAAACAAGTTACTCCATCTGTGATATTATGAAACTATTCAATAAATATCGCTCAGGACAGACTTTCTTCTCATTTATGGATCATGAAATCAAAACTCTTCTTGAACAAGGACGTTCAGGCACGGCGCAAAACTACATCGCCGCAAAGAGCAGTTTTCTGGAATTTGTAAAAGATGAAGAACTAAATTTAAACGCCATCACAGAAGATCTCATTCTTGAATATGAGAAATGGCTAAGAGGTAGCCAACTGGCACGCAATACTACCTCTTTTTATATGCGCCAGCTCCGTTCTGTATATAACAAAGCGGTGAGACAAAAACTAGTAAATCAAAACAACCCCTTTATGGAAGCATATACAGGCATTGACCGAACCCGTAAAAGAGCAGTGAAAGCATCCACCATCACCCACTTGGCTGAACTGGATTTAAAAGGCAAGTTCTCATTGGAATTGGCAAGAGATCTGTTTCTCTTCAGTTTCTATATGCGGGGAATTGCATTCGTAGATATGGCATATCTGAAAAAAAGCGACATCAAAAACGGAGAAATCCACTACTGCCGCCACAAAACAGACATTCCTTTGGATGTTAAGTTGGAAAACTGTATGCTTGAAATCATCGACAGATACTCAGCAAAGACCAAATATGATTATTTGCTGCCTATTATCACCGAAGCCGATGACGCAAAAGCCTACAAACAATATCAAAACAAACGGAGCTATTACAATAAACTGTTGAAAAAGATCTCCCACATTTTAAATTTGGAAATTCCACTTACATCTTATGTCTCACGACATACATGGGCTACAGTGGCCAGAAATATGGACATACCGATCTCAATCATCAGCGCAGGAATGGGACATACATCCGAAACCACGACCCGTATCTATTTATGCTCATTAGAAGCATCAACAGTGGATCGGGCAAACCACAAGGTAATAGAACAAATAATCTCTCCAAAGAGGATCTATTCTAAAAAATAACCAATAAACATTAATTTTTTTATGAATAAATTCTTAAATAGAAGGAAAGAGAAAACGTAAAAGAGAAAAAAACGAAGCTTACAAATAGAAACATAAAAATCTTACAATCACACTATTCCGATATCTTTATATAACATTTTTGTAATAATAAAAAATTCCCCTCTCTATTTCAGAAAG
>DCFW01000011.1 GCA_002315435.1 Bacteroidales bacterium UBA1794
TAGAAGTTTTCCCAACTTTTTTCCTTTTTTTCTTTGTATCAATTAAAATATTATTCATATATTTGTCGCATTAATGAGGTTGCAACGATTATAGGTAGTTAAGAGGAATGAAATCCATTCAAATAGTAATAAAAATGTGTAAAATCTTAAAGGGTTTACCTTTTTGTTTCTATTTTTGCCGTGAATCGCTGCAATAATAATGTATTAGGTCATTATTAAAAAAGTGAATTATTAATTTCTAAAAATAAATTGTTTAAAAAAAAACTATTATGGAAACTACTCAAAAGAAAGTGGAAACTAAGAAAGTAAAAAAGAATCAAGGATTCCAAGGTATTAATTCAGCTTGGATTGTAATCGTAATTTGCTTGGTTATAGCAATTTGCGTTTATCATTTCATTTTAGGTAATGCTGACAATTTTGTAAATGGTGACACTAACAACCGTCCTGTTGATGGTAATATGTTAGGTACAATCTACAAAGGAGGTCCTATCGTTCCTATTATTCACACATTGTTATTTACTGTAATCGCTCTTTCTATCGAACGTTACTTCGCTTTGAAGACAGCTTTTGGTAAAGGCTCTTTGGTAAAATTTGTTGAGAATATTAAAGTCGCTTTATCTAAAGGTGATATTAATGGTGCTAAAGTCATTTGTGACAAACAAAGAGGTTCAGTAGCTAATGTTGTTACATCTACACTTGATACATACAAGGAAGTAGAGAATAACGCTGATTTAGCTAAAGATCAAAAACAGTTGGCTATCCAAAAATCATTGGAAGAAGCTACTGCTCTTGAATTGCCTATGATGTCTCAAAATTTACCTATTATTGCAACTATTACAACATTGGGTACATTGTTTGGACTTTGTGGTACCGTTATTGGTATGATCCGTTCATTTGCTGCTTTGGCTTCTGGAGGTTCTGGTGACTCTATGGCTTTATCACAAGGTATTTCTGAGGCCTTGATCAATACAGCGTTCGGTATCATTACTGCAGCTCTTGCTGTTATCTCTTATAACTACTATACAAATAAGATTGATAAATTAACTTATAGCCTTGACGAGGTAGGATTCTCTATTGTTCAGACTTTTGCAGCAACTCACGAGAAATAATCTCAGTTCGCAATCGTAAAACTGTAAATTAAAGAGAATAAGTAAATAAGTTATGGCAAAAGTTCAAATAAAAAAGAAAAGCGTCTTTATCGATATGACTGCGATGAGTGACGTAACTGTGCTCTTGCTTACCTTCTTTATGTTGACTTCAACATTTGTGAAGAAAGCTCCTGTAACAGTTACTACTCCAGGGTCTGTCTCAGAGATAAAAATCCCTGAGAAAGACATCCTGTCTATATTGATAGCAAAGGACGGTAAGGTCTTTATGAGCTTGGACAAACAAGCCGATATGGCGGCTACTTTAGAATCAGTAGGTGCTGATTATGGCGTGAAGTTTTCTCCGGCTGAAATAAAGAAGTTCCAAGTTCAGAGTACTTTTGGTGTACCTATCGCAAAAATGAAATCGTTTTTAGCGTTGGATGACAAAAGTAAGGATGGTATATTAAAGAGTCAGGGTATTCCGACTGATAGTACAAATAACCAATTTAAAGTATGGATGAAGCATGCGCGTGAAGTAAATGCAGATCTTCGTATAGCCATCAAAGCTGACCAAGATACACCATACAAGGTTATTAAAGATGTGATGAATTCTTTGCAGGACTTAAAAGAGAACAGATATAATCTGATCACAACTTTGAAGGTCGTTCCCAAAGAAGCTAAGTAAGAGGAGGATATAAAATGGCAAATAGACAAAAAAGTAAGCAAAAGAAAATGAATGTCCGCGTAGATTTTACGCCTATGGTGGATATGAACATGTTGTTGATCACTTTCTTTATGCTTTGTACCTCTCTGAGCAAACCTCAGACGATGGAAATTAATATGCCTACCAAAGATGATAAAAATCTTAACAAGGAGCAACAATCTAAGGTTAAGGAATCTTTGGCAGTAACCCTTCTTTTATCAAAGAATAATAAGGTATATTATTATGAAGGACTTCCTAAACAGGAATCCGTGAAACAAACTTCTTATGATGCAAGTGGCATCCGTGATCTTTTGATGAAGAAAAACATGAAGGTTATTCAAGAAATAAGAGCTTTAAAACAAAAGAAGACAAATCTTCAGATCAATCAGAAACAATATGATCAGGAAGCTTCTAAAATTAAAGATCAAAAGAATACTCCTACAGTTATTATCAAAGCTACGGATGATGCAACCTATAAGAATCTTATTGATGCGCTAGATGAAATGCAGATATGTAGTATAAGTAAGTATGTAATAGTCCCCATCACTCAGCAAGATAAGGGTTTGATCACAAATTATAAAGGCGGAGGCGCTCATTAATAGGTTGATCATTAAAAAGTTAAGAAAATGGCAAAAATAGATTTAACATCACCCGAATGGTGTGATTTAATATTTGAGGGGAAGAACAAGGCTTATGGAGCGTATAGCATACGAATGAAGTCACCCAAGCGTCACACTTGGTCTGTGATTATCGTATTGATATTCTCTGTAGTGGTTTTCAGTCTTCCTAAACTTATCACTTTGCTGACTCCAAAGAAATCTGATCAGGGCATTACTTCTGTTACTAAATTGTCAACTTTGGATGAAGCTGATATCAAGGACAAGAAGATTATTAAATATAATCCGGTTGCCCCACCCCCACCACCATTAAAAACTACAATTAAATTTGTAGCTCCTGTGATTGCAAAGGATAATGAGGTTCGTGATGAAGATCAGATGAAGTCTCAGGAAGAATTGACAAAAACAGATGCTGCTATTTCAATTGCCGATGTGAAAGGTAATAGTGATAAAGGTGTTGATATTGCAGATTTGAAACAAGTCACAACGCAGCAAGCTCCCGTAGAGGAAAAGAAAGAGGTTGAGGACGACAAGCCATATACGGCTGTTGAACAGATGCCTAAGTTCCCTGGTGGTGACTCTGAGTTATTGAAATTCATTAGTGACAACTTGAAATATCCGGCTATTTCTCAAGAGAACGGTGTACAAGGTAAGGTTATGGTTCGCTTCGTCGTTTCAAAGAGTGGTGATGTAACTGATGCTAAAGTTGTACGTTCTTTGGATCCATATTGCGATAAAGAAGCTATTCGCGTAGTAAGAATGCTACCGAGATGGATTCCAGGCAAACAAAATGGTGTGAATGTACCGGTTTATTATGTTGTACCTATAACATTTAGATTACAATAAAAGTTATGTTTAGGAAAAGATCTTTTTATACTTTTATATTTGCTTTCATTTGTATTATTGGCATTACGTCTTGTCATTCAAATAAGAAGCAAGCATCAACTGAGTCATTTACGTCAGGCGATATAAAAATTGCTGTAGATGAAAATTTCAAACCAATAATAGATGAAGAGATAAAAGTATTTGAGGCTCTTAATCCTGAAGCTACTATAACTCCAATTTATTGTAGTGAAGTAGATGCATTAAACTTATTACTGAAAGATAGTGTGCGTTTGGCTATAGTTACTCGTACACTATCTCAAGGTGAATTACAAAACTTCAAGAACAAGCAATATCCTGTTTATCAGGATAAGCTTGCGACTGATGGTTTAGGACTGATCGTTAATCGTTCTAACAAAGACACTTTGATAACTGTTGATCAGGTTCGTGATATATTGACAGGTAAAGTAACAAAGTGGAAACAACTAGCTCCATCGTCTGGATTGGGTGATATACAAGTTGTTTTTGATAATCCTAATTCAAGCACTGTACGCTATGCCATAGATTCAATTTGTAATGGCAAACCCTTTGACAAATCACGAATTTTTGCTCAGAAAACGAATTTACAAGTATTTAATTATGTGATGCATACCATAAATGCTATTGGTATAATTGGTGTAAATTGGCTTGACGAAGAGAACGACACAACAAATCTTTCTTTCAAAAAGGGAGTAAATGTGATGTCTGTTACGACAAGTAATATTGCCACTTCTGAAAGTTGTTTGAAACCCTATCAAGCATATCTTGCATTGCAAACGTATCCATTTACGAGGAGTGTATACACAATTTGTTCAGATCCTCGTGATCAGGGATTAGCCCATGGCTTTTCTAATTTCCTTACTACTGATAAAGGGCAGAGAATAATTTTAAAATCTGCGCTAGTACCAGCAACACAGCCGGTACGTTTAGTTCAGGTAAAAGATTCATATTAATATTAAGATTAAATTTGCAACAAATGAAATTTAAAGTTTATTCATTATCATTTCTCACGCTCATTACTTTATTTATGAGTGTGTCCGCTCTTCAAGCAAAAGAGAGTGAAGGCGCCTATTTTTTTAAAACAGGCTTTTCTAGACAAGCTAAAAAACTTTTGCTTAAAGATCTGATTACAGGTACTGCAAATAAGGCTGAGACTTGTTATTACTTGGGAAATGTATATTATGGTGAGAGCATGAATGATTCTGCATCTTACTATTATAATGAAGGTTTGAAGGCTGACCCAACTTTTGTCTATAACCAAGTGGGTTTGGCTAAGTTGCAGATCAAATCTAATGCTGCTCAAGCATCTGAAACTTTTGAAGGATTGTTGAAAGGCAAGAATAAGAAAAATGTTGATTTGATGATAGAGGTTGGTCAGGCTTATTTATCTGCCGGTCTATTCGATACAGCTTTTTCTTATGAAACTAGAGCTGAAACATTGAAGAACAAGTATGCTCCTGTATACGTGTTTAAAGGTGACTACTATTTGGCATTGAAAGATCCAGGTAAGGCTTGCGAAAATTATGAGATGGCAATTTATCTTGACAAAGATAGCAAAGATGCATATATCAAATATGCGCGTGCTTACAAGGATGTTAATACTGATTTAGCTATTCAAAAGTTGAATGACTTGAAAACTCAAGATCCAACTTTCTCTTTGGCTAATGAAGAGCTGGCAAAATTGTATTATGATAAAAACAGATTTGACGAAGCTGTAAAAGCATTCTCTGATTATGTTGCTTCCGGTAATGATACGGATCAAGATTTAGTTGAGTACTGTATGGCATTGTTGATGGATGGTAATTATACAAAATGTTTGGAGATTGCTAACAAAGGTTTAGCTCGTGATCCTAATAATTTTGTATTCAACCGTATGGCAATGTACAGTTTGGTAGAGTTGAAGAATTTTGATTCTGCTGCTACTTATGCACAAAAATTCTTGAGCACAGTAAAAGATCCTAGACTTATTTCCTATTTTGACTATATGTATTTAGGACGTTTATATCAAGCTGAGAAGAAATACCCTGAAGCTGCTCAAGCATTCGAATCTGTAATTAAGTTGGATTCAACTAAAACAAGTTTGTACGGTATCGTTTCTGATATGTATGAAAATGCAGGTGATCATAATGCTAGTATTATTGCTTTTGAAAAGTTATTAAAGTCAAAAGATCCTGCTAAAATTACAGAAGATGATTATGTAGGTTTCGGTAAGAAATTATATAATATAGGAACATCGAAGACCATTACTAAGGAACAGCAAACAGCTTATTTAATGAGAGCTGATTCAATTTTTGCTAAAGTCATTCAAATGGATCCTAAAGATTATCGTGGCTATTTCTATAGAGGACATACTAATGTAGCGATGGACCCTGATTATAAAAACATTGAAGTGGCTGGTTACTATACAAAATGTATGGAGATAGCACAAGAAAAGAATGATCCACGTTATAATCCGGTAATCGTTTCTTCAGGTCAACAGGCTGCGATCTATTATTATGCTCGTTTCTCGAAGACTAAGAGTGCAAGTGATAAAGAAACTTGCCGCAAGATTTGTAACCAAGTTTTAGGTGTGGATGCAAATAATGATACTTGCAAAAAACTATTGGGTGCACTAAAGTGATCCATTGAAGATATTTTATTAAAGAGGTTATCTCATGAGAGATAACCTCTTTTTTTGTTTTTAGTTGATAAATTAAAAGTAAAAAAGTCCCGATTATGATAATTATTTGTATTTTTGCCTCGATTAATAACAAACAAGCAATTTACATACATGAGAGTAATGAAATTCGGTGGAACATCCGTAGGTTCCGCCAAGAGCATTTTAAATGTTAAGAAAATTGCAGAGTCATCCAATGAACCAGTTATCGTAGTTGTATCAGCATTGGGTGGAATCACTGATAAGCTTATCAGTACTTCAAAGTTAGCCGCTTCAGGAAATCGTTTGTATGAGGTGCAGTATCAGGAGATACTTGACCGCCACATCAGTATGATTGAAGAAATCATTCCTGATGGAGAAAGTAAGGCTAAGTTGGAGATGAAAGTGAGCAATATGCTCGATCAGTTAAAAAACATTTTTCAGGGTCTATTCCTGATTAAAGATTTATCTGCAAAGACATCTGATACAATCGTAAGTTATGGTGAGCGTTTATCCTCACTAATCACAGCCACCTTGATAAAAGGTGCAGAGTGGTATGATTCACGAATGTTTATCAAGACAGAAGCAAAGTATGGTAAGCACACGTTGGACAAAGAACTTACGAACAGATTAATTCGTGATACATTTGAGAATTTACCGCAGATAGCAGTGATTCCGGGTTTTATATCTTCTGACAAAGAAACCGGGGATATTACTAATTTAGGACGCGGAGGTTCCGACTATACCGCAGCATTGATTGCCGCGGCTCTTGGAGCAAGTGTATTAGAGATCTGGACAGATGTCGATGGCTTTATGACTGCTGATCCCAAAGTCATTTCAGCAGCTTACCCTATAAAAGAATTAAGTTATGTGGAGGCAATGGAGCTTTGCAATTTTGGTGCAAAGGTCATTTATCCTCCTACAATATATCCGGTATTTCATAAGAGCATCCCTATTCTTGTGAAAAATACCTTTAATCCCGATGCACCCGGAACCATTATTGTTGAAAAGCCGACGACCGATAATCAGCGTGTAATTAAAGGAATATCTTCAATCAAAGATACCTGTTTAATTACCGTACAAGGATTAGGTATGGTTGGAGTAATTGGTGTGAACTATCGAATATTCCGAGCCTTGGCTGAGAGTGGTATCAGCGTATTCATGGTTTCTCAAGCCTCTTCTGAAAACAGTACTTCCATTGGAGTGAAAAATGCCGATGCGTCAATGGCGTGTGATGTGCTTAATGCCGAATTCGAAAAAGAAATAGGTATGGGTGAGATCAACAAGATGACTGCTGAAACAGGACTTGCAACTGTGGCTATTGTAGGCGACGGTATGAAACATACACCCGGTATTGCCGGCAAACTTTTTGGTACGTTGGGCAGAAATGGTATCAATGTCATTTCATGTGCACAGGGTGCGTCAGAAACAAACATCTCTTTTGTTATCAATGCAGATTCATTGCGTAAGACTTTGAATGTAATCCATGATTCATTCTTCTTGTCACCTTATCAGATACTTAACTTGTTTATCTGTGGTGTCGGTGCAGTAGGAGGTAGCTTGCTTGATCAAATTAACAAGCAGCAAGAAGAACTGAAAGCTAAGAAAGGTTTGAATCTAAAGGTTGTAGGCATTGCCAACGGACATTATGCGTTGTTTCATCGAGAAGGAATACCGTTGGACAACTATAAAGAGCTGTTGTTAACTGAAGGAATGAAGAGTTCGCCTAAGATTATTCATGATGAAATAGTGAAGATGAATATCTTCAATTCTGTTTTTGTAGACTGTACAGCCAGTCAGGATGTGGCAACGATCTACCAAGATTTGCTTGCACATAATGTATCTGTAGTTGCAGCAAATAAAATAGCAGCATCATCGGATTATGATAGTTATTGCCGATTGAGGAACACAGCCCGCATTAAAGGAGCCAAGTTCCTTTTTGAGGCCAATGTAGGTGCAGGACTACCTATTATCAACACCATTGATGATATGATTAATAGTGGTGATAAGATCTTGAAGATTGAAGCCGTTCTTAGTGGCACTCTTAATTTTATTTTTAATGAGTTGAGTGCAGATGTTCCATTTAGCGAAACCATTCATAGAGCGAAAGCCGCACAATATTCCGAACCTGATCCGCGTATTGATTTAAGCGGTAAGGACGTTATACGTAAACTGGTTATCCTAGCACGTGAAGCCGGATATGGACTAGAACAATCTGATGTTGAGAAGCATTTGTTTATTCCTGATGAATTCTTCAAAGGAGATATAAATTCCTTTTGGGAAAGACTTCCTGAGTTGGATGCTGATTTTGAAGAGAAGCGCAAGAAGCTTGAGATTACAAAAAAGCATTGGCGTTTTGTTGCGCGATTGGATAGTGGTAAGGCTTCCGTGGGATTGGAAGAAGTGGATTCACGCCATCCCTTTTATGATTTGGAGGGAAGCAACAACATTATCCTTCTTACCACTGAGCGTTACAAAGAGTATCCGATGATGATTCAAGGGTACGGAGCCGGTGCCAAGGTAACTTCCGGCGGAGTTTTTGCAGATATTATTAGTATTGCTAACATCAGATGAAATGAAACATATTATCATATTAGGCGATGGTATGGCCGATTGGCCGGTAGAAAGTTTAAATAATAAAACACTATTGCAATATGCTGACACTCCTTATATGGATGAGTTGGCTCGTAAGGGACGCAACGGAAGACTTCTGACGGTTGCTCCCGGCTTCCATCCAGGAAGTGAAGTTGCTAACCTCTCGGTACTGGGATATGATTTGTCTACAGTTTATGAGGGGCGTGGCGTGCTTGAAGCTGCAAGCATAGGCATTGATTTGGAACCCGATGACATGGCTATGCGCTGTAACCTTATTTGCATTGAAGGAGATCATATCAAGAATCATTCAGCCGGACATCTTACGACTGAAGAGGCTGATGTGATGATTAAGTTCTTGCAGGAGAAGTTGGGTAATGAGTGTGTTCATTTTTATACGGGCATTCAATATCGCCACTTGTTGGTGATCAAAGGAGGCAACAAACATTTAGATTGCACACCTCCTCATGATGTTCCATTGAAACCTTGGCGCCCTTTGCTTGTAAAAGCGGAGGTTAAAGAAGCGCAGTCTACAGCTGATTTGATCAATGATTTAATAATCCGATCGCAAGAGTTACTCAGTAATCATCCGATTAATCTAAAAAGAAAGGCAGAAGGAAAAGATCCTGCAAACAGTATCTGGCCTTGGTCTCCCGGGTATCGTCCGAAAATGAAGAAATTCTCTGAATTATTCCCCGGAGTGAAAGCCGGAGATGTTATCTCAGCCGTTGATTTGATAAAAGGAATTGGGCGTTATGCCGGTTTCCACAATATAGAAGTTGAAGGAGCCACCGGACTCTACGATACCAATTATGAAGGCAAAGCACAAGCTGCAATAGAGGCATTGCGAAAAGACGACTTTGTGTATTTGCATCTTGAGGCCAGTGACGAAGCCGGTCACGAAGGAGATATCCCCTTGAAGATTAAGACGATAGAATATCTTGATTCACGTATTGTCGGGCCTATTTACAATGAAGTGAAAACATGGAACGAACCTGTATCCATTGCCGTATTGCCCGATCACCCTACACCGTGCGAATTACGCACACATGTGGCAGAGCCTGTACCGTTTGTTATATATTATCCGGGCATTGAACCGGATGAAGTGCAGACTTATGATGAAGTAGCTGCTGTAGAAGGTGCATACGGAGTGATGAAAGAGAATGAATTTATAAATGAATTTATGAGAGTATGAAATACTATAGTACAAACAAGAAAACTCCGGAGGTCAATTTGCAGGATGCAGTCGTTAAAGGGCTTGCTGCGGACAAAGGCCTATATATGCCGGATCAGATAAAGAGACTTCCCGATTCTTTTTTCGAACATATTGAAGAACTCTCTTTTCAAGAGATCGCTTATCAAATAGCAGATGCCTTTTTTGGTGAAGATGTACCTGCTGATAAGTTGAAATCAATAGTATATGATACATTGACTTTTGATGTGCCTTTGGTACCCATTACTGAAAGCATTTTCTCTTTGGAATTGTTTCATGGGCCCACATTGGCTTTCAAGGATGTAGGTGCTCGCTTTATGGCTCGCCTGTTAGGCTATTTTATTCGTAAAGAAGGCACAAAGGATGTGAATGTGTTGGTTGCAACCAGTGGAGATACAGGAGGTGCTGTAGCCAATGGATTTGTGGGTGTGGAAGGCATTCATGTATATGTGCTTTACCCGAAAGGAAAAGTGAGTGAGATTCAGGAGAAGCAGTTCACAACACTGGGCAAGAACATCACAGCCATTGAAGTAGATGGTAATTTTGATGATTGTCAGGCATTGGTTAAAGCAGCTTTTTTAGATGCTGACTTGAGCGAACATATGCGCTTGACTTCGGCAAACAGTATAAATGTTGCTCGATTCTTACCGCAAGCCTTTTACTACTTTTATGCATATGCACAGTTGAAGACTCTGGGCAAAGCGCAAAATCTGGTATTCTGTGTGCCTAGTGGCAATTTCGGCAATATCACAGCCGGGTTGTTTGGTAAGCGGATGGGATTGCCCGTAAAACGTTTCATTGCGTCAAACAATAATAATGATATTTTCTATCAATATCTTCAGACAGGCGTTTATACACCGAAACCATCTGTTGTCACCATTGCAAATGCGATGGATGTAGGTGATCCCAGTAACTTCGTTCGTGTGCTTGATCTGTATAAAGGCAGTTACGAAGCCATAAAGAAAGATATTAGCGGAGCCACTTATGATGATGATCAAATCAGTGAAACAGTGCAAGAGGTATATGACGAAACGCATTATTTGCTAGATCCTCATGGAGCGTGTGGATATCGTGCGTTGAGCGAAGGATTGCAGCCTGGTGAAATAGGTGTGTTCCTTGAGACGGCTCATCCGGCTAAATTCATTGATACCGTTGAACAGATTATCGGTGATAAGGTTCATATTCCAGCTAAGTTGGCTGTATTTATGAAAGGTGAAAAGCTGTCTATTCCTATGTCAAAAGATTTTGCTTCATTCAAATCATACTTAATGAAGAAATAAATAACTTCTTATTATTGCTGTCCGGTAAAAATT